>JAHDWP010000023.1 GCA_023382715.1 Anaerolineae bacterium
CAAGGCGCAGGATTTCCCCTCTCCCCGGTGAGGGAGAGGGGTGCAGGGGTGAGGGAAAACAGTTTCTCAAATGGTCTCTAACAGGGTTCGAGGCAACAATTCAGAAGACAGGTAGCCTATGCTGCTGGCGATTGATGTGGGAAACACGACGATTGTCTTCGGCGTCCACGACGGCGCGACCTGGACGCACCACTGGCGCGTGCAGACCGTGCGCGAGCGCCTGCCGGACGAGTACGCGGTGATGTTCCGCACCTTCCTCAGCGAGGCGGGACTGGCCCTGGAGCAGTTCGAGCAGACGGTGCTCAGCAGCGTGGTGCCCTCGCTGACTGCTGGGCTGGGCGCGATGGTCGCCCAGCGCACCGGCTTCCCGCCGGTGGTGGTCAGCGCGCGGATCAACACGGGCATCCGCATCAACACCGACCATCCCGACAGCGTGGGCAGCGACCGCATTGCCGATGCCGTGGCCGCCTACGAGCGCTTCCGGGCCAACTGCATCGTCATTGACTTCGGCACGGCGACCAGCTTCACTATCGTCAGGGAGCCGGGTGAGATGGTCGGCGCGGTGATCGCCGCCGGGCTGGGCACGACAGCGGATGCGCTCGTCCACCGCACGGCGCAGCTTCCGCAGATCGAGCTGGTTCCCCCGCCGACGATGATCGCCCGCAACACGATTCACGCCATGCAGGCCGGGCTGGTCATCGGCCACGTGGCGATGGTGGAAGGGATCGTCGCCCGCATCCGCGCCGAGCTGGGCGGCGCGCGGACCATCGCCACCGGCGGCCACGCGACGGCTCTCGCCCCGCTGACCGACTGCTTCGACGCGGTAGACCCCTGGCTGACACTGGATGGCCTGCGCCTGATCGCCGAGCGTAATCCCCGCTCGTAAGAGATCGCTGGTATAATCGGCGGCGGACGGATTGAGTTATGAGTCATGGGTCATGGGTTGAGAGTCGTGAGTCGCGAAAAGCCCCGCTATTTTGGACTCGGAGACCCTGCGGAAACCTCACCTCCGGCCCCCTTTCTGTAAACGGAGAGGGGGCGTCACTGTGCGGTTAAGTCCCCTCTTCACACGCGGAGAGGGGACTCAGGGGTGAGGTAAATCATAACGCAGACCTTTCCATAGGGTCTCTCACGACTCCGGACTCCAGACTCATGACTCACCACTGCGAGGAGCTATGATGACCCCTTACGACTATATAGAAGCCCAACAGGACGCTTTTCTGGAGCAGCTCAAGGAATGGCTGCGCATCCCCAGCATCAGCACGCTCTCTGAGCACAAGGCCGACGTTCGCCACGCGGCGGAATGGCTGCGCGCCCACTTCATGCTGATGGGCATGGCCCGCGCCGAGGTCTTCGAGACGCCTGGCCATCCCATCGTCTACGCCGAATGGCTGGGCGCGCCCGGCGCGCCGACCGTGCTCATCTACGGCCATTACGACGTGCAGCCGGTGGACGACCCCGCCAGGCAGTGGCGCAGCGATCCCTTCGAGCCAGTCGTGCGCGATGGCAAGCTCTACGCGCGCGGCGCCACCGATGACAAGGGCCAGACCTTCACCCAGATGAAGGCCGTACAGAGCCTGCTGGCGACCGGGGAGATGCCAGTCAATGTCAAGTTCATGGTCGAGGGTGAAGAAGAATGCGGCTCGACCAACGCCTACGCTTTTGTCGAGCAGCACGCCGATCTGCTCGCCGCCGATGTGGTCGTCGTCTCCGATTCGCACATCCTGGCCCCCGATCGCCCCTCGATTGTGACCGGGCTGCGCGGCATGACCTACATGGAGATTGAGGTGTTCGGCCCGTCGCACGCCCTGCACTCCGGGGCCTATGGCGGCATCGTCCACAACCCCGCCCAAGCGCTGGCCGAGATTCTGGCGGCGCTGCACGACGGCGACGGGCGCGTGGCGGTGCCCGGCTTCTACGACGACGTGGCTGAGCTAAGCGCCGGGCAGCGCACGGCCCTGGCGAAGGTGCCCTTCACGCTGGAGCGATTGGAACACGAAACCGGCCTGACCGCCCCCTGGGGTGAGGCGGGTTACGAGCTGCACGAGCGGCTGGGCATTCGCCCCACGCTGGAAGTCAATGGGCTGATCAGCGGCTGGACGGGCGAGGGGTCGAAGACTGTGCTGCCCGATACGGCGCTGGCGAAGGTGAGCTGCCGGCTGGTGCCGTACCAGGACCCGCTGAAGATCTACCGGCTGGTCGCCGATCGCGTGGCCGCGCTGACCCCGCCCACCGTGCGCAGCGAAGTGCGCCTGCTGCATACCGGCAACTGGGTCGTCGTGGACCTGGACTCGCCGTACATCCGGGCGGCGGCGCGCGCTTATGAGTTCGGCTTTGGGGCGGCGCCGGTCTACGTGCGCGAGGGCGGCTCGATCCCGATCATCGGCACGTTTCAGAAGACGCTGGGCACGCCAGCGGTGCTGCTGGGCTTCGGACTGCCGGATGACAACCTGCACGCCCCCAACGAGCGCTTCCATCTCGGCAACTTCCACCGGGGCATGAAGACGGCGGTGCATTTCTACCAGCAGTTGGGCGGGCGCGCCTAGCAGATAGCGATTCGTGGGGGCGCTGCGACGCCCTGGCTCCTGCGCAGACTTCCGAAGTTTCCGGAAACTTCGGAAGTCTGTCCTTTATGCAGACCCCGCATCCCGTCACTCAACGACAGGCAGTGCCGGGTCGGAGTCCTTCGCTGACGGCTGTTCGCTGACCGCTCTAGAATGACCACACGGGCCACTCAGAGACCCCTCACTCCGGGCACTCGTATTCCAGGCCCCACACGCGAGTCAGAAATTCCTCGCTGATCGCGCTGGCATCCGGCAGGCCGCGCCGGATAAAGGCGGGCGCGCCGTAACGATCCAGGATGACCGCGAAAGGCTCCGCGTTCGTCGGGCGCTGGTCGGGCGGAAACAGCGCCGCATAAGCCTGGCGCACTGCCCCGTCTGCGTCCACCAGCAGCGGCAGCGCCACCCGACCGGCCAGCGATGAGTCACCCAACGCATACAGCGCGGCGGAGGCCTCCGCCAGGTCATCGCGCGCGGCGGCCAGGCGCTGCAACGCTTCGCCCGCCGAGGGCGGCAGAGAAGCCGGCAGAAAGAGCAGAACCAGGTGCGTGCGCTGCCGGAACTGCACGCGGCTGACCGTCTCACCGGTGGTGGAGACCAGGCGGAAGTCCGGCGCGCCATGCTGTCGCCCCGCCGGGCCAAACTCGATCCAGGTCATGGTGTTCTCCTCGTGTCTCATTGTGATTCTAGCAGCCTGGCCGGGCAGCGCCGATTGTGAAATGGATAACCCAGTTTATTACAGCAAAATTTGTTATAATAAAGATCGCCTTATTCGATGATATACAAGGAGGGTTATTACATGGTCAGCACGAAACCCCTCATTGGCGAAGTGTACTATCCACCGGAGACTATCGTCCGCCAGGCCAACCTGCCCGACTACGACGCCGAGCACCAGGCCATGCTCGCTGACCTGGCCGGAGAGTGGGGTCGCATTGCCCGCGAGGAATTCGAGTGGTTCGCCCCCTGGAAGAAGACGCTCGACGATTCCAACGCCCCCTTTTACCAGTGGTTCGTGGGGGGCGCGGTGAACATTGTGCACAACGCGCTGGATCGCCATCTGCGCACCTGGCGGCGCAACAAGGTCGCCCTGCTGTGGGAAGGCGAGAACTACGACCAGCGCAGCTTCACCTACCACCAGCTCGCCCGCGAAGTCTGTCGCTTTGCCAGCGTGCTGCGGGCGATGGGCGTCAACAAGGGCGACCGCGTGACGATCTACATGGGGCGCATCCCGGAGATCGTCGTGGCGATGCTGGCTTGCGCCAAGATCGGCGCGGTGCACTCGGTCGTTTACGGCGGTTTTTCGGTCGAGGCGCTGCACGGACGCATCGAAGACAGCGCCAGCAAGGTGGCCATCACCTCCGACGGCGCATGGCTGCGCGGCAACATTGTGCCGCTCAAGGAGATCATGGACGAGGCGCTGCAGCGCAGCCCCACCGTCCAGACGGTGATCGTCGTCAAGCGCACCGGCCAGGACGTGCACATGGAGCCGGGCCGCGACCTGTGGTACCACGACCTGATGAAGCTGCCCATCGCCGAGACGTGCATCCCCACCGAGGAGGTGGACGCCGAAGACCCGCTCTTCCTGCTCTATACCAGCGGCACGACGGGCCGGCCCAAGGCCATCCTGCACACGCACGGCGGTTACATGGTCGGCGTGGCGACGACGCTCAAGTGGGTGTTTGACCTCAAGGAAGACGATACCTGGTGGTGCGCTGCCGACCCCGGCTGGGTCACCGGGCACAGCTACATCGTCTACGGGCCGCTGCTGCTCGGCGCGACGAGCGTCCTCTACGAAGGCGCGCCCAACCATCCCTTCCCCGACCGCTGGTGGGACATCGTCGAGCGGCACGGCGTCACCGTGCTCTACACCGCGCCAACGGCCATTCGCGGCCTGATGCGCTTCGGCGACGCCTGGCCCAACCGCCATGACCTGAGCAGCCTGCGCCTGCTGGGCAGCGTCGGCGAGCCGATCAACCCGGAGGCGTGGAAGTGGTATCACCGCGTCATCGGCAAGGAACGCTGCCCGATCATGGACACCTGGTGGCAGACCGAGACGGCCCATTTCATGATCACCCCGCTGCCAGGGACGCCGCTCAAGCCGGGCAGCGCCACGCTGCCCCTGCCCGGCGTGCAGGTGGACGTGCTGAACGAAGACGGAGACCCCGTCGGGCCGAATGAGGAGGGCTACCTGGTCATCACCGCGCCCTGGCCGGGGATGCTGCGCACCATCTACGGCGACCCCGATCGCTACGTGCAGCAGTATTGGAGCCGCTTCCCCGGCGTGTACATGACCGGCGACAGCGCCAAGCGCGACGAGGACGGCTATATCTGGGTCATCGGGCGCGTGGACGACGTGATCAAGGTCAGCGGCTACCGGCTGGGCACGGCGGAGGTCGAGAGCGCGCTGGTCAGCCATCCCAGCGTGGCCGAGGCCGCGGTGATCGGCATGCCAGACGAGGTGCGCGGCAGCGTGATCCAGGCGTATTGCATCCTGGCTCAGGGCGTCGAGCCGACGCAGCGCCTGATCGAGATTCTGCGTGACCACGTGGCCCACGAGGTCGGCCCCATCGCCAAGCCGGCGACGATCGAATTTGTGGACAAGCTGCCCAAGACACGCAGCGGCAAGATCATGCGGCGCGTGCTCAAGGCGCGCGCGCTGGGCCTGGACGAAGGCGATCTGAGCACGCTGGAGGAGTAGCGGGCGGCGATCGGCGGTCAGCCAACAGAAAACGGGAGCGTGCTGCTCCCGTTTTTTGTAGAGGCGACGGTGGGACTCGAACCCACGGTGAGGGTTTTGCAGACCCTTGCCTTACCACTTGGCGACGTCGCCCTGTAGTGCTCAGGTAGGAAAAGTATACCCAAACGGCAGGGAGTTGACAAGGCTGAGTGGGCCAATCGGGCGCGCGCACAGATTGCCGGCGACTCGTTCGAGGCCGGGCAAGGCGAAGGTCTCGCGGAGACGCCTGGCGAATCGCCTCGGCGCGGGGGCATTCGGCGGACGGACTTCGGAAGTCTGATACAGCGTCAGGCTCTTCTCCTCGGCCTCTTCCTCGGCCCCTCTCCGTAAACGAAGGAGGAGAGGGGCCATACGATTAAGACCCCTCTCCACACGCGGAAAGGGGTCTTAGATACAGGCTATGCAGTTGTCAACCCGGTCTAGCTCAGGTAATCCCGCAGGTTGTGCGCCAGGCGCGGGTGGCGCAGCCGGCGCAACGCCTCTTTTTCGAGCTGGCGGATGCGCTCGCGGCTGAGGCCGAACTTGTTGGCGATCTCTTCCAGGGTGTGCGGCTCGCCGCCGCCCAACCCGAAGCGCAGGCGCAGAATATGGCTCTGGCGCGGCGTCAACTCGCTGAGCACTTCCTCGATGGTCTCCTGCAGCAGGTGCTGCGTGGCCGCCTCAACCGGGCTGGGCGAGTCCTGGTCTTCGATGAAATCGCCGAACTCGCTGTCGCCGTCGTCGCCGACCGGGCGCTCCAGGGCGATGGCGTGCTGGCTGGCGTCCATCATCCCGCGCACGCTTTCCGGCGGCAGCTCCATCTCCTTGGCGATCTCTTCGGGAGTCGGGCGGTGACCGAGCGACTGCTCCAACACCTGGGCGGTGCGGTACATCTGGCGGATGCGCTCGGTCATGTGCAGCGGGATGCGAATGGTGCGCGTCTTCTGGGCCAGCGCGCGGGTGATCGCCTGGCGAATCCACCACGTGGCATAGGTGCTGAAGCGGTTGCCGCGCTTGTAATCGTACTTGTCCACCGCGCGCATCAGCCCGACGTTGCCTTCCTGGATCAGGTCGGGGAAGGGCAGGCCCTGGCCCATGTAGCGCTTGGCGATGCTGACCACCAGGCGCGTGTTGGCGCGGCCCAGGTGCTCGCGCGCGGCCTGGCCGTCGCCCACCAGCCGGGCGAGCCACTCGCGCTCGTTGGGCGGCAGCGAGGGATCGCACAGGCGCTCGATGGCGCTGCGGCCCAGCTCGATGCGCTTGGCCAGGTCAATCTCTTCTTCGGCGGTCAGCAGGGGTTCCTGGGCCATCTGGCGAAAATACAGCCCTACCGGGTCATCCGCTGAGACGGCGTTGATGTCGCCGACGCCAGGATCGTGCGAGGTTTCTGCGGGTTGAAATTCGTCGTCCGGGTTGTCTAGCTCATCGTGCGATTCGACTTCGTGTTGACGCAGCTCGATGCCCAATTCATCCAGCTCGTCGAGCACTGCTTCTATGGCATTGACATCGTCGCTATCTTCATCCAGTAACTCCAACACATCTTCGAACGTGACATATCCTCGTTGATCTGCGCGGTTCATCAGTTCCTGGATCACGTGAGTCCCGATGCCTCCTGAGGTCCTGCTGATCGCAACACAACGCTACGCCTGGTGGGAGAACGCACCAGACGCGCCTGAACGTATCAGCCGTAAGATTTTCGGAGCGCGTCTTCAGATTATATCATGAATTGTGTGGGGTTGGAAGTGTGGGACTCGAACTTTTGAGTGTAACGCGCCGTCACGAAAAAGGCGAAAACTGGTGGGCGCGCGCAAAATCTGCCGGGCAGTAGGGGCGCTGCTCTGCTGCGCCCTGGCTGACCTCACCCTCGCCTCGCCGAGCGGGGTGCGTAGGGGCACTGCCCTGCCACCCTTTTTACGGCCTCACGGAGCGCGCTCTCCGCTCGACGCGGGGGGAGCCGCCGGATGGTGGGCCGCTGGCCCGCGCCGGTAGAAGGCGCGCGCCGGGGCGCGGTTGAGGTACCACAGCACGTACAGCGGCACGATGACCAGCCCCGGAAGCTGGCAGCGCAGATAATCGCGCAGCGCCGACTGCGCTTGCCCGCCGAAAATCGGGTCTTCCGGGGTGCGCGCCGCCTCGACGACGCGATAGAGCGCGATGGCCGTCAGCGCCAGCAGCAGCGCGATCAGCACGAAGCGAATCTGTGGCGGGCGGCCCCACCAGGCCAGCGCGCAAATCACCAGCACCAGCGCGCCGAACGCCCCTTGCAGCCATGTCCAGGCGGTGATCGTCACCCCGCCGAGCAGAAAAGCCTCGTCGGCGGTCGCATCCAGCCGCGTGAGGAAGTACACTTCCAGCAGCGGCGCGACGCCGTAAAGCGCCGCCGTCGCCACCAGGGCCAACGTCAGGCCGAGCGGTCGCGGTGCGCGCGCTGAGCGCTCAACGCGCATAGCCGCGCCCCCTCCGCACCAGCGACCAACGCCTCACTGTGCACTTCCGCAATCCGCAATCCGCAATTCGTAATTCGTAATTCAATCGCCGCACCGGATTATCACAACCCTTCCTGTTCGCGCCAGGCGCGAATGCTCTCGGTGTGCTCTTCCTCGTGCCAGGCAGCGTTTTCGAGGATCAGGTAGCTGAGCGGCTCGCCCTCCATCCAGGGAAAACGTCGGTTATCGTCCAGGGTGCGGTTGTCGAGCGCGGCGACGGCTTCGAGCAGGTGCTTGTGCACGCCGTGAAAGTCTTCCAGCACAGCGGCGAGAGGGCGCGGCGCGTTGGTGCGGTACTGCTCGGCGTTCCACTCGTCAATGTCTTCGATCTCGACGATGTGCGGGGGACGCCCGACGCCCTGCGGCAAATGGGCCAGCGCCGTCACCAGCTCCGCTTCCCACGAGACCAGGTGAGCCAGCACATCCTTGACGGACCAGATGCCCACCACGCCGACGCGCAGCATCTCCGCGTCGCTCAGCCCTTCAAGGGCGCTCAGCAGCCGCTCGCGCGCGGCGCGCAGGTCCGCCAGCACCTCCGCCTTGGGCATAGTCTACTCCCCCTTCCAGGCCACACGCAGCGTACACAGCCAACAAGCGCATTATAGCATCTTGCGTGGCGCTCGCTCAATGGACGGAACGCCAGGCCCGGTGCGCCATCGGCCCGCTACCCCCTAATTATTGGGGGGGACTGTGCCTGTACAGCGCCCGTCAGTTGTTCTAGAATCGACGCCGAGTCTATCATACGGCCAGAATCCACTGTCAGACTCTGCTGGCGGTGCGGTGAGCGAAAGGGACACCTCGAATGGGGGATGTTTTGCAAGACAAGTGGTATATCCTGTCGGCGGCGGAGACGCTGAGCCGGCTTGGCTCGGATGCCGAGCGCGGGCTGAGCGCCCAGGATGTGGCGCAGCGCCAGGCCGAGCATGGTAAGAATGAGCTGCCCAGCGATGCCGGCACGTCCATCTGGCAATTGCTGGTCAGCCAGTTCACCGATGTGATGGTCCTGGTGCTGATCGCCGCCGCCGCCATCTCAGTGGTCATTGGCGACATCAAAGACGCCATCGTCATCCTGGCCATCGTCGTGCTCAACGCGGCCCTCGGCTTCTTCCAGGAGTACCAGGCCGAGCAGGCCCTGGCCGCGCTCGGCGCCATGCAGACGCCGGTAGTGCGCGTCCGGCGCGAGGGGCATGTGCTGGAAGTCAGCGCGATCGAACTGGTGCCCGGCGACGTGGTGCTGCTCGAAGCGGGCGACCGCGTTCCCGCCGATGGGCGGCTGATCGAGGCGGTCAACCTGCAGATTGACGAGGCGGCCTTGACCGGCGAGTCTCTTGCGTCTGAGAAGAGCACAGAGGCTCTGGAAGACAGCGATCCGCCGCCCGCCGTCGCCGATCGCATCAATATGGCCTACATGGGCACTGCGGTCACCTATGGGCGGGCGATCATGGCGGTGACGGAGACCGGCCTCAAGACGCAGCTTGGCGCCATTGCCGCCCTGTTGCAGCGCGTGGAAGAAGGGCGCACGCCGCTGCAGGAACGGCTGGAACGCCTGGGGGTGATCCTGGCGGTAGCGGCGCTGATCGTCTGCGTGGTCGTTTTCATCACGGGCGTGATTCGCGGCGAGGATGTCGAGGAAATGCTGCTGACCGCCATCAGCCTGGCGGTAGCGGCCATCCCCGAAGGGCTGCCCGCCGTGATCACCATCGCCCTGGCGCTGGGTGCCCGGCGCATGGTGCGCCGCCACGCCCTGATCCGCAAGCTGCCCGCCGTCGAGACGCTCGGCTCGGTGTCGGTCATCTGCTCGGACAAGACGGGCACGCTGACCCGCAACGAGATGACCGCCACGCTAATCGGCCTGCCGGGGCGCGGCGACGTGACCGTAGGCGGCAGCGGCTATACGCCGGTGGGCGGCTTCTACGAGGACAAGCGCCAGATCAATGTCGTGGACGACACCGTGCTGGCGCGCATCCTCAAGGCTTCGGCGCTGTGCACGGATGCCTACCTAGAGCAGGCGGAAGGCAACGGGCATTGGGAAGTGGTCGGCGATACCACCGAGGGGGCGCTGCTGGTTGCTGCGCGTAAAGCGGGCTGGAGCCGCTCCGTGCTCGAAGACTCGCTGCCCCGCCAGGCGGAGCTGCCCTTCTCCTCCGAGCGCAAGGCGATGACGACCATTCACCAGCCGCACGGGCGCTTTGCGGCGGAGCTTTTTGAGAACGCGCCCTACGTCTCCTTCACCAAAGGCGCGCCCGATCAGCTTGTCGCCTGGGCCTCAGAGGAAGTGATGCCCGACGGCCCTCAACCGCTCACGGCGGAGCGCCGCCAGGCGTGGGGCCACAAGATCGAGGAGCTGGCCAGTCAGGGCCTGCGCGTGATCGGCATCGGCTATCGCCCGCTGGAGACCATCCCCGCCGAGCTGACGCCCGAAACCCTGGAGCGCGACCTGACTCTGCTCGGACTGATCGGCATTGTAGACCCGCCGCGCCCAGAGGCGAAAGAGGCGGTCAAGGTGGCCACCGACGCGGGCATCCGCACGGTCATGATCACCGGCGACCACAAGCTGACGGCCACCGCCATCGCTCGCCAGCTCGGCATCTCCGGGCCGGACGACCGCGCCCTGACCGGCGTCGAGCTGGATCGCATGAGCGACCAGGCGCTGCGCGACGTGGTGCTCGCAACGCCCGTCTACGCCCGCGTGTCGCCGGAGCACAAGCTGCGCGTGGTCGAGGCGTTGCAGTCGCACGGCCAGATCGTGGCCATGACCGGCGACGGTGTGAATGACGCCCCCGCGCTCAAGCAGGCCAACATTGGCGTGGCCATGGGCATCACCGGCACCGACGTGAGCCAGGGCGCGGCAGATATGGTGCTCACCGACGACAACTTCGCCACCATCGTCGCCGCCGTCGAAGAGGGCCGCACGATCTACGACAATATCCGCAAGTTCATCCGCTACCTGCTGAGCACCAACGCCGGCGAGATCGTCACCATGTTCGTCGCGCTGCTGCTGGGCTTCCGCGTGCCGCTGCTGGCCATCCACATCCTGTGGATCAACCTGGTGACGGACGGCCTGCCAGCCATCGCCCTCGGCTTTGAGCCAAGCGAGCCGGATGTGATGAAACGCAAGCCGCGCCCGCCCCGCGAGAGCATCTTCGCGCACGGCCTGGGGTTACACGTGGTATGGGTCGGGTTGTGGATCGGCATCGTCACGCTGATCAGCTTTGCCTGGGCGCTCGACCGTCACGGCGGCGAGCTGTTCCACCCCGGCGAAGAAGCGCTGCTCGTCGCGCGCACCATGGCTTTCACCGTCCTGGCCCTGTTGCAGATCTTCCATGTGAGCGCCATTCACAGCGGCGAGGCGTCCTCTCTGCGCGTGCCGCTCAGCCGCAACAAGCTGTTGTGGGGCGCTGTGGTGCTCACCGCTGTGCTGCAAATGCTGGTCATCTACGCGCCGTTCGCCCAGGATATTCTGAACACCACGACGCTGGATGCCGCCGAGCTGATCGTGGCCTGGTTGCTGGCCAGCACGCTCTTTGTGGCGGTGGAATCTGAGAAGGCTCTGCGCCGCCGCCGCACGCGGCGCGAGGCCGCGCGGACCTCTACCGCTGCCTGATACAGGGTCTGGTGCTGCACAAGACCAGACAGGCTTCGGAAGCCTCTGAAGGCTTCCGAAGCCTGCCCCCCGAACGCCCCGGCACAGAAACGTATGCGGCCATACGCCCCTGCGAAACCCGCGCCTTGCCCCGCGTCCGGCAAGTCGCTGACGGCCTGCGCGCCCCCCCTCCTTAGCTCGCACCCTTGTCAGCGACCCGCCGGGCGAGTATACTAGCGCCTATCCATGCGGGGTGTAGCGCAGTTGGCCAGCGCGCTGCGTTTGGGACGCAGAGGTCCCCGGTTCAAGTCCGGGCACCCCGACTAGCCCGCAGGCCCCTGAGCGCCCGAACGCCGCACGTTCGGGCGGCTTTGTTCTGAGGGCCAGGGAGCGAGAAGCTCTGGCACGGACTCGCGGGACGGGGCGAAAGTCTCCATCGCCCGCAACAATCAGTCTACTCCGCCGTATAATGTTATGGCGTGGCCTCCGACCGCAAGGCACGTTCCCGATCCGGGCGCTTGACGTGCGGGCGAGCGCCGCACACCATCTGCATCAGATACCAGAAGGCGAACCCACCATGACGCAAGCAGCAACCAATCACTACGTCGTGCGCACCGAAAGCCTGCGCAAAGACCTGAAGATGGGCGAGGTCGTCGTGCACGCCGTGCGCGGCGTCTCGCTGAGCGTCGCCCCCGGCGAGTTCCTGGGCATCATCGGCCCGTCGGGCAGCGGCAAGTCCACCCTGCTGGGCATGATCGGCGGGCTGGATTCGCCCACTGACGGGCGCATCATCATTGACGGGCAGGACATCACCGACCTGGATGAGCGCGCCCTCACCCGCGTGCGCAACGAGAAGATCGGCTTCGTCTTCCAGTTCTTCAACCTCATCCCCACGCTGTCGGCGCTGGAGAACGTGGCCCTGCCGGTGCAGTTCGCCCGCCAGCGCAAGCACACCCCCAACAAACGCGCCAGAGAGCTGCTGACTCTGCTGGGCCTGGGCGATCGGCTCAGCCATCGCCCGTCGCAGCTTTCGGGCGGGCAGCAGCAGCGCGTGGCGCTGGCCCGCGCCCTGGCCAACGAGCCGCCGCTGCTGCTCTGCGACGAGCCGACCGGCAACCTGGACACCGAATCGAGCGAGGTCGTGCTGCGGGCGCTGCGCGACGTGCAGGGGCAGCTTGGCACGACGATCATCGTCGTCACCCACGACATGGAAGTGGCCTCGCAGTGCGACCGCATCGTCGCGCTGGTGGACGGCAAGATCGCCCAGGATGTGGACGCGCGCTCCACCGCGCAGATGGAGGCGATCCGGCTGCTGAAGGACAAGCGTTCCACCGGCGAGCTTAAGCCCGTGACCGTCAACGGGCGTTAGCAGGAGGCGGCCATGATCGAACAGCTCAGGTTCTACGCTCGCCACTCGCTCAACGATCTGCGCGTCAACAAGCAGCGCACGCTGTTCGCCCTGTTGTGCATCGCGGCGGGCGTGGCGGCCATCGTCAGCCTGCAAACGCTCGGCGTGATGATCGAAGACACGCTGACCGGCAGCCTGCAGGAGAGCAACAAGAGCGACATCCGCCTCAGCGTGTCCTACGTCGAGTCTTCTAGCCGCTTGCAGCGCGGTGAAGACGAGGGCGTGATCGCGCCGAGCGGCATGTTCGGCGGCAATATCTTCACCCCCGAGGGTATACAGATCGTCGGCGACTGGTTCGCCGAGCACTACCCTGGCACCACCATCACCTATCTCCAGGCACTCGGCGGCCCTTCTTCCGGCATGACGATCAGCAATCCGCGCAACGACAGCGAGCAGACGTTCGTCTCGCCCTTCATCGTCGAAGTGGATCGCTACCCGCTCTATGGTGCGCGTAAAACCGAGGACGGCACGCCGCTGAGCGAGCTGATCCAGGCCCCAACCGACATCGTGATCAGCCGCAACCTGGCCGATACGCTCGACGCCCAGGTTGGTGATACGCTGGCCCTGGCCGGAGCCAACGAGCGCTTCACGCTGCGCGGCGTCGTGCCTACCTCTGAAGAAGGCGGTTTCGAGAACATCACCGGCAACCTGATCGGCTACTACTTCCTCGACGTGTCCGCCGTGCCGCTGTTCAACGGCGGCCTCTCGGAGGGAGCTACTGAAATCTACGTGCGCCTGGGCGACCCGGCGCAGGTCGAGTCGGCGACGCGCGCCCTGCATGTACGCTTCCCCTATGTGGACTCGACCAACACTGTTGACCTGGAGGAGATGAACAGCGACATCTCTGACGCCATCAACCAACTGGTGGTGATCATGGGGCTGGTCTCGCTGTTGATCGGCGGCATCGGTATCGTCAATACCATGCTGGTCATCGTCAGCCGGCGCACGACCGAAGTGGCCGTGCTGAAGACCATCGGCCTGGAGGCTGAGCAGATCACCGCCCTGTTCCTGGTCGAGGCGGCGCTGATGGGCATCGTCGGCAGCCTGCTCGGGATCATCCTGGGCTGGGCGGCTGCCTTTGTCATCAAGGGCGTGGCCGAGAACTTCCTGGCCCAGACGCTCACCTTCCGCATCACGCTCGCCCCGCCGATCACCGGCTTCATCGTCGGCATCATCGTCACGGTGATCTTCGGCTTCCTGCCGACGCTGGCCGCCGGGCAGGTGCGCCCCAACCTGGTGCTGCGCCCGACGGACACGGTGGTGCCGCGCGCCGGGCGCGCTCGCTCGTTCGCTGCGCTGCTGTTCGTCATGCTGGCCATCAGTCTGGTCGCTCAGCCACTGATCAATGACCTGCTCTCAGAGCAGGCGATTCGCACGGCAGCGATGGGCGTGGGCGGGTTCCTGGGCCTGCTGATGGGTCTGACCATGCTGGCGGGCGGGTTGTTTGCCGGCTGGACGCGGCGCAAGCTCTGGCGACGCCTGCTGCGCTGGGCGCTGATGGTACCTGGCCTGCCGCTGCTGGGGGCCGCCTTCGGCTATGCCGTGCCCGCCCTGCTGATCCTGTTCAGCACTTTCATCGCCGTCGCCGTGCTGTACGCCGTGCTGTGGGTGATCATCTGGCTGGTGGGGCGCTTCCTGCCCACCTGGCGGCTGGTGGACCTCAAGCTGGCGCTGCGGGCGATGCAGACCAACAAAGGGCGTGCGGCTTCCACGCTGCTGGCGCTGGTGGTGGGCGTCTTCACGCTCAGCCTGATCACCATGCTGGCCACGGCCATCACCAACCGCTTCGAGCAGGTGCTCGAAAACGAAGTGGGCGGCAACGTGATCATCTTCGCCGCCGGCGCGGGCGACGCGCTCAGCGCCGTCGAGTCCCGGCTGGAGGAGATGGAGGGCGTGCGCAGTTACTCGGCGATGGGCATCTACAGCACCAACCTGGTCTCGGCGACCGACGTCAGCACCAACCAGGTGCTGACCCTCGACCAGCTCATATCTCGCGCCCGCCAGAGCGAATCCGGCACTGCCGATACGCTGAGCTGGATGTTCACCAGCATTGACGCGCGCGGCGTGGTGTCGAACCTGCCCGATGTCGAGTTCTACCAGGGCCGCCAGCTCAACGCCGCCGATACAGGCCCCTGGGACAGCGACGCCGGCGAATACCCGCCCATCGTCATCTCAGCCACGACAGAGGTCATCGCTGCCGGGCTGGAAGTGGGCGACCAACTGCTGCTCGAATTCACGTCGCCGGTAGGCCGACCCGCTGACGGCGAGCGCCGGCTCGTCCGCTTCGAAATCGTGGGCATGATAGACCGGCGCATGAGCGGGGTGCAGGTTAACTTCGGCTCGTCCAGCTACGCGCCGAACAGCGCCTTCCCAGCCGGCCTGCGGCCCGACTCGGTGAGCGCCATCGTGGACATCGAGGAGACGCAGATTCGCACCCTGCGCCAGAGCATGAGCGAGATTCCGCTGGCCTTTGTCATGGAAACGAAGCTGCTCAACGACCTGCTGAACCGCATCCTCGACCAGTTCACGTCGTTCCCCATCCTGGTGGCGGCGCTGGCCCTGGTTGTGGGCGGCATCGTCATCGCCAACTCGGTGGCGCTGGCTACCCTGGAGCGCCGCCGCGAGATCGCCATCATGAAGGCGGTCGGTCTGCAGCGCGAGCGCGTGCTCGGTATGCTGCTGCTGGAGTACGGGCTGATGGGGCTGATCGGCGGGCTGATCGGCGTTGGCCTGGGCGGGATCGGCCTGCTGTTCCTGCTGATCTCGGCGTTCGGCGGCGACCTGGGTCGCTCGATTCCCTACATGACCGCCCTGCAACTGATGGCGCTGTGCGTGCTGATCGCGCTCGCTGCGGCAGTCCTGACAGCGTGGCGCGCTTCGGGCGAGAAGCCGCTCAACGTCCTGCGCTACGAGTGATGCCCAGGCCGTTGGGGCCTGGCCGCGAAAATCTGATGAGACCAATCGCAGGGGAGAGTTTGCAAACTCTCCCCTGTAAATGAAGCGCAGCAGAGCAGCGGCCCTACCGCCTGAGGAGAAGCTGTTTCCCCCTCACCCCAAACCCCTCCTCCACAAGGGGGGAGGGGCTGAAGGTCTGCGCTCTTCTCCCTTCCCCCCTCGTGGGGGAAGGGCGGGGATGGGGGGCAAGGGCTGGCGCACGACTTGCCGAGCGGGGGGCGGTGACCTCACCCCCAGCCGCGCTACGCTTGGCTTGCCCCCTCTCCGCGTGTGGAGAGGGGGCGGCGAGGCGCGTCAGCGCCGCGCGGGGGTGAGGTAAGTCAGGGCGCTGTTTCCCCCTCACCCCAAACCCCTCCCTCACAAGGGGGAGGGGCCTGGCTGCCGCGCGGCGGTTTATAATGCGGGCACCCCGCGAGGTGATGTAAGTCGCGGCGCGGGCCTTTCCACGGGGTCTTTGGGCGATCATGAGCGCGTCCCTCCAATTCCCAGTGAAGCATCGCCGCTGGCGGCGAACGCTGGCCCTGGCCGCGCTCGCCGTCGCGCTGACCGTCTTTGCTGTGCCCTCCCTGCTCGGCTTCGCGACCGCCTACCGCCTGCTCTACGCGCCCTGTGACGAGGATGGGCGCTCGCCGGGCGATTTCGGCCACGCCTGGGAGGACGTGACCATCGCCGGGCGCGCCGGGAGCTTCCGCGCCACCTTCATCCCCGGTACGAACGGCGCGGCGGTGATCCTCCCGCCGGCGGCGGCGAGCGGGCGCGGCAACCGCCTGCACGAAGCCGACGTGCTGGTCCGGCACGGCTACGCGGTGCTCGTCTTCGAGTCGCGGCGCTGCGCCGGGATGGGGCCGCTCAGCCTGGGCTACCGCGAGATCGGCGAGGTGGGCGATGCGCTGGCCTACCTGGAGGCGCGCGCGGACGTGAACCCGGCGCAAATCGGCGTGCTCGGCTTTTCGTCGGCGGGGGCGACGGCGGTGATGGCCGCCGCGCGCTACCCGGCGCTGCGCGCAGTGATCGCCGAGGGCGGCTACGGCGACTTTGCCGAGGGCGCGCTGGCGCTGGGCACCGGCGGCCCGCTGGAAGTGCTCTACAAGGAGGCAATCGCCCTCAGCTACCGCTTGCTTAGCGGCGTAGAACTTGCTAAGCTGAGTCCGCAATCTGTGATCGGGCAGATCGCCCCGCGCCCGGTGCTGCTCATTTACGGGAGCCGCGAGCGCAGCCTGGACGGGGCGCGGGCGCAGTTTGCCGCCGCCGGCGCGAACGTCGCGTTATGGATCGTGGACGGGGCCGGACATGGCGACTACCTGGCCGTCGCGCCGGAAGAGTACGAGGCGCGCGTGATCGCCTTTTTCGACGCGGCGTTGCTGGGGCGGTGAGAGAACCAATAACCAACCACCACTCACGAAAGGAAATGCCGGTGATCCCACGCATCATCGTTCATGGCGGGGCCTGGAAGATCGCCGAGGAGACGCACGCCGACCACGTCGCCGGGGCGCGCGCCGCCGCCGAAGCCGGCTGGGCGATCCTGGCAGCGGGTGGATCGGCGCTGGACGCGGTCGAGCGGGCGGTGATCGTCATGGAAGACGACCCCACCTTCGACGCGGGGGTGGGCAGCGTGCTCAACCGCGCCGGCGAAATCGAGATGGACGCCATCATCATGGACGGGCGCACCCTCCGGCTGGGCGCGGTCGCCGCCGTGCGCGGCATCACCAATCCCATCCGGCTGGCGCGGATGCTCTTCGACGACACCGATCACAGCCTGCTGGTCGGCGAAGGGGCGCGCCGCTTCGCCGAAGCAAAAGGCATGCGGCTGGCCGCCCAGGCCGAGCTGACCGTGCCGCGCGAGATCGAGCGCTTCCTGCGCCTGCAAAAGATGCCGGACTATCGCCTGTCTCACGAGTTCACGCCGGACCCGCAGGGCACGGTCGGCGCGGTGGCCATTGACGCCGAGGGGCACGTCGCGGCGGCCACTTCGACCGGCGGCGTGGCCTATAAGATGCCGGGGCGCGTCGGCGACTCGCCCCTGGTCGGGTCGGGCGCTTACGCCGACGACCTGAGTGGCGCGGCGTCGGCCACCGGGCATGGCGAGAGCATCATGCGCGTGGTGCTGTGCAAGACGGCCACCGACGCCGTCGCGCACGGGCTGAGCATTCAACAGGCCGCCGACCAGGCCATTCGCATCATGTTCGAGCGCACTGGCGGCTATGGCGGGCTGATCCTGGTGGATGGCCAGGGGCAGTTCGCCTTCGCCTACAACACGCCGCATATGACCGTCGCCTGGACGGACGAGGATGGCCGCGTCCACGCCCGCATCAAGGCGTGAGGCGAGCCAGGGGAGAGGAGAGGCGCATGAACCGGCGGCGGGCAGTGGGAGCGGTGATCGGGCTGGTGGCAGGGCTGCTTTCCGGCTGCGGGCTGCTGCAGGACGCCCCGCCGACCGTCACGCCGATCTACATCACGGCCACGCCGGAGCCGGTGATTGTGCCCATCGTCGCCACCGAGACGCCGGCAGCCACGCCTGTCCTGGCAGAGACCAGCGCGGCGCTGCTGCCCACGCGCGGCCCGGAGCGCACGGCGACCTTCACTCCGCCGCCGCCCATCACCCAGACGCCCACCTTCACCCCCACTGCGACTGATACGCCGGTCACGCCGGGGCCGGTCGTTTATGCGCCGGTGGGCGGGGTGGCAGGCGCGGGCGGTGCGGGGATCGCCATCGGCAGCGGGAGCGGGAGCAGCGGCGGGACGGGCTGCGCCAGCGTGCCCGGCGGCGCGCTCGGCGCGCTCTACCAGAGCGACCCGTCCATTGCGGTGGCGATTGGCTGCCCGCTGGCCGGCGCGCCGAACGCGGTGGACAGCGCCTACCAGCCCTTCCAGAACGGACTGATGGTCTGGGTGGCCGCGCCGGGGCAGTCGCTCATCTACGCCCTCTATGGCAACGGCACCTACCAGCGCTTCAACGACACGTTCCTCGAAGGCGTGGACCCCAGCAGCGGCGGAGCCGTCCCACCGCCGGGACTGCTGGAGCCGGTGCGCGGCTTCGGCAAGGTCTGGCGCGAGAATCCGTCGGCGCGCGATACGCTCGGCTGGGCCTTGACCGGCGAGAGCGGCGGCACGGCGGAGATTCTGCTCTTCGAGCGCGGCGAGATGCTGCGCGTGCCGCAGTCCGGGCAGACGTATATCCTGATCACCGGCGCGCCGGGCACGTGGAGCGCGCGGGCGGGGTGAGGGCGATCAGCGATCAGCTTTCAGCCGCCAGCGGGGGCCGAATTCAGGTGGTTTTTGCTGGTGGCTGATCGCTGAGGGTTGTCAGCATAGGAGCGAATACGATGAAACTGGCCGACGGCACCCTGACCCTCGCCCCGCGCCACGCCCGCGAGATCGCCGGTTATCACCTGCACCAGGGCCGCTCCAACGACTGCGGGCCGCACGTGGTGGCGATGGCCGTCAACTTCTGGCAGGGGCGCGCCGTCCTCGACGCGGCGGAAGTCGCCCGCGCCATGAACCGCCCGCGCCTGGGCGTTGGCTTCCCGCCGCTGGTCGTGCGCCGCATCCCGGCCTGGGCCACCTTTCCCTGGGGCATCGCCGACGTGCTGCGCGCTAACGGCGTCCCCGCGCGCTGGCGCGCCCGCGCCAGCGAAGACGATCTGCACCGCGCCCTGGCGGAAGACCGCCTGCTGATGCCCATCTACGGCGAGCCGCTGCGCTGGCGCGGCCTGCGCCCGACCGGTTGGGCGCACGTGGCCATCCTGTGCGGCTGGGAGCCGGCGGAAGAGCGCTACTGGTTCGTGGATTCGTCGCGGGCCAGCGCGCCGACGGCCCGCCCGCGCGCTGAGTTCCTGCGGCTGTGGGGTCACATGGGCCGCCTGCTGGTGGAGACGCGCTAGGGCATCGAGGCGGAAATAGGTGTACGGGGTGCGTGCAAAACCTGTCAGGGTGGGGCACTGCGTTCTGCTGCGCCCTGGTTGACCTCCCCCCCGCTTGGCGCAGCGCGGCTGGGGGTGAGATCAATCAGCGCGTCGCTGTCAACCTTTGCACGCACCCGGTATACGGTTTGGCCTGGTCCAGCCCCCCATCCCCGGCCCTTCCCCCCTCGTGGGGGGAAGGGAGCGGAACGCCAACCTTCAGCCCCTCCCTCCTTGCGGGGGAGGTTTTTTGGGGGGACAGCGAACAACTGCCGGCGGACTCCCGCCAACGTGCACTAGCGCGCTAGCTGCGCAGCCCGGAGCCGCTGAGGGCTGCTCACTGCTCTGGCGGGCAGTCGTAAAGATCATCCAGTTCCGGCTCAAGGAGGCCAATCTGCACAGCGTAGCTCATCAGCTCGCGGAAGCTGTGCACTTCGAGCTTGGTCATGATATTGGCGCGGTGCCTGGTGACTGTGGCGGGGCTGATGCACAGCAGTTCTGCGATCGAGCGGTTAGAATGACCCTCCACCAGCAGGTGAAAGATCTCCTGCTCGCGCTCGGTCAGCCGGTCGTAGTGCGTGTCCGGCACGTGGGCCTGGCTGCCCCTCAGATACTCCTGGATGACCCGGTTGGAGATGTCCTGGCTCAGGTAGTAATCGCCCCTGGAGGCCCGGTGAATGGCCTGAATGATTTCGGAACTGGGCGAGGTCTTGGTGACGAAGCCCAGCGCCCCGGCATTCAGCGCTCGCAGAACGACGCTCTCGCGGCTGTACATGGTGACGATCACGGCCTGGACGGGCTGCTTGGAGGCTGAAATGCAGGTCTTGATCTGGCTAATCACCCCCAACCCGCTGAAACCGGGCATTGAGATGTCCAGCAGCACGACATCGGGCATCAGCTTGCGCGTGATCTCGAGCGCCTCACCACCATCGGAAGCCTGCCCCACCACGTGCATATCCGGTTGCGAGTCAATGACAGTGGCCAGCCCCTCGCGCATGAGGGGATGATCGTCGGCCAGAACCACAGCGATCTTCCGGCGATCCCGCTCTGCGACAGGCATGGCCCACTCCTATCCCAAGTTGGTGGTGGCCGAGGTGTCTGGGCCTACCAGTGCTGCTATATTCGCGAGAGTCCGCTCCCCGGGGGACCCAGGACTGCTCACTGGGGCGACCTCTGGGATCACAACCCTGATGACCGTGCCACAGTTCACCCTGGAGCTGATCTTGAGCGTGCCTCCCAGCTCTGCCACGCGCTGCTGCATGATGCGCAGACCAGTGCCCGGGCGGTGCATGGCCGGGTCAAAGCCCCGTCCCTGGTCCTGGATCATGACGATGATCCGGGGATGGCTGTAGATCAGCTTGCACTGGACCAGCCCGGTTTGGGCGTGCTTGACCACGTTGTTCAGCCCTTCCTGAAAAATACGGAAGAGCACCACCTCGACTTCCTGCGCGAAGCGCTTGTTCTGCAAGCCGAGGAACTGGCAGTCCACCGTGATGCCATACAGAGACTTGTAATAGCCGGCCATCCAGCGCACAGTCTCCTGGATGCCGAATGGCTTGAGGGTGGAGGGCAGCAGGTCGCTTGAGATGCGGCTGATCTCGCGCCCCACTTCCTCCGCGCGGCGGATGATCTGTTCCAACCGTTCCTGTTCGTGCTGCAGACCTTCGCGCTCGCGCAGCGAGGTGTGCAGGTTTTCCAGAGAGAAGCGCAGCGCGATGACGGTCTGCCCGACCTGGTTGTGCAGGTTGCTGGCGATGCGCGCCTTCTCTCTTTCCTGAATCTGCATGAACTGAGTCGAGATCCAGTTAAGCTCCTCCTCAGACTGGACTCGTTCGGTCACGTCGAAATAGACTTCTGCCCGGCCAATGATCGCGCTGTCTTTGTAGATTGGCTGACTGAAATGCTCCAGCCAGCGCTCCTGGCGACCGCCGCCGGGCAGCACATGGCAGATGAAGTTCTCGGCGTAGGTGTTTGAGTCGTAGGTCGCCAGGACCCGCTGGCGGAAGTCGGCGCCCCCTTCAATGATGGCCGAGATGCGCTCGCGGATCAGGTAGCGCTTGTCCTGGCCCAGCAGCTCTGTGCGGGGAATGCCGAAAAATTCTTCAAGCTTGGAATTCACCCGTCTCACATGAAACTGGCTGTCCAGAATGAACACCCCAACAGGCAGAGCATCCAAAACATTCAGTAGCATGGCTCTTCACCGCCCTACACAATTTTGGTTTCTGTCACCATTATACTCTGACCGTGAAGCGTTTCATATCGGCTATAACAACCAGCGCGCGCCTGGCTGACGCAAAGAAGGGAGACAGACAGCTCGCTCCCTTCTCCGCTGATCGGCTATGAAACCGGGGGAAAGCGAGCCTCTGTGCGCGACTTTGCCCGCCCGGATTGTCACTCTGCGATCGGCTCAGCTAGAGCCAGAAGGCCGGGTATCTGCGCTTGGGCCACACATTGTTAAGCAGGACACCAACCACCACAAAAAACAGGCAACCGACCAGAACCGGCTCAACCAGCCATTCCAGCCCGGTGATCTGGTTCAGGACGGGCAGCAGCGCTGTTGCGCCGGCAGGCGGGTGAACGGTCTTGGTGGCCACCATCAGGGCGATGGCGAAACCGTTGGCCAGCGCCAGCGTCCACCAGGTGCTTTCCTTGAAGATCGTGTAAACGACAATGCCTGTCAGGCCGGCGATCAGGTGCCCGCCCACGATGTTGCGTGGCTGCGAAAAAGGCGCTGCGGGAGCGGCAAACACCAGCACCGCCGTTGCGCCGAAGGGGACGATGAAAGTCTTGACCAGTTCCCACTCGGTGTTGACAAGCTGCAACAGCGCGATGATGATTAACCCGCCCACCCCAGAGATCAAAATCTCTTGCCAACTGGGATAGGGCAGGCCGGAGAGCGCCTTGACCCCTCTAAGTTTTTCAAGATAGGATGGAGCCGCTTGTTCTGACATAGTCCCCTCCGCGAAGGGTGATTATCAAGGGCACGCCAGTTCCTTCAGAAGAGTGACGTGCCCTGTCTATCCAGTTGTGCTTGTTAATGCTTGCTGGCATCAGCCCACTGCTTGCTGTGAGCATTGCCCTGGAACGCGAAGTTCACGGGCCTTACCAGGGGTACTTCCCGGCATGGCTGTACGGCAGGCACTTCCCGTTAAAGGTGATGATGATGCGATCTCCCTTAGGATCCGGGCGGCGCTCGACA
Source organism: Anaerolineae bacterium (assembly GCA_023382715.1). Classification (GTDB taxonomy): domain Bacteria; phylum Chloroflexota; class Anaerolineae; order Aggregatilineales; family Aggregatilineaceae; genus UBA2029. Next base: position 22,808 of record JAHDWP010000023.1, read on the forward strand.
TCAACTGTGAAGTCAATGGCACTCAGAATCGCGTTGCCGAACTCTTCGTGAATCAACTCCTTGAGGGCCGGGCCGAAGGTGTCGAACACCTCATGCAGCCGGTAGAGGATCGGGTCTGCGTAGCCCTTGTAGGGGTGCTCCGCCATGTAGGCGACATCCGCCGCCGAAAGGCCTAGTTCCTGGGCGAGCTTGTCAAGATATTCCTGTGGCACCCACTGCTGACCATCAATCGCACAGGCCAGCCAGGCCTTGCTGACGCCGAGTTTCTCGGCCAACGCCTGGTAGGTGATGCCCTTCTTGACTCGCGCGGCTTTCACCTTCGCCGCTGCCGCTGCGCGCCCCTCTGGCCGCCACAAATATTCCTTATTCGACGTAGGTTGCATGTTATTGCTCCTTTTCTTGTCTCTGCTTATGGTTAGACTTAAAGGTTAGGTTACGGGATGGAGTTTCTTGATCTGTTGCCGTGTCTGTTTCAGCCTGACTGCTCTTGATTGCCTCCTTTCGAAGTATGACCTGGAGACCTGATGCACCCTGTTCCGGTGTTTTGCAACTCTTCTTCCCGGACACCTCAAGAGCACTGCTGAGTTGAAATTCTTCGTCGTGTCTCTTGGTCCACTTGTGAAAAATCGGGCAACAGGCAATCTCATTATCCGGCATGAGGACTCCATCCATCTATTGCGCATTCGATGTAGTTCGGTGGAAAAAGATATGTATGCGCTGGCGGGTCGCGCCACTGGCGAGCGCGTCTGTTCATGCGGCAGCGCGGGGGAGGGTGCAGTGCCGGGCAGGGGGCCGGGCAGACGGGCGCGCCTGCAAGACCTGTCAGAGACCCTATGGAAAGGTCTGCGTTACGATTACCCTCACCTCTCAGTCCCCTCTCCACACGCGGCGAGGGGGGTTGGCCAGGCGTCCTTGGCGCGCAGCGGCTCCGCAGCGCGCCGCGCAGCCAGGAGGTGAGGTAAAGCTCTGCGCACTGAGACTTGCGGCGATTGCCCTGCTGGACGAGTTGACCTCACCCCCGCTCGGCGCAGCGCGGCTAAGGGTGAGGTCAACCAGCGCGTCGCTGTCAACCTTTGCACGCACCCGGTATACGGTTTGGCCTGGTCCAGCCCCCCATCCCCGGCCCTTTCCCCCTCGTGGGGGGAAGGGAGCGGAACGCCGACCTTCAGCCCCTCCCTCCTTGTGGGGGAGGTTTTTTTGGGGGGACAGCGAACAACTGCCGGCGGACTCCCGCCAACGTGCACTAACTCCCCAGCGGAATCATCGCGCCCTGCGCCAGGTACGCGCCCGCCTCGTCCAGCACTGCGACGTTACGGAACGTTTCCCCCTCGACCGTGTACATCCCCGCGTAGAGGGTGGTCGTCTCCGGCGGGAGGGTCAGGTCGAACCACAGCACCAGTTGGTCGCCCGCCCGCCAGTAACGCCCCGGCCAGGCGGGGCGATCCGCCTGGGCCAGCCGCGTCCCGCTCGCGTCCAGCGCGTGCACGAACGCCTGGGCGTCCGCGCCCCCCGGCCCGGCCAATTCCCAGACCAGCGCCACGCCCCCCTCGCCCAGCGCGTAGCCGGTGAGCGCCGCCCCGTTGGCAAAGCGGACGGGGGCAATGGGCGTCATGTCTGCCAGCGGCAGCGCGGACGGGGCCGGGCGCAGCGCGTAAGGCGGCTCACCGGGGCGCAGGGGGAACACGCCCGTCTCCGGCGCGTCGAGGCAGGCGGCGTCCGGGCAGGTGCGCAGCCCGGGGACGGGCGCGATCAGTTCCAGCGCGTCCCCGGCGGGGAAGACTGCCGTGCGCGTGCCGTCCACAAAGCGCACTGAGGGCAAAGAGTCGAGCAGCGCGCCCCACACCGCCGGAATCTCGTCGAAGGGCGCGAGTTCCTCATCGCTGATCACGATCACGTCCGCCGGATCGCGGGCCAGGATCGCCGCGCGCACGTCGAGCAGGTAGTGCAGCGGCGGGCCGAAGCCGCCCGGCGTGGCCCGCCCGTCCACGAAGTCGAGCAGCGTGGCGAAGCTGTGCACCTGCAGCGCGACGATCAGCGCCAGCAGCGCAGCCATCCCCGCGCTCAGCGCGCGGCGGAGGCGCGGCGCGCGCACCGCCCCTATCCCGGCGTCCACTCCTGCCCCGGCCAGCAGGTAGGCGGCGGGCATCAGCGGGATGAAGTAGTGCGCCACGACCTGCGTCCACTCCCAGGTGAAGAGCAGCACGGGGGCGATCAGCCAGGCGGCGAGAACGATCTGTATCCCGCCTCTTTCTTCTTCGGCGGGGATGTTGCTTGGCGACACCTTCGCTGGGACGTGAAGATTTCGGAATGCGAATTGCGAATTGCGCATCTGATTTTCCGCAATCCGCAATCCGCAATCCGCAATTCTACGCCGCCAGATCGCCCGCCCCAGCCACCATGCGGCGGTCAGCGCCGCCGCCAGCGGAATCAGGGCGAAGAGGGGATCGGCATCGGGGACGGTGGCGCGGTAGGCGCGGAACTGTTCCGGCCCGGCCAGCGCGTGAATGTCCGTCCCGGCGACGGTCAGCCAGGCCTGTTCCAGCGCCCGGCTGCTGAGGATGCGCGCGTGATCGGGGCCGGGCTGCACGCGCTCGCGCCAGGCGTCCGGCGAGAGCCAGCCGTCGCGGTGCGCGCCGATGGCGGCGGGCAGGACGGTCAGCGCGGCGAGCAGCAGCCCGGCGGCCAGCTCGCGGCGGCGCACCCGGCGCGGCCAGAGGGCCAGCGCCAGGGCGCTCAGCGGGGCGAGGCTGACGGCGGCGTAGTGAATCTGGATGGTGAGCGCCAGCAGCGGCCAGTGGGCGAGGCGCGCCCAGCGCTTCCCCTCAGCATAACCGAGCAGCGCGGTGAAGACGGTGAGCACGGCGAAGGGCGGCAGCAGGTTCTGCGCCCACAGCTTGCGGGCGTAAATCGCCCCCCAGGGGCTGGCCGCATAGAGCAGCGCGGCGATGAGCGCCGCCCGCGCACCGGCGTAGCGCCGCGCCAGCGCCCAGGTGAGCGCCACCGCCGCGACGTTCAGCGCGCCGACGTAGAGCGTGGCGGGCAGTGGGCTGTCGCTGAAGAGGAAGGGGACGGCGAACAGGTAGACGCTGACTGGCGGGTTGGGCACATTCACCGAGGAGCTGAGGCCGAGCAGGGGCAGCTCGCGCCCGCGCGCCAGGTCGAGCGCGCGAGTCATCATGTTGGCTTCGTCGCGCTTGAACTCGCTGATGCCCGGCGCGCCCAGGCGCAGCGCCGCCGCCAGCAGCAGGATCAGCGTCAGCGCCAGCCACTCGCCGCGCCGGATTGGAGTAGCCCACGCCATATACGGACTCGCTCGGTGCAATAGGGAGCCGGGAGCCAGCTTAAGCGGGGCGCTGAAGAAGACTTCCGAAGTCCTCGGAGACTTCGGAAGTCTGATCGCCGCGCCCTATTCGTCCTCGCCGGCGAACGCCTGCCAGGGGCCGTGCATCCCCTCGTAGGTCACGCCGTAGTAGATGCGCAGCTCGCCCTGGACGCGCTGCACCAGGTCGTAGCGCACCGTCCCCCCGCGCTTGTAGCGCTTCCACAGGCCGATGTCGCCGTGCCACTGCACCTGATCCGGCTGCACGGGGCTGGACTCGTGCTCGGTGATGGCGTAGTGCCACAGCCGCCGCGCCGACGACCGCGTGACGTTCTTGACCACGTTGCTGTTGCGCAGGTCGCGCATCATGTGGTACATCACGCCCTTGCGCTGCTCGGAGCCGATGACCTCCACACCGGTGCGCGGCGCTTCGATGGCGGCTTCTGGTCTGGCCGGCTCTGGCGGGGCGGAAGCCGGTTCCTCGATGGTGGGGCGGGCGTCAGCGGGCTGTGATGGGGCGGGCGTCTCGTCGCTCTTCAAGCGCCCCTGAACGACCAACTGCACGATCTCGTCGCGCACGGCCAGGTTCGTCTCCGCCTCGTCGCGCACGTAAATCTTGTTGTCGTCAATGGCGTAGGGCGGGTCGTCGCCGCGCGGGACGCGGACGCGCACGACGGATTTGCCGTGCGTCTCCAGCACGTCCACCGCCACTTCGAGCGGCGGGGTGATCTTGTGCTCGATCTCGTCGCGCAGCATCTCAACCGCTTCGCCCGTGTTGGGGATGCCGATCGGCGGGTCCTTCGGCTTGGTGCTGACGCCGACGAAGACGGTGCCGCCGTTGGTGTTGGCGAAGGCGCACACGTCGGCGATGACGGCGAAGAGCCGCCCGCCGCGCCGCGTCAGCCCTTCGTGGAACGCCTGGACGATGCTCGGCCCTTCTTCACGCGCCGCCTGCACGTGATCATACGGGGCGTGACTGGCCCGGTAGGGGCGCGTGCTGGCGAAGTCGTTGCTCTCGAACACGTCCAGCAGCGCGTCGAAGGTACGCTCTGGCAGCAGCACCTCGGTCACACGGTCGCCGACTCCCAGGTGCTTGGTATTGCGCGGGTCGGCCAGCAGGCGGTGCGCGTCCGATCCCTGAATGCAGCGCATCCGGCGGGGATATTCGGGCTTGGTGCCGTCGAAGAAGCGCGCTGTGTTGCGCTGGCCCTTGCGATCCAGGTCGGTGATCTCTAGGGCGTGCAGATGCGGGTCCTGCGTGTAGGCGATCTTGGTCTGCCCGCCGAAGTCAAAGCCACGCATGGCCACGCCGTGACTCGAATTGGCGTGGGCGGCGATGACGATGCCGCCCGCCTCGTTGATGCGGCGGTAGGCGGTCAGCACGTCCGCCGACGCGCCCACATTGGACGAGCCTTCGTCCAGGGCGGCGGGGGGGATGTTCAGGTTGAGCAGGATGTGCTCAAGCTGGCGAACAGGCGTATCCGGGGCGAAGACGCCCAGGATGTGAAAGCCGAAGGTCGCCGTGAACTCAAAGCCCGGCAGGACGAGAATCTTGTCCAGCAGCCGGCGGTATTCGGCCAGCTTGCGCTTCTCGTCGGGCTGGATGCGGTTCAGGCGCTCCAGCAGGCTGAGCTGCTCGATCTCGTCGAGCATCGCCCGGTAGCCGGCCACCGTGTTGTGGTCGGTGAAGGCGACAATGTCCAGGCCGCGCACTTCGGCCTGGCGCAGAATGTCTACATAACTGACGTCCGACTCCTGGTAATCGGCTGAGCCGGGGGTATGCAGATGCAGGTCCATGCGGTACCAGTGCATCTTCGAGCGTCGTGATTTTCCGCTCACAATGGGCCTCTCTCCGTCTTGGGGGAGAACTGGCACGGGCAGGAACTCGCGCGGATAGTGGGCCGGGCAAGGGTGTCCTGATCGGCGCGGAGTCCGCAGGGGGGTGTGATCACACTCCCCTGCGCTGCCGGCGCTGGCGAGCAGGCAGTACCCTGGCTAATGTCCTAAAGTGCTCCGCACCCGCCCTGGCGGGGCGTCTCGCCAACACCACCATCCTAGGGCGCGTCCCGTGTTCCGTGTTGTGCCACTCTCCCGCTGCAATCGTGTCTGAATCAATGATGGTGTGACATTGAGAAGGCGGTATTAGCCCAAGAGATCGCGAAAGAGCGCAGACAGGCGACCTGGCTCGAAAGGCTTGGCGAGGAAGCGGTTCGCGCCAGCGGCCAGCGCCTCTTCCTGCATATCCAGCCCGGAGGTCATGACAATGGGCAGCTTGGCGAATTGCTGCTCGGCGCGCAAGCGGGTTACGACCTCAACGCCTGCCATGTCGCTCAGGTGGTAGTCAATCAGCATCAAATCGAGCGGCTGCTCGTGAGTCAGCTTGAGCGCATCCTCGCCGCGCAGCGCCATCACCACCTCGAACCCGTCCAACTCCAGCAGCGTTTGCAGCAGCTTGGTGGTCGTCCGGTCATCGTCCACGATCAATATTCTGGGCAATACAGCCTTCTTTCTTACGGATGCTGGCGCGTCTCAATTTCGTGCCAGCGGCAGGCTTCTCCCACTGGTGCATCAGGGCGGAGGCTGGTGCGCGGTTTGGCCTAGTTCGGCCCCCCGCCCCTGGCCCTTCCCCCTCCACGAGAGGGGAAGGGAGAAGAGCGCAGCCTTTAAGCCCCTCCCTCCTTGTGGGGGAGGGGTTTGGGGTGGGGGGCAGAGCGAACAGCTACCGGCGTGCTTCCGCCCACATGCTCTAGGCTTCTGCCACAGATGCGGCGTCCGGCTGGGCCGCGGCCTGTTCGTCGGCCCCCGCGGTCGCTCCGTTGCCGGCCTGCCTGGGCGGAGTCAGGGCCGCCTCCAGCGCCGCCGTGACATCATCCACGAAGACGAAGGTCATCGCCTGGCGCACTTCTTCGGGCACATCCTCGACATCCGGCTCGTTGCGGCGCGGCAGGATGACCGTGTCCAGCCCCGCGCGGTGCGCCGCCAGCACTTTAGCCTTGATCCCGCCAACGGGGAGCACCTGCCCGCGCAGCGTGATCTCGCCGGTCATGGCCACGTTGCGACGCACGGGCCGCCCGGTGATCAGTGACATGAGCGCGGTCGCCATCGTCACCCCTGCCGACGGGCCATCTTTGGGCACCGCGCCGGCGGGCACGTGCAGGTGAATGTCGTGCTTGTCGAAGTAGTCCGGGCGCAGGCCGAAGTCGCTGGCCTTGGAGCGGATGTAGCTGAGCGCCGCGCGCGCACTCTCCTGCATCACTTCGCCAAGCTGCCCCGTGTACTGGAAGCCTTTGCTGCCCGGCATCTGCGCCGCCTCGACGAACAGCACGTCGCCGCCGAAGACCGTCACCGACAGGCCGATGGCCACGCCCGGCGTGTCGGTGATGCGCTCCTCGATCTCCGTCTGATAGCCGAAGCGCGGGTGATCGAGCAGGTCGCGGATGTCGGGCTGGTCAATGGCCACCGCCTCAGCTTTCCCCTCAGCGATGCGCGTCACCATTTTGCGCGCCACGCGCCCGATCTCGCGCTCCAGGTTGCGCACGCCCGCCTCGCGCGTGTAGTTGCGGATGATCTCCAGCAGCGCCGCATCGGTGAACGTCAGCTCGTCCGGGCGCAGGCCGTTCTCGCGCACCTGGCGCGGGACGAGATAGCGCTGGGCGATCTGCACCTTCTCCTGCTCGGTGTAGCCGTTGAGCTGGATGATCTCCATGCGGTCGAGCAGCGGCATGGGGATCGTGTCGAGCGTGTTGGCGGTGGTGATGAACATGACCTGCGACAGGTCGTAGGCCACGTCCAGGTAGTGGTCGCGGAACTCGAAATTCTGCTCCGGGTCGAGCACTTCGAGCAGCGCCGAGGCAGGGTCGCCGCGAAAGTCGCGCCCCAGCTTGTCAATCTCGTCGAGCATGATCACCGGGTTGCGGCTCTCCACGCGGCGCATCGTCTGGATCAGGCGGCCCGGCATGGCCCCGATGTAGGTGCGGCGAAAACCGCGAATCTCCGCCTCGTCGCGGATGCCGCCCAGCGACATGCGCGTGAACTTGCGGCCCATCGCGCGGGCGATGGACGCCCCCAGCGAGGTCTTGCCCACGCCGGGCGGCCCAACAAAGCACAGGATGGCCCCTTCGCGCTCGCGGCGCACGTAGTCCACTTTGGTCTCGCGCCCGGTCTCCTCGCCGGCGCGTTCCTGGCGCAGCTTGCGCACGGCCAGGTATTCGAGGATGCGCTCTTTGATGTCTTTCAGGCCGTAGTGATCTTCGTCGAGCACAGCGCGCGCGTGCGCGATGTCGAGGTTGTCCTCGGTCTGCACATTCCAGGGCAGGTTGACCAACCAGTCGAGATAGGTGCGGATGACGCCGTATTCAGCGGCAGCGGTGGGCAGGCGCGACATGCGATCCAGCTCGCGGCGGGCTTCGCGGGCGGCCTCTTCAGGCATCCCCACCGCTTCAATCTTCTTGCGAAACTCCTCGACCTCAAGAGTCTGTTCGTCGCCCTCGCCCAGTTCGCGCTGGATGGCCTTGAGCTGCTCGCGCAGGAAATACTCGCGCTGCGTCTTCTCCATCTCCGACTGCGCCTCGGTCTGGATGCGATGCCCCAGTTCGAGCACTTCCAGCTCTTTGTTGAGGATCGTCATCAGCGTGTGCAGCTTTTCCTGCACCGAGTCCAGCTCCAGCAGCTTCTGCTGGTCGGCCAGGTCGAGGCGGATGTACGTGGCCAGCGCGTAGACCAGTTGCAGCGGGTCGTCCACGTTGAGCGCGGCGCTGATAAGCTCGCCGGGGATGCTCGGCACCAGGTCGGCCATGCGGCTGAACTGCTCGACGACGTTGCGCATGAGCGCCTCGACCTCGATGCCGCTCTCGACCGTCTCCGGGGCCGCCTCGACGCGCGCGCGCAGGTAGGGCTGCGTCTCGGTGAACTCGCTGATGCGGATGCGGGCCATGCCCTGCACCAGCAGGCGGATCGTGCCGTCAGGGGCGCGGAAAAGCCGGTGAATCTGGGCGACGGTGCCGATCAGGTGCACCTGATCCGGCCCAGGCGTTTCCAGCTCTGGATCGTGCGAGGCGACCAGGCCGATCACGCGGTCGCCGGCGACGACTTCGTCCACCAGCTTGACCGAGCGCGGCTGGCCGACGGTCAGCGGCACGGTGGTGTGCGGGTAGACGACCAGGCCGCGCAGGGGCAGGATGGGCAGTTCGGCGGGCAGGTCAAAGCTCGCTTCGGGCGCGCGGTCGGCCTGCACCGCGCGCTCGTCCGCCTCGCTCACATCGCTGTCGGTGACATCCACTTCGCGCGGCTCGTCGCTCTGGACGGTCGTCTCGATAGGCTGTTCGTCTTCCTGGGGAAGGGAGATGTCTGCTTTGCTACGTCGTTTGGTCATAGGTTTGTTCTTCTGGTAGCGCCCCGGCTGGCGAAGCGCCGCTCTCGCCCTCATCCAGGGTGACGATCTGAATCCTCTGCGCCGGGGCCTGGGGCAGTTCCACGCGCAGGAAGCCATCGCGATAGCTGGCCGTCACCGCGTCGCGCAGTATCGGCCAGGGCAGGCTCACTTCGGCGCGAAACTCCCCGTAGGGAATCTCCAGTTGGTGGTAGGCGCAGTCCCGGGGGGCGGCCCGCTGGCGAATGCCGCTGATGATCAGTCGCTGGCCTTGCAGCATGACGTTGAAATCGCTGTGGTGCATCCCTGCGATCTCAACCACGACGATCAGCAGGCCTTCCTGCTCGTAGACATCCGTCGGTGGACGCCAGACCGTTGCGTGGCGCACCACGACCCAGCGCCGCACGACGCCCTCAGTTGCCGCCCGATCAGCGTGACCGACGTCAGAGGCGGGATCGTCAGGCTTGTCAAAGGACGGGATATCGTCTGGCATGGGCGCTCCAACCCGTGCGTCCGGCAGCTTGCATCATTGCGTCGGACGTCTGTGGCTTGCGGCGATGATACCACAGCCCTGCACGAGCCTCAATAAGAGAAACAGTAGAATGGCCGGGCCGGTAGAACGGGGATGCGGCCAGGCTCAGACATCAGACTTCCGAAGTTTTCGGGAACTTCGGAAGCCTGGTGCGGCAACAGGCCCTTCCCTCTAGCCGCCTCTCGCAGGGGCGTATTGCACAATACGCCCCTGCGAAAAACACTTCGCCAGCGATCTCCCTGGTGAAAGAAGGGCCGGGGATGGCGGAGCAGATACACTCCAGGATGTGGGCGATGTTTGGCCGCGCGTGGAGTGGGGATCTAACCGCGCAGCGACTCCCCCTCGATCACCGAGGTGTACACGTCGAAGGTGGGCGGATTTTCCAGGTGCTTCTTGACCGCGCACAACTGCGCCGAGCGAATCACGGCGTCCTTGTACTGCTCCGGGAAGTCGGGCGGAAGCTGAATGTCCAGCTCGATCCGCTCGATCAGGCGCGTGAGCGGGCTGGTGTGCATCCGCTGGACGATGCGCAGCCCGTCGGTGGGCAGGCCGCGCTGCTGGCAGAAGCTGAGCACGTAGATGCCCGCGCAGGTGCCGATTGACGCCAGAAACAGGCCGAAGGGGGCCGGGGCCGAGCCGTCCTGGTTGGTGGGGATGACCATGTCACCCGCTACCGCGTCCACGCGCAGGCCGCCGGGGAAGACGATTTCCATTTCCATGAGTTGGTGTTCCTTTTGCTTCAATGCCATTGAGCGAAGCCATCGTTAACTAGGGCGTTAGATGCAGGAGCGCCGCAAAGGATGCATCCGGGCAGAGCGGGTTTTGGTGGGCGGGCGTGTAATGTGAGTCAAGGGGCGCACGGCAGTCCGGGTCCATGAACAACCTGTCGGCAGGGGAAGCCCAGAGACTATTCGAGAAGCTGTTTCCCCCTCACCCCAAACCCCTCCCCCACAAGGAGGGAGGGGCTGAAGGTCTGCGCTCTTCTCCCTTCCCCCTCGTGGGGGAAGGGCCGGGGATGAGGGGGCAAAGGCAGGCCGGGGACGGGGGCCTTCCACAACAGCCGGGCAACACCCCGCAGCCGAGCAGGTTTGACAAGGGCGGCTGAATAGGCGACAATTTCTGCGCATTCGCACATGGTATCCGGTGAATGGCCGCCTCAGCGGAGCGTGACGCATGATAAAAGACGTTTTGAAGGACGCCGAGGAGCGCATGAAAAGCGCTGTTGCCGTGCTCGAAGAGGACTTGCGAGGGATGCGCACAGGCCGCGCTTCGACCGGCCTCGTCGAGAAGCTGGGCGTAGACTACTACGGCACCGAGACCCCTCTTTACCAGCTTGCGACGATCTCTGTCCCCGAAGCGCAGATGATCATGATCCGCCCGTTCGACAAGACCTCGCTCAAGACCATCGAGCGCGCCATTCTCGCCTCCGAGCTGGGGCTGACGCCCAACAACGATGGGACGGTCATTCGCCTGAACATCCCAACCCTCACCCAGGAGCGGCGCGTTGAGCTGCAGAAGATCGTCGGGCGGCGCGCCGAAGAGGCGCGCGTCGCCGTGCGCAACGTGCGGCGCAGCGCCATTGACGACCTGCGCGAGTTCGAGAAGGAAAAGCTGATCTCCGAGGACGAGAACAAGCGCGGCCAGGACGAGATTCAGAAGCTGACCGACAGATACATTCACCTCATCGAAGAGGCGGGCAAGCGCAAAGAAGCCGAGATCATGGAATTGTAGCCCGCGACGAGGCCGATCTCTGCCTGTGATGATAAAGAGGCGCTGGGGCCGCGTAGCGGCCCGCCCATGCGCCCCCGGTGCCCGCATCCTTCCCACAGCCGGGATAACGTAGCGTGGAGCAGCGAACGCACATGACAGACCAGGCGTTGACCCTGCCCGACCAGGTGCCCTATCACCTGGCGATCATCATGGATGGCAATGGGCGTTGGGCCAAAGCGCGCGGCTTGCCCCGTCTGGCTGGTCACCGGGCGGGCGTGGAGAACCTGCGGCGCATTCTGCGCGCGTGCAGCGAGTTCGGGATCAAAATCCTGACCATCTACGCCTTCTCCACCGAGAACTGGGGGCGGCCCGAAGCCGAGGTGCGCGGGCTGATGAACATCCTGGAGACGGTCATCAACCGCGAGCTGAAGCAGCTTCATGCGAACGGCGTGCAACTTCGTCACATCGGCGAGCTGGAAGGGCTGTCGCCGGCGCTGCAGGACAAGGTGCGCCAGGCCATCATCCTCACGCGCAACAACGACCAGCTCATCCTCAACATTGCCTTCAACTATGGCGGGCGGCAGGACCTGCTCCAGGCTTTCCGGCGCATCGTCGCCGATGGCGTCCCGCTCGACCAGATTGACGAGATGCTGATCAACTACTACCTGTACACCGCCGGACAGCCCGACCCAGACCTGGTGATCCGCACGGCGGGCGAGATGCGCCTGAGCAACTTCTTGCTGTGGCAGGCGTCCTACGCCGAGTACTACGCCACGCCGACCTACTGGCCAGACTTCGACCGCAACGAGCTGCTCAAGGCGCTGGTCTACTTCGCGCGGCGCGAGCGGCGCTTTGGGCTGGTCCCCCAGTCATAGGCGAAGCGCCCTCTCTCACTCTCCTGCCGAGGAACCCCATGCTGAAGACGCGCGTGCTCACTGCTGTGGTGGCGCTGCCCATTCTGATCGCTGTCGTGCTGGTGGGTGGCTGGCTGTTCGCGGCGCTGGTCGTGGCGGCGCTGGTGCTGGGCGGGCTGGAATACGCTCACCTGCTGCGCCAGGGCGGATACAAGATTCCGGCCTGGCTGGTGCTGGCGCTGATCCTGCTGCTGGCGGGCGCAACGTGGTTTGAGCACGACGACTGGCGCGCGCCGGGCGTTGCCGCGCTCTTGATCGCCGGCGCGTTCTACGCCATCTGGGGCATGGAGCATGGGCAGCCCAGCCCCGTGCTGGCGCTGGCGCTGGCTGTGTTCGGGGGACTCTATGTGGGCTGGCTGGGCAGCTACCTGCTGGCCGTGCGCGACCTGCAGGAAGGGGCCTATCTGCTGCTGATGCTCTACGGCTGCGTCGCTTTCTCGGACAGCGCGGCCTATTTCGTGGGGCGGCGCTGGGGCCGGCACAAGATGTCGCCGCGCGTCAGCCCCAAGAAGACCTGGGAAGGCTACTTCGGCAGCGTCATCGGCGGGGCGATCTTCGGCGCGCTGGCCGGCGGGCTGCCGGACACGGACGTGCTCACCTGGGGGCATGGGGCGCTGATCGGCCTGCTGATTGGCACGCTGGGCACCGTCGGCGACCTGGCGATCTCGGCGATCAAGCGCCAGGTGGGGGCCAAAGACTCCAGCCACCTCATCCCCGGTCACGGCGGCATCCTTGACCGCACGGACTCAGTGCTGGTTTCCGTCGCCATCGGCTACTATTATCTTGTTTGGTTTGTCTTTTAGGGCGTATAATAGAGAGCGAACGGGGTGCATTGCATCGTCGGGGCAAGGGGATCGCCGCAGAGGTGCTGAGAGCGCAGAGAAAGGGCAGGATGGAGAAGGACTAGCGCCTTCTCCGCGCCCTGTGTGCCTCTGCGACTCAGCGATTTTGCCCCCTGTCGTGAAATGTTCCCCGCAGAACGCGAGAGTTTGACCGGGGGCCTGCGCTGTGCTATATTTGCAGTTGCTCACTGTTCCATTGCATTTTACTCCTTGATTTGCGTGCCCACAGCTCGCGCTATTCCTGTCCTCAGGTGCCCTTGATGATGTCCTATGCGCGGCGGTCGTCGTGAACACGGCTTGCGCGCCCAGATTGATCTGTTGCCTGCGCATCAACACGATGGCGTGGGCAGTGCATCACCACGACGCCTGGCGTCGCTAGGTTATCCTCGCTCGGAGATCCCGGAACATGGATATTGCAGAACTCGAAACTCAAACGCTGCACGACCTGCGCGAGCTGGCGCGCGAGGCCGATATTGCGGGGTTCAGCCGCCTCAAGAAACAGGACCTCATCCTGCGGCTGCTGCGCGACAAGGCCGAGCGGCAGGGGCATCAACTGCGCGGAGGTATTCTCGAAATCATTGACGATGGCATCGGCTTCCTGCGCTCGGACCATTACCTGCCCGGCCCCGACGATATATATGTCAGCCAGACGCAGATTCGCCGGTTCGGGCTGCGCACGGGCGACATGGTGATCGGCCAGGTGCGCCCGCCGAAGGACTCAGAGAAATACTTCGGCCTGCTGCGCGTGGAAGCCGTCAACGGGCTGGACCCCGAACAGGCCAAGCGTCGTCCCCGCTTCGACGACCTGACCGCCATCTTCCCCGAAGAACGCTACAACCTGGAGACCAACTCGCGCATTCTCTCCACGCGCCTGCTCAACCTGATCGCCCCCATTGGGCGCGGGCAGCGCGGCCTGATCGTCAGCCCGCCCAAAGCCGGCAAGACGACCGTGCTCAAGGAAGTGGCCAACGCGATCAGCGAGAATTACCCGGAAGTGCACCTGATGGTCGTGCTGATCGGCGAGCGCCCGGAAGAAGTCACCGACATGGATCGCTCGGTGGACGCCGAGGTGATCAGCAGCACCTTTGACGAGCCGGTGTCGTACCATGTGCGCGTGGCGGAGATGGCCCTGGAGCGCGCCAAGCGCCTGGTCGAGTCCGGGCAGCATGTCGCCATCCTGCTGGACAGCATCACCCGCCTGGCCCGCGCCTACAACCTGGTCGTGCCGCCCAGCGGGCGCACGCTGACCGGCGGCCTCGATCCGTCGGCGCTCTACCCGCCCAAGCGCTTCTTCGGCGCGGCGCGCAACGTCGAAGAGGGCGGCAGCCTGACCATTGTGGCCACCTGCCTGGTCAAGACCGGCAGCCGCATGGACGATGTGATCTACGAGGAGTTCAAGGGCACGGGCAACATGGAGTTGCACCTCTCGCGCGAGCTGCAGGAGCGGCGCATCTTCCCCGCCTTCGACATCATGCAGTCCTCGACGCGACGCGAAGAGCTGTTGCTCGGCCCGGACATCCTGCAGCGCGTGTGGACGATGCGCCGCATGTTGGTGCAGATGACGCAGCCCCCGGCCAACTACGACATGGTCGCCGCGACCGAGGCGCTGATCAACCAGATGCGCCACACCGACTCCAACGAGGATTTCCTGGACACGCTGACGCGCTAGGCGCGCCGAGTGCCTGGTAGAATGCGGGCGGCCTGTGCACATTGCACGGGCCGCCCGTTTGCGTTGAGGCGGCGGCGCGCCCCGCCCAGCGAATCCGGGTTTGCTGAGGGCGAGAGAGAAGAGCATTGCAGAGTGCGGATTGCGAATTTGAGGGCTTGGATTTCAATCCGCAATCCGCAATCCGCAATTCGCAATCCCTCGAAGACTCCCACCCGTGCAGGGGCGCTACCTGGCTGCGTCTCACTCGGCCAGCAGCAGGCGCGCCGCCAGCCCGGCGTAGACGTGCGCCGCCGTGCGCAGGTCTTCCAGGCGCACGGCTTCGCGCGGCGTGTGCGCCAGGTCGGGATCGCCCGGCCCGAAGCCGACGGTGGGGATACCCGCCTGGCCCATCGTGTACACGCCATCCGTCGAGAATGGCCAGTGCCCGATCGTCGGCGCGCCCCCGCGCACGACCTGAATCGTCTGCTGGAGCGCTTCCACCAGCGGGTGTGCCCGGTCGAGCACCCAGGCCGGATGCGCTTCCTGCGCGGTGCGCACCAGCCCCGTGTACGATGGCTCGTCGTAGGTGGTGATCTGCAGAGTGGCGGGAATGTCCTCGCGGCTGATCAGGCTTTCCAGTTGGGCGCGCGCGCCCAGCACTGTCTCGCCCAACGTCAGGCGGCGGTCGAGATAGACCTTGCACAGGTCAGGGATGGCGTTGAGGCTCGACCCCTGGCTGTGAATGGCCGTCACCGCAATGGTGCCCGGCCCCAGGAACGGGTCTTTGGGCAGCGAGTCGGCCAGCAGTTGGGCGGCGAAGATGAGGCGCGCCGCCGCGTAGATGGCGTTCTGGCCAAGCTGGGGCTGGCTGCCGTGTGACGAGCGGCCCGTCACCGCCACCTTGAACATGACCCGCCCGCGCTGTCCCCGGCTGATCTGCAGGTCGGTCGGCTCGCCGAGCAGCACGTAGTCCGGGCGGATGCCGTCTTCCTCGATCACATAGCGGATCGCCAGGCCCTCGCACGGCTCTTCCTGCACCACAAAAGCCAGCACCAGCCGGCCCTGGAGCCGGTCTTGCCAGGGCAGCAGTTGCCGCGCGCCGTAGATCATGCTGGCCAGCGCGCTCTTCATGTCCACCGCGCCCAGGCCGTGCAGCGCGCCATCGGCGATCACCCCGTCATAGGGCGGATGCGGCCAGGAGTCCAGCGTGCCGGGCGCGACGGTGTCCAGGTGCGCGTCGTAGAGCAGGGTGGGGCCGTCGCCCGTGCCCAGCGTGGCGATCACGCTGCCCATCGCGTTGACGCGCACGTCGGCGAAGCCCAGGGCGCGCAGATGCTCAACCACCAGCGCGGCGGCGGCGTCTTCGTGGGCCGAGACGCTGGGCGTCTGCACCAGGCGCTGTGCGAAACGGTATAGCTCCTGCGCCGTCGTCCATTCCAGTTCCAGGCCGCGGGTTATGGCCATGTGGCTATTCAAGGCTACGAAGCTCCATGAGCGAAAAGGACCATCGGAATGGTGCGCAGGATGATCTGCAAGTCCAGGCCCAGCGACCAATTCTCGATGTAGTAAATATCCAGCAGGCACATTTCCTCAAAGGGCACTTCGCTGCGCCCGCTGACTTGCCACAGGCCGGTCAGGCCGGGCAGCACGCGCAGCCGCTGCAAGTGCCACGTCTCATAGAGGGCCACTTCGTCCGGGGTGGCGGGGCGCGGCCCCACCCAGCTCATGTCGCCGCGCAGGATATTCCAGATTTGCGGCACTTCGTCCAGGCTGAAGCGGCGAATCCAGCGACCTACGCGCGTGATACGCGGGTCATTGGCCAGCTTGGGATGGCGCGGGTCTTCGCCGGTGCGCCGGATCAGATCGGCGTGCATTTTCTCGGCATTGACGACCATCGAGCGGAACTTGTACACCTTGAAGCGCCTGCCTTCCAGCCCGACGCGCTCCTGGGCGAAGAAGATCGGCCCTGGCGTGTCGAGGCGGATGGCGAGGGCGATGATCAGCGTGATCAGGGCGCAGAGCGGCAGGGCGATCAGCGCCAGGGCAGCGTCCACCGCGCGTTTGGTGATGCGGCTGCTCGTGTTGAAGCGCGCGTCCCCGTTGAGGCCCAGCATGGGAATGCCGCCCAGCATCTCGACCTGCACCTGGCTGAGGCTCAGCTCGAACAGATCGGGGACAGTGCGCACCTTGACGTTCTGGCGCTCGCACTCGCGCACCACCGCCAGAATCTGGCGCTGGACGTGCCAGGGCAGGGTGATGATCACCAGGTCCACCCGGTGCTCGTCAATCAGGCGCGGCAGGTTGTCAATCTCGCCCAGCGCGGGCACGCGCCCCAGGTCGCTGGCCCCGCGCGCCGGGTCGTCATCCACGAAGCCGATCACCTTGTAGCCCAGGTCGGGCCGGGCGACGAGCGTTTGCAGCACAGACAGCCCCACGCTGCCCGCGCCGACGATCAGCACGCGCTCAACGCCGATGCCGCGCTTGCGCAGGTTGTTGCGCAGGATGCGCAGCGCCAGCCGCCACAGGCCCAGCAGCAGCACGGCCAGCGCCGCCGCCTGGATGATCAACAGGCGGGAGAAGACCAGCGGGCGCAGCAGGAAGCTGAGGGCCATGACGATGACCGCCGCGCTCATCGCCCCGTTGGTGATGGCGAAGACCTCGTCCCACCAGGTGCGCCCGCGCCGCTCGCGGTACAGGCGCGCGCCCTGGTTGAAGACCAGCATCAGGGCGGCGAAGATGAGGGCGTAGGGCCAATAGGGGGCGAAGGGCGCGGCATTGGCTTCGTCCACCGGCTGGAGGAACTGCATCTCGTAGCGCAGGTAGTACGAGAACAGGAACGCCGCCATCACCAGCAGCAAATCACCGGTGGGCAGCAGCCAGCGCGGCCATTTGAAAGGTGTCTCGTCCATAGCGATTGAGAGTGATCAGGCTTCGGGTTTCAGTGTCCGGCTGGCCGTGTCAGCCTTCACCAGGCACCGCCTGCTGACAACCGGTCACCAACCACTGATCACCGATCACTCCTCATGACTGCGTCTCCAATCTTAATGCGCGGCGGTAGCTGGCGACCGTCTGCGCCGCCGCCTCCGCCCAGGTGAAGCGCGTGGCATGGGCGCGCCCGCGCGCGCCCGTCTCGGCGCGCCACTGCGGATCGTGTATCGCCCGCGCCAGCGCCGCCGTCCATGCCCCCACATCGTCCGGGGGCAGACACAGCCCGCCGTCGCCCACTGCCTCCGGCAGCGACGAGGCGTCGGAGACGAGCGCCGGCTTGCCACAGGCCAGCGCCTCGATCACCGGCAGCCCGAAGCCCTCGAACACCGAAGGGTAGACCAGCGCCTCCGCCGCGTTGTACCACAGCGGCAGCTCGTCCGCTGACACATAGCCCGGCAGGTGCACGGTGTCGCCCAGGTCGTGCGCCTCGATCGTCGAAAAAACCTCGTCCGCCATCCAGCCAACGCCGCCCGCCAGCACCAGGTGGGCCGCCGCGCGATCTTCCGCCGGAAGCTGCGCATAGGCGCGCAGCAGCACGGGCAGGTTCTTGCGCGGCTCCAGCGTGCCCAGGAACAGCAGGAAGCGATCGGGCAGCCTCTTAAGCGCCCGAAAGCGCTCCACGTCCTCGCGCGGCAGCGGGGCGAACTGCTCGCCAACGCCCGGCGCGGCCACGTCAATGCGCTCCGGCGGCAGGCTCAGGGTTTGCGCCAGGTCGCGGGCCGTGCTGTGCGAGATGGCGATAAGTCGCCGCGCCCGCAGGCACGACCAGCGCGCAAACAGGCGCAGGTACCAGCGCCGCGCCGCTGGCAGCCGGTCGGGATAGTGCACGAAGCTCAGGTCGTAGACCGTCACCACCGACGGCACGCGGCTGAGCAGCGGCGTCACAAAGGCCAGGCCGTGCGCCAGGTCGGGCTGTGCCCGGCGCAGCGCCCAGGGCTGCGCGATCTGCTCCCAGACAATGCGCCGCAGCGGGCTTTCCGTATTCCACGCGGCGCGGCGCAGCGCCAGCCGGTCATGGGCGGGCGGCTGGCTCTGCGGCCCGGCGAAGACCGTG
The DNA here is from genome assembly GCA_023382715.1 of Anaerolineae bacterium. Lineage (GTDB taxonomy): Bacteria > Chloroflexota > Anaerolineae > Aggregatilineales > Aggregatilineaceae > UBA2029. The sequence continues at coordinate 41,183 of JAHDWP010000023.1, forward strand.
TAGCGGACATCCGGATCGGCATCGGGCAGCGCGCGGAGCAGGTTGAAGATATAGCCGTTGATCCCCGCGCTCCGGTAACCGGCCTGGGCAGACAGCAGGTGCGCGTTCAGGCAAACGTGGCAGCGCATGGCAGGCATTATACCAGATAACGCAGGGATTCACGGGTTCGGGGCGGACCTGTGGCCCACCCCGAAACGCGCTCTCAACAAGGATTTCACCACGCGCCCGGCGGGCGCAACAAGTCGGGCGGCGGCAAGGGCACCCGCGCGGCACGACGGCGCTGGCTCCGCCAGTCGCGCAGCCCCAGCACCACCGCGCCCAGCCCGACCATGAACAGCATGACCATCGTCGCGCCGACCGTCGCCAGCAGCAGACGAGTGGACGTGTCGAGCGGCTCGTCTTCGCTGGCGGCAGCGGCCTGGGCGACCACTTCCGCGCGCAGCCCTTCCGCGCCGACCGGGAACGCGCCGAAGGGGTCGAGCGTCAGGCGCTGGGTGGCGTCGAGGGCGAAGGTGCCTTCGCGGGCGGTGGTGATGCGGTAGAGCGGGCTGTCGGTGAAGCTGACGGTGTAGACGCCGCGCAGCAGGTTTTCGAAGCAGTATGCGGCCTCGCCCTCGGCGATGATGTGCGTGGCGATGATCACGCCGCCGGTCGCCAGGTTGACGTTCACGCCCGCCAGCGGCCCTTCGTCGGCTTCGCGCAGACCGTTGGCGTTGGTGTCGGCGAACGTCGCCACGCAGATCGTGCCGGTCTCAGCCTGGGCAGCGGCCCGGCTCAGCGGGGCCGCCTGGCCTGTCAGCAGCGCCCACACACCGGCGAGAAGGAAGAGCCAGCTCATGCCGCACGCACCTCTCTGAGCACCGGCCTGGGAGATTTTGCGCCTGACTGTGCCCCCCGTCCCCGGCCCTTCCGCCACGAGGGGGGAAGGGAGAAAAGCGCGCGCGCCAGGCCCCTCCCTCCTTGTGGGGGAGGGGTTTGGGGTGGGGGGTCGCAACTCCAGAGCATCGCGATCAGCCATCCAGATACCCATCGTCACCCGGCGGCATCGCCCGGTTCCTCGTAGATCGCGGGCAGCCCGTATTCTTCGCGGATGATGTTCTCCAGCTTCATGGCCAGGTGCAGGTTTTCGCGCAGGTATTGCTTGGCGTTCTCGCGCCCCTGCCCCAGTGCCTCTTCCTGGTAGCGGAAGAACGCGCCGCGCTTGTCAATCACGCCCAGCTCGGTGGCGATGTCGAGGATGTCGCCCACCTTGCTGATGCCCTCGTTGTACATGATGTCGAACTCGGCTTCGCGGAAGGGCGGGGCGACCTTGTTCTTGGTCACGCGCACGCGGGTGCGGTTGCCCACCGTATCGCCGCCCGCCTTGATGGACTGGATGCGGCGGATGTCCAGCCGGATGCTGGCGTAGAACTTGAGCGCCCGCCCGCCGGTGGTCGTCTCCGGGTTGCCGAACATCACGCCGATCTTCTCGCGCAGTTGGTTGGTGAAGATCATGCAGGTGTTGGACTGCTTGATCGCGCCGGAGAGCTTGCGCAGCGCCTGCGACATCAGCCGCGCCTGCAAGCCGACATGCGAGTCGCCCATCTCGCCCTCCAGCTCGGCGCGCGGCACGAGCGCGGCCACGCTGTCCAGGACGATGACATCGAGCGCGCCGCTGCGCACCAGCGCCTCGGCGATCTCCAACGCCTGCTCGGCCATATCCGGCTGCGAGACGTAGAGATTCTCCACGTCCACGCCAATACGGGCCGCATAGGACGGGTCGAGCGCGTGCTCCATGTCAATGAACGCGCAGATGCCGCCGCGTTTCTGCGCCTCGGCGATGGTGTGCAGGCAGAACGTCGTCTTGCCGGAGCTTTCCGGCCCGTAGATTTCGGTGATGCGCCCGCGCGGGATGCCGCCCACGCCCAGGGCGATGTCCACCGCCAGCGAGCCGGTGGGGATCGCTTCCACCTGCAGGTGCACGGCATCGCCCAGCCGCACGATCGCCCCGTCGCCGAAGCGCTTGGTGAGATCGGACAGCGCCGATTCCAGCGCCTTGTCGCGGCCTTTATCGGTCATATGCGCTCAGTCCTCTGTGTCACTCTGTGGGAACCGATCTTGCTGCATGAGTCTACATGGCCCAGGGCGAGTCTGCCACCTGTGGTGAAAACTGAGGTGCGCGAACTCCGCCGGGCAGTGGGGCGCTGTGCTGCTGCGTAGACTTCCGAAGTTTTCGGAAACTTCGGAAGTCTGGCGTCGGAGTGCCTCTGTGGGGCATCGCCCCTGCCCGGCCCTGGCGGCGCTGCCCTTCTGCGCGCAAGCGCAGTACAATGGGGACATCGGCAGGCCGCGCGGCGATAGCCAGCGCCAGGGAACGTTGGCGCGCCATCCCCTGATCGTTGAGGATCAGCCAGCAGATCAGGCCCGGCTGGGGCTGAAAGGAGCAATCCTCATGCGCGTCCGAACGCTTTTAATCGGGTTGGTCGCTTTCGTTCTGAGCGCGGGGCTGCTGGCCTGCGGCGGCGGCGAAGAACCACCCGCGCCGACGCCTTCGCCGCCGGCAGCCGACACCGGCGTTGATTCGCCAGAGGCTATCGCCGCCATGTCGCCGTTGGAGCTGACCGAGAGCTTCTATCGCTGGCATGTCGGCTTCCCCGGCAACCCGCTGCTGCACACGCGCGACAAATGGCGCGAATACTTCACCCCGGCTTTCATCCAGCAGGTGGAAGAGATTCTGGCCCCCCGCGAAGGGCCGGGCGGCGGATTCGACCCGTTCCTGTGCGCGCAGGACATCCCGGCAGAACTCGCTTTCGCCGAGGAAGAACGCTCCGCCGACGAAGTCACCATCCGCGTGCAGAAGCTGTGGGGGCCTGGCTCTCCGGCGTCAGAATTGACCGTGCACCTGGTCCGGCTGGACGGGCGCTGGTGGATCGCGCGCATCACCTGCACGCCCCCCGCCGCGCCCGGCAGCAGTTGAGCGGGGTGCCCGGCTCATGAGCAGGCTGCGCTTCTGGCCCGTGCTGCGGGTGCTGTGGGAGAACAGCTACGTTCGAGTGACCCTCGCCGTGATGGTCATCCTGGCGGGCTATCTGCTGCTGGTCACGTATTTCGTCAACAGCTACACCGCGCGCCTGGATGAGGTGCGCCAGGCGGAGCTGCGGCGCATCGCCCAGATCGGCGTGGGCGCCATCGCCCCCTACCGCTACAGCGCCGCGCCTCACGACAGCATCTTCTCGGCCACCGAAGCGCGGCAGCAGGGCGCGGCCATCGTGCGCGAGCTGACCGACCGCTACGAGCTGGGCGAGAATTATCTGTTTATGATCACCTTCGACGGCGTCTCGCTCGTCCAGCCCTTCGAGCGACAGAGAGAATTCACCTCTCAATGGGATTTGCAGGACGCGAACGGCAGGTACTTCGTCCGCGAGCTGATCGCGGCGGCGCGCAGCCCGCAGGGGGCGGGCTACGTCGAGTACCTCTACCCGCCGCCGGGGAGCGACACCCCGCAGCGCAAGATTTCGTATGTGGTGGGCATCCCCGAATGGAATTGCCTGATCGGGACGGGCATGTACATGGACGACATTGACGCCGAGAACCGCGCCTATCTGCGCAATTCGCTCGTGCTGACGCTGGGCCTCTTCGCGCTGATCGTGGGCGCGGTTGTCGTCTCGCTGCGCCCGATGATGAGCGGCTATCGCGCTCTGCTCGGCCTGTTCGAGCGCGTCGGCGAGCAGCCGGACGCTCCCCCGCCGGTGCCGGTGGAGCGCTTCCACGCCGGGTCGGAAAGCTGGAAGCTGCTGGCGGGCTTCCAGGATATGCTCGCCCAGATTGAGCGCCACAAGCAGGCGGTGCGCGATGAACAGGAACACCGTCACGAAGCCGAGCAGGCGGCGGCCCAGGCTGAGCGCAATCGCCTGGCCCGCGAGCTGCACGACGCCGTGACGCAGACCCTCTTCGCCGCCAGCCTGATCGCCGACGTGCTGCCGCGCCTGTGGGAGCGCAACCCCGCCGAAGGACACCGCCGCCTGGAAGAGCTGCGCCAGCTGACGCGCGGCGCGCTGGCCGAAATGCGCACGCTGCTGCTGGAGTTGCGCCCGGCCAGCCTGGTCGAAGCCGAGCTGGGCGCGCTGCTGACTCAGTTGGCAGAGGCGTTCACGGCGCGCGCCCGCGTCCCCGTCGCCCTGACTGTCGAGAGCGCGGCCCCGCTGCCCGCCGAGGTCAGGATCGCCCTCTATCGCATCGCCCAGGAAGCGCTCAACAACATCGCCCGGCACGCCGACGCCACCCAGGTCCGCGTGCAGTTGAGTGGCGACGAGCGGCGCGCCGAGCTGACCGTCGCCGACGACGGGCGCGGATTTGACCTGGCCACTGTTTCCAGCGATCATCTGGGCCTGGGGATCATGCGCGAACGAGCCGAGGCGCTGGGCGCAACGCTGGTCGTCGCAAGCCAGGTCGGTGGCGGGACGGTGGTCAGCGTTCGCTGGGCGCGCGCGAAGGAGGCGCAGGGCCATGGCTGAGACATCCAGGATTCGCGTGTTTGTGGTGGACGATCAGGCTGTCGTCCGCAGCGGCCTCAACGCCTTCCTGCAGGTCTTCGACGACCTGGAACTGGTCGGCGAGGCGGCCAGCGGCGAGGAAGCCGTGCGGCGCTGCGCCGCGCTGCGCCCCGACGTGGTGCTGATGGACCTGGTCATGCCGGGCCTGGACGGCGCCGCCGCCACCCAGGCCATCCGCCAGGCCTGCGCGCAGTGCCAGGTGATCGCGCTGACGAGCTTCAAGGACGAGGCGCTGGTCACGGCGGCGCTGCGCGCCGGGGCGATCAGCTACCTGCTCAAGAACGTCAGCGCTGACGAGCTGGCCCAGGCCATTCGCGGGGCCGCCGCCGGGCGACCGGTGCTGGCTCCCGAAGCGGCCCAGGTGCTCATTCACGCGGCCACCCAGCCGCCGTCCCCCGGCCACGACCTGACCGAGCGCGAGCGCGAGGTGCTGGTGCTGATGGTGCGCGGCCTGAGCAACCCCGCCATCGCCGACCGGCTGATCGTCAGCCGCTCGACGGTGAAGTTCCACGTCAGCAGCATCCTGGGCAAGCTGGGCGCGGCCACGCGCACCGAGGCGGTGACGCTGGCCCTGCGGCATGGGTTAGTCGCGCCGCCCGATCAGGAGTGATCTCTCCCCGAACACGATTTCGCCCCGTGCGCCCTGGCCAGATGGCCAGGGCCAGGTCTCCCCTATTATCCAGGCAGCAAACTGGCCACCGGCCCGGCGAAAGCTGCGCCTCTCTCCACTATGCTAGGGGCACAGTGAGCAAGCCATCTGGCAAGTGACAAGAGGAGGCACCTGAAATGGCTAAGACACTAGCGGCACTGATCGCGAGCCTGATGCTGATTGCGGCAGTGGGGTCGGAAGTGCCCTCGCCGGCGGGCAGCAGGCAGGCCCAGGAAAGCGCAGCGGCCCCCGAAGTGGTGGTCGAGGCGTTCTACACCTGGTACCTGGACTACATCGGTTCGGGCGAAGACTTCCGCAACCCCATGGTAGATCGCGCTTATCGCGAGAGCGACCTGCTGAGCGCGGACTTCATCGCCGAGATGGACGAGTACTTCGAGTCGGTGGAGTTCATTCCCGGCGATCCGTTTCTGTGCGCCCAGGACGTTCCGCAGAGCTTCGCCGTTGAAGAGGCGCGGATGCTGGACGAGGGGGCCGAGGTTGTGGTGCGCACGAGCTTCGAGGGCCACGCGCTGACCGTTCTCCTGAACCAGGAAGAGGAAGAGGCTCCCTGGCTGATCACCGACATCCGCTGCGGCGAAATCCGCACCCCGGAGGGCGTGGTCAAGAGCTTCTACACCTGGTACATCGGCTACAACCAGTGGGACGGGCAGGGCGACAAGCCCCACGCGCTGAACGACGGCGCCTACCGCGATAACCCGCTGCTGACCGCAGACTTCGTGGCCGAGCTGGATGAGCTGCTCGAAGCGCCCGGCGGCCTGCTGGCCGACCCCATCCTCTGCGCGCAGGACATCCCCTGGTACGTGCGGGTGGAAGAGGTGCAGGTCGCCGAGTCCGGCGAAGAGGCCCAGGCGCTGCTGAGCAGCAGCTTCGAGAGGCACTCGTGGGCGGCGGAGCTGGTCCTGCTGGACGGGCAATGGCTGATCGCGGAGATCGCCTGCCGCTGAGCCGCTCGCACCTCCGCCAGGGACGTAACACAGCAGCCGGGTAAACACACGCCCGGCTGCTGGTTTTGGCGCGCATTCCCTTCTGCCAGCCCCCGCACAACGTTAAAGAAGATTAAACGCAATGGTCATCTTCTTTAACCACATACGCCTTGAGGCTTTACGTCGCCCCTCTATCATAGCGCATGATCGGGGCGGTTTCTCAGCAGGCAGCGGCCTGGCCGCCCCGCTCAAACGCGCGAAACCCATCTTTAGGAGAGAGCAATGCGCGGCATCCGCTTCTGGAACAACTCAACCGGCCTGCTGCTCGCGCTGACTCTGGCTCTGCTGGCCCCGGCCAACGCCCTGCCCGCGCGCAGCGTCGCCGCCCAGGGCGACGAATTGCCTGAGCCGATCGAGCTGCCCGAAGTTGACCCGCTGAGCATCACCGGCGACATCGCCATCGCCGGCAGCTCGACCGTCGAGCCGGTCACGGTGGCTATGGCCGCGCGCTTCAGCGACGATGGCTACACCGGCAACATCGCCGTCGCCGAGACGGGCACTTCGGCGGGCTTCGAGCGTTTCTGCAAGGAAGGCTCCACCGACATCAGTAACGCCAGCCGCGCCATCAAGGACTCCGAGCGGGCTGACTGCGCGGCTATTGGCCGCGACGTGCTGGAGTTTCTCATCGGCATTGACGCGCTGACCGTCGCTGTCAGCCGGGACTCGTTCGTGGACGCGCTGACCCGCAGCCAGCTCATCGCCATCTTCACCGGCGCCGTGACGCAGTGGAACGAGGTCAACCCCGCCTGGCCCGCCGCGACGATCCAGCTCTTCACACCCGGCACCGACAGCGGCACGTTCGACTTCTTCGGCGAGGCTGTGCTGGGCACCCAGGGCGTATACAAGGGGCGCGAGGCCCGCTTCGGCGCGCTGCTGGCCCCCAACCCCACGATCAGCGAGAACGACTACACGCTGGTGGAGGGCATTCGCGGCAGCGAGAACGCCATTGGCTACTTCGGCTTCGCCTATTTCGCCGGGAACGAGGACACGCTCAAGGCTGTGATCATCGCCAACGACATGACCTACGACGCCGACGACAACCTGATCATCATCCCCGCCGAGCAGTGGGAAGCCGAAGGCATCGCCTACGTTGCACCCAGCCGCGCGACCGCCGCGAGCGGCGAATACCTGCTGAGTCGCCCGCTGTTTATCTACTCGGCGGCGAGCACCCTGCGGGACAAGCCGCAAGTCGCCGCCTTCGTCAACTACTACCTGACCAACGCTGAGGAAGTGGTCGCTGAGGAAGGCTATTTCCCGGCGGGCACCGAGGCGCTCAACGCGGCCAGGCAGACCTGGCTCGGCGCGATGGGCCTGGCTGAGTAAGGGAAGGGGTTCAGGCAGGCCAAACTGTATTCTGAGAGGTCGCTTGCGAAGCCCTGACTGGCGGGTTTACCTCACCCCTAAATCCCCTCTCCACGCGCGGAGAGGGGACTTAACCGCACAGCGGCTCTCCTTTTTCATTCGCGGAGAGGGGGCCGGAGTGCGGTTCTTGGAAGTCGTATGTCCGCCTTTGTTCCCCATCCCTGGCCCTTCCCCCACGAGGAGGGAAGGGAGGAGAGCGCCTTCACTCAGCCCCTTCCTCCTTGCAGGGGAGGGGTTTGGGGTGGGGGGAACTAATTTCTCAAAAGGTCTCTCAAACGGCTTCTGATGCGCCAGAAGACAGGGGGCGTATGATGGAACACAAGGCCATGATGATCAACGAACGGGTGCGGCTTGCCGCGCAAACGCGCAACAACACTTCCGCGCTCAGCCTGATGAAGAAGCGGCGTCCTGGTGAAAGCCTCATCCAGGGCTTCCTGTTTCTGTGCGGCTTCATGACCATCTTCACCACGATCGCCATCGTCATCGTGCTGGGCCGCGAATCGCTGCTGCTGGTCAGCAGCGAGTACGTGGACGAAGGCGGGGCCGTTCACACCATCGGCGTGCTGGATTTCGTCAGCACGACGCGCTGGCAGCCGCACCGCTACGAGGTGGGCATCGCCCCGCTGGCCACGGCCACGCTGCTCAGCTCGTTCATCGCCATGCTCGTCGCGCTGCCGCTGGGGCTTGGCTCGGCCATCTACCTCAGTGAATACGCCAGCCCGCGCGTGCGCGCCACAATCAAGCCCATTCTGGAAGTGCTGGCCGGCGTGCCGACCGTCGTCTACGGCTTCTTCGCCCTGCAGTTCATGACGCCGCTGCTGCAAAGCCTGCTGGGCCGTGACGTGGTGGAGATCTTCAACGTGGCCTCGGCGGGGCTGGTCATGGGCGTGATGATCCTGCCGCTGGTGGCCTCCATGAGCGAGGACGCGCTGAGCGCCGTGCCGCGCTCGCTGCGCGAGGCGTCCTACGGCCTCGGCTCGACCCGGCTGGAGACGACCATCCGCGTGGTGCTGCCAGCGGCGGTATCGGGCATCGCCGCCGCCTTCATCATCGCCATCTCGCGGGCCATCGGCGAGACGATGATCATGGCTGTCGCCGCTGGCGCGCGCTCCAACTTCGCGCTCAACCCGTTCGAGTCCGCCTGGACGATGACCGGCTACATCGCCAGCATCAGCGGCGGCGACCTGGCCTACGACACGCTGGACTACAACAGCATCTTCGCCGTCGGCCTGCTGCTCTTCCTGATGACGCTGCTGCTCAACATTCTCAGCCGCTCCATCGTGGCGCGCTTCCGCGAAGTGTACGAGTAGGGAGGGCGATCATGGATCGTCTGGCTCTTTTTGCGGCTGCTTTTCTCAGCCTGCTGCTGGCCCTCAACGGCGGCATGACGTCGGCGCCCATCGCCGCGCGCAAAGGGTACAACCCCCGGCTGGGCGCGCTGGCCGGGGCGCTGACCGGGCTGTTGGGGGGCCTCATCCCGGCGCTGGTCGTGCGCCAGCTTTCGGGCGCGGGGGGGCTGGTCGTGCTCGCCGCGCTGATCGGCGGGGCCGGCGCGCTGGCGCTGCTGTGGCGGCTGATCCCGGCGCGCGACGCGCAGCAGGGCGTGCTGCCCAGCGGGGCGAGCCTGGGGCGCAACATCGTCGCCCGGCACACGCGCGGGGCCATCGCCCAGGCGCTGTTCATCCTCTCGATTGCCGTCGCGCTGCTGGCCCTGGGAACTTTGCTGTGGACCATCCTCAACAGAACGGTCGGCCTGACGGCGGTGCAGTACAACGTCGAGCCGGGCGCGCTGACCCTGGCCAGCTTCGACCCTGGCGCAGCGCCGGGTGAAGTCGCCCTGGCGGACATCCCCGCGCTGCTCGCTGAGCACGTGCACCCCGTGCGGCTGCGCGAGCTGGTGCTGGAGCAGGTCATCGGGGCCGAGCCGCAAATCTGGACGGAGCTAGAGGATCAACCGCTGAGCGCCGCCCTGAAGGGGCGCAGCTTCCCCGCTGAGTGGGCCGCGACGCCGCTCAGCGCGCTGGAACCCGCCCAGGCCGCCGACCTGCTGGCGCGCAACCTGGACGCCGAGAGCCTGCAAACGCTGCTCTACGCCGAGGCGGGCCGCCCCCTGAGCCTGATGTCCGCAGCGGAGATCGCCGCGCGGCTGGCCGAGGGAGCCAGCGCCGAACGCCTGCAGCGGCTGATCCTGGCGCGCGTGACCGGCGTCCGCGTGGACGACGGCGCAGTGCCGTCTATGCCGGTCGCCCAGGTGCTTGACGGCTACGCCTACCCTGAAGCGCTGGCGGACACCCTCTTCGACCAGCTCACAGCGGCGGAAAGCGCCGCGCTGCTCGTCGCCACCCTGGAGCGCGCTGACCTGGAGGGCGCCGTGCTGGAAGCGCTCGGCGCGCGCGGGCTGGACGATCTGTCCGGGCGCGAGCTGGGGGCCATCGCCGCCGCCAACGTGCGCAAGGCGCTGCTGAAGGTGGCCATCCTGCGCGAGGTCGTCGGCGCGGCGAAGAGCGCCTGGCCCGATCTCAGCGGGCAGCCGCTCGGCGTCCTGCTCAAGGGCAAGGACTTTCCGGCGGAGCTGGCCGAGACCTCCTTCAGCCAGATCACCGGGCAGCAGGCCGCCGCCATCCTGGCCCGCAACCTGGACCGCGACGCGCTGATCGCCTTGCTGATGGATCGGGTCGTCCAGGCGCAGGTCGTCAGAAGCTGGCCGCTGTGGGACTCGCTGACCGGGCGGGACGCCATCGAGACGGCTCAGCAGGCGCAGTTCCCGCGCGCCGAATTGCAGTGGCGCTCGTGGGTCAGCGCCGACTTTCTGACCAGCCCGCTCGACCCGCGCCGCCCCGACCTGACCGGCATCCGCCCGGCGCTGCTCGGCTCGCTGCTGATCATCGCCATCACCATCCTGGTCGCTTTTCCGGTGGGCGTGGGCGCGGCGATCTACCTGGAAGAGTATGCCGGACGCAGCCGCTTCAACCAGGTCATCCAGACCAACATCAACAACCTGGCCGGCGTGCCCTCGATCATCTACGGCATGTTGGGCCTGGCCATCTTCGTGCGCTCGCTGGAAGCGATCACCAGCGGGCGAGTCGTGGGGAGTGGCGCGGCCAACGGGCGGACGGTGCTCTCGGCGGGCTTCACCCTGGCCCTGCTGATCCTGCCGCTGATCATCATCAACGCCCAGGAAGCGATCCGCGCCGTGCCCGGCTCGCTGCGCCAGGCCAGCTATGGGCTGGGCGCGACCAGGTGGCAGACGATCTGGCATCACGTGCTGCCCTACGCCATGCCCGGCATCCTGACCGGCACCATCCTGGCCGTCTCGCGGGCCATCGGCGAGACCGCCCCGCTGATCCTGATCGGCGGGGCCACTTTCCTGACGCGCGACCCGGAGGGGCCGTTCTCGATCTTCACGGCGCTGCCGCTGCTGATCTACCGCTGGACGGCGCTGCCCCAGGATGAGTTTCGCCACGCGGCGGCGGCGGCGATCATCGTGCTGCTGGCGCTGCTGCTGGGCCTCAACTCGCTCGCCATCATCTTGCGCAGCCGTTTGAGCAGGAGACTGTCATGACCACCACCGCTGGCAATGGCCGCTGTGCCATTGAGTTCCGCAACCTCAGTGTCTTCTACGGCGATTTCCTGGCCGTGCGCGAGGTGAGCATGAGCATCGCGAGCAGGCAGATCACGGCGCTGATCGGCCCGTCCGGCTGCGGCAAGAGCACCCTGCTGCGCTCGATCAACCGCATGAACGAGCTGGTGCCCAGCGCGCGCGTCCAGGGTGAGGTGCTGCTGGACGGGCAGAATCTCTACGCGCCCGGCGTGGACCCGGTGGAAGTCCGGCGGCGGATCGGGATGGTCTTTCAGAAGCCGAACCCGTTCCCCAAGTCCATTTTCGACAACGTGGCCTATGGGCCGCGCGTGCTGGGCGTGCGCGACAAGAGGCAGCTGGCCGAGATCGTCGAGCGCAGCCTGCGCCAGGCCGCGCTGTGGGATGAGGTGAAGGACGATCTGCGCAAGTCGGGGCTGGCGCTCTCTGGCGGGCAGCAGCAGCGCCTGTGCATTGCGCGGGCGCTGGCTGTCGAGCCGGAGATCATCCTGATGGACGAGCCGTGCTCGGCGCTGGACCCTATCGCCACGCTGCGCATCGAGGAATTGATGCGCGAGTTGCAGAAAGACTATACGATCGTCATCGTCACGCACAACATGCAGCAGGCGGCCCGCGTGTCGGACTTCACCGCTTTCATGCTGTCCGACGAGACGCGCGCCGGCATGTTGATCGAGTACGATCAGACCGAAAGAGTCTTCACACGCCCGCATGACAGCCGCACCGAGGACTATATCACCGGGCGCTTCGGCTAGCCTGGGCAGGGATGGGGTGCGTGCAAAGGTTGACAGCGACTCGCTGGACGCAGGGCATTGACCTCACCC
>JAHDWP010000024.1 GCA_023382715.1 Anaerolineae bacterium
ACTCCAGGTTGTTTTCGCGCCCATCCCGTAGTACCTTTGTGGTGACTTTGGACTGCTCACCTTCGGGATGCCGCGCATGGCCACGCTCAACCCCAATCTGCTCACCAAAGACACGCAAGCTGTCCTCGATGACGCGGTGGACATCATCACCGCCTATGGCAAGACGCTGCTCACGCCGGAAGCGGCGCTGCTGGCCCTTATCCGCAGCAAGAACACAGCGGCGGCGCGCGTCCTGCGGACTTTCGCCGAGCGGCGCGGCGCCGATCTGGAACGGTTGGAGCGCACGGTCAACCTGGCCGTGCAGAGCCGCCGCGATACCAGCGGCGACCTGATCTACGCCGGGGCGGAGGGGCGCTCGGCGCAGCTCAGCCGGGGGATGGTCATCGCCCTGGACGAGGCGCTCAGCGTCGCCCAGGCGCTCAACGAGCTGACGGTTGACAGCGATCACCTGCTCGGCGTGATGACCGAGCGCGAAGTGGGCACGGCGGGCATCCTCACCCAGTTCGGCATCACCAAGAGCGCCATCCGCGACCAGCTCACCACCTCGGCGACGAGCGCCAGCGTCATCCGCCGCACCGACACCGCGATCAGCGCCGACATGGTCGCGGCGGCGCAGGCGGGGTCGCTGCAGGCGGTCTATTTCCGCGAGGGCCTGCTGCGCGACCTGATCCAGATGCTCAGCCAGACGGTCAACCGTCACGTGATCCTGGTGGGGCCGGACGGGGTGGGCAAGCGGGCGCTGGCTTACAGCCTGGCCCTGCTCATCGCCGAAGGCAAGGGGCCGCAACGCCTGCGCAACCTGGTGCAGATTGACGAGCGGGCGCTGCTCGATCAGCAGGACAAGGCGGTAGACAGCGGCCTGCGCCGGGCGAAGGGCGGCATCCTCTTCATCCCACACATTCACCGCTTCTTCGGCGGGCAGCTCAAAGCGGAGTTCTTCAAGGCGGCGCCGCTGCTGCAAAAAACCTTCCTGGGCGACGACCCGGTGATCATCGGCTCGACGACGCAGGCCCTGTGGGAGGAGCGGCTGCGCGGGATCAGCGCCATCGCCGAGAATTCCCAGCTTCTGCACGTGCCCCCGGCCACCGTCGAGGAGACGATCGAAGTCCTCAAAGTGCACGCGCCGCACATCGCCGCCGATTACGGCATTGAGGTAGAAGAGAGCGCGCTGAAGGTCGCGGCGACGCTGGCCCGGCGCTACCTCAGCGGGACGGCGCTGCCGCTCAGTGCCGAGCACCTGATTCACCGCGCCGCCTCGCTGGTCAGCCTGAGCGAGCAGACGCACCTGGCCTTCCGCCAGGAAGTGGCCGACTCTGCGCTCGACGCCGAAGACGTGACTCTGGCCGCCGCGCAGATGACCGGCATCCCCGTCAGCAAGCTGGGCCAGGATGAGCGCACCAAGTATGCCAGCATGGTCGAGCACCTGCACGAGCGGATCATCGGCCAGGACGAGGCCGTGATGGCGCTCAGCCGGGCGGTGAAGACGGCGCGCGTGGGGCTGAAGGACCCCCGGCGCCCGATCGGATCGTTCCTCTTCCTGGGGCCGACGGGTGTGGGCAAGACGGAGCTGGCCAAGGCGCTGGCCGAATTCATGTTCGGCAGCGAAGATGCCATGCTGCAACTGGATATGTCCGAGTACATGGACGAGAACACGGTCAGCCGGCTGATCGGCGCGCCGCCCGGCTACGTGGGCTATGAGGGCGGCGGGCAGCTCACCGACCGCGTGCGCGAGCAGCCCTACATCGTCGTCGTGTTCGACGAGGTGGAGAAAGCGCACCGCCGCGTGCTCGACGTGCTGCTGCAGGTGATGGAAGAGGGCCGCCTGACCGACGGGCAGGGCAACGTCGCCAACTTCAGCGAGGCGGTGATCATCATGACCAGCAACGTGGGCGCGCCGCTGCTGGCTACGACGACGATTGACGACGAGACGCGCGACGAGGTGATGGAGGAGGTACGCGAGTCGTTCCGCCCCGAATTCCTCAACCGCATTGACGAGATCGTGCTCTTCCACCCGCTCAACGACGAGCACCTAGCGCAGATTCTCGACTTGATGCTCAGGAAGGAAAACCAGTTGGCGGCTGAGCGCGGCTTGCCGCTGGAGTTCACGCCCGACGCCCGGCAGTGGATGCTCGCCCAGAACGATCACCCGGAGTGGGGTGCGCGCCCGCTGCGGCGCATCATCCAGCGGCACGTGCGCGAGTCGCTGGCCGATTATCTGCTGAAGGAGAATCCCCAGCCGGGCACGACGGTGACCATTGACGCGGATCCGTCCGGCGAACGGCTGGCCTTTGCGGTGAGTTGAGTTCTGGCGCGGCTGGCAGAGGGCGCTGTGAGTCCGCCTGCGCTCTCCTGCCCCTACCAGTTGCCGGGTTCGGGGTGAGGGGACGTGGTTCCCCGAAAGGTCTCTTATAACCGTGAACCTTGCTGAAGCGCACCCGCGCCGTGCCTGTCGTTTTCTCTACAGGTTCCCTCACGGTATAATGCGCACAGGGTGAGCGTGATTGGCGCTGTCGGCAGGCGGATTTGTGCCCGACCCCGCATGAACTGGAGAGAGGACAATGGCGCAGGTTCCCACAACAGTCTTTCGCAAATACGATATTCGCGGCACCGTCGAAGGGCCGGACGCGCAGCTCACGCCGGGGCTGGCCCGGCTGGTCGGACAGGCATATGGCACCTACGTGCAGCGCGAGCTGGGCCTGAGCCAGGTGTTCGTGGGCGGCGACAACCGCCTGTCCACGCCGCCGCTCAAGGACGCCGTCATCGGGGGAGTGCTGAGCACCGGCCTGCGCGTGACCGACATCGGCCCGGTGATGACGCCCACCGTCTACTTCGCCTCTTCGGCGCACGAGCGCGCCGGAGGCATTATGATCACCGGCAGCCACCTGACCACCCAGTACAACGGGATCAAGATGGCCTATGGCCGCCTGGCGCTGGCTGGGGAGCAGATTCAAGACCTGCTCAGGCTGATCCTGGCCGACGATTTCATCACAGGAGAAGGCGAGCAGCGCACCGACCTGGCGATGGCCGACCGGCACATGGACGTGATCAAGCACAAGGTGACGATGGGGAGCCGCCGGCTGAAGGTAGTGGTGGACGCGGGCAACGGCCTCAGCGGCACCTTCGTCCCGCCGGTGATGCGCGACCTGGGCGTGGAGGTGATCTGCCTCTTCTGCGAGCCGGACGGCACCTTCCCCAACCACCTGCCCAACCCCGAAGACCCGGAGCTGACCAAAGACCTGGAAGCCGCCGTCATCCAGCACGGGGCGGACTTCGGCATCGGCTTCGACGGGGATGCCGACCGCTGCGGGCTGATTGACGAGCACGGCCACCACGTGGCTGCCGACCGCCTGCTGGCGATCCTGGCCCGCGATCTGCTCGCGCGGCACCCCGGCACGCCGGTCGTCTTCGATGTCAAGTCGAGCCGGGTGCTGCCCGATGTCATCCGCGAGCACGGGGGCAAGCCGGTGATGTGGAAGGCCGGCCACAGCCTGATGAAGCAGAAGATCGCGGAGGTCGGCGCGCTGATCGGCGGCGAAGTCAGCGGGCATATGTTCATCGGCGAGGACTATTACGGCTTCGACGACGCGCCGCTGGTGGCGCTCAAGGTGCTGGAGCTGTTCAGCAAGACCGACAAGACGCTCTCGCAGATGCTGGCCGAAATTCCGACATTGCTGGCGACGCCGGAGATCATCATGGCCGCGCCGGACGACGTGA
The DNA here is from genome assembly GCA_023382715.1 of Anaerolineae bacterium. Taxonomy (GTDB): domain Bacteria; phylum Chloroflexota; class Anaerolineae; order Aggregatilineales; family Aggregatilineaceae; genus UBA2029. The sequence goes on from JAHDWP010000024.1 coordinate 3,715, forward strand.
AGTTCAAGATCATTGACGCGGTGCGCGACCGGCTGCAGGACAAGTACGAGGTGATCACGGTGGACGGGGCGCGCGCCGAGTTCGAGAATGGCTGGGGGCTGGTGCGCGCCAGCAACACGCAGCCGGCGATCACCATGCGTTTCGAGGCGCACACGCGGGCGCAGCTTGTCGAGTACATGCATCGCTTTGACGATCTGCTGGACGATTACCCCCAGGTGGATCGGAGCGAGCTACACAAGCAGATCGCGGCCTTCAGCGCGTAGGCGCATGGGTGCGGCCCGCAATCCAGGCGGACAGGGTAGCAGGGGAGGGTTGCCAAGCCCTCCCCTGTCCGCGCCACCCTTGAGGAAACATGAGCGTTTGATGAGTGCGACCCTGGCAAGTGCCCTGCTGCGTGGTATAATGCCGCGCTGACACGAACCGAGGAGAAGCTCACCGTTGGTAAGTCCCCTGGACTGGCTGCTGGGCCTGTTTTCGCTCGATATTGGCATTGACCTGGGCACGGCGAATACGCTGGTCAGTGTGCGCGGGAAGGGCATCGTGATCAACGAGCCGTCCTTCGTCGCCATCGAGCGCAAGACACGCCGCCCGATCAGCGTGGGGCGCGAGGCCAAGGAAATGTTTGGCAAGACGCCCACTTCCAAGTACATGGTGGTGCGCCCCCTGCGCGACGGTGTGATCAGCGAGTTCGAGATCACCGAAGCCATGCTCGACTACTTCATCCGCAAGGCCCACGAGCAGAACTGGGTGCCGATCCCGCGCCCGCGCGTGGTGGTGGGCATTCCATCGGGCGTCACGGAGGTCGAGAAGCGCGCTGTCTACGACGCGACGATCAGCGCCGGCGCGCGCGAAGCCTTTCTGATCGAGGAGCCAGTCGCGGCGGCCATCGGCGCCGGGCTGCCCATTCAGGAAACGCGCGGCAGTATGGTGGTGGACATCGGCGGCGGCACGACCGAAGTGGCCATCTTCTCGTTGGGCGGCATTGTCATCAGCCGCTCAATTCGTGTGGCTGGCGACGAGATGGACGAGGACATCGTCCAGTACATGCGCTCCAAGTACAACATGCTGATCGGCGAACGCACTGCCGAGCGCGCCAAGATCGAGATCGGCTCGGCCTACCCGCTGCCGGAAGAGCGCACGATGGTCATGCGCGGGCGCAACCTGGTCAACGGGCTGCCGGAAGCGGTCGAAGTCTCCTCCATCGAGCTGCGCGAGGCGCTCAATCCCTCGGTGGGCATCGTCATTGACACCATCCGCGACGCGCTGGATGAGACGCCGCCCGAACTAGTCGCCGACCTGATGGAGTCCGGCATCTGCATGGCTGGCGGCGGCGGCCAGCTCAAGGGGCTGTGCGAGCGCATTGCCGACGAGGTCAATGTGCGTGTGTGGCTCGCCGAAGACTCGATGACCTGCGTGGCGCGCGGGGCCGGGCGCATCCTGGAAGATTATGACAATCTGCGCTCGCTGCTGGCCGGGCTGGAGCGCGGCTCGACCCAGCACTGATCGGACGTTCTCCCTTTCCTGTTGCATTCGTCTCGCCCCGGATCGCCTGGTTCGGGGCGTGTTGTTGGCGGCCTGGGTATAATGGGCCGCTGAAACCAGATGCAGGGAGGAGTTGCTCGTGAGATGCGGGGGCCGCATAGTCTCGTTCAGCATCATGCTGCTGGCCGCGCTGCTGCTGATCACCTTCAGCATCAGCGGCGCGCTTGGCCCGCTGGAGAGCGTGGTCACTGTCCCCCTCAACCTGATCCAGCGCGTCGTGGGCAGCCCGGCGCGCTCGGTGGGCGGGCTGGTGGACGACCTGGCCGCCTACCAGCGCCAGAAGCAGCGCATTGACGACCTGGAAGAGGCCCTGGCGGTCTACCAGGCGGAGCTGGCGCAACTGCGCGAGAAGGGCGAAGACTACGACCGGCTGGCCGCTCTGCTCGACTACAACCGCTTCGGCCCCGAAGACCACGAATACGTGACGTGCGACGTGATCGGCAGGGGCGCGACCGGCTTTGTGCACTCGCTCCAGATCAACTGCGGGCGGCGCGATGGGGTGAGCCTGCTCGACCCGGTGGTGACCGAGCGCGGGCTGGTGGGGCGCGTGGCCCAGGTGTCGGCGACTGGGGCGCAGGTATTGCTGCTCAGCGATCCCAAGAGCCGCGTCAACGCGCGCTTGCAGACGACGCGCGACGATGGGGTGGTGATCGGACAGTTGGCCGGCGACCTGATCATGTCCTTCATCTCTATTGACGCTGCTGTGAGCGAAGGCGATCTGGTGCTGACCAGCGGCCTGGGCCAGACGCTCCCTGCCGACCTGGTGGTAGGCCAGGTGCTCAGCGCCAGCCTGGCCGAGACGGAGCTTTATCAGGAGGCGCGCGTGCGCAGCCTGGTGGACTTCGACCGGCTGGAGATCGTGCAGGTGCTGGTCAACTTCGAGCCGGTAGACCTGACCATCTTCCAGGCGCAAGAGGGAGCGGGTGCGCCATAACGTGCCTGTGTGGGCATGAGCCGGCGGTGTCATGATACGCTATATTGGACTGCCGATCGTGCTGGTTGCCGCCATCCTGGATGCATCGGTCATGCCGGAACTGCGCATCGGGGGGGGTGCGCCGGACCTGGTCTTTCTGGTCGTCGTCTCCTGGGCGCTGCTGGCCGATGCCCGTGACGCGATGCTCTGGGCCGTGTTCGGCGGGGCCATTCAGGACGCCCTGTCGCTCACGCCGGTGGGGGCATCGGCGCTGGGGCTGGTGGTGGTGGCGTTTATCGCCGACGCGCTGCTCGGTGACGTGCGGCGCACCAACCTGCTCTTCCCGCCGCTGGTTATGGGCGCGGGCACGGTGCTCTATCACCTGGGATTGCTGATCGCGCTGCGCCTGGATGGGCATATTGTCCCCCTGGGGGAGGGGTTGCTGGCGGTAACGCTGCCGACGGCAATCTACCACGTCCTGTTGAGCCTGCTGGTTTTCCGGCTGGTAGGGCTGGCTCACGACTGGCTGACGCCGCGCCGCGTGGGGCTGGAGTGAGGCTAGCCAGGGCGCAGCAGAGCAGCGCCCCCGCCACCTGACCGGGTCTGCACGGCTGGCCGTCTGCAGGGGGAGATCGTTGGCGACGCGCTGAGATCGGGTGATAATGGACGGGGCCGACCATGAATGAGCGACGCCTTCTCCCCTTCCAGGGCTGGCGGTTGATCCTGTTTCAGGCGATTGTCGTCTTCTCGCTGATGATCCTGGTCATGCGCACAGGCGAGCTTCAGTTCCTGCGCGGCGATCAGTTCGAGGAGGACGCCCAGGAGAACCGCCTGCAAATCGCCTTGCAGGCCGCGCCGCGCGGCGCGATCCTCGATCGCAACGGCATCCCCCTGGCCAAGAACGATCCCGCCTACAACATCGCCATCACTCCGGCAGGCCTGCCCGATGACCCGGCGGCGGTGCTGGCCGTGTACAACCGCGTGTCGGCGCTGGTGGATGTGCCGGCCACGCGCAGCATGGCCGACGCGGCGGGGCGCTCCGGCGAGCGCAGCCTGGAAGAGATGGTGCGCGAGGGCGCAGGGATCGCGCCGTTCCGCGCCGTCGTCGTCGCGACGGACGTGCCCTACGAAGTGATGGCCCAGGTGTTGGAGCAGTCGGAACTGCTGCCGGGCGTGTCGGTGCAGGTGGCGTCGGTGCGCGAGTACCCCACCGGCGTGGCCACGACGCACGTGGTCGGCTACCTGGGGCCGATTGGCCCGGAAGAGGAGCTGCGGCTGCGCGAGCTGGGCTATGATCCGGCCTTTGATCGCATTGGCTACGCGGGCATTGAGGCGTACTTCGAGACGGAGCTGGCCGGAGTGCGCGGCACTGAGACGTGGATCGTGGACGTGGCTGGCGAGCGGCTGACGCTGGTCAATGAGGTCAAGCGCGTGCCCGGCAAAAGCGTGCAGCTCACGCTCGACCTGGCCCTGCAGGAAGCCGCCCAGGAAGCGCTCACCCGGCGCATTAACATCATCAACGCGGAGGCGCAGCGCCTGGTCACTCAGCAAGGCGTGGTCCTCGCCATGGATCCGCGCAATGGCGAAGTGCTGACGATGGTGAGCTGGCCGACTTACGACAACACCCGCTTCGCCCGCGCCATTGACGGCGAATACTACTTCGACCAGTTCGATGATCCGCTGCGCCCGCTGGTCAATCACGCCATCAGCGCCCTCTATCCGCCCGGCTCGGTCTGGAAGATGATCACGGCGATTGGCGTGCTGGAGGAAGGCGTCATTGCGCCAGAGACATTCCTATTCTGTCCAGGCCGGCTGGTTCTGCCGGACCAGTACGCGCCGCTCGACGTCAGCCGGGGGCAGACATTCGTCTGCTGGCTGCGCAGCGGGCACGAGCGTGTGGACATGCTCAAGGGGATCGCGCAAAGCTGCGATGTGTACTTCTACCAGATCGGCGGGGGCAATCCTGAAATCAGCCAGGTGACGCTGCGCCCCGGCGGGCTGGGCATCTTCGATCTGTATCGCTGGGCGACGGCGTTCGGCATCGGTTCCGAGCTGGGCATCCAGCTTCCCGGCGAGCTGGCCGGGCGTATGCCAGAGAGCCAGTGGAAGCGCCGCAATTACGGCCAGAGCTGGTCCACTGGCGACACCTACAATGCTGCTTTCGGTCAGGGCTATGTGACTGTGACGCCGTTGCAACTCCTCACCGCAATAGCGGCGCAGGCCAACGGCGGCACGCTCTACCAGCCGACCATCGTCAGGAACCTGCAAGATTCCAACGGCAACATCCTGCAGGAGTTTGAGCCGCACGTCGCGCGCACGCTGCTCATGCCAGAGGACGATCTGCCCGTCCTGCTGCTGCAGGAGGATATGCTCATCCAGGGCGAGAACAGCCTGGCCTGTCGCTGCGAAGAGTCCAGCACGTGGTACGACCCCGACCAGTGCAACCCGGACACGTACCGCGCTCAGTACGACCGCGACCCAAACCCCGACGATGACGCGACCGATCTCGTGGAGTACCGGGTGAATGTGCCCTACGGCTACACCTTCAACGGGGACGTGTGCGATCAACTGGAGTTTGAAAGCCTGGGCCGCGAGAGCCTGGTGCAGCGTCAGCACCCCTATTTCCCGCCCTTCGCCACCGAATGGTCCATGAACTGGATGCAGCGTGGGATGCGCGAGGCGGTGCTGACCGGCACGGCGTCCACGGCGGGCCTGCCCTACGTCAACGTGGCCGGCAAGACGGGCACGGCGGAATACTGTGATGATCTGGCCGCGCCGCTGGGGCTGTGCGTGCCCGGCAACTGGCCCGCGCACGCCTGGTACGTGGGCTACGCTCCCTACGAAGAGCCTGAGATCATCGTCCTGGCCTTCGTTTACAACGGCGGTGAAGGCTCGGCAGTGGCCGCGCCGGTGGTCAACGACGTGCTGGACGCCTACTTCAAGCTCAAGGCGCAGCGCAGCCGGTGATGGGCCAGGCACCGCCGTCTCTGGCAGCCTCAGGGAGATCTGCCCGCTGGAGATACAGGCTTGCGAGCGGGTTTAGCGCGGCTCGGCCTGCTGAGCGGCCCGCCACGCCTCATCAAGCGCCCGGTTGACGGGCACCGCCTCGAAGAAGCGCGCCTGCTGCGCCTCGTCCAGGCCCTCTGCCTGGCGTAGCAGCAGCGCGTGCGCCGCGTCGAGCAACTCCCCGGCGAGGTCTTCCTGGCGCATGGCGCGCAGCGCCCGGTAAGCCGTCCAGTAGACGCGCAGCGGCTCGTCCAGCCGGGCGGGGCCGCGCTCGCTGAGGTGCTGCAGGATTTCCTCGACCAGCCCGTAGGCGGCAACCGCCTGACCCTGGGCCAGCATCACCCGCGCAACTCCCGCTGTGGACTCGATCGCCTCGGCGTGGGCGACCAGCGCGCGCCAGCGCTCTACCGCCGCGCCATAGGCGGCCAGGGCCGCGTCCCAGTCCTTGCGCGCCTCGTGCAGCAGCCCCAGGAAGTGCTGCGCCTGGCCTGCGCCCCAGTTGTCCACCGCTTGCGCGCTGAGCAGCAGCGCCTCGTCGAGCAGCGCCGCCGCCCCCTCGAAGTCGCCCTGCTCTGTGCGCACAGCGCCCAGGCAGGCCCGCGCGGTGATTTCGCCGCCGGATAGCTGCCACTCCTGGGCCACGCCGATGGCCGCGCGATGATCGTCCGCCGCCGCGTCATAGTCGCCCAGCCGCCGGTAGACGCTGCCCCGCGCGTTGCGCGCGGCGACCTCGCCAGGGCCGCGCCCCAGCCGCGCCCAGACCTCGATGGCCGCCGTCAGCATGGGCAACGCCCGCGCCCAGCGCCAGGCAGCGGCGGTTTGCACGCCCTGGCTGTTCGCTTTGGCTGCGACCGAATCCAGCCGCTCGCGCGTGGCGGGATCGTCCAGGTCGGCCAGCTCGAGCGAGACAACGAGCTTGTCCCACCAGGGGCCGGGCGCTGCCTGGGTTGGATCATTGGACAAGGGATCGACTCCCCTTGACGATTAAGAACATTTGTTCTATCATAAGCATATCGTCCCCGTTGGTTGCAGGAGGCTTCCCATGATCACCCCGACCATCAGCCATATTATCCTGACCGTCTCCGATTTCGACAAGGCGCGCGCTTTCTACGGCGACCTGCTCGGCTTTGAGCTGCACGAGGTGCCCGTCCAAAACGGGAGCCTGCTCTACTTCCAGGTCGAAGGTGGCGCTTCGGTCTGGTTGATCCGGCACGCCCAGACGCCGCCCGGCGACCGCTTCAGCGAGTTTCGCGTCGGGCTGGATCACCTGGCCTTTGCCGCGCCCAGCAAGGAGTTCCTTGACGCCCTGGCCGACCGGCTGCTGGCTGCCGGGGTCAATACGAAGGGCGTTGAGCTTTTTCATGGGCGCTGGCACTACATTGCCTTCCGCGACCCGGACAATATCCAGCTTGAATACTGGCTGGACGAGCCGGCTGCACCGTGAAGCGCCGGGCGCAGCAGGCGGAGCCTGCTCAGGGTGACGGTTCCCGTCACCCTGCTGCGCTGTCCAGCGCAGGCGCCCGGCGCGCCCTCGCGCACGTCACAGCACAACCGGCTCGCGGTACACACCGAACACTTCGCGCAGTGCGTCCATGATTTCGCCCAGGGTTGCATAGGCGCGCGCCGCGTCCAGCAAATGCGGCATCACGTTCTCCGTCCCCTGTGCCGCCTGCCGCAAACCATCCAACGCATGGCCCACTGCCACGGCGTCCCGGCTTTCACGCAAAGCGGCCAGTCGTGCCGCCTGCCGCTCGTAGCCCTGCGGGTTCATTTTCAGCAGGGGGATGCGCAGCGGCTCGTCGCTCTGGAAGGCGTTCACGCCCACGATGGTGCGCTGCCTGGCGTCCACTTCGCGCTGGAAGCGGTGCGCAGAGTCGGCGATTTCCTGCTGGAAGAAGCCGTTTTCCACGCAGGCCAGCACGCCGCCCAGGTCGTCAATCCGCCGGAAATAGGTGTAGGCTTCTTCCTCCAGGTCGTTGGTGAGCCGCTCCAGGTAGAAGCTGCCTCCCAGCGGGTCCACTGTGTGGGTGACGCCGGTCTCGTGGGCGATGATCTGTTGCGTGCGCAGGGCGATGGTCACTGCCTGCTCCGAAGGCAGGGCCAGCGCCTCGTCCAGGCTGTTGGTGTGCAGCGATTGCGCCCCGCCCAGCACTGCCGCCAGCGCCTGGATCGCCACACGCACCACGTTGATCTCCGGCTGCTGGGCGGTCAGGCTGACGCCGGCGGTCTGCGTGTGGAAGCGCATCAGCCAGCTACGCGGGTCGTGCGCGCCGAACGTCTGGCGCATCTCCCGCGCCCAAATGCGCCGGGCAGCACGCAGCTTGGCGATCTCCTCGAAGAAATCGTTGTGCACGTTAAAGAAGAAGCTCAGCCGGGGCGCGAAGTCGTCCACCGCCAGCCCGCGCCGCAGCGCCCAGCGCACGTATTCCAGGCCGTTGGCCAGCGTGAAAGCCAGCTCCTGCGCTGCCGTCGCGCCCGCCTCGCGGATGTGGTAGCCGCTGATGCTGATCGGGTTCCACTGCGGCAGATGGCGCGCCCCGTACTCGATGGTGTCGGTCACCAGGCGCATGGACGGCTCCGGTGGGAAGACGTATTCCTTCTGCGCCTGGTACTCTTTGAGGATGTCATTCTGGGTCGTGCCGCGCAGCGCGCCCGGCGGGACGCCCTGGCGCTCTGCCGCCGCGATGTAGAATGCCCACAGCGGCGCCGCCGGGCTGTTGATGGTCATCGAGGTGCTCACCTCACCCAGGGGGATGCCCTCAAACAGCACTTCCATGTCCTGCAAGCTGCTGACCGCCACGCCGCACTTGCCGAATTCGCCCAGCGCCTGCGGCGCGTCGCTGTCGTAGCCCATCAGCGTGGGCAGGTCGAAGGCGACTGAGAGACCCGTGTTGCCCTGCGCCAGCAGGTACTTGTAGCGGGCGTTCGTCTCCTCCGCCGTGCCAAAGCCGGCGAACATGCGCATCGTCCACAGCCGGCCCCGGTAGCCGGTGGCGTGGATGCCACGCGTGAAGGGGTACTCACCGGGGAAGCCGAGATCGGTGCTGTAGCTCAGGGTGGGGGCGTCCAGCGGCGTGTAGAGGCGCTGCACTGGCCGCCCGCTGATGGTGGTGAACTGCCCCCATCGTTCGGGGAGGCGCGCAGTGGACTCGGCGAGCGTGGTCGCTGCCCAACGCTGCTGCTCAGCGCGCAGGCGCTCTAAGGTCTCTTGATCGAACATTGCAAGGCAACCTCTCTCACTGATTCGGTGGGGAGTGTTGCTCTGATTGTAGGGATTTTTGTGGCGATAGTCCAGACGGGGCGGGGGTTCACGAGCAGGGCGGCGGAAGACCCCTGTCCCCCGGCCAAGCCAGGGGCAGGGGAGAGCCGCCTGCCAGATCGCCCCCCTCTAACTCGGCTGGAGGGAGGATTGAGGGGGAGGCGTTCAGCGGGCGTGTTCGATCTTCCCCTGGTGACGGGTCGTTCGTGGACCCGACGCGGCCCAGAATGGCACAAAAAGCGGGGGCACCCCGTTGCTGCCGGGCGTCCCCGCTGCGCCTATCTGTACGGTCAGGTGCTCGCTCAGCCTGCGCCTGGCTTCTCGTATAGCTCCACCAGCACGCCGGACGCGCTGCGCGGGTGCACGAAGGCATAGCGCGTGCCGTCCTCATGCTGGCGCGGCGTCTCGTTGATCAGCTCGACACCGTGCGCCGCCAGCCGCGCCAGCGCCGCCTCGATGTCGCCCACCTCGACGCACACGTGATGCATCCCCGGTCCGCGCTTGGCCAGGAACTTGCCAATCCCGCTGTCGGCCTCGGTCGGCTGCAATAGCTCGATCTCGCTTTCGCCAAGGGGCAGGAAGGCGATCGCGACCTGCTCGCGGGCGTTGGTCTCGGTGCGGGTTACGGGCAGGCCGAGCGCGTCGCGCCAGAAGCCGAGCGCCCCTTCAAGACTCTCCACCACAATCGCCAGGTGGTCTATGCGTTTGATCATGCGCCCCTCGTTTCTGGGTCCAGGCCGCTGCTACGAGGCCGGCCCCCAGGTGCGGATCAGTTCCTGCCAGCGCCGCCAGACCTCGGTGCGGCCCTGCAGGTCTACCTTGCCCTGGAAGAGCGTGCCGCCTTCCTGCAGGAAGCAGCCGTAGTCGTTGGCGAGCACGGTCGTGATGCGCTCCTGGGCGGCGAAGGCGGCCACCGTCTCCAGCCAGGTCGCATCCAGGTCCATGCTGCGCTGCGGGGCCAGGCAATAGCCGTACCACGTCTCCAGCAGCCATAGTTCCTTGCCGTGATCGGCGGGATGTCCGCGCTCGTCCAGGACGTCTTCCAGCACGTCGAAGGCCGCCGGCTGGAAAATGCGCACGCCTACAAAGTCTACGGACTCCAGGGCCAACACCTGCTCGTAGAAATCCAGATCGAAGTCGTCGGAGATGGCGATGGTCACGCCGACCAGCGTCTGCGGGCTTTCTTCGCGCACAGCCGCCGCGAGCCGTTCCGTCTGCGCCACCCACTGGCCGATCTCGTCCGCGTCTTCCTGCTCGGCGATGCCGCTGTACTGAACGTACTGGCCCGGCTCGCTGACGACCTCATAGGCCAGCGGTTGCAGCGCGCGCGCGTAGTGGCGCACACGGTCTTCCTGAATCTGGGAGAACTCCTCCCACGGGGTCTTTTCCTCGTCGTTGGCCTTCACCAACAGGTAGGGTGCGTACTGCGCGTCGGACACGATCATGCCCACCCCAAGCTGGCTGAGCGCGTCCAGATAGGCCGTCTCGTCGTCTTGCTGCCGGGCGATGCGCGCGGCGATCTTCGCCTGCTCTTCGGCGGGGTCTTTGTCTTCGTCCGCCTTGAACAGGCGCGGTTGTTCGGCTTCCAGCAGCATGTCACCGCTGGCCGTGACGCGCACCACGCGGGCGCCCGCTTCCGCCGCCGCGCTCAGCTCGGCCAGGCGCACGTCGAGCCGGTCATCGTCGTCTTCATCCAGCGTGACGAAGCTGTAGCCCAGCGTCACGTTGGCCGTAGACCCCATGCGCAGCGAGTCGGTGGCAGCCTGCGCCGTCCAGTCTTTGAGGTGCTCGTCCAGCCAGGCCATGCGCTGCGCCTGCTGGGTGAAGTGGAAGACCAGCGCCCCCGCGACGAGCACGCCAGCCACTACCGCCCAGACGATGGCTCCGCGCCGCGTTGCCGGGCCGAGTCGCCGCCAGTAGATCAGGGTGATCACGTCCGAGATCAGAGTCGCGACCAGGACCAGGATCATCAGCAGCACAACCATGCCGATCATCATGCCCAGCCCGCTCAGGGGAGCCAGCGCCCCGGCTGCGGGCACGAACGAGTACCAGAAGTAGGCGACGACGGCCAACCCCGCGATGACCGCGATGGACACCACCAGCGGCACCTGTCGCCCGCGCCAGACGCCCAGCGTCCCGCCGACGAGCAGCAGCCCCCCGGCCAGCAGCAGGCCCGGCCCCCACAGGTGATAGCCGAACCACAGCGCCGCCAGGAGCATGACAACCGCCGTCAGGGTCAGCAGCACGCCGCCACAGCCCTGGGCCATGCCCCCAACGCGGCTGGAGAAGGGGGGCGGCGGGGCGAACTGGCGCACCTTGTCGTCAAGCTCTTCGACGGCGCGCATCCGCGGGATGCTGCGCATGACCTCTACCACTCGATCTTGTTCGTCACCCGCCGGTTTATCGGCGGCCTGGCGCGGGAATTCCTCGTTCTGCATGGACGACTCCTCAAAGTTGGTGGCACGCCCCCGGTCGGGCCAACCGTCGCGGCTCAGCGCAGCCCCAATTCGGTACGGGCGATCACCATCCGCTGAATCTCGCTGGTGCCCTCGTAGATTTCGGTAATCTTGGCGTCGCGGAAGTAACGCTCCAGGGGCAGCTCCTTACTATACCCCATCCCACCATGAATCTGCACAGCCTGATGGGTCGCAAACATGGCCGTCTCGCTGGCGAAGAGCTTGGCCATGCTCGCTTCGAGCGTGTAACGCTGGTCGGTCTCGGCTGCGCGCATCTTGGCCAGCGCCGCGTTGAAGGTCAGCAGGCGCGCGGCTTCCAGCCGCGTCTTCATGTCGGCGATCTTCTGCTGGATCATCTGGAACTGGCCGATCTTCTGGCCGAACGCCTCGCGCTCGCGGGCATAGGCCAGCGACGCCTCGTAGGCCGCTTCGGCAATGCCCACAGCCTGCGCCGCGATGCCGATTCGCCCCGTGTCGAGCGCAGTCATGGCGATCCTGAAGCCCATCCCCGGCTCACCGAGCACATTCTCCACCGGGCAGGCGTAGCCGTCAAAGAGCAGCTCGCAGGTGGCGCTGGCGCGAATGCCCAGCTTCGGCTCGGTCTTGCCGCGCTCCAGGCCGGGCTGGTCTGTCTCCACGATGAAGGCGGTGATGCCGCGATGCCCCTGGTCGGGGTCGGTCAGCGCGAAGACCAGCACCGTCTCGGCGACCGGCCCGCTGGTCACCCAGCTTTTGCGCCCGCTGATCAGGTAATGCGTCCCGGCGTCATTGAGGACGGCGCGGGTGCGCATCCCGGCGGCGTCGCTGCCGCTCTGCGGCTCGGTCAGCGAGTAGGCGCCGATCTTCTCGCCGCTGGCGACCGGCACCAGGTACTTCCGTTTCTGCTCCTCGCTGCCAAAGCGCAGCAGGGCGAAGTTGACCAGGCTGCCGTTGACGCTCATCACCGTGCTATGCGAGGCGTCCGCTTTGGCGATCTCGATCATGGCCAGCACGTAGGCCAGCGTGTCCATGCCCGCTCCGCCGTACTGCTCCGGCACCTCGATGCCCATCAGCCCCATCTCGCCCATCTTGCGCACCGTCGCCAGGGGAAACTCGCCCGTCTCGTCATGGTGGGCGGCGATGGGTGCGATCTCGCGCTGGGCGAAGTCGCGTACCGCTTCGCGCAGCATGGTGTGTTCCTCGGTGAAGGGAATTCCGTAGCCTGCCAGTGCACTCATAGCTCAAACCTCCCGCGCTTTGTCTGCTGCCGGTACCTCGATTATACGCCAGCCTGCTGGCGGCGCAGCATCCCGCAGCCCAAATCCCCCTCTCCAGCCGAGCTAGAGAGGGGGATTTTGACGATGGGACGCTTCCAGGGGGAGAGGTGCTGCGCGGAAGGCTGGGAGCAGGGCGCAGCAGAGCAGCGCCCCTACCGCTCGTCCACGATCTGGGCTTTCTGCAGGCGGTTGCTGTAGTCCACGAAGACGGTCTTGATCTCGGTGAATTCGTCAATGGCGCTGGTGCCAGCCTCGCGCCCGCCGTTGCCGGTATTCTTGACTCCGCCGAAGGGCAGGTGCACTTCCGCGCCGATCGTCGGGGCATTGATGTAGGTGATGCCCGTCTCCAGGTCGTCAATGGCGCGGAAGGCCAGGTTTACGTCGCGCGTGTAGATGGACGACGACAGTCCGTACTCGATGTCGTTGGCGATGCGGATCGCTTCATCGTAGTTGCGCACTTTGATCACGCTCAGCACCGGGCCGAAGATCTCTTCCTTGCTGATGCGCGTCCCATGCTCGGTGGCGAAGATGGTCGGCTGGATGAAGAAGCCTCGCTCGTAGAGGTCGCCGGTCAGCCGCTCGCCGCCGGTCAGCAGCGTCGCCTCGCCCTTGCCGATGGCGATGTACTCCATGATCGACTCGCCCGCTGCCTGGTCCACCACCGGCCCCACGTCTGTGCGCGGGTCGAGCGGATCGCCGATGACCAGCGCCTTCGTGCGCGCCAGCAGCATGGCCAGGAACTGGTCGTAGACCGCTTCGTGCAGGATCAGGCGGCTGGTCGCTGTGCAACGCTGGCCGGCTGTGCCGAACGCGCCGAAGAGGATGCCGTCCAGCGCCAGCTCCAGGTTGGCGTCGTCCAGGACGATCTGCGGATTCTTGCCGCCCAGTTCCACCTCGACCGGCTTGAGCAGGCGCGCGGCGGCCTCGTAGATGACCTTGCCGGCGGGCACGCCACCGGTGAACGACACCGCCTTGACGCGCGGATGCTCGACGATCTCCATGCCGACCGTGCTGCCCCCGCCGGTGACAAAGTTCCACACGCCGGGCGGCAGCCCTGCCTCCTCGAAGACCTCAACCAGCGTCGCCACGCACAGCGGGGTCAGCGAGGCGGGCTTGAAGACGATGGTGTTGCCGCTGATCAGCGCCGCGCCGACCTTCCACATGGGGATGGCCATCGGGAAGTTCCAGGGCGTGATGCAGCCGACCACGCCTATCGGCTGGCGCACGGTCATGCAGAACTTGCTGGGCAGCTCGGAGGGGGTTGTCTCACCGAACAGGCGCCGGCCTTCGCCGGCGATGTATTCCAGGAAATCAATGGATTCCTGCACATCGCCCTTGCCCTCGGCGATGACCTTGCCCATCTCGGTTGTCACCAGCGCACCAAGCTCGTCTTTGCGCTGGCGCATGATCTGGGCGGCGCGCAGCAGGATTTCGCCGCGCCTGGGTGGCGGGAGGCGTTTCCACGCCGGGAAAGCAGCTTCGGCGGCGTCAACGGCGCGCTGCACGTCACCGCGCGTGCCCTGCGGAAAACGCGCCAGCACCTCGCCGGTCGTCGGGCTTGTCGTCTCGAACCATCTGCCGCTCTCCGACGGCACCCAGGTGCCATTGATGTAATGCCCATAATCTCGTGTCACGAGTCTTGCTCCTTATCTGCTCGGCTGGACGGAATGAACGCGCAATGCGATCTTTAATTAAGAATAATTTTAGCACACTAAACGGGTGTTCTCCAGCGAGGGCGAGATTGGGGGATGCACTGCAAAATAGCGCAGTCGGCCTGGCTGTGCGCGCTGGCTTCGCAGTGGGTACCGTTCTGCTGCGGCCTCGTAGGGCGGCAATACGCCCCTACGGAGGCATGTCGCCAACGATATCTCTTGTGAGGGAGGGGTTTGGGATGGTGGCACTCTCTAAAAACCAGACTTCCGAAGTTTCCAAAACTTCGGAAGTCTCTCGGAAGCCTATGTCGGGGCCGGGCGCAGCGGAGCAGCCCCCCCCACGTCAGCTCAGCCCGCTGAGGATCCCACTCAGCAAGCCGCCCAGCGCCCAGTTGCCCAGCGCGGCGACCACGGCCATGAGCACGCCGCCCAGGAAAATCGCCAGGCAGCCCATCCCGGCTCCGAACTCGTACACCTCGCCGACCAGCTTCGACACGAAGTAGAGGATCGCAAACGACCCCACGACCGTGATCAGCACGGCCAGCCAGAACATGGTCACCGAGCCGGTCAGTGCCAGGCCGATGAAGAGCAGGGCGAAGACCAGCATCACGTAGGTCTGGAAGGGCACCAGCCGCCGGTACAGGTGGACGAGCGTGCCATTGCCTGCGAACAGGTAGACGGCCACCACGTGAACAGCCGCTCCCTGCAGGGCCAGCGTCAGCGCGGAATAGAGGCCGTAGAAAACGCCGAGCACGAACAGGGCCACGGCGCTGGCCTCGAAGAATACGTCGAGGTCCTCGGATGTGATCGTGGCCGAGGGAGCCGTGTCAATCAGCTCGCGGATGGTATCCAGCGTGAAGACGAAGATCGCCGCCAGGCTCAGCGCCACGACCAGCGCGTACAGCAGAAAGTCAATGGCCACGTTATCCCAGGTGGCCGTCTCTGCGCCCTTGCCGTGCGCCTGGCGTTGCACCGTCCGCTTGCCGCCCATCTTCTCGACGAGCGCGTGGCGGCGATCCGGGTGCGTGAGCAGGGGCATGGCGTCGGCCACGCTCATGTGGGTCAGCGTCATGACCAGGTTGGCGGCGAACGGTTCTTTGTGCAGGGCCGGGTTCAGGCTGAGCGCCTTGCCCAGGTTTTCGACCGCGCGACCTTTGTCGCCTTCGAGATGGTAATTCGTGGCTGCGTCCAGCAGCTTCTTGGCCAGGTCGCGGTCGCGCTCGGCGACTTCGCCCTCGACGACAGACTCCTCGCGCGGATACTGGCGCAGGTAGCGCCCCGCTTTGAGCGCCAGCTCGCGCAGGGCCGGGTCCGGATCATTCTTGAACGTCTCTGCCAGGGGCCTGAGCGCCGCCGGATCGCGGCTGTTGGCCAGGGCGATAATCGCCGCGCGACGCTGCGCGGGATCGTCACTGCGGAGCTGGAGCAGGTACGTGTCGAGCATGGTCCCCCCTTGCCGGAGACGCCGGCGCTCTGCTGCACGCGGCGCATCTTATTTCTGAAGCAGGAGATCGTCGCCGGGGCGCAGAGGGCGTGGAGCAAGGTTAGGACTCTTTGTAGTCCTTCTCTGCGCCCTCTGCGTCTCTGCGGTCTGGGAATCTCGCCCTCGTCGCGAAACTCACCCGTCGCACAATCCTCATATTATCAGCTTCCAAGATGCGGTACAATTCCTGACAGGCGAACGCAGCGGTGCCAGGAAGCCGGTCGGCGCGCTGCACCCCGTGAAGGAGCATACTCGTGGTCACTGTTGTCACCGATAGCTGCGCTTCAGTCCCGGAGCCTCTGGTACAGGAGCTGGGCATCGAGGTCGTCCATTACCACGTGCATACCGTGCAGGGCACGTATCGCGACGGCCTGGACATGCCCGCCGACGAGTTCTACACGTGGGTGAAGACCGCCCCGGAGTGGCCGACGACCGCCAATCCCAGCGCCGGCGAGTACCTGGAAGTGTACCGCCGCGCCGCCGAGCGCAGCGATGGCATCGTAGTGATCAGCATCACGGGCACCGGCAGCGGGGGCTACCAGTCGGCGATGCTGGCCAAGCGCCTGCTGGCCCAGGAAATGCCCGATCTGCCGATCGAAGTCGTGGATACGCAGCAGGTCGCCATGGCGCATGGCTGGTCAGTCATCCAGGCCGCGCGCGCAGCCTTGCAAGGACTCTCGCTGCCGGACGTGGCGGAGCTGGCGCGCAAGGTGGCCGCCGAGGCGTTCGTCGGCTTCACCAACGACACGCTCGAATATTTGCAGCGCGGCGGGCGCATCAGCAAGGTGACCGGCATGGTCGGCAGCGTGCTCAGCATCAAGCCGATCATCGGGATGCGCGGCGGGATGCCCTCTCCGCTGAGCGTGGCGCGCACGCGCGCCGGGGCCTACAGGCGCATTGTCTCGCTGGCGCTCAACCACATCGCCGAGGGCAGCACGATTCGCGCCGCGCTGATGCATGTGGCTGCCCGCGAAGAGGTCGAGAAGTTCCGCCCGCTGCTGGAACAATCCTACTCGGTCGTGGAGTGGGTGGTGGCCCAGCTTTCGCCGGCGCTCGGCGTGCACAGCGGGCCGGGCACGGTCGGAATCGGCATCATCCCCGATCGCGCCCCCTGATCGTCCCCTCGTTCACTTTCTGCGGGAGATGGCAGAGGCGCAGGCGATACGCCCCTCCCTGGCTTTGCCGGGGTTCAGGGGCGGACAGCAGCGTGGGAAGCATTGAGATGGCGTCCGGTTAACCTCGCCCCCTGGCCTCGCTACGCTCGGCCTTTCCCCCGCTCCGTTTACGGAGAGGGGGAGACGAGGCGCGTTAGCGCCGAACGGGGGTGAGGTAAAGTGAAGAGCGCCCCAGACCACAGGCCGACCTTATTGCCTGTCCGCCCCTGAATGCTGGAGCGATCGGGCCTCGCCAGGGACTCAGAGGATCGCGCTATGTCCGACAGAGCATGGGACAACTTCCTGATCGCGGCGCAGGGCGGCCAGCCGGATCACACGCCGGTGGCGGTGGTGGCGGATTGCGGCTTCATCGCCAGCGCATTCGGCATGAACACGCTCGACTTCTTCCTGTACCCCGATCGCTGGCTGCGCGCCCACCTTGCCCTGATGCAGCGCTTCCCGGAAGCGGTGTTCCTGCCGGGATTCTGGGTCGAGTATGGCCCAGCCGTCGAGGCGAGCGCGTTCGGCGCGCCGGCGGTCTGGCGGCAGGACGAAGCGCCCGCTATTCGCCCGCTGACCTTGCCCCTGGCGGACTGGCGTCACCTGCCGCGCCCCGATCCTTACGCGGACGGGCTGATGGCCTTCGCGCTGCGCCGCCTTCTGAACCTGGAGCAAGGTGGGGAGCTGCCGGAGCCGCACCGCATTCGTTTTGTGGCGGCGCGCGGACCGTTCACCATCGCCACGCACCTTTTCGGCGCGACCAATTTCCTGGCCGCCCTGGCCGGGGGGCGCAGCGAGGCGCGCATCGCGGCGGGCGTGCTGGAGAGTCTGACCGAGGGCGTGCTTCGCTTCCTTCAGGCGCAGCTAGGCTGTCTGCGCGAGCCGTGGGGCGTGATGCTGTTCGATGACGCGGTGGGGATGCTCTCGCCGGGGCTGTTCGAGGCCGTCGCTGGCCCGCTGCTGGAGCGCATCTTCACCACCTTCGACGGCCTGATCCGCGTCTATCACAACGGCACGCCCTGCGAGCACCTGCTGCCCTACTTCGCCGGCCTGAGCTTCGAGGTTTTCCACCTCAGCCATCGCATGTCCATCGCCGAGGCGCGCGCGCTGATCGGCCCGGACATCGTGCTGATGGGCAACGTGCCCCCGCAGGAGGTGATGGGGCGCGGCACGCCGCAGCAGGTGGCAGAGGCGGCGCGGGAGTGCATCCTCCAGGCGGACGGAACCGTCCTCATCCTGGCTCCAGGCGGCAGTCTGAGCGCCGGCACCCCTGCGCGCAACATTGACGCGCTGGTGAGCGCGGCGCTGTACTGAGCGGAGCGCTGCTCAGCCGCGACCCTGACGGAGACCCTCATGCGCATTCTGGTGGACATGGACGGCGTGCTGGCCGACTTCGAGCGCGGTTTTGAAGAGGCGTGGCAGGCGGCCTACCCTGATCTGCCGGTCGTCCCGGTGGCACAGCGACGCCACCCGCTCGTGCAGGACGAGTACCCGCCTGAGCTGCACGGTCACGTGCGCGCCATCTTCCACGCGCCGGGCTTCTTTCGCGCGCTGCCGCCGATTCCCGGCGGACGGGCGGCGCTTGAGGCGCTGCTGGCGCTGGGCTGCGACGTGCGCCTGTGCACGATGCCGCTGCTCGATTACCGGCACTGCGTGATCGAGAAGTACGAGTGGGTGGAGCGCGAGCTAGGCCCGGCCTGGCTGGAGCGCCTGATCCTGACCTGCGACAAGACGATCATTCGCGCTGACGCGCTGATTGACGACCGCCCGCAACTCAATGGGGCCGATGTGCCCACCTGGGAGCACATCCTCTACGACCAGCCATACAACCGCGCCGACCGGGGCAAGCGCCGTCTGACGTGGCAGACGTGGCGCGAAGTGCTCTTCCCGGACGGGGTGTAAATTATTCCCAATGCGCCTTGACGACCCTGTTCGGTAGCCGTCTGTAGGGGCGGGTTTGCGGGTCCGCCCCTACATGCCTCACCCCTCAATCTCTTCTCCCGTGCAAGCGGGATGAGGGGACTTGTTTTCTCTCGCAGGAGCGCTCCCCTTCGCCCGCAGCGCGGGAGAAGGGGTCGGGGGTTGAGGGGGACAGTGCATAACACGCTCTGGAGACTTCCGAAGTCTCCGGAGACTTCGGAAGTCTGCTCGCCGAGCGCCTGCTCGTAGGGGCGTATGGCCATACGCCCCTACGGAAGCATTTCGCTAACAGGATCGCGTGTGGGGTGGGGGTGGCCTCTGACATCACCCCCGACTGTGACTGCTACAGGCTCGCCACCGTCTGGCCGATGCGCTTCAGCGATTCCTCGCGGCCCAGCACTTCCATCGTCTCGAACAGCGGCGGCGAGACCTGCTGGCCGGTTGTGGCGGCGCGCAGCGCGCCGAAAAGCTGCCCCGTCTTCAGGCCCAGTTGCCCGGCCAGGGCGCGCATGGCAGCTTCCTGCGTTGCCGCGCCGAAGTCCGGCAGCGCGGCCAGGACGTCCGCCGCCGCCTGCAAAGCGGCCTGGGTGCGCGGTGCGTCCAGGCCCTTCTGGACGATCTGGTCGGCGGGCGGGGGGACGAACGAGTCGGTGAAGAGGAAGCCGGCCATGTCCAGCGCGTCGTTGAGCGTCTTGATGCGCACCTTGATCAGCGGCACGACGCGGCGCACCCGTTCCAGGTCTGCCGCGTAGCCCGCGCCCGTGAAGACGGGCAGCAGCCGCCGGGCCAGCGTCTCATCGCTCATCTCGCGGATGTACACGCCGTTGAGCCAGTCCAGCTTCTCGATGGGAAAGGCGCTGCCCGCCGGGTTGACGCGCGCCAGGTCAAAGCGCTCGATGGTCTCCTGGACGGTGAACACTTCGCGGTCGTCGCCGAAGTTCCAGCCGACGTTGGTCAGGAAGTTGATCACCGCCTCTGGCAAATAGCCACCCTCGACGAACTCGTGCAGCAGCACGGGCACCCTGCGCCCGCCTTCGGCGAAGGCGACGCTGCGCTTGGAGAGCTTGCCCTTGCCGCTGGGGTTAAGGATTACGGGCAGGTGAGCGATGAGCGGCATTGGCCAGCCGAAAGCGCCGTACAGGTTCCTGTGCACCGGCGCGGTGGAAATCCATTCCTCGGCGCGCAGGATGTGGCTGATGGCCATCAGGTGATCGTCCACCACGTTCGCCAGGTGGTACGTCGGGAAGCCGTCCGACTTGAGCAGCACCAGGTCTTGAAGCTGGCGGTTGTCGAAGGTGATGTCGCCGCGCAGCAGATCGTGGACGGTCGTCGTGCCTTCCAGCGGCATCTTGAAGCGAATCACATACTGCCCGCCCGTCTCCTCGTGCAGCCGGGCGCGCTCTGCGGGCGTCAGGTGGCGACAGTGACGGTCGTAGCCGGGGTCTTGCCGGGCGGCAAGCTGCTGCTGGCGCAGCGCGGACAGTCGCTCCTCGGTGCAATAGCAGCGGTAGGCGTGCCCCCCCTCGACCAGCCAGTGCGCCCACTGCTGGTAGAGGGCCGTCCGCTCGGACTGGAAGTACGGCCCGTAGTCGCCGCCGACCTCCGGCCCTTCGTCCCAGTCCAGGCCCAGCCAGCGCAGCCCGTCGGTGATCAGGCGCAGCGCATCAGGGTCGTAGCGTTTCTGGTCGGTGTCTTCGATGCGCAGGATGAACGTCCCGCCGTGGTGGCGAGCGAACAGCCAGTTGAACAGCGCCGTGCGCGCTCCGCCGATGTGCAGCGGCCCGGTGGGGCTGGGCGCGAAGCGCACGCGCACGGGAACGTTCTGCTCGGTCACAATGCTCTCTCCTCGCTGCTGCTGCCGCAGGTGCGGCGGGGAGGATTATAGCAGAGGACTCGCGTGCTATGAACGGGGAACCCGAATTCAGATGAAGAGCATTGCCTTCAGCGTACAATGGAGTCGTGCAGTGGTATTACGAGGAGGTTGCCAATGTCACATGTCTTCGAAGGAACTCATCTTGTCAGAGGCCTTTTGAGAAGCTGTTTTCCCCCACCCCAAACCTCTCCCCCACAAGGAGGGAGGGGCTTAGGGCCGGCGCGCTTCTCCCTGGGAAACAGCGCCCAAACAGAACTCGCCTTTTCGCTGTCTCGTCGGATTCGGGATTGGGAGGCTGAGGGTTTCTATGTGTATGCTGCACGTGTGAAGCGAACACTGCAATTCAGGGGGGCCACTCTGCTCGATGCAGAACTGCTGGTCGTCGTAGTAACGAGACAACTTGTCGACTTTCTCGATGTGGTACTCACATGAGTGCAGGACGTAACGCCAGCCCAGCCCGCCCACTACCACCAGCGGAAGCGCGCCCGGCACGGCTTTTCGAGCAGGCCCTCGCCCTCGCCATGCCCGCCCCAGAAGCAGTCGCCCCAGGCGTCTTCCCCCACGAAAACTTCGTTCTCCAGGATCGTGGGCGAGGTTTCGAAGATGTTGACCGGGTTCGAGCTATCGCCCACGTTGAACTCTGGCGACGTGGTGAGGTAGTAAAGCTCCCCGATGCTGCACTGCTCCGCGATCAGGTGCAGCCCTTGCCTCTGGGCGACGCTGGAATGGTTGCATTCCTGCAGCGACGGATACATGGCGTGCTTGCCCCGGCTGACGTACAGAATGGGAGAGTCGCGGAAGCAGCGCAGTTGGTTGGGGCTGTAACCATTGCCGTTGCCGTGTGGGAAGATGACGAGGCGGTCAATCTCCCAGTACCCTTCTTCGGCGGCGGGCCTGAGATACAGCTCGAACATCTCCACATCGCCGTAATGCGCGTCTACGTCCGCGAAGCCGAAGACCGATCCCAGGACTCTGATCACCGACTTCGACAGCGAAAAGGAGCGGCCCTCCGCCCCAAAGCCGATGCGGATGCTGGACGCCGACGCCCCGTAGTCAATGGAGTAGGCGACAGCTCCCCGCCACACGTAGCGGCCCGCGTTCTCCCGGTCCGGGACGATCTGGTAGGGGACGACGATCTCATCCTTCAGGTCGGTGGGTTCGCCCAGGGAAAAGACCAGGGTGGGGGCGAACTCGGTCACAAGGCGCTGCTTCAGCTCTTCGTCAGTCTCTGCGCCAATGAAGCGCGGCGTGCAGACAGTCTCCGAAAGCCCGGTATATTTGGAATTCCAGTTGTCGAAGAGCACTGCGGTCAGCGTATAGAGCACGCAGTAGATCAGGAACCAGCGCAGCGCGAGCGTCCGCAGCCGGGCCAGAGATGGCAGGCGCCTCTTCCGAGCGGTATGATCTTTGGTCATGGATTATGCTTTGTCCCTGAGCGCCGGCTCTCACCCTGTGCCACCCGGCACAGGCGCTCATCCCAGCAGCCAACCGCCCATTATAGCAGAACTCGCGCGGCGTATGGGGACGGGGGCCTTCGACCACTGCCTGACAACTCGTTCATGACCCCCCTTCGCCAGGGTAATCGCAGCAAAAGACGCTGGGGCTGCGCGGGTTGACCTCACCCCCGCTCGGCGCTGACGCGCCTCGTCGCCCCCTCGCCGACGCGGAGAGGGGGCAAGCCAAGCGTAGCGCGGCTGGGGGTGAGGTCACTGCCCTGCACCCGGCGAGTCGCTGTCGGCCTTTGCACGCACCCCCGTACCCATTCCCCGCGCGATCTGGTACACTAGCGCACCAGAGCGGAAATGAGCATCCAGTCTGGCCTGGTTCGGCTCCCCATCCCCGGCCCTTCCCCCACGAGGGGGAAAGGGAGAAGAGCGCCTCCGCTGAGCTTCCCCCTCCTTGTGGGGGAGGGGTTTGGGGTGGGGGGCAGCGAGTAGCTACCGGCGGACTTCCGCCAGCCTGTACTAGCGCGCGATCATCGCCAACCCACCACGATGTGAGAGAGCAACGATATGTCCAGCGAACCAGAAAGCGGCATTCGCGCCCCGGCGGACAGCGCCGCCGACGCCTCTAACACCCCGGCCAACTTCATCCACGCGCTCATTGACGAGGATATGCGCAGCGATCGCTTCGGCGGGCACGTGCACACCCGTTTTCCGCCGGAGCCGAACGGCTACCTGCACATCGGTCACGCCAAATCCATCTGGCTCAACTATGGCACGGCCCTGAAGTATGGCGGCACGTTCAACCTGCGCTTCGACGATACCAACCCCACCAAAGAAGAGCAGGAATACATTGACTCGATCATCGCCGACGTGCGCTGGCTGGGCGCGGACTGGGAAGATCGCCTCTTCTACGCTTCCGACTACTTCCAGCAGCTTTACGAGTGGGCCGTCCTGCTGATTCAGCGGGGCCTGGCCTATGTGGACGACCTGAGCGCCGAGGAGATTCGCGAGTATCGCGGCACGCTGACCGAGCCGGGGCGCAACAGCCCCTATCGCGACCGCTCCGTCGCCGAGAATCTCGACCTGTTCGAGCGCATGAAGCGCGGCGAGTTCCCCGATGGCACGCGCGTGCTGCGCGCCAGGATTGACATGGCCGCGCCCAACCTCAACCTGCGCGACCCGGTGCTCTACCGCATCCTGCACGCCGAGCACCCGCGCACTGGCGACGCCTGGTGCATCTACCCGATGTACGACTGGGCGCACGGGCAGTCGGACTCGATTGAGGGCATCACTCACTCGATCTGCACGCTGGAATTCGAGGATCACCGCCCGCTGTATGACTGGTTCCTGGACGCGCTGGGCATCTACCATCCGCAGCAGATCGAGTTCGCCCGCCTCAACCTGACCTACACGGTGATGAGCAAGCGTCGCCTGCTGCGCCTGGTCCATGAGGGCTACGTGCGCGGCTGGGACGACCCGCGCATGCCGACGCTCAGCGGCTTGCGGCGGCGCGGCTATACGCCGGAGGCCATTCGCGACTTCACCGAGCGGATCGGCGTCTCCAAAGCCAACAGCGTGGTGGACATTCAGCTTCTGGAACACTGCCTGCGCCAGGACCTCAACAGGCGCGCCGAGCGGCGCATGGCTGTGCTCAGCCCGCTGCGCGTGGTCATCGAGAATTACCCGGATGATCTGGTCGAGCAGATGCAGGCGGTCAACAACCCCGAAGACGAGAGCGCCGGGACGCGCCCGGTGCCCTTCTCGAAGGTGCTCTACATTGAGCGCGACGACTTCATGGAAGACCCGCCCAAGAAGTTCTTCCGCCTGGCTCCGGGGCGCGAAGTGCGCCTGCGCTACGCCTATTTCGTCACCTGCACGGGCGTCGTCAAGGACGAGCGCGGCGAGATCGTCGAGCTGCGCTGCACTTACGACCCGGCCACACGCGGCGGTGACGCCCCCGATGGGCGCAAGGTCAAGGCGACGCTGCACTGGGTCTCCGCCGCGCACGCGCTCGACGGCGAAGTGCGCCTGTACGATCACCTGTTTAGCGCCCCAGACCCGTCCGACGTGCCGGACGGCCAGGACTTCACCGACCTGCTCAACCCCGACTCGTTGCAGGTATTGGCGAGTTGCAAGCTGGAGCCGTCATTGAGCGAGGCGCGCCCCGGCGATCTGTTCCAGTTCGAGCGGCAGGGCTATTTCTGCGCCGACCCGGACGGCGCGCCGGGAGAGCCGGTGTTCAACCGCGCGGTGACGCTGAAGGACACCTGGGCCAGAATTCAGCAGAAGGAGCAGGGCGGGGAGTAGGGGTGGCGAACTCAGGACTTCCGAAGTCTGCCAGGCTTCGGAAGTCTGATCTTGCTTACGGCGGGTGAGAGCGTGGTAGATAGGGAGAGGACTATTCAGGCGGCAACGCCCTTCCTCAAGTGGGCGGGGGGCAAGGGCCAGTTGCTCGCCCAGTACGAGCCATTTTTTCCCACCGAGCCGGTGCGCCGCTACTTCGAGCCGTTCGTCGGCAGTGGCGCGGTGTTCTTCTACCTGCAGGCCAGGGGCCTGTTCGAGCGCGCGCACCTGTCCGAAGTCAACGCCGAGCTGATCACCTGCTACCTGGCCGTGCGCGACCATGTGGACGACCTGATCGCCGCGCTCCGGGAACACGCCCGCGAGCACGCCGAAGGCGGAGCGGCGCATTACTACGCCGTCCGCGCCTGGGATCGCGCGCCCGACTGGGCCGACGCGCCGCTTGTCCAACACGCCGCGCGCATGATCTACCTCAACAAGACCTGCTACAACGGGCTGTGGCGAGTCAACAGCCGGGGGCACTTCAACGTGCCGATGGGCCGCTATCGCCGCCCGGACATCCTCAACGAGGGGCGGCTGCGGGCCGCGTCGCGGGCATTGCAGGGCGTTGAGGCCGCCGTCGCCGGGTTCGGAGGGGTGCTTGAGCGGGCCGAGGCCGGGGATTTCGTTTACTGCGATCCGCCCTACGTCCCGCTGAGCGCGACCGCCAATTTCACCAGCTACTCCGCCGCCCCTTTTGGCGAGGACGAGCAGCGCCGCCTGGCCGAGGTCTTCGCCGGGCTGGATCGCAAGGGGTGCCGCGTCATGCTCAGCAACTCGGACACGCCGCTCGTGCGGCAGTTGTACCGCGCCTTCCGCATCGAGACGGTCAGCGCACGGCGCAACATCAACTCGATGCGGCACAAGCGGGGGGCTGTCAGCGAAGTGGTTGTGCTGAATTACTGAAGGTGATTGGTTTCTGGTTCTTGGTTTGGGGTGGGGGCGCCCCGCTCTGGTTGAGTTCTCCCAATCACCAGAGCTAGGCGAACTCCCGCGCGCGGCGGCGCATGATCACGCTCTCCACCAGGCCGATGCCCATCATCATCGTGATCAGCGACGACCCGCCGGAGCTGACGAAAGGCAGAGTCAGGCCCGTGACCGGCAGGATGCTGAGGTTCATGCCGATGGAGACCATCGTCTGGAAGAAGATCATCCCGCCGACGCCGTAGCAGATCAGGCTGCCCAGCGCGTCGGCAGCCCTGGCCGCCCCGCGCAGGCAGCGCCAGACGACGATGCCCATCAGCGCGATGACCGTTGTCGCGCCGACGAAGCCCGTCTCCTCGGCGATGACGCTGTAGATGAAGTCTGTGTGGCGCACGCGCAGGAAGCGCCCGCGCGTCTGCGAGCCGTTGGCGTAGCCCTTGCCCACCACGCCACCAGAGCCGATGCTGATCAGCGCCTGGTCAATGTTGTACTGGGCGTCTTTGTCGGAGCCGGGGAAGGCGAAGGAGATGATGCGCTGGCGCTGGTAACCTTCCATGCCCTGCCAGAGGATGGGCAGCATCAGCAGGCCGACGAGCACGAACAGGCCCAGGTGCCGCAAGCGCAGCCCCGCCGCCCAGACCATCACGAACCAGACGAACATGATCACCGTGGCGATGCCCAGATCGGGCTGGATGAAGATCATGGCGGTGGGCAGAGCCACGTAGCCCAGCGAGAGCAGTACTGTGCGCAGCCGACCCATCTCCTCGTAGCGATCCGCCAGGAACTGGCCGAGCGTCACCACCAGCAGAATCTTGGCCAGCTCCGATGGCTGCACCTGCAGGCCGACGTTCAGCCAACTCTGCGCGCCGGCTGCACCTACCGCGCCCAGGCCGGCCACCAGCCCCAGGATGAACAGGATGAACCCATAGAGGAAGCCGTGAATGCTGCCCAGCAGCCGGTAGTCAATGGACGCCACGATGAGCAGGACGGCCACGCCGACAATCGCGTATTGAATCTGGCTGGGCACGCGGTTGATCAGGTCGGGGTCAACGGCATCGAGCGTGGCGCTGCGGATGAACAGGATGCCGATGATCATCAGCAGCACGATCACGCCCAGGAGGACGAAATCAAAATCGCGCCAGAGGCTTGGCTTGGCCTGCATACAACACTCACCCGCTCACCCAATACAACACAACGCATTCGTCGAGCCGATTATAGCGATCTCTGCCGGGCGGTCAACTGCGCGATCCAAAGGGGGCTACGAACGAGTTATCAGGCGGTGGTCGAAGGCTCTCTGGCCCGGCTGGAGAGGGAGATTGAGGGGGTGAGGCGTGCGCAGCCAGGCTTAAGTTGCTGCATGTGGGGCGTATCGCCATACACCCCTGCCTGGGCACCCCCACAAAAACGCAGGGGTGCCCCAGCACCCCTGCGCGCGCCTGCCCTGTGCCACAGCCGCTGCGAGCGGCGGCTCCCTCATTCCTTCTCCGGCTCGGTCTCGTCTTCCTCTGGCTGCTCCTCGACCTCTGCTTCGTCCTCTGGCTCGGCGGCTGCTTCGGGCGGCTCGCCCTCTTCCTCCGCTTCACCTTCGCCGGCAGGCTCCGCAGCAGCCAGCGCCTCGTAGGCGCGCTCACGCTGCAAGGGAATGTCGGCGACCAGGTAGTTCTTGCGGTCGCGCTGCTCGAACTTGATCTGCACTTCCATCTCGTCAATGTGGATGTAGCGCTTGATCACGTCAATGATCTCGCTCTGCATCTCGTGGAGTTTTTCTGGGGCGAGATCGCTGCGGTCGGCGACGAGCACGAGCTTCAGCCGCTCTTTGGCGATTTCGGCGCTTGTCGGCTCGCGGCGTCCTTTGAGACGTTCAAATAGTGAGGTCATCGGCAGCCCCCCAACGCCTGCATCATGCTTTGGATCGGCGGAACAATCTGGCCAGCCTGCGGAACAGCCCGCCCTTCTTGCGCTCCAGCTCGCCAATCGGGACCTTTGCGCCGGTGATGCGCCTGGCGATGTCGCGGATCGCTTCTGAGGCAGGAGTCTTCTGGTTGTCGAGCGTCAGCGGGTTGCCTCGGT
This sequence comes from Anaerolineae bacterium, assembly GCA_023382715.1. Taxonomy (GTDB): domain Bacteria; phylum Chloroflexota; class Anaerolineae; order Aggregatilineales; family Aggregatilineaceae; genus UBA2029. Next base: position 31,008 of record JAHDWP010000024.1, read on the forward strand.
TCGACGAGACGATGATCTGCTCATCGTCCGGAATCACACCCAGCAACGGTGTGGAGAGAATGTCCAGCACATCGTTGACCGACAGCATATCGCCCCGGCGAATCATGTCCGGCTTGGCGCGATTGATGACCAGGCTGGTGGGAATCTTGCGCCCCTCTGCTTCCACCAGCCCGATGATGCGGTCGGCGTCGCGGACGGCAGACGCTTCCGGGTTGGTGATGATGATGACTTCGTCTGCTGGGGCCAGCGCATTGCGGAAACCCCACTCGATGCCTGCCGGGCTGTCAATCAGAATGTAGTCGTAGTCGCCGCGCAGTTGGCTGGTCAGTGCGACCATATCCTGCGGGCTGACGGCGGTTTTGTCGCGCGTCTGGGCTGCCGGCAGCAGATAGAGATCGGGCACCCGCTTGTCCTTGACCATTGCCTGGCGCAGCTTGCAGCGCCCCTCGACCACATCTACCAGGTCGTAGACGATGCGGTTCTCCAGCCCCATGACGACATCCAGGTTGCGCAGCCCGATGTCGGCGTCAATGCAGACGACTTTTTTGCCCAGATTGGCCAGCGCCACGGCCAGGTTCGCCGTCGCGGTCGTCTTGCCAACCCCACCCTTGCCGGAGGTAATGGTGATAACTCGTGCCCCCATCCGATAGCCTCTCGTTCTCAAGAACTGCACCCCGCCTGACTTCGGGCAGCGGGTCTATTTCAGTGTGCTCCCCAGTCTGCCGCGCTCCCGCTCAGCGGCAGGATGCCCTCACTCCCAGGCGACCGCCTCAATGCGCCCGTTGCGCACCAGAGCCTTTTCGGGACGCGGCTTGCGCTGCTTGTCGTCGGGCGAGATGGTGATATAGCCGGCAATGCGAAGCTGCGTCGGGGCCAGGTGCAGCGCGCACACGACCGCCGATTCATCGCCCCCTGCGCCCGCGTGGACGATGCCGCGCAGCCGCCCCCAGACGATGATGTCGCCGCCGGCGACGATCACCGCGCCGGCGTTCACGTCGCCGAGCACCACCACGTGCCCTTCGCTGTGAATGGTGCGCCCGTTGCGCAGGGTGCGCTTGACCATCACGCCGGGCGAGCCGTATTCTTCGGGGTCAATGGGCGGCGGGCGCAGCTCCAGCGCCTCGCTCTGTTCTTCGGCCAGCTCGGTGACGTGCAGCGCAGTGCGCAGCTCCAGCTTGCGCGCGGCTTCCAGGGTGGCGGTGCTGTCGCTCAGCACCGCTTTGAGGATCACGCCGCGCTCGTCGAGCTGCTTGCGCACGTTGGCCAGCTCGTTCTGACGCAGTTCGCGCGGCCCCAGCGAGAGCGTGACCTGCGCGCCGCGAAAGAAGCTGCCCTGCGCGTCAATCAGCGTGACCAGCCGCCCCGACAGATCAGACCAGCGGCCTTCCGGCTTGACCGTGACCAGCAGCCCTTCTTTAATGCCCTTCAGCGTGATCGAATCATCCATAGGAATGTGCTAACCCGTGCGATTCCTGCGCGCTGCCCGCCCCGCCAAGTGTGACGCCAGACTCTGCTACTACTATACTCGATTTCTACAGTCCTGCTATCGGCGGCTGCGAAGGGGGAGGCAGAGCAACTCAGGGCCGTTTGAGAAGTTGTGCGCCAGCCCTTGCCCCCCATCCCCGGCCCTTCCCCCGCGAGGGGGGAAGGGAGAAAAGCGCGCTTGCTAAGCCCCTCCCTCCCTGTCAGGGGGTTTGGGGTGGGGGAAAACAGCTTCTCAAAAGGTCTCTTACATCTTGGTGCGCAGGGCTTCACCTCACCTCCTGGCTTCGCTGCGCTTGGCTTGCCCCCTCGCCGCGCGTGGAGAGGGGTGGCGCGGCGCGCCAGCGCCGGGCGGGGGTGAGGTCGAAGGGGGCGCAGCAGAGCAGCGCCCCATCCTGACAGGCTTTGCGCGCACCCAGGGCCACAGTCCTATTTCGGATCGCCCCGCTGCGCGGTACACTCGCGGCACATGGCAAGGCGAACCCAGGAGGTGTGCCCATGAACCCGCGTTTGCGCTGGCTGGGTGTGCTGTGGGCGGTGGGGAGTGCGCTGGCGCTGCCACTGGTGGGCGTGGCGCGCGGCCAGCCAGGCGAGGTGACCCTGGCCTACGTCTGGCAGAACACGGTCACCCTGGCCGATTCCGCCGGGCAGCCGCTGGAGCAGACCGGCCCCACGTTCACCTATGGGCAGGGCGCGCGCCTGTTCTGGACTGCGGACGGGCGATTGCTCTACATCGCCCGCGACGACGGCCTGTACGCGACCGGCGCGACCGGCGGCGCAGCAGTGCAGGTGCCCGGCTTCTACGGGCGCACGCTGACGCTCGCGCAGGACGGGCAGACGCTCTACTACCTGGAGACCGTCTCCCCGCAGCAGGCCGGCGAGCAGTTCCCCGACCGCGTCTCCTTCCCCTTCCGCGACCTGGACTTCAGCGCCGCTGCCGGCGGCACCGGGCGGCTGACCGGCTACTTCGGGCGTTTCCAGGCGGGAGCGGCGCAGGCAGCGGTCACCTTTGCGGCGGCGCTCTACGTGCGCGACGGGGGCTTGCTCGGCCCTGGTCGCCCGAATCTGTGGCCCACTTATGGCAGCAACGTGTTCGGCACATGCTGCTTCCCCGATCCTGGGCTGGCGCTCTACAGCATCGGCACGGGCGAATTCACGGTCTACGATGCCGACTTCCTGCCCGGCGCGGCGACGACCAATGCGGCGCGCACGCACCTGGCCGGACCGACCGTCAACAGCGTTTTGCGGGTGATTGACCTGATCACCGGCGGCGTGCGCGACTATGAGATCGCCATCGCGGGCGGCCTGGGCGTCATCGAGCGCGTGGCCTGGTCGCCGGACAACGCCTTCCTCTACTTCATCGCCCGCTACGCTCCCACCACGCCGCTGGCGCTGGACCGCGAGCCGACCTTCTCCGTTGACCTGCGCAGCGCCGACATCGTCCTCTACCGCCTTAACCTGGTCACCGGGGTCATCCGCGAGCTGGCGCGCCGCCCCGATGTGTACGGCGTCAGCTCGCTGGCGGCGACCGAGCGCTATGTCTTCGCGGTGGTGGTGGACCCCAACACGCTGCTGGTCAATGACCTGAACGCGCGCCGTGTCTGGCCGGGCGCGCAGCCGACCGACCCGGAGATGCGGGTCTACATGCCCGCCACGCATCTCTGGCGCGTCCCGGTCGAAGGCGGCGCGGGAGAGGACATCGCCGAGGACGTGTGGGGGCTGGCTGCGCGATCCGTGCGCTGACCGTCTCATCCGGCAGAAAGGCACCGCTGTGCAACTTCTCCGCAAGACACTGCTTCCCGCTGACGCGCCGCGCGCGCTGCTGATCACCGGCGGGTCGTCGGGCATTGGTCGGGCGGCGGCCTTGCTCTTCGCCGCCCTGGGCGACCGCGTGACCGTAACCGGGCGCCGCGCCGACCGCCTGGAGGCGCTGCGCCGCGAGGCCGAGGAGCGCGAGCTGCCGGGAATGATCCTGCCTGTCGTTGCCGATGTGACCGACGCCGAGGCCATGCGCCGCGCCGTCGCCCTGGCGCTGGCCGAGTTCAACCGGCTCGATGTGCTGGTCGCCAACGCCGGCATCGGGCATCGCGGCCCGCTGGTTGAGGCGGAGTGGGCGGACATCGAGACGGTGCTGCGCACCAACATTGACGGCGTGATCCACAGCGTGCGGGCAGCGGTGCCGGCGATGCGCGCCAGCGGCGGCGGGCATATTGTGCTCGTCTCGTCGGTGCTGGGGCCGCTGCCGGGGCCTTACGTCAGTGTGTACAGCGCCAGCAAAGCGGCAGCCGACGCGCTGGGGCGCGCGCTGCGCGGCGAATTGCGCGCCGACCACATCCACGTCTCGGTGTTGTGGGTGGGACAGACGCACACCGAGTTTGCCGAGCGGCGGCTGGGACAGCCGGGGCGCGTCGCCCGGCGCTGGCCGCCGATGACGCCGGAACAGGTCGCCGGGGGCATCGCCCGCGCGCTGGAGCGCAAGCCGCGCACGATGACTCTGCGCTGGCGCGACAGCGCCCTGCTGTGGGCGGGGCGGCACTTCCCGGCGCTGGCCGAACGCCTCCTGGCGCGCATCTACGGTTGATGGGCGCGGACGCTGCTACAATCTGGCAGGCACAGGAGGACTGCGCATGGACGTCTACACACTGCCCGCCGCCACCCACATCGCTCACGCCCGTTTGCGTGTTGCCGATCTTGAGCGCGCGCTGACTTTCTATCGCGATCTCCTCGGGCTGCGCGTGATCGCAGCCGACGACGCGAGCGCGACGCTCTCCGCAACCGGCGCGCTCCCACCGCTGATCGTGCTGGAGGCGCATCCCGGTGCGCGGCCCAGACCGCCGCACACGACCGGGCTGTATCATGTGGCGATTCGCCTGCCAGACCGCGCGGCGCTGGCGCGCACGCTGCGGCGGCTGGTAACCGAGGGATGGCCGCTGTACGGAGCGGCGGATCACGGCGTGAGCGAGGCGCTCTACCTGGGCGACCCCGACGGCAATGGCCTGGAGCTTTACACCGACCGCCCGCGCGAGGTATGGCCCTGGGCGATGGGGCAGGTGGCCATGGTCAGCGAGCCGCTCGACGTGCGCGCCCTGCTCAGCCTGGCCCGCGAACCGGCAGAGGCGATTGACCCGCGCGCCGACATCGGCCACATGCATCTGCAGGTCTCCGATCTGGCGCGCGCCGAAGCGTTCTACTGCGGGCTGCTGGGCTTTACGGTCACGCAGCGCGCTTATCCGGGCGCGCTGTTCGTGGCGGCGGGCGGCTATCACCACCACCTGGGGCTGAACATCTGGGCCGGGCGTGACGCGCCCGCGCCGCCGCCGGACGCTGCCGGGCTGGTAGCCTTCGGCGTGCGCCTGCCCGATGCAGAGAGTTGGGCGGCGCTGCTGGCACGGCTGGAAGGCGCGGGCGTTGCGCTCGATGCTCAGGGCGACGAGGATGGGTCGCGTCGCGCTCGCCTGCGCGACCCGGACGGCACGGGCGTGGTGTTGCTGGCTCCGCGGTAGTGGCTTGCTCCCCGTTTCACTCCACGACGACGTTCTCCGCGCCGAGCATGTTGGCGGCGAAGGTCAGGATGTCCTCGTTGATCCGGATCAGGTTGTTCGGGAACTCCAGGCAGGCCCGCTTTCCCTCGCCCTCCAGGATGAAGCGGAACCGATCCCGGCCCGGATACTGCGTCAGGAAGCCGTGCAGCCGGCGCAGCTTGCGGCGGTCGGCGGTGGAGTCGCCGGAACGAGCGATGGTCAGGGTCAGCAGGCGGCTGGCGGCGGGCGCGGTGCCGTGCGCTGGCTCGGTGGGCCGCTGGCGCCGCATCGGGACGGGCGGCAGGGCGTCGGCATCGGCGGGCGTCGCCGGCGGTTGGACGGGGGCCGGCGGGCGCACGCGCCCCAGCTCGTCGAAGGCGGATTCGCGCCGCGAGGCTTTCTCCCCGTCCGGCGGGCGGACTTTCGTCGTCGGGTCGGTCGCCTCCTGAGCGTCGCCGTATGGCTCCGGCGACCAACTGCCCGCCCAGTCTTCTTCCAACCAGCCGGGCATCTCGCGATCGGTAAGCAGCCCCGAAGGCGGCGCGCTGTGCGCGGGGGAAGGGGGAGTGATCGGCGGCGTGTCGGGCGCGCTGGCCCCGGCTGAGGCCGGGATGCCCGGCTCGGTCACCGGCGTGGGCTGCTCGTTTTCGTGGGCAGCGGCCATCTCGCCGGTCTCCTCGTCAAAGGGGCCGTCGTCTTCGCCGTCGGCGTCCTCATCGAGGGCCGCCGGACTTTCGTCGGCGATCCACGATAGCTGCAGGTCGTCCAGGCTGGGTGGGCGTTCGGCGGCGGCGATCACGTCGAAGTTCTGCGTCGCCGAATCCACGATGACCTGTATATCGCCGCGCGAGGTGTCCGCTTTGCCCTTGACGACCAGCATGACGTCTTCGCCCACGATGTCCTGATACTGCGTCCAGATGCGCGGGAACATGACCGCGCTGATCGTGCCGGTGATGTCCTCGATGGTCAGGACGGCCATCGCGTCGCCACGCTTGGTGAAGAAAGTGCGCAGACTGGTGATCAGCCCGGCGATAGTCACCAACTGGCCGTTGACCGCTTCGCCCGCCCCGATCAGCTCGGCGTTGGTGTGGGTGATGATCTGCTGAAGTTGACCCGTCACCGACTTGAGCGGGTGATCGGTCACGTAGAGGCCGACCAGCTCGCGCTCCCAGTTGAGCATCTCGCGCGGGGAGATCGGGTCCACGTCGTGCAGGCTGGCCAGGATGCTCTCCTGCGCGCCGAAGCTGACGCCCGTCCCCGCGCCGAAGAGACTCATCTGCCCGGCGTCTTTGGCTTTGTGGTGGTCGGCGGAGAAGCTGACAATGCGATCCAGCGCGGCCAGCAGGGCGGGCCGGTTAGCGAATTCGTCCAGCGCGCCGACCTTGATCAACGACTCCAGCGCGCGCTTGTTGACGATGCGCGCGTCCACGCGCCGGCAGAAATCGTCCAGATCGCGGAAGGGGCCGCCCTCGGCGCGGGCGTTGAGGATGTGCTCCAGCGGCCCGACGCCCACGTTCTTGATCGCGCCCAGCCCGAAGCGGATGGCGCGTTGGCCGTCCGGCTGCACCTGGATGCTGAAGTCCAGCTCGCTGCTGTTGACGGTGGGCGGCAGCACGGCGATGCCCATGCGAGTGCAGTCGGCGGCGAAGAGGCCGATCTTGGTGGAGTCGGCGCGGTGCACGCTCATCAGGGCGGCCATGTACTCGTGCGGATAGTGGCACTTCAGGTATGCCGTCTGGCAGGTGAGCACGGCGTAGTCGGCGGCGTGGGAGTTGTGCACGAGGATGTCGTTGGCGACGAAATTGTGTGTATCCGGCACGGTCAGGTCGTAGGTCTGCGCTTCACCCGCGTACTCGATGGCGGCGATCTTGTCCCAGTACACGTCGCTGGCGGCGAGGGCCGGATCGCTGCTGGCCGGCATTTCTTCTCCAGCCATCGGTAGGGGCGTATTGCAATACGCTCCCACAGGGCGCAGCAGAGCAGCGCCCCTACCTGATCGGCGCAGCGGAGATTCACCGGCGGTCTCCCGATCTTGATACGGAACAGCAAACACTGTCTGCGACTCCTGCTCAAGATCGAAGCGCACTCCCTCTGCTGGTTGGCTGAGGCATGTGATAGTGGACGTGCTTTCTGCGCACTGTACGCGGCAGAGGACGCCCAGCCGCAGCCATAGATGCCGAAGTTGCTGTGCCAGGGGGTGAGAAGCTGTCGTCAGTTGGCCGCCGGTCGCGCTGTGATCCCACAGCCGCGCAAGCAGATGATCAATGTATGAGTTCGCCAGCCCGAAAACCTCGCCGGGCAGAGCGGTTGTCGGACAGTCCAGCATCAGCGAATCGGCGAGGGCGTTGATTACCTGCACCGGCCATTCCTCCCGACCCTCCACCGGAATGCGGCGGGGCACGGCGATGGCGTCGCCGGCGCTCAGCTCGCCCAGCCGCCGCCAGCCGTCGAACGTGTAAAACGGATGGTTGGCGGTCGCTGTGATCTGGCGTCCGAGTTGGGTCGTCAGGCGGTAGACCGGCTTGACGCCGTTCGCCACCACCTGCGTGACCGGGCCGGGCCGAAGCGCAAGCTGATCCAGGTCGCAGGTGAGCGTATGCTCGACCGTGGCGGTCCCCTGGGCCAGATCGCCCACGCACACCAGTCGCCCGCTCGCTGCGTCCACGATTTCGGTCTCGCCCACGACGCACTTGTTAAACCCATAGCGCGCGAAGTATTCGATGTCGTCGAAAATGGCGTTGGCCGTGTCGGGGTCTACGCCGTGCTGCGGGCCGCGCTCGATGAAGATCGTGCGGTGCTGGAGCAGGTCTTCCTTCTTCTTCTTGGACACAGCGCGGCGCATCAGGTCGGCTTCGCCGAGCGAGTAGCCGAAAAGCTCCGCGCCGATCTGCATGATCTGCTCCTGGTAGACGATGATGCCGTAGGTCTCTTCCAGGATGGGCTTGAGCTTCTCGTGCTTATACTCGATGGCCTCGCTGTTGTGCAGGCGGCGATTGTAGGCGGGAATGTTTTCCATCGGGCCGGGGCGGTAGAGCGCGATGCCGGCGACGATATGCTCGAACTTCTGCGGGCGCATGTCGGTCAACATGCGCCGCATCCCCTGCGATTCCAGTTGGAAGACGCCGATCGTCTCGCCGCGCCCCAGCATCTCGAACATCGCGGCCATCCTGCGCGAGATCTCCGGATCGTCGGAATCGGAGCGGTAGGGGATGTTCGACAGATCGTAGCGAACGCCGTGATACTGCTCGATCATCTCGCACGCTCGGCGCATGATGGTCAGCGTGGACAGGCCGAGGAAGTCCACCTTCAGCAGCTTGATGAACTCGCAGGTCTCCATCGGAAACTGAGTGACCATTTTCACCGGCGCATCTTCTGGCGAGCCTTTGGTGGGCCGGTGCAGGGGGATGTACTCGACCAGCGGCTTGTCGGCGACGATGATGCCGGCGGCGTGCGTGCTGACGTGGCGCGTCACGCCCTCAAGCTGGCGCGCCGTGTCAATCAATCGGCGCGCAGTCTTGTCGGTTTCGTAGGCCGTTTTCAGGTCGGGCAGCGCTTTTTCCGGATCGTCGCCCAACGCATCCTTGAACTTGATCGGCTTGCCCGCGCCGGGGATCAGGCGGGCGATGCGGTCCACCTCGGTTGAGGGCAGGTCGAGCACGCGGCCCACATCGCGGATGGCCGCTTTGCTGCCCAGCGTCCCGAAGGTGATGATGGCGGCGACCTTGTCTTCGCCATACTTCTGCGCGCAGTACTGGATCATCTCGGCGCGGCGGTCTTCGGGGTAATCCAGATCAATATCGGGCATAGAAACGCGGCCCGGAGTGAGGAAGCGCTCGAAGAGCAGGCCGTTGGCCAGCGGCTCAATATTGGTGATGCCCAAGCAGTAGGCGGCCACGCTGCCCGCGCCGGAGCCGCGCACGTTCCACCAGATGTCGGCGTGGCGGGCGAACTCGCACAGATCCCACACGATCAGGAAATAGGTGTCGAAGCCCATCTCGTGGATCATGCGCAGTTCATAATCCAGCCGCGCGCGGATCACAGGCTCGCTGGCCCGCGCGCCGTAGCGCCAGCCCAGGCCGCGCTCGCACAGGTAGCGCAGATACGTCTCGGCGCTGTGCCCCGCCGGCACCGGGAAGATGGGCAGATGGTAGTCGTCCGAATCCAGGTTCAGGTTGCACATCTCGGCGATGCGCAGCGTGTTGGTCAGCGCCTCTGGTATCTCGCCGAACAGCCGCCACATCTCCTGAGCGGTGCGCAGGTGAAAGGTCTGGCTCTCGAAGCGCAGCCGGTTCCGTTCGGCCTTGACGTTGCCCGTCTGGATGCACAGCAGGGTATCGTGCGCGTCGTAGTCCTCTTCGAGCACGTAGTGCACGTCGTTGGTGGCCACGAGCGGGACCTGGCCATAGCCCTGCCGCTCCAGCAGCCAGCGGTTGAGGACGTGCAACTGCTCGATGTGGTGGTGTTGCAGCTCCAGGAAGAAGTTCTCACGCCCGAAGACATCCTGGTACCAGCCGATGCGCTCCAGGGCTTCGGCCTCGCGGCCCTGCTCGACCAGGCGCGGAATCTCGGCGGCCAGGCAGCCAGAGGTGGCGATCAGCCCTTCGGCGTGCTGGGCCAGCAGGTCATGATCCACGCGCGGGCGGTAGTAGTAGCCTTCGAGCTGGGCTGCCGAGGCCAGCCGCAGCAGGTTCTTATAGCCGGTCTGGTCGCGCGCCAGCAGCAGCAGGTGATAGGGCTTGCTGTCCAGCTCGTTGTCGCGGTCGAAGCGGGCGCGGCCCCACGGGGTGAGGTACGCTTCCATGCCGATGATCGGCTTGACGCCCTCGGCGCAGCAAGCCCGGTAGAAATCAATCACGCCGAACATCGCCCCGTGATCGGTGATGGCCAGGGCGGGCATGTCCAGCTCTTTGGCCCGTCCGACCAGCCGGTTGATCTGGCTCAGACCGTCGAGCAGGCTATATTCGGTATGGACGTGCAGGTGGACGAAGTTGGGCGCGTCCGGCATGGTGCGTATTCCCCGCTCCCCGCGTGGCAGTCGAACAAATAAGCGAGACCTGCGGCCATTATAACACCGTCATCCAGCGCCGGGCCTTAAATTTCCTGATCGCGTACAATGGGCACAGGAACATCAAGAGGGAGACTCATGAGCCAGACCCCGCCGTACTCGCCCGATTCTCCGCCGCGCATGACGCTGTGCGTGGGCGCGGTCGTGCGGTGTGGCAATGCCGTGCTCTTCGTCCGGCAGACCTATGGCGAGGGGCTGACCGGCGTGTGGACGCTGCCCTGGGGGTTCGTGCAGGGGGCGCTGCCGGACGGCGCGCCAGACCCGCCGCACCTGGCGGCGCTGCGCGAGACGCTCGAAGAGGGCGGCGTGCGCGCAAGCGTTGACGGGCTGTTGGGCGTGCAGAATCACGCCAGCCGGTCTGGTGAGCCGCGCGTGTACCTGCTGTTCCTGTGCCAGCACGTCGCCGGCGAGCCTGCTCCTGATGGCGCGGAGACCGATCGCGCGGCGTACTTCTCGCTGACCGACCTGGAAGCGCTGGACGAGCCGGTAGATGCTTTCTGCCTGTGGCTGGCCCGGCGCGTGCTGCGCGGCGACTATCACCTGATTCCGCTGGAGGCGGCGAATCCCTACGCCCCGCACGAGGCGTTCTTCTAGCGGGCGCTGTTTCTCGCGTCGCCTGGGGGCGACGATAGACTGCCGAAGTTTCCGGAAACTTCGGCAGTCTGCTTTCAGATCGGGCAGCGCCTCTGCCTGACGACCTCTTCACACGCGAACGCATTCCCGACTTTCGCAATTGCAAAGTTTGATTATACTAACCATTAGTCGCCTGCTTGCCTGGGCGACGGGTGGGCCGGGCGCGCTCGCCTGGCTCCTCCAGCCCGCGCCGCTGCCCTTACTTGCGGCTGATCGCTGACGGCTGACGGCTTGTTTCGAAGGAGAGTGACCCATGTCTGCGCGAACACGTCGGGCTTTTCGGATAGCGATGCTGGCTGGCTGGCTGATCGTGGCGCTGCTGATGGTCGCGCCGGCCCTGGCCCAGGGCGAGGAGAGCACCCCGCCGGTGGAAGGAGAAACGACCGGTTCTGCTCCCGGCGATTTGAGCGAGGCCGCCGCGCGCCTGGTGCCGTTGCTGGTCGGCGCGGCGTTGATCGAGCGCACGCTGGAATTCATCTTCGCCTGGTCGCAACGCGCAGCGCTGGACGCCACCAGCTCCATGCGCGGCATCGCCACGCGCATCACCGGGCTGGTCAAGGTGGACTTCCGCCAGGCCTACAACCAGCTTGACGAGCTGAGCGCCGCGCTGCTGCGCCGTCAGAGCGCCGGCACGCACGCCGAATACGGCGATCCCACGTCGAAAGACCCCGCCGACTGGCCGCTTCACCAACTGGAAGAGCAGCTCACTGCCGTTGAGAGCTTGCTGACCACCACTGAGACCAAGCTCAAGCAGATTCTGGACTCGCCGCTCTACAAAGAGCGCAAGAAGATGGTCGCTGGGGTGCTGAGCATCATCATGGGCGTGCTGCTCGCCTTCGCCACCGGCCTGCGCCTGTTCGAGCCGCTGGACGTGCGGGTTACTGGCTGGTTCGAGGGCACGTTCAAAATCATTGACATCGTCCTGGCCGGCGTGCTGATGGGCCTGGGCACCGACTGGGTGCACCAGGTGATCAGCGTGCTGACCAAAGGCCAGCGGGCGCTGGGCCGCGCCGGGGAGAGTGTCAAGTTCGATCCCGAAGAGATCAAGAACCTGGCTGCCGAAGCCATCCAGGAAGAGTTCGATGCGCAGTGGCGAGCGCTGCGCGAGCACATGCAGGCGGAGATCGCCTCTTCGGTGCGCTCGGAGCTGGAACCCGGCTGAAGGGGGACGCCGCAGGCGGCGCTTCCACCTGATACAGCGGGCGCGCTCCCGCTGCTGCGGACGAGCGTCCCCCGCGTGCGGCGGGCGGCGGTGTCTTTGCCCGCGCTGCCCGACAGCGCCATCCCCCTGCGCGATGTGACTGTGACCGCGCGGCCCGGCGGCACCACCGTCTTCGCTGCGCCGGACAGCCGCGCCGAGGCTGTGGGCGAGCTGGCGACGGGCACGCCGCAGGAAGTGCGCGCGGCGCTGTTCGGCGAATACACGTGGCTGAGCCTGCCCTGGGCGTCTGGCAGCGCGTGGATTCCCGCCGAGGATACGGACTTCGCCCGCTCCCCGGCCTATAACCAGGTCGCCGCCGCGTGGTACGAGTCGGCGTCGGTGCTGGCGATCCGGCGGGCGGTCGCCGCCGATCTGCTGCGCCTGCGCGGGGCGGATGAGGAGCAATTGGCCAGGCTGGAGACGCTGGGCGGCGAGGCGCTGCGCCAGTTGGAAGAGGCGCTCAGCCGCCAGACCATGCCCGCAGCGGCGCTTCAGATGTCCGATCTGGCCACGCGGCTGGGTCTGCCCGCGCCGTTTGAGTATCTGCCGGTGCACGCTTCGCCGCCAGCGAACCTGGCGATGCTGGAGTTCCAGGGCTTCGGCCCCACGACCATCGCCTTCGAGCAGTGGCCGTTCTTCTACGAGGGCACGCGCGGCATGAACCCCGGCGTGGATTTCTTCGTCCCCGAAGGCTCACCGCTGATCGCCGTCGCCGATGGGGTGATCGTGGACTTCCGCTTCCTGGCGCACGCGCAGGATCGCTCGCTGGCCCTGCGTCCCTATCTGCCCGATCCGTACCGCGCGCCCGATGGATCGCGCGTGCTGTCCAATGTCATCGTCGCCTACGGGCACCTGACCGGCGACCCGACGGCGGAATTGGTGCGTATCGGCGACGAAGTGCGCGCCGGGCAGATCATCGGCACGTCCGGCTGGCCCATCTACGTAGACGATGAAGGCGACGTGCTCGTGCAGGGCAACAACGCGCACCTGCACCTGGAAGTGCACCTGGTCACCGATGGCGAGCGCAGCTTTGGCAGCCGCCAGCCCTGCAACCCGCTGCTGTTCTGGTCGCCGCGCCTGGTGGCGCTGCAGGCCCGGCTGGCAGCCAACAGCGCCTTCCCGCCCTATCCCCTCGGCGGGCAGCCCTGGGGTCGGCTGGGCTTCTTCACCATCGGCTGCTTCCGCACCGGGCCGGCGGATGTTGTGTGGCATTACGAGCCGAGCGCCGAAGCGCAGTGGCCGGCGGACGTGTACGACCTGAGCGCGACGCTGGCCTACCTGCAGACGTTCAAGCCGTACCTGCCCGGCGGGGACGAGGGCGACGAAGACGAGGAGTGAGCGCGGCCTGAGCAGAGGCGGCTTTATGCGCACCTATAACGATCCCCCGCCCAACCTGGCGCAGGGGATTCACCTCGTGCAGTCCGGGGACAAACGGGCGGCGCTGGTTTTGCTGCGCCGCGCAGCACAGGACGAGCCGCTCACGGCGGAAGGCTGGCTGTGGCTGGCCGCAGCCACCGACGATCTGGCTGAATACCGCCAGGCGGTGATGCGGGCGCTGCGCCTGGACCTGCATCACCCGGTCGCGCGGCGAATGCGCGCAGAGCTGGAGCGCCTGGACGGTGCAGCGGCCCACACCGCCCCCTGGCTGGCCTCTGCTGACACGCCTTCCCCGCCGCGCGCGCACGCTGTCACCCCCCTGCCTGGAACAGGGCGGCGCGTGCTGTGGGCGGCTCTGGCGCTGCTGGCGGCGGCGGGGCTGTGCGCGCTGTTCGCAGGCGTGTTGGCAGTGTTTTTGTAGGGGCGCAGCCGGACGGCGCTTCTACGCGCCGCGATGGCAGGCGCGGCAGCCCGCTGGCCTGCATGGGCGCGCCGCCGAATCAGTGGCTTTCTTCCCACCTGCGCACGACGGCCACCAATGCCGCACGGACTTCCTCATCCTCGATGTCGCCCACGCCTTCGTAGAACTTGCCGTCCACCTCAATCTGCACGCCGCCGCTGAGCGCGGGCCGGACGTGAATCTTGCGCCCGGCGAATCCCGGCGTTTCGCGCAGGTGCTCTTGCAGCAGTTCTTCGATCTGGTCGGCGATGGACAGCGCGGGCTGTTCCTGGGGGGGTTCTGCTGGCTGGCCTATCGCCACGCGCGTCATCTGGCGCAGCATCGAGCGGTCGCGCGGTGAGGTGATCTCGTCATCGGCTTCATCACGATCCTGGCTGGCGCGCAGTGGGGCGGCTGGCTGCGGGTGGGCCAGGGCGTCCAGGTCGCGCATCACAATCTCGAACCGCCGGGCCAGCTCGGCGCTGCGCAGTTCGTCCAGCGAGCGGAACGCCCGGTCGCCGATGGCCACGATCAACCCGCCATCGGCCAGGTCGCGATACACGCGCAGCAGCTCGATCACGTCGCCCGGCGGCGCACCGGTGGGCGGCTGCTCGTCCTGCGGGGCCGTGAAGGGCATCTCGTCGGCGGAATCGTCCCCAGGCAACGGGGCGGGCGCTGGCTGCGCCGGTTGTGGCGGGGTTGGATTGGCGGCGCGGACCGGGCGTGCGCGCTCGCCCGGCAGCTCGCCGGTGAGCATCCCCACGTCTGGCAGCGGCATGGCGGCGGCGGGCTGCTGGGTCGGGGCGGGACGAGAACCCCTGGAGCCGGTCAGCCGCTGGTAGAAGGCGGCCGGCAGGCTGGGCAGCGGCTCAAGCCCCTGGGCGGCGCGCCGGCGCCGCTCGGAGGCGCGCATGAACACCAGCGCCATCAGCGCCACCCAGATGGCGCCCGCCACACAGGTGAGGATGAGCAGCCCGCCCACCTGGCCCAGAAAGTCCGTCGCCCCGGACGATTCGGTCAAGGCAAGCGTATGGGGCAGAGAACTGAATGCAGCGGCCATAGCACCCTCTCAGGAGAACTCGCTGGACAAAGGCCGCTTTCAGTATCGTCCTCATCGGCGCGCTTGGCAAGCCGGGCAATAGTGCGTGCTGCGCCCGCCGACCAGCGTGCGCTCGATGGGCTGGCCGCAGCGCGGACAGGGCTGGTCGGCGCGCCCGTAGACGTTCAGGGCCGTCTGCGCCGAGCCGCGCGTCCCGTCCGGCTTGCGGTACCAGTTGACGCTCGCCCCTTCGCGGGCAATGCCGGCGATCAGTGCGGTGCGGATGGCCGCGTAGAGACGCGCGATCTCCTCGTCGGTCAGCGTGTCGGCGTGGCGCAACGGGTGCAGCCTGGCGGTGAAGAGCGCCTCGTCCGCGTAGATGTTGCCCACGCCCGCGATGAACGCCTGGTTGAGCAGCAGCGGCTTGAGCAGGCCCGAACGCCCGGCCAGGCGCGCACGGAACGCCGCCAGGGGGAAGGCGTCGTCGAGCGGCTCCGGGCCGAGCTTGCCGACGACCTGGGCCGGGTCTTCGACGAGGTAGACGCGCCCGAACTTGCGCGCGTCAGAGAAGCGCAGTTGGTGAGCGTTATCCAGTTGAAAGGTGAAGTGCACCCAGCGATCGGCTTCGTCCGCCGCGCTGTCCGGGGCTACGTACAGCCGCCCGGTCATCTTCAGGTGGATGATCAGCGTGTCCGGGTCGAGTGCGATAAGGATGTACTTGCCGCGCCGGGTTACGCCGCGCACCGGCTGCCCGGCGATGCGCGCGGTGAAGAGCGGGCCGTCCGGCGTGACCAGGCAGTTGGGCCAGTCATAGGCGGCGCTGACGATGGTGCGCCCGGTCAGCGGATCGCGCAGCGCCCGCACGACGGTTTCGACTTCGGGCAGTTCGGGCATGAGGCTCCTTCTTTCTGGCGCTGGCGAGTTTACCTCACCCCCGTCTCGGCGCTGACGCGCCTCGACATCCCCTCTCCATGCATGGAGAGGGGGAAAGGCCGAGCGCAGCGAGGCTGGGGGTGAGGTCAACGCAGCGCCTTCTTCCCTTGCCGGATGTGCACGTTCATAGCACGTTCTAGGCGTACTCCACCGCGACCGGTTCCAGCACGCGCCCGCCGCGCTCGTTTTCGACGAAATGCGCGGCGGCGACCTGCGTATCGTGCTGGAAGATGAGCAGCCCGCCGGTGTCCAGCGCCCACTGCTGCCAGCGCCGTTTCGTCTCCAGCGTGACCAGCGGCTCGACATCGTAGGCGGTCATCCAGCCCAGCCGCTCGAAGTGGACGGCGTAGCTGGCGAGATCGGCGACGAACAGCGCCGACTCCCCGCCGCTTTCGAACAGCACGGACTGGTGACCGGGCGTGTGGCCGGGCGTGACGACCGTCCGCACGCCGGGGAGCAGAGTCGTGTCCCCGTCGAGCAGACGAAGCTGCCCGCGCTCGTGCAGCGGGGCGTAGTTGTCCGCGAAGTAGGTGGCGCGCGTGCGCTCGTTGGGGCGCAGGGCGTCTTCGAACTCGCGGCGCTGCACGACATATTCGGCGTTGGGGAAGGTGGCGGCGACCGCCTCGCCCGGCGCAAGGCGCGTGTTGCCTGCGCAGTGATCGGCGTGCAGGTGCGTGTTGATCACCAGGTTCACGTCCTGCGGGGCGACGCCCAGCCGGGCCAGCCCGTCGAGCAGGCCGCCGCGCGGGCGCTCCAGGCCCCACAGCTCGATCATGCGCCGGTTGAGCTTGTCGCCCAGGCCGGTGTCCACGACGAGCGTCTTGCCGGCGGCGCGCACCAGCAGGCAGGTGAGCACCATTGGCACGCGGCTCTGCTCGTCGGGCGGCAGGTAGCGGCTCCACAGGGCGCGCGGTACCAGCCCCCATGCGCCGCCGGAGTCGACCCAGACAACGCCATCGCTGACCAGGTGAATCTGAATATCGCCGAGGGTGAACATGAGGCTGTCCTATCTTGTGGGAAGGTGGTTGGTGGTTGGTTATTGGTTTTCAGTGATCGGCAGGCGGTTTTCAAAGGCCATTCGAGAGGTCGCGCGTCTGCCTTTGTCCCCCCATCCCCGGCCCTTCCCCCACGAGGGGGGAAGGGAGAAAAACGCGCTCGCTAAGCCCCTCCCTCCTTGTGGGGGAGAGGTTTGGGGTGGGGAGAACAGCTTCTCAAATGGCCTCGATTGAGGCAGGATCGTGGTGATTCTCGGAGTGGCGCACCCGGATAACCCACTACCAACCACCAAATCGTTGCATTCGCCGCCGAATTGTCGTATAATCGAACGCATGTGCGGACGATTCGCGCTCACCGAACCCGATCCTGTCGCCCTCGCCGAGGCGTTCGGCCTGCTGGACGTGCCTGACCTGCCGCCGCGTTATAATATCGCGCCTACCCAAGCGGTGGCAACTGTCGTGCGCGATGCCGAGGGCGGGGCGAACCGGTTGGCGATGATGCGCTGGGGCCTGATCCCCTCGTGGGCCAAAGACCCCACCATCGGCAGCCGGCTGATCAACGCGCGCGGCGAGACCGTCCACGAAAAGCCGAGCTTTCGCAGCGCCCTGCGCCGCCGCCGCTGCCTGATCCTGGCGGACGGCTTCTACGAGTGGCAGGCGCGGCCCGATGGCCCCAAGCAGCCCATGTTCATCATGCTCCAGGGCGGCGGGCTGTTCGCTTTCGCCGGGCTGTGGGAACGCTGGACGGAGCCGGAGAGCGGCGCGGCGCTGACGACCTGCACGATCATCACGACGGCTCCCAATGAGCTGATGGCCGAACTGCACAACCGAATGCCGGTCATCCTCCCCCGCGCCGACTACGACGCCTGGCTCGACCCGGCGCGCAGCGATCCGGCGCAGATCATGCCCCTGCTGCGCCCGTACCCCGCCGAAGACATGACCTATTACCCCGTGTCGCGCCTGGTCAACGACGTGCGCCACGACAGCCCACGCCTGATCGAGCGGGCAAATTAGGCAAGCCCTCTCTTTGCGCTTCACCGCTGCCAGCGACAGGCCCTCTACGGGCGATGCGCCCGGCAAATACCCTCTTCCTGCACTATACTCTGGATGGATGAATCTTTGTGGAGAAACGGGGTGCAACGATGAGTCGTCGTCTCGTGGCGATGCTGCTGGTTATTACCGTGATTCTGCTGGCTGCCGTGCCAGCAGGCGTTTCCGCAGGCGGATCGATCGGCCCGCGCGCCATGCTGTACGCTTACTACGGCCTGATCAACGCGCGCAACTACTGGCCGGCGTACCAGCAATGGGTCAGCCCGCCGCAGACCTACGCGCAGTTCGTCGCCGGCTATGGCGATACCGCATCGGTGACGGCATATTTTGGCGGATTCCAGCCGGGCGCGATCACGGCCATTGAAGGGCGTGTGCCGGGCGTGCTGATCGGCTACCGCACCAACGGCGCGGTCGTCGCCTTCAGCGGATGCTACAGCGTGCGCTACAACCCGGCGGCGTCCGGCATGGCCCAATGGCTGATCACGGGCGCGAACTTCGAGCCGATGCCCGCCGTCCCGACCGACACGGCGACGATCTGGCAGCAGACGCTCGACAGGTGGTGCTATGGCGATCCGGGCTTCGCCGGATCGTACAGCAGCGTGCAGCAGATGCTCCTGGACTACATCGAAGCGGTCAATCGCGCCGACTACGGCGACGCTTACGCGCTGTGGGCCAATCCGCCGCAGACCTACGACCAGTTTGCGACGGGGTGGGCGGATACGACGGAGACCGTCCTGTTTTACGGGGCGTACCAGTACAGCGGGGCCTATGGCGTGGGCGAGACCGGGCGCGTGCCGGTGGTGATGCTGGGCTATCACACCGACGGCAGCCTGGTCGCCTATCAGGGCTGCCTGGGGGTCAGTTACGACGCGACTCTGCTGCGCCGCTGGAGCCTGTGGCGGACGTACCTGCGCCCGCTGGCCTTCAGCACGACGCCGGACGCCTACGCCGTCTTCAACGCGCTGGCCGCACCGTGCTACTGAGCTGGAAACCCCTCACCCCTGCACCCCTCTCCCTCACCGGGGCGAGGGGAAATCCT
>JAHDWP010000025.1 GCA_023382715.1 Anaerolineae bacterium
CCTCACCCCTGCACCCCTCTCCCTCACCGGGGCGAGGGGAAATCCTGCGCCTTGCGCCCCTCACCCCTGCACCCCTCTCCCTCACCGGGGCGAGGGGAAATCCTGCGCCTTGCTCCCCTTCTCCCCCTGGAGGGAGAAGGGGTTGGGGGATGAGGGGGAGCTTACCAACCTGAAGCGCACCAGGACGAAGGGACGATTCCCGCCCCGCGCCCAGCATGGTACACTGAAAGGACGCCCCGCCGGGCGGACGCACAGATACAACGATGGGAGGGGTGGCAAATGGATCGCACAAGCAGGATCGCATGGGGGCGCGGGACCGGGCTGATGGCGCTGTTGCTGGCGATAACCCTGCTGGCCGCGTGCGGGGATGGCGACGACGGCGAAGACAGCGCCCCGCCGCCCACGATCACGCCCGGCGTCAGCGCCGAGGTGGTGGCCGAGGACGCGGATGAAACTGGGGATACGACCAGCGAGCCGGTCAGCACGCCGCCGCCGCTGCTCGCCGAGGCGCTGTTCGTGGACGCAACCGCCCTGGCTCGCGCCGACCTGGCCGCCTTCCTGGAGACCAGCCTGGAGACGATCACCATCCTGGAGCCGGACACTGCCTTGCTGCTGTCCGCGCCGATGGACTGCCCGGATATCACCGATGAGGATGTGATTCCCTACGCCGTCTACCTGCAGCACGGGCGCTTCATCTACCCCTACCAGGTCTACGAGCCATCGCCGGGCGCTGAGCTGGCCGTTGAGCGCTGCGAGGATGTGCGGGTGGATGAGGGCGTGCTCTATGTGCCCACGCCGGACGCCCGCGCCGTGGTGCTCGACGCTGTGCGCTTCGATCTGGAAGAGCGCGGCGTGGACATCGCCGGCGGCGCGGCGCGCACTTTCCAGGCGATCACCTGGACCGACGAAGCGTTAGGCTGCCCGCCGGGGCCGGGGACGACGCCCGTTCCGGCGCTCATTGACGGCTATCTGGTGATCTACACGGCAGGCGGCCTCTCTTATGAATACCACACCGACGCAACCGGCGCGCGGGTTGTCTTCTGCGCGCGCGGCGACGGCTACGAGTCGGCGGAAGCGTTCATCAGCGCGTTAGAGGCCGACGAGAACCTGGACGTGACCCGTGTGCCAGACGAAGCGGCTGCCTACGACGGCCTGAATGCCCAGGGCACGCTGATCGAGCTGACCACGCGCGGCTATCGCGTGGGCGTGTTCGCCTTCGCCTCGCCGGACGAAGCGCGCGCCGCCGCCGCCCTGATTGACGACCTGGATGTGTCGCGCATCTTCGTCGCGAGCCAAGTGCTGATCGTCCAGGAAGAGAACAGCCCCCAGGTGTACAGCGTGCTGCTCCAGCACGCCGAAGAAGTGCGCGCGCCCGTCATCGAGCGGCGCGACGCCGGATGATGGACGGGTGAGTGGTGAGTGGTTTCTGGTGGGTAGTTCCTGGTAAGGGCGGTCTCGGCTCGCACCTGCTCCCTCACCGACCACCACCAACGACCAATAATCAATAACCCCCTGCACAACACACTTCCGCCAGGCGAGATCTCGCCTGGCGGAAGCGCGCTGTGGTGCTGGATGGAAGCGGGCGGCGGAAGCTGGGGTGGGCGCGCAGCCCCCGCCGCCCCGCCAAACTACGGATTGCAGGAAGGCGTGTAGGCCGGCAGGTCGAGACGGTCAACGTAGATGTTGGAACTGTTCGACAGCGGGTTCTGCATGCCGGTGTAGACGATGCGCAGCGTGTGCGTCCCTGGCGTCAGGCCCGTCACTTCGTAGAGCGCGTTCCCCAGCCACAGGTCGCTGTCAGCGTACATATCCAACTGAGTGCGCAACACCCCGTCTACGTAGACATCCGCCAGGCCGCCGTACTGATTCCTGTGATAGAGGAAGGCAAAGCCTTCGGCGTTGAAGGTGAACTCCGCGTAGATGGCGTAGGCGTCTTCCGGCTGGCCCAGGCCGCGCCGCACGCTGCCGCCCGACGCGCCCATGGGGAACAGGGTGAACCAGTCAGTCTCGGTCGGAGCGATGTACTTCCACTTCTCGCTGGTGTCTTCGTAGCAGCCGGTTTCCGGATCGCCGGGGTCTTCCCCGCCGCTATTGGGCGGCCCTTCGGGCAGCGGCACATCGCCCGGTTTGGGCACGGGATGCCCATCTACGGTGAAGGCGTCCAGGTTGATCTGGCGCTTCCTGGCCTTCGTCGCTTTCTTGCCCTCATAACGGACTTCCACGACGTGGTCGCCCGGTGCCAGCCCGCCAACGTCGTAAGCGAAGAACAACTCGCCGGGGTCGAGAGCGTACTGATCCACTTCGCCATACAGCCGCCCATCCACGTAAACGCTGGCGATGCCCCAGTCGCGCCCAGTGTGCATGTAGAGCGTGGCCTGCGTGCCGTTGAAGAGCAGGAAGGCGCTGGCGTACTTGTCAGCCGTCCAGACATACGAGCCGCCGGAGTGCTGGTCGCTGGGCGTCACCACCCAGGTCATGCTGTCGTTGATGGCCACGTGCAGGCTGTCGTGCTGATACGCGCCGTAGGTGGCGGGGACGATGTGGCGGAACTCGATGGCGTCGAAGCGCGCCTTGCCGCTGTCCAGCACCAGTTCCAGCGAATGCGGGCCGGCGTTGGGCAGCAGGATGGTGTGCGCGACCTGGTTGGCGGTGGTCTTCGTCTGGTTGTTGAGCGGGTAGGGCGCGCCGTCAACGTAGACCGTCATGTAGCGCCCGGAGGAGTAGAGCTGGCGGTAGATGGTGACCACATTGCCCTGGAAGACCGCCACCAGACGGTCGCCGCGCTTGGTAGCCTCGTGCACCGACCCGCCCGAAGCGCCGCTGCTGGTGATCTGATTCCAGGTGCCGGTATAGGCGCTGGAGTACGTCTGGCCCGTCTCCGGGTCAACCCCGCCAGCGAAGACGGCGTCGTTATTCTCGTAGTAGCCGGGGCCGAGGAGCGGCAGGCCCCGGCCTTCAACCCAGTCAATCGAGAACTTCTTGGTAGAGGCCGGGCGCAGCTCGATCACATGCTGCCCCAGTGGGTTGGGGATGGGGCCGATGGAGAAGGGCACCTGGTACGCAGTCTTGCTGGAGCTGTTGGGCATGATGCCCCATAGCTCGCCGTCAATGTAGACGTTGGCGTTGCCGAAAGCGCCGACGGTGCGATAGACCGTCACATAGGCGACGCCCTGGGTGGGGATGTAGAAGTGTCCGGCGGTGCCCACGCTCTCCAGATAGCGGTCGCCGCTATACCTGGGGTCTGGCTTGCTGGGCTTGACGGCCCAGGTGCCGACCGCGTGTACGATCTCCGTCCCTTCGGCCTCGACACGCTGACCGTCGCCCAGCGAGGGGGCCAGGTCGAAGATTTCCAGCCGTCGCAGGACGATTTTCTTCTGAGCCGGATTGCGAATCTCCACCCAGGCCCCGCCGGGCATCGCACCCAGGCCGCTGACCAGGTAGGCCGCGTCAGGGGCCGGCTGGGCTTTGATCCAGTTCGCTTCGATCAGGCTGTGCGGCGCGCCGTTCACGGCGACTTCGATGGCGCCAGTCTTGCTGTAGACATCGCTGACAACCCGCAGCGAGTCGTTGCCGGTGACGTAGACGTACAGCCGGGCGTCCTTCTCTTTGGTGGTCAGCGTGTCGCCTTCCACCGTCCACGCGCCGGTGAGCAGGACGCGATCATCGGTCGGGGCCAGGTTATAGACGGTCGGGCCGAAGTCCGGCATGAGATCGTAGATCTCGTAGGCGTCAATGTTCACGTACTTGGAGTAGACGACGATCTCGGCGATATGCAGCCCCTCGTCCAGGTCCACGACCGTGAAGGGCACGATACCCGGTGTGGAGCTGCGCATCGTGTACGAGCCGTAGAGCGTGCCGTCAACGAGGATGTCCGCCCTGCCGCCGTCGGCGGTTTGGCGGAAGTAGACGGTGAAGGCATTGCCGTAGAAGGATACCAGCGCCCGGTCGCCCTTGCCGCTGGCCCGCGAGACGGCGCTCGTCGCCCACGACGCGCCCACGTAGCTGATCGCGCCACCGCTCAGCGCTGTCGGGTTATCGTTCTCGTAGTAGCCGGCCTCCAGGTAGTTAGCGCCGGACGCATCGCCCGTGCGGACGAGGATGGCGTCGAGATCGAACGGGGCGTACTGATTCTTGTGCTTGCCAATGGGTCGCGGTCTCAGGGAGATGACGTGGTTGGTTGTCGAGTTCAGCCCGCCGATGATGTACGACTGCTGGAAAGCCCCCGCAGCGGGCGACGCGGCGTAGCTGTCGAACGATGAGTGATAGCGCCCGTCCACGTAGACATCCACCATGCCATAGCTCTTGTACTGGCGATGGTAGACGACCACTGAGCTTGCGCCGTTCACCTCGAAGACCGCTTCGACGACGGGCGCCGTCTGGTACGTCTTCCAGCTTACGCTCTCCGAGCTGTGATAGCTGGCGGCAGAAGCGCGGGCGTCGCTCGTCTCAGTCCACTGACCAGAGAACTGGATGGCCGGGTTGCCGCCGATCAGCGCGTTGTTCTCGTAATGACCGGGGCTGAGCACGGGCTTGTTGTAGAGCACCACCTTGTCCAGGGCGATGGTCTTCGCGTAACCCTTCTCGTCGTGGATGCGCACTTCGAGCGTGTGGAACGCGCCGGCGTCCAGGCCGGTGACGGTATAGGGGATGCTGCGGTAGGACGGGCCTTTCAGATAGAGCGAGCCGTAGAACACCCCGTCCACATAGATGTCCGCCGCCCCATAGGTGGACTTGGCCACGCCATACAGCGCCACCGTGTCCGCGCCGATGAAGGACAGGTAGGCCCGCGCCTGCGCGTGCTTGGACTCGATATAGCGGCCCCCGGATGGTCCGGCAGTCTTGGTGGACTTGAGCGACCAGTTCTGCTCGTAGACGAACGCCGAGTGAGTTGACTTGCCGTCCGGGCCGTATTCGTATTCCTCATAGACACCCGGCCCAACCGGAGCCGTGTGATAGACCGTGTAGCCATAGACCTCGTTGTACTTCGGCTTGGCCGGGTTGGCGTTCAGGTGGCGCACCTGCATGACATGGGGCAGCTCCGGGTTGAGGCCCACCACGGCAATCGGCACGCCCTTCGCAGCGCTGTCCTTGAGGTCTACTGTGCGTTCCAGCCGTCCGTCCACGTAGATTTCCAGCGGGCCATTGGCGCTGCTCGTCTTGACGTTGACTGCCGCGCCCGATCCCTTGAAGAACAGGGTGAGCAGCGCGCCTTCTTCGTTGGAGCGCAGATAGGCAGTTTTGGTCTGCCAGCCGGTCGCCTCCTGCGCGCCGTTGAAGGGCACCGCCAGCGCCGCGCCCGGCTCGTCCACGCGATACAGAGAAGGATCGCTGAGCAGGTTGAGGAAGCGGAAAGCGTCCAGGTCGAAGTAGGGCGCGCCTGGGTTGACGCGCACCTCAACGGTGTGCACCTCGTTGGGAGCCAGGCCGCTGATGTAGAAGGGGACGACGCGCGCGATCTTGGCGTCGTTGGCCATGGTGCCGCGCAGCGCCCCATCCACGTAGACATCTGCCGTGCCGCCGCCGGGGAACACGCCGCGATAGATGGCCACCGTATCAGCGTGCGTGAAATGCGCGTACACCCGGTCATAGGCGCGGGCGGCGCGGCGTCCGCTGCCGTCTGGCGTGCCAGGGCGCTCTGGCGCGGGCAGCGGGACCGTGCTCCACGCGCCCACATAGGTGATCTTCGGCTGGCCCTCTTCCCAAAAGCCCAGGCTGTTCGGGCTGATGTCGCCGCCCGGCCCGGCGTCAATGATGCTGCCCGGCGCGACCGTAGACAGGGCGAAGGCGTCCACATCCACGACGCCCGCAGAGGCGACCACGCTGATGGTGTGGTTGCCGGGCTTCAGGTTGGCGATCTTGTGCTCGGCGCGCTTCTGCCCTTCGTTCGTATAGGTAATGATCGAGTGCAGGGCGCCGTCCAGATAGACATTGGCTGTGCCCACCGTCTCCTTGCTGTAGAGGACGATGACCTCGCTGCCGGTGAAGCTGAAGCAGGCCGCGCTGCCCACTCCGTCCGCGATCATGGTCACGGCGCCGGCCCCGCCTGGCGAATAGCTGGCGTCGGCCACAGAAGCGGTCCAGCCGCCGGGCACGCCGTTGGCATCGTAGAGGCTGACATAGCCAGCGTCATCGCTCTGGAAGACATCTTCGAGCGGGTTGCCGCTCGCCGCTGCCGGCGCGACCACCCACACATGAACCGGGTCTGGCGAGAAGTAGACCTGCTGATCCCAGCGGTCCAGGATGGCGATCTCAACGGCATTGGTCGCCCCAGGGTTGCCAGGCAGTTGCACGTTGTACGCTTCGGTCAGGCTGTCCCACGCCCCATCGCTCGGCTCGGCGGCGACCCATTCGCCGCTGTTGACCCGCCCCCACACGTACTGCGGGTGGTTGATGGCCACCGGGGTGAAGCTCGGCTGGGAGACGAAGGCCCCCTCGCCGCGATCCCATACATAAGCCGACCACTGTGTTTCGTTGTCGCCGCTGCCGAATTCCAGCGGGATGGCCGGCACCGTGTCAATCGGCACCTCGGCCAGGTGCAGCACAGGGCACACGGGCGCGCTGGCAAACCCGTCGAACGTGTCTACCAGCGTCTCGAATACATCATAGACACCAGACTCATCGGCATCGCGCCAGCCGACCTGCTGGCGCGCCGAGTCCGAGAGGGCGTGCGCCGCGTAGGCGCTGATCATCGCCGCGCCGGAGCGCATCAGCGAGGGCACGGGCGCGCCATTGTTGTGCTCGCAGTTGGCATGGGCCACGCGCAGGTAGCCGTAGACCTCTTCCTGGCGGCAGCCGCCGACAGCGGGGTCATATGATTCGTCGCCCGCCCCGAATACATGCCCCACCATCTTGGCGATGAGAATCTCCAGCCTGTCGGTGCCCAGGTTGCCACCGTCCGATGTGACGACCGCCCAGGGGCCATTGAGCGCTGCGCCGCCTGGCTGGCCGTCGCCGTCGAACAGGCCATCGGCGTCGGCGCTGCTGTCTACGACATACAGCACGAAGCCCCAGTCCGCCCCGCCGCTGACGCGGGTGTTGTGGGCCAGTTGGCGGGTCGCGCTGACGTCGGCGGGCAGGCCGGTGAAGGCGCTGGCGACCTGGTGAATCCAGCCAGTATCTGGTTCTGAGGCGCTGGCCACGCTGCCCTGAATCGGCTCGACGCCCACCTGAATCTTGGGGCGGTCGCCGGCGGGGCCATCGAACGGTGAGACGTAGCTGACGTTCCAGGTCAGGTGAGCGCTGGGGCGCGGATCGCCGCCGGGCGCTGCGGGCATGGCGGCCACCATCGTCCACCATTCAAGCGCCTGGGAGACTTCTTTCTTGACCTGGTCTACTTCGCTGGCGGTCCAGTTCTCAGGGCCGGCTGTGCTCTCGACAAAGAGCACTTTCACGGCCACATCGCCGGCCAGGAAAGCGCTCGTCTGTTCGGGCGTGGGCGTGAAGGCGGCAGCGCGCGCGTCTGGTGCCCGCGCCTCGCTCGCCTGGGCAGGCGATACGTTCGGCACCGGTGCGCTCGCGCTCGCCGCGGCCAGGCCCACCCCGGCAGCGGCGGCGTCTGCGCGCCCGGCTCCGCCCGGCAGCAGGGTCGTGACCAGGACGGTGCACAGCACCATCGTGGTGACCAGGCTGCGGACTATCCCTTTCAAATAATGGCTATTCATGGGATGACCTCCACCCTACCACAGCATTGAGAGTGTGGGGCTGTATAGATGAGCGGCGCGTCCGGCGCAGGCGAACCTGGTCCGCCTTCTACCCCCGAAGCGCCTGCCAGCCCTATCATTAAGATAAACGAGAAATTAAAATGATTCAGCAATTGATTGTTATGTTTTCGTGAATTTTCTGTGAATCCGGGACTATTTTCCCATTTGCTGACGGGTGGGTGAGGGGGTGATCATTGGTGATGTATTACCGGATTGCGTTCTCGTCCGGCGCGCGGGCAGACCGGTCAGCAGAATCGAGAGTGCCGGCAGGTAGATTATGGGTAGACTATAGAGGGTCACGGATTAACGTCGGGCGTCGCTGCTGCACGGGAAGAGGTGCTTATGCAGTTTCTAGTCACGGGCGGAGCAGGGTTTCTGGGTGGCGCGCTGGTGCACAGGCTGGTCAGCCTGGGGCACAGCGTGCGCGTGCTGGACGATCTGAGTGCGGGCGATCCGGCCCGGCTGCCTCCACAGGCCAGCTTCATGCGCGGCGATGTGAACGACCTGCCGCGCCTGTGGACGCTGCTGCATGATGTTGAGTGCGTCTATCATCTCGCCGCGCGGGTCAGCGTGTCGGAGAGCGTGCGCTACCCGCGCGAATACAACGCGGTCAACGTCGGCGGCACGGTCAGCCTGCTGGAAGCGGTGCGCGATGTGGGCGTGCGGCGGCTGGTGCTCGCCTCGTCCGGCGCGATCTACGGCGATCAGCCCCTTCAACCCTTGCGCGAAAGCCTGACTCCGCTCCCGCTCTCGCCCTACGCCGTGAGCAAGCTCGCTGCCGAGCAGTACGTGGGCCTCATCGGGCGGCTGGCGAGCCTGGAAACGGTGTGCCTGCGCATCTTCAACGCCTACGGGCCGGGCCAGCAGCTCCCGGTGACGCATCCTCCGGTGATCCCCCACTTTCTGCACCAGGTGCTGGGGCAAGGCTCCCTGGTGGTGCATGGCTCGGGGGCGCAGACGCGCGACTTCGTCTACGTGGACGATGTGGTAGACGCCCTGGTAGCGGCGGCCACCGCGCCGGACGTCAATCAGCGCGTGATCAACGTCGGCAGCGGGGCCGAGACGAGCGTCAACGACCTGGTGCGCCAGATCGAGGCGATCACCGGGCGTGAGGCGCACGTCCTGCGCGTCAATGAGCAGGACAGCGGCGTCTCGCGCATGTGCGCCGACCTGACGCTGGCCCGCGAACTGCTGGGCTGGACGCCCCAGACTTTTCTCCAGGAAGGGCTGCGCCGCACGCTGGTGTCTGATGAGCGTTTCGCCGCGCGTCCGGTGAGCGACCAATGAGCGCCTGGCCGCGCTCTTGACGAGCGACCCGGCGCGCGGTGCGCCTGATATGCTCGCAGTTCACAGAGATAGATGCAGATTTGAGTTAGGCGGAGGGAAAAACCATGTTCACACGCCGGATGTTGATCGTACTGGTGGCGCTGTGCAGTCTGCTCATTCCGCTGGGCGCCCCGTCGGCCCAGGAAATGCCGGACTTCGCAGCGCTGATCGAAGCCGAAGACGTGATGACCCACGTGCGGACGCTGGCGATGGCCATTGGCGCGCGCCCGATGGGCGGCGCCGCAGAAGGTCTCGCCGCCAGCTACGTCGCTGCCGCCCTGTCCGACTGGGGCTATGAGGTTACCGTCCAGGAATTCAACGCGATCGCCCCCGTCGAAGGGGCGGACGCCGGCACGGCGATTGTCTCGCGCAACGTGATCGGCGTGCGGCCCGGCGACGATCAGTGGGTCGTCGTCGGTGCGCACATGGACTCGGTGACGGCGGGGACTGGCGCGGGCGACAATGCCAGCGGCGTGGCCGCGATGCTGGCGGCAGCGCGCGCCCTGGCCGGGCTTGACACGACGCACACGCTGGTCTTCATCGCCTTCGGCGCGGAAGAGGGCGGCGATCCGCCCGGCGCAGAGGTCTACGTCGAAGGGCTGGGTGACACCGTTAGCAACATCATCGCCATGATTAATATCGACTCGGTCGGCATGGGCACGGCGCTGAACATCTACGCCGGAGCGACCATCACCTGGCCAGAGGACGAAGACGCCGCGCCGACCATCGAGGGCGGGCCGGTCTGGGTGCGCGACCTGGCGCTCGACCTGGCCGACGAGATGGGCCTGCTCTTCGACACGTCTCCGGCGAACACGTGGGGCGGCTTCACCGGCGACTGGAGCGATCACTATGCGTTCGTGCAGGCCGGCGTGCCGATCGCCTATTTCGAGGCGTGGCAGTGGGTGGGCGCCGCCGACCCCTGGTGGGGCCAGGAGACCGCTGAGGGCGACGTGATGCACACGCCAGGTGACGTGTACAGCAGCGTCGTGCCGGAGAAGGTCGAGATGACGGCGGAAGTCGTCGCCGCGACGACCTACGCGCTCGCGACGGGGATGGCCGGGGGAGAGTAGTCTTCGGGCGCGCATGTCATTCACACTGCGACGGGGGCATCGCCAGGTGCCCCTGTTTGATTCCGCCGTTTGCCCGGCCCTCTGCTATACTGGGCCGCACTAAGCCGCCTCGCTAACCCGCAAAGAGCCAGCTATGAGCGAGACCCCTATTTCTACCCCCTCCGCCCGCGCGCTGACGGGCGGGCAGATCGCCCGCGCTGCCTCGGTCGTCATGCTGGCTTTCGTGCTCAGCGCTGTGCTCGGCGTGGTGCGCCAGGCGGCGGTCAACGCCGCGTTCGGCGCAGGGGCGGCGCTCGATGCCTTCATGGCCGCCCAGCGCGTGCCGGAGACGCTCTTCGTGCTGGTGGCGGGCGGGGCGCTCGGCTCGGCGTTCATCCCCGTCTTCACGCGCTTCCTGGCCAGCGGCGACGAGTCCGGCGCGCAACGGCTGGCGGACGGCGTGATCACCCTGCTGATCGCGGCTTCGACGGCGCTGGCGGCGCTGGCCTTCGCCCTGGCCGAGCCGCTGGCGCGCGAATTGCTGGTGCCCGATGCCGCACCCGCCACGCAGGCGCTCACCGCCGAGCTGATGCGCATCATGCTGCTGACGGTGATCATCTTCGGCGTCAGCGGGCTGATCATGGGCGTGCTCAACGCGCACCAGCATTTTCTGACGCCGGCGCTGGCCCCCAGCCTGTACAACGTCGGGCTGATCTTCGGCGCGCTGGTGCTGGCGCGCGGCGGGAATATTCACGGGCTGGCCTGGGGCGCGGTGATTGGCGCGGCGCTGCATCTGCTGGTGCAGCTTCCCGACCTGATCGGCCTGCGCTTCCGCTATCGCCCGGCGCTGAGCCTGAGCATTCCCGGCGTGCGCGAGGTGCTGCTGCTGATGGGGCCGCGCGTTTTGGGCTTGGGCGTGGTGCAGGTCAATTTCTGGGTGAATACGGCGCTGGCTTCGGGGATGGCTGAGGGCAGCGTCACCGCGCTGACGACGGCCTTCGTGCTGATGATGACCGTGCTGGGCGTTGTGGGGCGCAGCGTGGGCACGGCGGTCTTCCCCACGCTGTCCGCGCTCAGCGCGCAGCGCGACGCCGAACACTTCCGTAGCACGCTCGCCGGCGCGCTGCGCGGCGTGTTGTTCCTGTCCATCCCGGCGGGGATCGGCCTGGCCGTGCTCAGCGAGCCAACCGTTGCGCTGCTCTTCGAGCGCGGCGAGTGGACGGCGCGCGACACAGCGGGCACCGCCTGGGCGCTGGCGCTGTTCAGCGTGGGGCTGGCCGGGCACAGCGTCCTCGAGATCCTGGTGCGGGCCTTCTTCGCCCTGCACGACACCTGGACGCCGGTCAAGGTGGGCACGGCGACCATGCTGCTCAACATCGCCCTGGCGCTGGCGCTGATCTACGCGCTCGGCTACCCGGACACGACCGAGTTCGCGCGCGGGCCGATTGGCGGGCTGGCGCTGGCCATGTCCATCGCCACAGCCCTCGAGAGCGCCGCGCTGTGGGCCATGCTGCGCCGGCGCGTGGGCGGGCTGGACGACCGGCGCGTGCTCGGCAGCGCGGCGCGGACGCTGCTCGCGTCGGGGATTATGGCGCTGGCGCTGGGCGCGTACCTGGCCCTGCTGCCGGGCTTGCCGCGCCTGCTGCGGGTGAGCGGAGGGATGGCCCTGGGCGCAGCGGTGTTCTGGGGGGCGGCGCTGGCCCTGCGCGTCGAGGAGGCGGCGATCCTGCCGCGCGCGGCCTGGCGGCGGCTGCGGCGCTGAGGTGCCCCGCCAAACAAAACGCCCCACAGCATCACGCTGTGGGGCGTCTGGGTGCCAGGTAGTCAGCGCCTAACGCTGGCGCACGACCTCAGTGGCCTGCAGGCCCTTGGGGCCGTTGGAGATCACGAATTCCACGCGATCGCCCTCGTTCAGCTCGCGGTAGCCATCGCCGATGATGCCGGAGAAGTGCACGAACACGTCCGGGCCATTCTCGCGCGCGATGAAGCCGTAGCCCTTCTGGGCATTGAACCACTTGACGGTACCAGTCTCACGTTCTGCCATTGTGAAAAACCCCTTCCCTATGGGAGGTAAAGATGGACGATGCTGTAGGGTGAGGAGCGAGCAGGACGCATGAAAATACCGTCGTGACGAGTTGTCACCACGGTATCGCTGTGCCGTTTAGCTGAACAACCTCTACACTACGCGGCAAATCATACACCCGCCGAAATAGGGCGTCAAGGGCCAGTTTTGAGGGACGGGCCATCTTTCGTCATGGCGCAAAATCTCTGAACCGCAGAGCCGCAGAGGACACAGAGAAAAACACGAGACTCTTCGCCCTTGCTCCGCGCTCTCTGTGCCTCAGCGATGATGTCCTGCGCAGCCGGAAAAAAGAACGCCCCGTGTGTGGCACGGGGCGCGGCCATCCTGAGCGATGCGGTGCCGATTAGCGATTGCCCTGGCGCACGACGTCGCTGGCCTGCAGGCCCTTCGGACCCTGGGTGATAGTGAACTCAACGCGCTCGCCCTCGTGCAGCTCACGGTAGCCGCTGCCGGTGATGCCGCTGTGATGCACGAAGACGTCGGGGCCGTTCTCGCGGGCGATGAAGCCGTAGCCCTTCTGGGCGTTGAACCACTTGACGGTGCCGGTGACACGCTCGGACATGGTGAAGGACTCCTTCCCTCAGATAAAAATGGTCGCTGATGGTGTAGTTGAGAGAGGAGTTGCCTGCGGGTCGTACAAAACCGCGCGCTGTAGAATCAGTTGCGCGCGGTTGTGGGGCCGAGTTCGAACAACCTCTTCACTACGTCCCTCATCATACTCCAGGATTTGCGGCGCTGTCAATGGGTCTCGTTCACTGCGTTTCACGTTTTTGGGAGATCGCTGGCATAGGACTGCAACCGCGCTCCTAATCCCTTCCTGCAGGCGAAGCTCAGGAGCAGTTTTTCCTCTTTCTTCTCTTGCAGGAGCAAGGGATGTCCGGCGAGTGTGCCCACCTGCTTGTTCGTGGACCTTTCTGCGCGCTCCGGTTTGCGTGGGGACGGCGCGCACGCTATAACTGGTCGCATTGGCTCAGGATCGCGAGCGCGTGGCGCGCTCCTTTTCGCACCTGTTGCGCTGCTTCCGGTCTTGTGGTTAGACTGGGGGCCGATCGCCGCAGACCGAACACTGATCGCTGACCACCGATCGCTTGAGAGGCGCCATGGAACGCAGCGAAGTCCGCGAAACGCTCCGCACATTCGTGCTCAACGACATGATCCGCCTGCCCACCTACGACCTGCGCGATGACGAGCCGCTGATCACGGGTGGGCTGGTGGATTCATTCTCGCTGGCGCTGTTCGGCGTTTTCGCCGAGGAGCGTTTCGGCGTCTATATCCCCGACCCGGATCTGACCGTCGAAAACCTCGATACGCTGGATCAGATGGTCGCGCGCGTGCTGCGCGACCTGGCGTAAGCGGGCGCGGTCGCTGGGCGGCAGTCACCGCTCGAGGGAGGAACATGGCGCGCCACTGGAGCCTGGCCACCACGCTGCTGTTCGCCGCGCTGCTCGCCGCCTGTGGGGTCGAGCGGTTGTCTCCCTCTGCCTCGCCCGCCTCGCCCACGCCTACAAGGGGCGCGCAGCCGGCAGCGGCGACGCTGGTCTCGGCGCGCGGCCAGGAACGAGAGCTACTCGCAGCCGTCCCGCCCGCGCAGGTCACGCCCACGCCAGTCAACGAGGGCGTGCGCATCTGGTGGCCGGACGAGTTGTATCCCCCAGAGGGCGACCCGGCGCGCGAGGTGCTCGAAGACCAGTTCAAGAACTTCACCCAGACGTACACGACCATCGAGCTGGAGGTGCGCCGCAAGCGCGCGACCGGCCTGGGCGGCATTCTGCCCACGCTGCGCACTGCCTCGCCGGTGGCGCCTGGCGCGCTACCCGACCTGACGTTGATGCGTCGCGCCGATATGATCACCGCCGCCAACGAAGGGCTGATCGTCCCGCTCGAGGACTGGGTGCCAGAAGATATCGCGGGGAATAACCTCTTGCCCGGCGTGCGCCCGCTGGGCGAGATCAACGGCGTGCTCTACGGGGTGCCCTATACGCTCAACGTGACCCACAGCGCCTATCGCCCGGCGGCGTTCAGCGCTCCGCCCGCCTCTTTCGCCGATGTGCTCAACGCCGGGACGCCGTACCTGTTCCCGGCGGGGGCCACTCCGGTGAGTTACACCGTGCTGCTGCAATATCGCGCTGCCGGAGGGCGGCTGGTGGACGAGAGCGGCGCGGCCACACTGGATCGCGAGCCGCTGCTCGAAGTGCTCACTTATTATGCCGCAGGCACTGCGGAGGGCGTTTTCACCCCGGCGCTGGTGAGCTACACGCGCTACGACGACTACTGGAACCAGTTCGTCACGGGCGATACCAACCTGGTTGGCGTGGACACAGTCACCTTTCTGCGCCGGCGCAGCAGCGTGCCCAGCGCCTTGCCGGTCGCCATTCCCACGCTGGATGGCGCGCCGATCACCGCGCTCGATGGCTGGATGTGGGTGGTCACGACGCACAACCCCGCACACCGCCAGCGCGCCAATGTCGCCCTGGCGTGGATGATGCGCATTGGCGGGCAAAGCCTGTTCACCGAAGCGTTCAGCGTGCTGCCGACGCAGACGCGCGCTCTGCGCCTGTGGGACGACCGCGGTTACGCCGATTTCGCGCAGGACTTGCTGACGACCGCCGTCCTGGTCCCCGAATCGCAGCGCAACAGCAGCGCCGCGCTCGCCCTGCAAGAGGCGATCATCGCTGTGCTGGAAGGGAAAGCGCCGGACGAGGCCGCCGAGTCGGTGCTGGCCCGCTTCGAGTGAGCCGGGCAGTCGCCAGCGACCAGGCCCGCCGGCGCGAGAACTCTGAGAGACCCTATGGAGCGGAGAGGGGACTTTACTGCCCCGTGATGCCCTCTTTCCGTTTACGGAGAGGGACCGGGGGGTGAGGTTTCCGCGTGGTCTCAGCCGTGCGCCTGCTTTTGCCCCCCATCCCCGGCCCTTCCCCCACGAGAGGGGAAGGGAGAAGAGCGCACCCACTGAGCTTCCCCCTCCTTGTGGGGGAGGGGTTTGGGGTGGGGGGGAACAGCTCAGAGACCCTGTGGAAAGGTCTGCGTTACGATTTACCTCACCCCCCGGTCTCTAACATCCATGCGGGACGGAGATGTTGGGCGGCGTATCCAGTGCCGCCGCGTCCAGCGTGTAGCGCAGCGTCAGCGTGCCGGACACGGTGGACGACGCGCGATCCGCCCACAGCAGGTGCACGCCGCTCACCTCGGCTGAGATCTCGTAGCGCAGCACGGCGCTCGCCTGTGGCGCGAACCACAGGTCTGCCGCCAGCGTCACCGCCCCGTCCGGGCCGGGGTGAATCGCCGGCAGACGGGCGTCGGCAGAGGCGAACGTATATTGCCAGGCGGGCAGCTCGTCGAGAGTCTGGCGATGGCCGGTGGGCACAGCCCGCGCCACGCCGCCGATGACCTGCCCCGCCGACAGATCGGCAATAGCCGCCCCGCCCGGTTGCTCGCCACCGTCAGCCGTGCATACTCCGTTCACGTCCACCGTATAGTAATCGTTGCTGAAGCGCACCCCTTCCAGGCGCAGCGGGGTTTCGCCTGGGAGAAAAGCCCGCCCTTCGATCTCCAGCACCACGCGCCGTGTCTGCCCCGGCTCGTTGCCCTGCACCTGAACGCTGATCGTCCCCGCCGCCGGCTCGCCCGTCGCGTCGAACGTGCCCACAAAGCTGCCGGTGACGGCGTAGGCCCAGCCGGAATGAGCGGCCAGGCCGTGCTCGATGGGATCGAGCGCCAGCGTCGCAAAGTCGGGGGGCGGGGCGTTTTCGGTCAGAAAGATCGTCGTGGGAATGGTTTCCAGGCTAGCCAGCGTGGGCACAACGAAATCGCCTTCGCCGCCAGAGGAATCGCACGCGGACAGGGCGAGCAGTCCCATCACCACCGGGAATACGAGCGTTCTACGCGAGACCATGAGGGCGTCTCTCCACATACTGCGTTGGCCGATCGGAGCGTGCCCGCATTATAGCGGTTTCATAGGGCCGGGGATAGCCGCTGGTGCAGGAAGTAAGGAAAGGATAAGCGGACACGAGCTGACGCCAGTTTCGGTTAAGTCGTATCATAATTGACACAAACCCATTATGCTGTCATAATTATCTAGAGAGGTTTTCTGCCGCCCCACAGGAACCCGTCATTATAGCGCGATATTAGGCGCCTTATAGTGGGGAGCGTGCGTGCAGACAGCATGGCTGCTGTATTTTTTCCCTGACCGGCCAGGGATATTCGCTGCTTACTTCATGACAGGCTAGGAGAGGGGCGACGCATGTCCGCGCTACTGGAATACGTCACTGAGACAACCTATCCGCTCTTCGAACAGAAACTCCGCGACAAGCCCCTGGTCCTGATTTACCCCCGGCACCGCAGCCATCTGGCGCTGGTGGCCATGTTGTTCGATGTCTACGCACATCAGGTTGTTTATTACGCGCTTGGTACGGACGATTCCTCTTTGTCGGACTGGCTGCGCCACATGACCGCCGACCTGGCCTCTGTGACGTCCCTCGGCGGCCAGACGCGCGCCGCGCTCGATGCTAAAGCTGCTCCTGAAGACCTGGCCGGCGCCCTGGCCGCAGACCTGGCCGCGTTGCCGCATGACAGGGTTCTGCTGCTGCTCGATCAGTTCGATCACCTGAACTTCGACGCGGATGCTGACCGCTTCTTCCGCGCCCTGGCCGGCCAGTTGCCCGATCATGCGCAGGTCGTGATCAACGCGCGGCTGCTCGGCGTGCAGCCCTGGAATGACCTGCTCCACGCCGGCCTGGCCGAGGTCGTGGGCAACGACTGGGCCATCTCCGGGGGCATCTTCGGCGACGAGCCGGGGCGCGGTCAGCTCGAAGTCTTCGCCCTGTCCGGCGGGCACGTGTACATGGATGGACGCCCGATCATCAGTTGGGAAGGCTCGCTGCCCAAGCACCTGTTCTACTTCTTCGTCGATCACCCGATGGTCACGCGCGATGAGATCTTCAGCGTCTTCTGGCCCAGGATGTCGGTCAAGGAGGCGACGAACGTCTTTCACGTCACCAAGCGCAAAATCTCCGAGCGCCTGGGCCACGAGCTGACCAATTACCAGTCCGGCTTCTACATCCCCTCGCCAAAGCTGAGCGTCCATTACGACGCGGGCCTGTTCGAGCAGGCCATTAACGCGGCCATTGAGTTCGAGGCCGAGGCCCCCGCCCTGTGGTACAAGGCCGTCCAGCTTTACCGCGCGCCCTTCCTGCCCACGATCACCGTGCCCTGGGTGGAGCAGCGCCGCCAGGAGATGCAGAGCAAGTATGCCCAGGCCCTGATCGGGCTGGGGCGCTACCATCGCGGGCGGGACGAGATGGATCAGGCGCTCGGCTACCTGCTGCGCGCCCTGCGCGAAAAGCCCGACTGGGAAGATGTGCACCGCGACGTGATGAAGATCTATCACCAGCAGGGGCGCATTGACGACGCAGTGGCCCAGTATCGTCAGTTGGAGCACACGCTGACTCGCATGTTCAAGATCGCGCCCAGCAAAGAGACGCGCACCCTGTTCGAGACGATCTGCGCCGGTTAGCGGCTGGCGCGAGGTCTCGTCCTGTGCTCTGAACACGGTGCTGTCCGCCCGGCAGGACGGCGCCGTGACTGATCTGGCCGTGCAAGCGCACGCTGCTCATCAGCCATGACTCGTACCCCACACTCCACCAGGCCAGAGATCGTCCGCCAGGTCGCCGATGGGCCGCACACGCTCACCGTTGAGGTTGTCCGCGACCGGCGGCTGCGCTCGTCGGCCCGCTGGACGCTGCACGGGGAGACGATTCAGGTGCGCGCGCCGGCAGCGTTGCCGCGTAAGCAGCTCGATGAGCTGCTCGACAAAGTGATCGCTCGTATCCTCAAGCAGCGCAAGCGCGCCCGTAGCCTGGACGACGCCGACCTGGAGCGCCGCGCCCGCCGCATCAACCGCGCGTACTTCGCCGGGGAGCTGAACTGGCACTCGATCCGCTGGGTGAGCACCATGCAGCGCCGCCTGGGAAGCTGCACCAGCGGCGGCAGCACCGACGGCGACATCCGCATCAGCGAGCGCATCCGGGAGTGGCCGGGCTACGTGGTGGACTACGTGATCGCCCACGAACTGGCGCACCGCCGCCACCCCAACCACAGCGCCGACTTCTGGGCTTACCTGGCCCGCTACCCGCACACCGAGCGCGCGCGGGGCTTCATCGAGGGCTTCGCCTACGCCCAACGCGCCGACCCCGACGACCTGCTCTAGCGCCGCACTACCACGTCACAAGTGGGCAGCTCGACGCCATAGCGCTGCACCACGCGCAGCCGGATGACGTAGTATCCGTCGGGCCGGCCCGTCAGGTCAACGGGCGCGGCGGTCAGCGGCGCGTCGGTGACGGGCGGCTCGGCGTCGCGCTGACCGGGCGGCGGAGCGCGCACAACTTCCCAGCGCGCTGGCAGTGCGCCGCGCACCAGGATGCGCCCCAGGTAACCGATCTCAAGGGTATAGGCCCACAGAGTCGGCGGGCTGACGGTGCCGAAGACGGTGAAGGTATCGCCGACCAGATCGCCGGACGCCGGCTTGGTGATCACCACAGCGGGATCGGAGCAGGTCTGGTTGAGATGGTCGGGCGTGGCGGTGGGCAGCACCAGGGTGGGCGATGGCGTGTGCGTCTGCACGCGGACGAACAGGCCGGGGAAATCGGCGCGCCAGCCAGGGGTGAGCAGGGCATAGACGATGAAGGCGACATTGAGCGAGAGCACCGCCGCCAGCATCCCTAGCAGCCAGGCGTAAGGGCTGCGCCCCAGGCCGACCAATGTCAGCCAGGTAGCTTCCAGCCCGCCCAGGTGCAGCCGCCGCAGCCAGACCGAGACGCGCAGCCAGAGAGCCTGCTCCGGCGCGGTGGCATGGGGGCCACGCGCCGTCATCCCCGCGCCAGAAACGCCGCTGCGGGTCGTTTGCTCAGCGGCCTGCTGCCACCAGGGGCGGTCGGGCGGGGCCGCCGGGCGGCGGTAGGCGCTACTCTCGCGCCGCCTGTACGGCGAACGGGCGGTGGCGCGCCCCTCTCGAAGCTGATCGTATTGCTGGCGCAGCGCCGGCTCGCGCAGCACCTGGTACGCCTCATTGACCAGCTTGAGCTGCTGCGTCGCCCAGCTAGCGCGCTCCGGGTTGAGGTCGGGGTGGATCTCGCGCACGCAGCGCCGGTATGCCTGGCGGATGCGAGGGGCGCTGGCCTGCGGGGGGATGCCGAGGATGGCGTAGTAATCCCGCTGGGGATCGTAGGTGATCTTGCGACGCATGGGTGATTCCCCGGCGTGCCCGCCAACCGCGCCAGTCTCCCCCAATTATACCGGATTCGGCCTGGGGGTGCGCAGCCCACAACTTTGGTACTGTATCCTTTGCGGCTGAAACTCGTCACACAGGCATGGCCCCCCATCCCCGGCCCTTCCCCCACGAGGGGGGAAGGGGGAAAAGCGGCGAGCCTGCTCCTCTTCCCTCCGCGCAGCGCGGGGGAAGGGGCTGGGGGCTGGGAGGTCACACGGCAGCCAGTACCCACGCCATTTCAACCGGGTTCGACACACTGCCCACAACTTTCGCAGCGCTCCTGCGTAGAAGAGAACAGACCAATCGCTCATCATAATCACGACAGGATGGGACTATGTTTGGCGACTCCAACTCTGACAGGCGCATCTTCGGGGCGATGGCGCTCATCGCGCTCGGCGCGATTCTGTTGACCGGGCTGGGCATGTGGTGGCCCTTGTTCATTGTGGTGCCGGGCCTGCTCCTGCTGCTCCCCGCGTGGTACGGCGGCGCAGCCGGAGCTGTGCTCTTCGCCATCCCCGGCATGATGGTCACCGGCACGGGCGCGCTCCTGGCGGCGATGGCCGTCACCGGTTACTGGCAGGCGTGGGCCTATGCCTGGACGCTCTACGGGGTGTTCCTGGGCATGGCGTTCCTGCTGATGAGCCGCCAACTGTCCAACGCCAGCCTGTACACTGCCGGGCAGGGCCTGGTCCGGGCCAGCCTGATCGGTTTTGTCGCGTTCGGGCTGTTCTTCGAGCTGGTGATCGGCATCGGCATCGGCGGATTGGGCGCGCCGTTCGGGCCGCTGGTGCTGATCGCGCTCGGTTTTTGGTTGCTGATGCGCAGCAGCGGGAGCCGGCGCCGGCTGGCCGCGCGCGAGGACGACTACGGCAAGCTCAAGCGCAAAGCCAAGCGCGACGAGGCGGCCCTCTTCACCGGCCCGGTGATCTATGGCACGCGCGTGCGCTCGCGCGGCGCGGCGCTGAGCATCCCGGAGCACGACGAGCGCGACTGAGCGAGAGGATGCGCTAACGCAAACGCCACGACTGAGCGAGTCGTGGCGTTGCTGTGTGTTGGCGGGGAGGACAGGATTCGAACCTGCGAACCGGTTTAAAGCCGGTTAACCGCTTAGCAGGCGGCCCCAATCGTCCACTCTGGCACCTCCCCAGAGGCGCGATACAGTTGTTTTGGCGGAGGGAGAGGGATTCGAACCCCCGGAGACGTGTAACGCCTCAGTGGTTTTCAAGACCACCGCCTTAAACCACTCGGCCATCCCTCCGGGCAGCCTCCCGATGGACAAGCCCCTCCGAGGCGGGTTCAGTATAGCATGATCGCAGGGGGTGGTCAACGGTCTGAAAATAGGGGGGTGCGCGCAAAACCTGTCAGGCGGTCGGGGCGCTGCTCTGCTGCGCCCTGGCTGACCTCACCCCCGCTCGGCGCTGACGCGCCGTGCCGCCGGGCAAGCCGAGCGCCACGAGGCGGGGGGTGAGGTAAAGCTCTGCTGCGCCCCGGTTGACCTCACCCCCGCTCGGCGCTGACGCGCCTCGCCGCCGGGCAAGCCGAGCGCAGCGCGGCTGAGGGTGAAGTCAATCAGCGCGGCGCTGTCAGCCTTTGCACGCACCCGATGGATGGGCAACGGTTGACGCTTGACCCTTCCAGACCCATACGCTATACTTGCCCATCGCGCGCCACGCCCGGAGTGGCGCGCTGCCACGCGAACGCAGTCGCTTGAATCCGCGCCCTGAGCGCGTTTTTTGAAAGAGGACACCAATGCCCAAGCGTACTTATCAGCCCAAGATCCGCCGCCGCG
This sequence comes from Anaerolineae bacterium, assembly GCA_023382715.1. Taxonomy (GTDB): domain Bacteria; phylum Chloroflexota; class Anaerolineae; order Aggregatilineales; family Aggregatilineaceae; genus UBA2029. The sequence continues at coordinate 21,212 of JAHDWP010000025.1, forward strand.
CGCGCGTGCATGGCTTCCGCCGGCGGATGCGCACAAAGGACGGTCGCCGCGTTTTGAAGGCGCGCCGCGCCAAAGGGCGCGCAGTCTTGACGCCCAAGGTGAACAATCACGTCAAGAAGGTCAACTGGAAGAGCTAGGCCCCCTGCGCATGCAGCGCCATCTGCGCCTTCGTCGGAACGAAGACTTCGCTCGTCTGCGCCAAGAGGGTCGCGCCTGGCAGCACCCGTTGTTGATCCTGAGCGTCGCGCCGAACGGGCTGGCCCATAACCGCTATGGTTTCGTCACGAGCAAGCGGCTGGGCACGGCGGTAGTGCGCAACCGTATCCGGCGCTTGCTGCGCGAAGCGGTCCGCGAAGTGCACGCTCACCTGCGCCCAGGCCACGACATCGCCTTCGTCGCCCGCCCGCGCATCGCCGGGCAGCCATTCCAGGTGGTGCGCCAGGCGGTGAGCGCCAGTTTGCAGCGCGCGGGGCTGTACAGCCCGCCGGCAGAAGAGTCGTCGTCATGAAGCAGATCGGCCTGGCACTCATCCGCCTGTACCAGCTCACTTTCTCGCGCATTTTGCCGCCAAGCTGCCGCTACGAGCCGAGCTGTTCCCACTACACCTACCAGGCTATCCAGCGTTATGGCCTGCTCAAAGGCGGCTGGATGGGCCTGCGGCGCATCGGGCGTTGCCACCCCCTCAGTCCGGGGGGCTACGACCCGGTGCCTTGAGTCCCACCTGACGTTGGCTGAGGATTGTTGAGGAGTCCCATTGAATACGTCGCGCCTCTTCCCTTCCCGCTCGCGCCTGTTGCTGGGCGTGCTGCTGCTGAGTGCGTTGCTGCTGGCTGCCTGCGGCGGCCCAACGCAGGAGAGCTGGATCGGCGTCTCCACTGACGAGCAGCAGGACACGCTCTACGTTTCGCAAGGCAAGCGCGTCGTCGCCATCAACCCGGTCAGCGGCGCTGTCTTGTGGGAATACGAAGATGAGAGGGCCACCTTCTACGCCGTGCCGACGGTGGTGGATGGCACGGTCTATGTGGGCGATTACAGCGGGCGTATGCACGCGGTGGACGCCAACGGCCAGCGCGTGTGGCGCTATCAGCCGGCCAAGCAGGCCATCCTCGGTCCCATCGAAGTCGCGCCCAAAGATCGCGTGATCGGGGGCGCTGCGGTAGACTCCGACAAGGTCTTTTTCGGGCTGGGCAGCCGCAACGTGGCGGCTGTCTCGCGCACGGACGGCCAGGAAGTGTGGACGTTCACCACCGAGCACGGCGTGTGGGCGCGCCCGCTGTACGTGGCAGACGACCCGTCCAATGGCAACCGGGCGGTGGTCTATGTGACCTCGCTCGACCACAACCTGTATGCGCTCGACGCTGAGACCGGCGACGAGCTGTGGCACAAGAACTTGGGCGGCGCCGCCCCTGGCAACCTGGTCTATGACGCGGCGCGCCAGCGGGTGTATGTCGGGACGTTCGTCTCTGAATTGCTCGCGGTTGATCTGAAATCCCACGACATTGTTGCCCGTTTCAAGACCGACGGCTGGCTGTGGGGCAGCCCTGCCTTCGACGACGATGTGCTGTATTTCGGCGATCTGAGCGGGGCACTCTATGCCGTGCGCGTCACTGAGAGTGGATTTGAGCAGGTGTGGAAGAAGCCTATTGCCGAAGAAGGCATCCGCGCCACCCCCATCCTCACCGATGGCCTGCTCATCGTCGCGTCGGAAGATCATAACGTGTACGCGGTGAGCAAGGAAAATGGCGCCAGCCGCTGGTACCGCGATGTCAAGGCGCAGGTGCTGGCTGACCTGGTCTTCGTGCCCGCAGAGGCCGGAGACGAGCAGGAAGCCGGCCTGGTCATCGTGAGCACTACCGAAGGCGACCGGCTGGTGGTCGCGCTGGCCGCCACTTCTGGCGAAGAACGCTGGGTTTATCCCGGCTAACCCGCCCCGTCTGCGAGAAGAAGGCACTGGTTCATGCTCGACATCATCATCAATCCCTTCATCACCATCCTGCTGTTCCTCTACCAGATTCTGGGCGGGAACGTGGTGCTGGCCATCGTCGTCTTCACCATCCTGGTGCGCGCGGCCACCTATCCGCTGACGATCAAGCAGCAGCGTTCGACGAAGGCCATGCAGGAGCTTCAGCCAGAACTGAAGAAGCTGCAGGAGAAATACAAGAACGAGCGCGAGCAACTGGCCCAGGAGCAGTGGGCGCTCTATCGCAAGCACGGCGTGAGTCCGTTTGCCGGGTGCCTGCCGCTGCTGATTCAACTGCCGATTATGCTCGGCCTCTACCGGGCGATTGTGGCGACGCTGGCCGCCACGCCCATGCAGTTGCTCGACCTGTCGGGCCGGCTGTGGATCACCAACCTGTCGTCGCAGGTGCCGCTGGCCAACAAGTTCCTGTGGCTCAACCTGGCCGTGCCCGACCCGCTCTACATCCTGCCCGTGCTGGTGGTGGTCACTACCTGGCTGCAACAGAAGCTGCTCATGCCGGCCACGCCCTCGTCGGGGGGCGGCGGCAATCGCCAGGCTGACCAGGCCTCGCAGATCAGCCGCCAGATGATGATGATCATGCCGCTGATGTTCGGCTTCTTCTCGCTCTCGTTCGCCTCGGGCCTGTCCATCTATTTCATCGCCTCCAACCTTATCGGCATCGCCCAGTATGGGCTGACGGGCCGCCACAAGGCTAAGGAAGCGCCGAGCGTGAAGCCAGCAGAGGCGGAAGAGGCCGAGGAGCCTGCTGCGTCCGGGGCGGCCCCCACCCCCTCGCGCAAAGCCAGGCCTGCTCCCGCCCGCCAGGAAACTCCCAAGCGCAAACGCGGCCCCGAGCCGAAGCCCATCCCACGCCGAACCACTGGCTCCGGCGGCATTTACGACAGCCGTGCTAACCGTGCCCGTGCCAAGAACAAGGCCAAAGGATGAAGGTACCTATGAGCGATACGCGGTCTGTGGAGACCAGCGCGCCAGACATTGAGTCCGCCATCGAGCAGGGCTTGCGCGAGCTTGGTGTTGCGCGCGAAAGTGTCATTGTCGAGATTCTGGAAGAGCCGAGCCGGGGACTTCTGGGAATCGGCGCGCGGCAGGCGCGCATCCGCCTGACGACCGCGGCCCCGGCGCGCGCCGCCGCGCCGACTCCGCCTGTGGCGCTGCCGGCTGCGGTCGCTGGCGAGAGCGCGCCGGCGGAAGAAGAGGACGAGCCAGGGGAGGAAGCGGCTGCTCCGCCGGCAGAAGACGCCGACGCCTTCGACGACGACACGCTGCTGGCCGACGCTCAGCCGATCAGCGATAGCGAGCTGGATGAGGATGCACGTGTTGGCGTGGCGACGCTGGAAGAACTGCTTGCCAAGATGGAGATCAAGGCGCGCGTGGCGGTCTATCGCGCCCGGTCTTCTGAGGATGAGGAGACGCCCTGGGTGTTGCAAATCCAGGGGGCAGACCTGGGCGTGCTCATTGGGCGACGGGGCGAGACACTCGCCGCGTTGCAGTACATCACCCGCCTGATCGCCAGCCGCGACCTGCAGCGGCGCGCCAATATTGTCATTGACGTGGAGGGCTACAAGGCCCGCCGCGAGAAGCAGCTTCACCGCCTGGCCAGGCGTATGGCCGAGCAGGCGCTGCAGATCGGGCGCACCGTCACGCTGGAGCCGATGCCCCCCTACGAGCGGCGCATCATTCACCTGGCCCTGCGCGATCACCCCCAGGTGACGACGCAGAGCGTGGGCGAAGGCGAGCACCGCAAGGTGACCATCATCCCCGACCGGCGCTAGGGGTTGTCATGGGTTGTTGCGCAGTATCTTCCCCGCACCCCTAAACCCCCCTCTCCCTCGCGAACTGGGAGAGGGGACTTGCTTTCTCTCGCACAGGTGCGCCCCTTCTCCCGCATTGCGGACGCAGGGGCACACAGAGACCTGAAAGCCAGAGGATCATGCCCGACGCTAGCCATTCTGTCCCTGACTACCTGCTCATCGGCCACGTCGCCCACGACATCACGCCGGAAGGCCCGCGCCTGGGGGGGACCGTCTCCTACGGGGCGCATACCGCCGCCGCCTTTGGGCTGCGCGTCGCCATCCTGACCAGCACCCGCCCCGACGAGCCGCTGCTGCGCGACCTGCCGCCCGGCGTGGAGGTGGTCAGCGTCCCGGCGGAGCACACCACGACCTTCGAGAACCGCTACGGCCCCGACGGGCGCACGCAGTATTTGCACCACCGCGCGCTGACCCTGACGCCGGACATGCTGCCGCCGGCCTGGCACCAGGCGCGGCTGGTGCACCTGGCCCCGATCGCTTACGAGGTGGCCCCGGCCTTCGTCACCGCCTTCGGCGACCACCCGATCTGCGTGACGCCGCAGGGCTTCATGCGCCAGCGCGAGCCGGATGGCCTGGTGACGGCCACGCCCTGGTCTTCGGCCCAGCAGGTGCTGTCGCACGCTGCGCTGACGGTGCTCAGCGAGGAAGACATCCGCCACGCGCCACAGCTAGAGAGAGTCTTTGCGGAGATGGGATCGCTGGTCGTCGTGACGCGCGCCGAGCGCGGCGGTACCATCTACCGCGACGGCACGCCCAGCGATTACGCGGCGGTGCCCGTGACCCAGGTGAGTCCGACCGGCGCGGGGGATGTCTTTGCCGTCGCCCTGCACATCGCCCTGCACGAGCTTGGCGACATGGATCGTGCCATCGCCGTCGCCTCGTACCTGGGCGCGCAGTCGGTCACGCGCGCCGGGTTTGCCAGCGCGCCGACCGCCGAGGAGATCGCCGAAGCCTGGCGGCGGGCCGGCGTCCCGCTTGTGGAGCCAGCGGAGGACTGATGAACGGCGAATCACCGTCTGGCAAAGAGCCAGAGCAAGGCCACGACCCCCAGTCGTCGAACCCCAACGGGCTGGCCGCCTTCGAGATGCTGGGCGAGTTCCTGCGCCAGGATGGGTGGCACCCCCAGCGCCTGGAAGGGCGCACCGTCTACCGCACCTTTTTCAGCGGGCAGAACGGTGAGTTCCGCTGCTTTGCTCAGATCATCGTCCATCTGGAGCAGTTCCTTTTCTATGCCGTCGCCGCTGTGCACGTTCCCGATGAGCTGCGCCCCGCAGTGGCCGAGTTCATCACCCGCGCCAATTTCGGGCTGCGTATCGGCAACTTCGAGCTGGATTACCAGGACGGCGAAGTGCGCTACAAGACCAGCCTGGACTTTGAAGGCGAGAAGCTCACGTCCTCGCTGATCCGCAACGCCGTCTATCCAGCAGTGACGACGATGGATCGCTACCTGCCCGGCCTGATGAAAGTGGTCTACGGCGGGCGCACGCCCTACGAGGCCATCGAGGAGATCGAGGCCGAGAGCGAGGAGTGAGGGAATTGCGGATTGCGGATTGGAAAGACCTGTTCTCGCGCGGGGTTCGGGGGTGCTCCGGGTTGAAGGGCCATCTCGATGATCGCTGCCGCCGCTGACCCTCGCGCGCAGAGAGACTTCCCAATCCGCAATCCAAAAAGCCATGATTGACCGGATTCTGCTCAACGCCCGCATCCACACGCTCAACCCCGCGCAGCCAGAGGCGACCGCGCTGGCCATCTGGCGCGGGCGCATTGTCGCCGTCGGCGAGGACGACGCGATGCGCGCCCTCGCCGGGCCGGGCACGACCCTCGACGACGTGGAGGGCCGCGCCGTCATCCCCGGCCTGACCGACGCACACATCCACTGGGAGGGCGTCGCCCGCAGCCTGCACGCGGTAGACCTGTTCGAGGTGCCCAGCAAGGAAGAAGCGCTGCGCCGGGTGGCCGCCCGTGTCCGCCAGGCGCCGCCCGGCGAGTGGATCGTCGGGCGCGGCTGGACGCAGGTCGCCTGGGTGGGCGCTGCCTTTCCTACCGCCGCCGACCTGGACGTCGTCGCGCCGGATCACCCGGTCTACCTGGGGGCCAAGAGTGGGCACGCCGCCTGGGTCAACAGCCTGGCCCTCAAGCGGGCGGGAATCAGCGCCAGCACGCCCGATCCGGCGGGCGGGGCGCTCGTCCGCGACGCGAGCGGCAAGCCAGCGGGTATCCTGCTCGAAGACCCGGCCATGACGCTCGTCGCCCGGCTCATCCCCACGCCCACGCCAGAGCAGGTCGCGGACTGGATGAGCGAGGCGCAGCGCCAGGCGTGGGCGGCGGGGCTGACCGGCCTGCACGATTACGACGACCCAGACTGCCTGGTCGCCCTGCAGATTCTGCGCGAGCGCGGCGACCTGGGGCTGCGCGTGGTCAAGCAGATCAACGATCCCTGGATCGAGCACGCGCACGCGCTGGGCATTCGCTCCGGCTTCGGCGATGAGTGGCTGCGCATCGGCGGGCTGAAGATTTTCGCCGACGGCGCGCTCGGCCCGCGCACGGCGCACATGATCGCGCCCTACGAGGGCGAGCCGGACAATGTGGGCATCGTCGTCACCGACAAGGAGACGATGTTCGACCTGGTGAGCCGGGCCAGCGCCGCCGGGCTGCCCGCGACCATTCACGCCATCGGCGATCGGGCTGTGCACGACGTGCTGGACGTGTACGAGGCGGTGCGCGCCCAGGAAGCGGCGCGCGGCATCCCGCGCGCGGCGCGGCGGCACCGCATCGAGCACGTGCAGATCATCCACCCTGACGACGCGGGGCGGCTCGGCGCGCTGGGCATCATCGCCTCGATGCAGCCCATCCACGCCACATCCGACTACGAGATGGCCGACCGCTACTGGGGGGCGCGCGCCCGCTGGAGCTACAACTGGCGGCTGCAACTGGAGGCCGGGGCGGTGCTCGCCTTCGGCTCGGACGCACCGGTTGAGCCGTTTGCGCCGCTGCTGGGCATCTTCGCCGCGGTGACGCGCCGCCGCCCGGACGGCTCGCCGGGGCCGGATGGCTGGCACCCGGAGGGGCGGCTGGACATGGACACGACGCTGCGCGCCTTCACCCAGGGGCCGGCCTACGCGGCGGGCCTGGAGCACGACCTGGGCACCCTCGCCCCCGGCTACCTGGCCGACCTGGTGGTGCTCGACCGCGATCTCTACACCATCTCCCCGGACGAGATTCTGGCGACGCGCGTCCTGGGCACGATGGTCGGCGGGGCGTGGAAGCACCGGCTGTTCGGGTGAGCAGGGATCAGTTATCGGTTTTCAGCTTTCAGTGGTGGTGAATGGGGCGCGAGCATCGTCATCGTCAAAAGTGACCCGACAGATAGAAAGCAGCCAACCCGCATGTCCAGACGCCGCGATACCTACTACCTGCTCAGCCTCGGCTGCGCCAAGAACACCGTCGACTCCGAGTCAATGGCGGCGCTGCTCGACGAGGCCGGATTGCACAGCACAACCGCGCCCGACCGCGCCGAAGTGTTGATTGTCAACACCTGCGGGTTCATCGCCCCCGCCCGCGAAGAATCGATCGCGGCGCTGCGCGACCTGGCCGCTCACAAGCGCCCCAGCCAACTGCTCATCGCCGCCGGCTGCCTGTCTCAGCGGGGCGGGCACGACCTGGTCCGCCAGGTGCCGGGGCTGGACGGGGTGATCGGCACGCGGCGCTGGATGGACATCGTGGACCTGGTGCGCCGGCTGCGCGAGCGCAAACACCCCCAGCCGCTCTATCATCTGCCCGACGAAGCGCGCACCGTCGGTGCGGACGAGCGCGGGGTCAGTCGCACCGCCGTGCAGGGGGCCAGCGCCTACCTCAAGATCGCCGATGGCTGCCGCCGTCCGTGCGCTTTCTGCGCCATCCCCGCCATAAAAGGGACCGCCGTCAGCCGGCCTGTTGAGCGCATCGTCGCCGAGGCGCGCGCGCTGCGCGATCAAGGCGTGCAGGAGCTGATCCTGATCGCCCAGGATACGACCGACTACGGCCACGATCTGGGTCTGCGCGACGGGCTGGCCCACCTGCTGGAACAGCTTATCGCCGCCGTGCCAGACTTGCCCTGGCTGCGCATTATGTACGCCTATCCTGGCTGCGTCACCGACCGGCTGATTGGCGTGATGGCCGCCCACCCGCAGATCGTCCCCTACCTGGACATCCCCCTGCAGCACGCCGATCGCCGCACTCTGCGCCGGATGCGCCGCCCGGCGGACGTGGACTGGGTGCGCGCCACCGTCGCCAGGATGCGCGCGGCCCTGCCCGACCTGGCCATCCGCACGACGTTCATCGTCGGCTATCCCGGCGAAACCGACGACGAGTTTGAGACGTTGCTGCGTTTCGTCGAGGAGATGCGCTTCGACCGCGTGGGCTGCTTCACCTACAGCTACGAGCCGGGCACGCCGTCCGCCGATCTGCCTGGCCAGGTGGATGAAGACGTCAAGATCGCCCGCCGCGACCTGCTGATGAGCATCCAGCAGCCGATCAGCCTGGCTCGCAACCAGGCGTTGGTCGGGCGGACGCTCGACGTGCTGGTGGAAGGGCACGCCGAGGCGACCGGCGAGGATGGGTCGCCCACCGGCCAGACGATCACCCTGGCCCGCTCCTATCGCGACGCGCCGGAGATTGACGGCTATGTGCTGGTGGAGGGCGAGCTTGCGGCAGGGGAAATCGTGCCCGTCCGCGTGACGGGGGCGCTGGTCTACGACCTGCTGGCCACGCCGAACCTCGTGCCGCAGCAGGTCATCGCGCCGGGGATGGTCATTAGGCCGGATGGTCTCCTACGCTGAGGCGGTTGACTCTGCGCCGGGGTGCGCCATCTCCTCACCTGGGTCGGCAGTCGCCGGCAGCGTAAACCAGAACGTGCTGCCCGAACCCATTTCGCTTTCGAAGCCGAGCGTGCCGTTCAGCTTGCGCACAATGCGCTGGGCGATGGTCAGCCCCATGCCGAAGCCCTCAACATCCACTTGCTTGAGACGAGTCAGCGGTGCGAACAGCCGCGCCTGATCGTGCGGCGAGATGCCGATCCCGTTATCCTGCACCTCGTAGCGCACGGCGTCTCCCTCCGGCAGCCGGTCACCGCGCACGCTGACGCGGGGGGTGGGGTTGTCGGGAGCGATATATTTGATCGCATTGTCAACCAGGATGGCGAAGACCTCTTCTATCCAGGGGCCATAGGCTTGCGCCGGGGGCAAAGCGGGGTCAACAATCACCTGCACGCCGCGATCGGCGATCACCTTCTGCAGCCGGTCAACCGCGGCGCTGGCATGAAGCACCATGTCCACCGGGCCGACCATCTGCGCGGTCTCGTGCAACTGGGCGAACATCAGCAGGCTGGTGATCATGCCGCTCATAGTCAGCGCCGTCCGCTCGATGATCTGGGCCATCTCATAGATACCCGGCTGAGCGCTGCGATCCACATCCGACGCGATCAGGCCCGCGTAGCCCAGCACCAGGCCGAGCGGAGTCTTGAGGTTGTGGGCGACGGTGTGGCTGAACGAGTCCAGCTCGGCATTGCGCAGCTCCATCTCGCTGGCATAGTGCCGGATCAATTCTTCGGACTGCTGCTGCTCGGTGATGTCGTGCAGCACGACCAGCCGCCCATGATCGCGGCCATCTCCATTGCGCAGCGGCGACACCCGCACATCATACCAGCGCGACTCGCCGCTCTCGCCAACGACCAGCGCGCGCGGCTCCGCTGAGGAATCCAGCCCGCCAGCGAGCGACACAGCTAATGGGCCAAGCGTCTGCGCCGCTGGCTTGCCAACCGCCTGCTCCTCCGCGCAGCCCAGCAGGCGCTGCGCCGCCGCGTTGAGGTCTACCACACGGTCAAGCCCGTCGAGCACGATCATCGGATCGTCCATCGTTTCGATCAGCATATCGCGGGCGATAGGCACCACGTCCAGCAGCTTCAGCCGGAATAACCCCCCAGCCAGGGCCAGGCTGCTCAGCGAGAAAGCGAACGGCGTCGGGTCAATGGGGCCGAACGGTTCGATGCCGGAGACGTAGAGAACGTTGCCGGCCAGCGGCATCAGCAAGCCGGCGAGCACCAGGTACCCCTGCCAGCGATACAGCTTCCGGCCCGCGCGCAGCATGACATCCAGGATCAGCCACCCACCCACCAGGAACATGAAATAGGCCAGCAGAACGTGAGCCCAGAAAGCCGGGCCGACCTTGCTGAACACCGCCACGAAGCCATCCGTATCGCGCAAGCTCATGTCGTGCCACATCAGGCCGTGCGCTTCGGTCGTCCACATCAGGGCCGTGAATACGAGCGGAAACAGGATCAGCAGCGCGCGCGCAGGCCGGGTCAGCCAGTGCGTGCGCCCGGTATACGCCAGGACAAAGATCAGCCACAGGGGAGAAACGCTGGTCACGGCCAGGTATTTGACCCGCGCCCAGAAGAACTGCGTCTTCAGATCGGCGCCAGCAACCTGGAGCACGTAGGCGAACGACCAGAAAGCGATCGTCAGCATCAGCAGAGACAGCGGCCCTGCGCCTTTGGCCGGGCGCCGCTGCCAGACCAGCCTCGCCAGAGCCAGGAGCAGCAGGGCCGAACCCAGCAGTGGCAGCGTATAAGGCGTATGTTGCCAATTCATGATACTCCCCACCAGCCAGCCCCAATGGGTCCAGTACACCGCTTGCCTCTCTCGTGACAAGCAGCCAATCCCAAACCGGGTACTTTTATCCGGCTCCTGGTTTCATTATATCTCAATCTTGGGTTGATTCTGGGCTGTCAGGGGGAGCAAGCGGAAATATCCATAAGAAATTCACGAACGAACGCCTGGGGAACGGGGGAATCGGGAGGCGAGAGGACGCGATGAGGATTGAGCCTTGAGCTTATTATGGCTGCTCTCATCCTGGCTCCAGACTCTAGTGCACCAGAGCGGAAATGAGCAGGCAGCCTGGCCTGGTCCAGCCCTCCCCCATCCCCAACTCTTCCCCCTCCTTGTGAGGGAGGGGTTTGGGATGGGGTGGGGGGATAGCGAGCGACTATCGGCGGACTTCCGCCAGCCTGTACTAGTCTCCGCGCACCTCTTTGCCGCAGGCTGGAGATCGGCCCTAAGCCTCACCCGCGCAGCAGCGGCGTCACATCGCGGTCGAGCATTTCGCGGGTAATCGCGCCGGGCCGCCACATGGTAGCCAGCGTCCCCTGCGGGCCGATCAGGAATGAGCTGGGCAGCCCCGCGCCGCCATATTGCTGGTAGATCGCGCTGGTGGTATCCAGCGCGACGGGGAAATCGAAGCCATTGGCCGCCAGAAACGCCCGCACGGTCGCCTCATCCTCGGCCACGTTGACGGCCAGCAGGGTGAAACCGGTGTCCTGGTGCTGGCGATAATACGCATAAAGATCGGGCATTTCGGCCATGCACGGCGGGCACCACGACGCCCAGAAGTTGAGCAGCACATACTTGCCGCGAAAGTCGGCCAGCGCGACCTCGCCGTCCAGGCCCGGCAGCGTGAAGTCAGGGGCGACGACCGCGCCCTCTCCGGCACGACTGGCAGCCCGGGTGGCGCTGCCGGGGCCTTCGTCCCGCGTCAGCAGCATCAGGGCGATGGCACCGGCGATGATCAGCAGCGCGCCGGCGATGATCAGCCGGGGATCGAGCTGTTTGTGCTGTTTGCGGCGTGTGCGGCGCGCGGGTTGGGCCATGAGTCACGATCCTCTGTCTATGGCAGTGCTCTGTATGACGGACAACACCTGGTTGGATGCGCGCCGGGGGCACGCCGTTGCAGCGCGCGGGCCGCAGGGCAATTCCCCGCCAGGCACAGAGCGCCTATAATAACAGAAAGCAGCGTAAGCGGCAGTGCGGGGCCTGCCGCAGGCAGGGTAATCGCCTCAAAAGGCGCTGGGGCTGCGCGGGTTGACCTCACCCCCGCCCGGCGCTGCCGCACCGCGCTGCCCCCTTACGCAGATGGAGAGGGGGCCAGGGACGCCGGCCCAGGCCCCGCAGAACGCTGCGCTGCCAACGGGAGTCGTCCTCCTCTCCGCGTGTGGAGAGGAGAACAGGCTGCGCGCCGAAACGTGAGGCGATGGCCCGGCTGCCGCAGATAGGGAAAGCCGGGGCCGCACCCGATTGGAAGGACCCATGTACCACGCCACAGGATCGTTCAGCGGACTGAAGAACACAGAGATTTTCACCCAGCACTGGCTGCCGGGTGGCGCGTCGCGCGCGATTGTCCTGATCGCGCACGGCTACGCCGAGCACAGCGGGCGCTATGCGCACGTCGCCGCGCACCTGGTGGCGCACGGATTCGCCGTCTACGCCCTGGATCACCGGGGGCACGGGCGATCGGGCGGGCCGCGCGTGGCCGTGCGCGACTTCGCCGAGTTCGTCGCCGACCTGCGCACCTACTTCGACGCCATCCGCGCCGAGCACCCCGCCCTGCCCATCTTTCTCTACGGACACAGCATGGGGTCGCTGATCAGCCTGCTCTTTACGCTGCGCTGGCAGGATGAGCTGGCCGGGCTGATCACGACCGGCACCGCGTTGCGCCCCGCCGGGGCCAACCCCGTGCTGGCGCCGATCGTGCGCGCGCTGAGCCGGATCGTGCCTTCGGTTGCGCTGGTGCCGCCCATCGCCGCCGCCGCGATCAGCCGTGATCCCCAGGTCGTCGCGCAGTATCTGGACGATCCGCTGGTGCACCTGGGCAAGATACGCCTGGGGCTGGCCAGCGCCCTGCTGCACGCCAGCCGGACGTGTACCGAGCGGCTGGGCGATCTGCGCCTGCCCTACCTGGCTCTGCACGGTGGCGCCGATATCATCACCTGGCCGGCTGGTGCGGCGATCATCCGCGAGCGTTCCGGCTCGCCCGATACGACCGTCAGGATATTCGACGGGCTGTTCCATGAAGTTCACAACGAGCCGGAGCAGGCCGAGGTGCTGCGCACCGTGACGGATTGGCTGGACGCACATTTGTGAGGCGCGCCGCCCGCGAGAATCCGGGCACACGCTTCTGCTAGCCTGATTCTTAAAGCGGTTGACAGGCTGTCCAGGGCGTGGTATACTGACGAGGCTCGCGGGAGTCTGCGGGCGGTTCGCCCTGGCAGAGGGTCGCCGGACAAACCGGCGGCGCGCCCGGCGAAGCAAGAGCATCCGCCCGATGCTCAACGGAACAACAGCGGAAAGGCAAGCGTAATGTTACCCGGCTCGTCTTTGACGACCAGCGAATTGAACAGCGCGGACGAACCCCCCGGCGATCAACAGCACGCCATCCTGGGGTCTGGTTTCGAACGACCAAGTGTCCAACCGAATTTGCGCTTTGCGCTGCCGGCTTGCGCTGTTGTGTCCGTCTTTACCAGCGCCGCGTTCAGCGGAATAAGGTCTCACGAGCGTCGTGGGGCGGGGGGCTGCCTATAGGGTAGCTCGCCGTTCCGAGGCTGCGACCCCTCAACCGGGGCGTGGGACCACCTGAAAAGGTTCCACGCCCCGGTTTTTGCGTTTGATCGCCAGGCGACGCACCTGGAGGGGATCGGCCAACCCTGGCTGACACTGCCTAAGCGCCATAAGGGAGGTGCGAGAATGAGCCGTAGCACTCACCACAGCATCAGGATGATGCGCGTTGCGCGGTGCCGGGCATTTGCCGGGCAGGTGAGCGCCATTCTTGCCGCCAACCGGCAGATCCGCGCCGGCGCGCGCTGGCTGACGAGTGAGGGAGAGACATGGTAGGCGAATGCACAGAGTTCTCCGCCAGGCCGTGCGCTGCACGGACCGCCTCGCAGCCGCTCCCCCAGGCAGTGGGTACACTGTTCGGGGGCGGCGGATGCCACTCAACCGAACTGACACGTGACGAGCGAAACGGACATCGGCCCCGCCAGTAACTGGTAGACACGGGCGCTGCGACAGAGGATACGCGAGACAGTAGAGGAAACGTCGCCCGCCTGAAAGAACACAGAGGGGCTTTACCAAGCTGAGATCAACGACTGCCGCAGAGAGTCTGGCGGTCTGGGTGGGAAGCCGTGTGCGGACAATGGGTGTTGGCTCCTTCCCACACAGGCCGCCCCTCCTGCGGCATAAGGTGCGCGGCCCATGAGCCGCCCGCCTGCGTTCATCGTCCGGCAGGTCGCCTTCGCGCCCTGGAGTGAGGAGAGCGGGCAAATGGGGAGTACGGGCTGGAGCTAAACGTTCTCATTGATATTATGGAATTCGCTTTGGTGGGGGTGCTCGGTTTCATGCCGCTCAGCGTCATCCATTGGTCGCACCGGCAGCGGCGCAAACGTGACGTGCCCCCCTTACCTCGCCCATTCTGGCGGGCAGCCGTCACGACAAAACTGACTTTGCTCGTCGCCGCGATGACTAGCTGGCTGGCGGAGTTGTAGGGGGCGCTTGGCCGGGCGCTGCAGAGCAGCGCCCACTGTAGGGTTCTGCTACGGAATCCGGCCATAGGGTTTTACCATTTGTCAGTGGCAACACGGGCGACCGTGTTGCGCCAGAAGCCGGTTGACCTCACCCCCGGCCCCCTCTCCACACGCAGAGAGGGGAATGAGGGGTGAGGTAAATCCGCCCACTTCCCGCGCCGACTCGGTAACCCTACAGCGGGGGACACCGGGCAGCGCCCCTACGCGCGACGCAGAGACGCCTTGCCAGGCGCCCTTTCTCCGCACGCCATAACCGCACGAGGCACTCATGGACGCCAGCACGATTCTGCAACTGGGCTACCCGTCGGGCAAAGCCGTCGGGCTGGCCCTGCGCGCCTATGACGCGGCCCTGGCCCAGGGCACGCCCGAAGCTGACGCGCTGGACGACCTGGCCGGCGTGCTGGCCGCGCCGGAAGATTTTGCGGACGATCCGCTCTACGGCGCGCTGGCCGCGGCACTGATCGCCGCTCAGCGCCGCGACGCGGAGTCCGCTGGCGGTTACGATCTGGGCAGCGCCGCCCCCTACCGCGTGTGGGGCGCGCAGGCTATTGAGGCGGGCGCGCTGGATCAGATGAAGCGCGCCGTGCGCCTGCCCGTCGCCGTCAAGGGCGCGCTGATGCCGGACGCCCACCAGGGCTACGGTCTGCCCATCGGCGGCGTGCTGGCCACCGACAACAGCGTCATCCCCTACGCGGTCGGCGTGGACATCGCCTGCCGCATGCGCATGACCATCTTCAACGCCTCTCCGCAGATTCTCGACCAGCGGCGCGAGCGCTTCCGCACAGTGCTGGAGGAACAGACTGTCTTCAGCGCGGGCGGTGAGTGGAATCCCCCGCGCCAGCACGAGGTGCTGGACGACCCGGCCTGGGACGAGCACCCGGCCGCCCGCCGCTTCCGCGACGTGGCCTGGCGGCAGCTTGGCACCAGCGGCTCTGGCAACCATTTCGTCGAGTTCGGCGCGCTGACCGTGCACGCGGCCATTGACTCGCCGCTGGGCCGCATTCCGCCGGGCACGTACCTGGCCCTGCTCAGTCACAGCGGCAGCCGCCGCTTCGGCTACGAGATGGCCGAGCATTACACGAAGGTGGCGATGAGCCTGCGCGCCGCCCTGCCCAAAGATTTCCGCCACCTGGCCTGGCTAGGCCTGGACGAGGAAGCGGGCGCGGAATACTGGGCGGCCATGACCCTGGCCGGACGGTACGCCAGCGCCAACCACGCCGTCATCCACCGCCAGATCGTGGACGCGCTGCGCATCCCGGTGCTGGGCGGCATCGAGAATCACCACAACTTCGCCTGGAAGGAAGTGGTAGACGGCCAGGAAGTGATCGTCCACCGCAAGGGCGCGACACCCGCCGGCAAGGACGTGCTGGGCGTCATCCCCGGCAGCATGAGCGCGCCCGGCTTCATCGTGCGCGGCCTGGGCAACCCGGATTCGCTGTCCAGCGCAGCGCACGGCGCGGGCCGCCGCATGAGCCGCAAGGAAGCCTTCAGCCGCTTCGACTGGGAGGGCGTGACGCGGGCGCTGACCGCGCAGGGGGTCGAGCTGATCTCCGGCGGGCTGGACGAAGCGCCCGACGCCTACAAGGACATCCGCCAGGTGATGGCCGACCAGGCCGACCTGGTGGTGGCGCTGGCCGAGTTCCAGCCGCGCCTGGTCAAGATGGACCCGGCGGGCAGGCCGCGCTACGGCGGCGGAGGCGGCAGGAAGGGTAAGAAGAAGGGGCGCAGGCGGCGGTAGGCGCGCCCGACCGGGTTGGCACGTTGCAGATACAGACTTCCGAAGTTTTCGGAAACTTCGGAAGTCTTTTGTTGCAGACCGCCCGCCTCGCCGCGCAAACGCCCAGCGGACGTAGGCCAGCGGCATAGCGGGCGCGCCGCTGAGCGTGTTAGAATCGGGGCGAGTGTGGGCCGCGCTGCATCCTGACGCCCGGCTCACTGCTCCCGACTCCTGACTCACAAGAGCGACACGCCATGAGCTATCCGCCGCAGCAGCCCTATCCACCCTACCAGACCCCTCCGCCTCCGCAGGGGCCGCCGCCGCAGCATCGGCGCGGCAAGCGCGGCAGGCGGCAGCGACGGCCCGCCACGCCCTCGCCGGGCTACGCTATGCCGCCAGTGATGCCCGGCCAGCCGCCCTACGGCAGCCCGAATCGCGCTCGCCGGCGGCGGCGCGGGATCGCGCTGGGGCCGGGGATCATCCTGGGGTGCGTGGGCATCGTCGGCGTGCTGATGCTGGCCGGGATGCTCACCCTGTTCCTGGTCTATAACCACTACAGCAACCGGCTCGAAGACGAGATTGACCGGCTGGAAGAGCTAACCAGCTACCAGTCATTCGAGACGACGGTCATCTACGACGGCGAGGGCGGCGAGCTGTACCAGGTCATCGGCGAGGGGCGTCGCACGCGCATCTCGCTCGACCAGATTCCCCAGCACATGATCGAGGCGACCATCGCCATCGAGGACGACACCTTCTACGAGAACCGGGGGGTTGATCTCCCCAGCATCGCCCGCGCAGCCTGGCAATATGTGCGCTACGGCTACATCGTCTCCGGCGGCAGCACGATCACCCAGCAACTCATCCGCAACGTGCTCTTCACCGACGAATACAAGTACGAACTGTCGCTCAACCGCAAGATGGACGAGGCGCTGCTGGCCGTGATCCTCACCCAGTGCATGAGCAAGGACGAGATTCTGGAGCTATACCTCAACGAGATTCCCTACGGCAACCTGGCCTATGGCGTCGAGGCGGCGGCGCAGACCTATTTCGGCAAGCCCGCCTCTGCCCTGACGCTCGGCGAGGCGGCGCTGCTGGCCAGCCTGCCCCAGGCCCCGGCAGAGCTTGACCCGCTCAACCCCGACGCCAACGTGCAGCGGCGGGTGATGGAGCGCCGCCGCCTGGTGCTCGATCGCATGGTCGAAGAGAACTACATCTCGCGCCAGGAGGCCAACGCCGCCTTCGCCGAGCCGCTCAACTTCGTCAGCCCGGACATCGCCCTGGACTCCGCGCCCCACTTTGTGGTCTACGTGCAAAGCCAGCTCGCCAGCCTGCCCGACCGCGTGCCGGCGCTCAACGCCGACCTCTTTCGCCGCGAGCTGGCGCGCGGTGGCCTGCAGGTCTACACCACCGTCAACATGGACATCCAGCGCCTGGCGGAGAGCATCGCCAGCACCCAGGTGGCCCAGCTCAAAGCGGCGCACAACATGAACAACGCCGCCGTCGTGGTCATCCGCCCGGACACGGGCGAGATTCTGGCGATGGTCGGCAGCGTGGACTTCGACGACGAAAGCATTGACGGCCAGGTGAACGTCACGACCGCGCGGAGGCAGCCGGGCAGCGCCATGAAGCCCTTCACCTATGCCGCTGCCTTCGAGCACGGCTGGAACGCGGCGACCGTCATCTGGGACGTGGAGACGCGCATTCCCATCCCTGGCCAGCCGGACTACGTGCCCGTCAACTACGACCGCGCCTATCACGGGCCGGTGCGCTTGCGCGAGGCGCTGGCCAACTCGTACAACATCCCCGCCGTGCAGACACTGCGCCAGGTGGGGGTCGAATACCTGATCTGGCTGCTCAACCGCGTCGGCGTGACCAGCCTCTCCAGCGAGCCGGGGCGCTACGGCCTGTCGCTGACGCTGGGCGGCGGAGAAGTGTCGCCGCTGGAGCTGACCACCGCCTTCGCCACGCTGGCCAACGGCGGCGTCTACGTGCCGACCCAGGCCATCGCCTGCGTGACCAATTCCAGCGGCGAGATCCTGTACGAGTACCAGCGGCGCTGCCCGTCTGATGCCCGCCTGACGGACCGCTCGGTGAGCGTCCTGATCGAGGGGCAGCAGGTGCTCGACCCGCGCATCGCCTTCATCATCAGCCACATCCTGGCCGACAACGACGCGCGCACCCCGGCGATGGGCGCGCGCAGCCCGCTCTACACGCCGGGCATCCCTACCTCGGTCAAGACGGGCACGACCAACGACTTCCGCGACAACTGGACGGTCGGCTTCACGCGCAACATCGCCGTGGGCGTGTGGGCCGGCAACACCGACAACGCGGAGATGTTCAACATCTCCGGGCTGGACGGCGCGGCCCCGATCTGGGGCGGGGTGATGACCGGCATCTACAACACGCCGGGCCTGCTCGATCAGCTAGGGTCGCGCTCCCCCGACGACGCGCATCTCCAGCCGCCCGGCGGCGTGCAGCAGCGGCAGATCTGCAACATTTCGCGCACAGCCCTGCATGACCCGGCCACGACCTGCCAGCCGGGCATCTTCGAGTGGTTCCTGGACGGCCCGGCAGCCATCCCCGACGTAAGCGGCAACCTGGTGGCGCCCGCGCCGACCAGCCCGCCGCCCGTTTCGGCCAACGGCCCGCAGCCGGTCGAGGTGGAGCCGGGGCTGATCCGTGTGCACGTCTTCCCGGTGGAGACCAACCTGGCCAACGCCATCGCCGCCGCCGACTCGTCGGGCAAGACGGTGCCGCCGCGCTACTGCCAGGTGCCCATCGAGATCGCCGGCGCTATCCCCGGCGTCAGCGAGCAGTTGTTCATCGTCGCGCCGCCCGTGCCAGAGGACGCCTTCTACGCGCGGCTGTGGGCGCAATCCAACGGCGTGGCCATCCTGCCGCAGTACGCCTGCAACGAGCAGATGCTCACCGCCGGGCCGCCCCAGGCCAGCGGCGGCGCGCCCGGCGTGACCGCCTACATCAGCGCGCCCGTGCCAGGGCAGACCTATCCCGCCGGGCAGCAGATTGACATCATCGGCACGGCGGCCTTCAGCCCCGGCGCGGCCCTGTTCTACAAGGTCGAGATTCGCGGTGGGCCGTTCGGCGACTGGACGACGCTGGGCGACGTGAACAACTGGCGCAACCGCAACGGCGTCAGCGATGGCGTGCTGGAGAGCATCATGAGCGGGGGGGTGCCGCCGGGCGGCTACCAGGTGCAGCTGGTCATCGTCGGCCCGGACGGCAACATCCTGACCACCGCCGGATCGTCGTTCAACGTGGGATGACCTGCCAATGCCAGAGGGGCAGCAATGGCCAATACCCATTGACCATGAACGGCTAACGGTCTTCTGCCAGCGGAACCACATCCGGCGACTGGGGTTCTTCGGCAGGATGTGCTCAGGGAGACGGAGTCCGTGTATGCGCGCGGATGATTCGGATTCGCCTGCCACGCTAAGCAACAGAGCGGCTGAATTTGGGAAACGGGGGTACCGATAACCGACTGGGCATTTGATGAACGGAAAACGCAACAACGCCATCAGGAACTGCGCCAGTATTATCGTGAGCAAAGACTGAACGCCGATAGTTTTGACTGTAAGCACTGGGCCGAATGTTCTGATTCAGCAAAATCGCGTTCGCAAGAGCTGGTGTGCCAATATCGTGGAGGGACTGCTGGACTATGTCCGTTCTATGATGTGCGGTATCAAGGAAGAGAAATACGGGTACTCGTCATAGGCAAGGAGGAGTCCTATGATTGTGAAAAACCCTTCAGGACTTCCTCCAATTTCGATGAGCGCTCCCGGAATTGTCTCACTACTATCTATTCCCAGTCCAGAACTTTCCACATCAAAGGGACACTCTTGACTCTTCAGCGGATATTTGGGATCGAGTCGGAGTACGTTTATGCGAGCTATGCGCTCAGTAATCTACTGAGATGTGCTTTCCAGCGGCGCAGTACTGCGAAGAACACATCGGACTTGCAGGACACACCGACTATGCGGCAGAACTGCATGGCATATCTTGTTGACGAAATCAGAATCCTCGAACCAACACTGATTATCGCTCAAGGTTCATGGGCGGTTGACTCCAAGAGGTCTTTCATATCCCAACTAGAGAAGGGCTTCGGCCATGCGACATGCATCATGAAAAACCGGAACCAAAAATACGGACTGTATGAATTCTCCGAGTTCATGTGTATTACAAGCCACCACCCGGCCCGGTTCGGCAATTGGCTAACAAACCTAGCTCCCGACTCGCTGTGGCCAATGATTGATCGCTTGAAGTCAACAGGTTTTCTGCCTACGATTTCTGCAAAAGAGGCCGAAGAGGCTAAAGAAGGATATGAACGGGTGGTAAAGCCACGGGTTGATGAGATGGCTGAAAGACGGCAATCTGATCGGCCTCTTCCCGGCATACTTTAGAATCACACGCGCTCCGGTACAGGCAGCAATCAGCCTTCAACACACTATGCACAAGTGCCCTGATAGCAGACTTCCGAAGTCTGCCAGACTTCGGAAGTCTTGTGTTTGGGCACGCCCTCGATAGACGTACCCTCACTTCGCCGCGAGCAGCTCCCCCGCGCGCTCGATGTACTCCAGGCTCTGGTGGCGGAAGTAGGTGTTGTACAGCTCGGCGTAGTGCCCGCCCTGGGCCAACAGCGCCTCGTGATTCCCTTCCTCGATGATCGCCCCCTCGCGCAGCACAATGATGCGATCGGCATTGCGAATCGTCGAGAGGCGGTGGGCGATGACGATTGAGGTGCGGTGGACCAGCACTGCCTCCAACCCTTCCTGGATCAGCGCCTCGGTCAGCGGGTCCACGCTGGCCGTCGCCTCGTCCAGGATGAAGATGGACGGGTTCTGCAGCAGGACGCGGGCCAGGGCCACCAACTGGCGCTGACCCATCGAAAGGCTCGCCCCGCGCTCGCCAACCGCGGTGTGCAGGCCGTTGGGCAGCGCGTCAATCCAGTCCCCGCCGGCGACCTGCCGCGCGGCGCGCAATGCCTCCTCGTCGCTGGCGTCCTGCCGCCCATAACGGATGTTGTCCAGCACTGTGCCGTCGAAGAGGAACGGCACCTGGGTGACGATGCCCAGGTGATCGCGATAATCGTCCAGGCTCAGGCGGCGGATGTCGTGCCCATCCACCAGAATGCGCCCGCCCTGGAACTCGTAGAAACGCGCGATCAGCCGGGCGATGCTCGACTTGCCGGAGCCGGTATGCCCCACCAGGGCCAGCGTCTCGCCGGCGTGAATGGTCAGCGAGAAGCCGTGCAGCACCGACTCGTTCTCGTTGTAAGCGAAGTCCACGTCCTCGAAGCGAATTTCGCCGCGCATAGCCGGCAGCGGCTCGTTTCCTGTCTGGACGACCCTCGGCTCGGCGTCAATCAGGGCGAAGACACGCTCCCCGGCGGCCAGCCCAAGCTGGAACTGGCTCCAGAACGAGGCGATGCTGGTCAGCGGATACCAGAACATGCCCATGCCCTGCACGAACAGATACCAATCGCCCGTGCTCAGCGATCCATCCCTGGCCGACAGCCCGGCGAAATAGACAATCGCCGCCGTGCCGATGGCCGAGACGATGCTCAGCATCGGGAAGATCGAGACGAAGACGTAGCCGGTGCGCAGGTTGATGCGGTACGACTGGGCGTTGACCTCCTGGAACTCGTCGTAGATGGTGTGTTCCTGGCGGAAGGTCTTGGCCACGCCGATGCCGCTGACCGACTCCTGGATATGCGCGCTGACCTCGGCCAGCACGCGCCGCGACTGGGTGACCGTGCGCCGGGCAATCTTGCGGAAGGCGAGCGCCACACCGATCACCACCGGCGCAACGGCCAGCAGGACGAGCGTCAGGCGGGCGTCTACGCTGAACAGATAGCCGATCAGCAGCACGACGAGCAGCACCTGGCTGAGCAGCTCGGTGCTCAGGGCCACGACCTGCGAGAACGCCTGCGTGTCCGACGTGACGCGGCTGACGATCTTGCCGGACGGGTACTGGTCATAGAACGACAGGTCGCGCTTGAGCACGGCGTCGAAGGCGTCTTCGCGCAAATGGAGCACCACGTTGCCGATCGCCTGCGAAGAAAGGGCGCGGCGTACGGCGTTGAAAGCCCAGCCCAGGCTGCCCAGGACGATGGTCACCGCGGTGATGAACAGAAGCGTGCCGGTGCTGGTGTCCTCCTGCAGGCGATCAATGCTCCACGAGATGAAGATCGGCAGGCTGGTCTGGGTCAGCGACGTGAGCACGATAGTGACGGCGACGGCGATCATGCGTCCCGCCTGCGGGCGGAAGTAGCGCAGGATGCGCATGACAAGCTGACGGTCGCTGTACTGGCGGTCGTAGTTTTCGGCGTCGAGGCCGTCCATGATGAAGCCCATGACAGTCGCTCCGTGTTCGTGCTTGTGGGTGGTGGGTGGTCGGTGGTCAGTTTTCAGTGATCGGTTGCCGGTTGTTGGTTGTTGGTGATCGGTGGTTGGTTATTGGTGAACGGTGACGGTCCTTATCGCCGCCGACCACCGACCACTGATCACCGATCACTGACCACCGATCACTGACTGCTGACCACCTCCAACGGCGGCAGCTCGACATCGTAGCGGGCGAAGATGCGCCGGTAGTGCGGCGAGCTGCGCAGCAGGTCGTCGTGCGATCCCGCCGCCACCAGCCGCCCCTGATCCAGCACCAGGATTACGTCCGCCCAGCGAATCTGCGACAGGCGGTGCGTGATCAGGATGGTCGTGCGCCCCTGCTGGGCGCGGCGAATCGCCTTCTGAATCTCGTCCTCGGTGGCGCTGTCAATGGCGCTGGTCGAGTCGTCGAGGATCAGGATGCGTGGATCGCTGAGAAAGGCGCGGGCCAGGGCGATGCGCTGACGCTGCCCGCCGCTCAGAGTCGTGCCGCGCTCGCCCACCTTCGTCTGGTAGCCATCCTCGAAGGTCAGGATGAAGTTGTGCGCCTGCGCTTCGCGGGCGGCCCGCTCGATCTGATCCTGGGGCATGCCCGGCGCGCCGAAGGCGATGTTCTCGGCGACGGTGCGCGTGAAGAGAAACACGTCCTGCTCGATCTTCGAGATCTGCGAGCGCAGCACGTCCAGGTTCCACTCGCGCACGTCCACGCCGTCCACCAGCACGCGCCCCGCCGACACATCGTAAGTGCGGTTGATCAGCATCGAGAGCGTGCTCTTGCCCGACCCAGTCTGCCCGACGACGGCCACCGTCTGCCCGGCCTGGATGTGAAACGAGACACCCTCCACGACCGCCGTCTGGCAGTCTTCTCCCTCGTAGCAGAAGCTGACGTTCTCGAAGGTAATATCGCCACGCATGGGCGCGGCATAGCCGCCGGTGTTCTCATCCAGCTCGGTCTCGGCGGTGATAATCTGTAGCAGGCGCTTCGCCCCGGCCAGACCTAGCTGCACCAGCGAGAACGAGAAGAGCGAGCTGAACACCGGGAAGCGCAGCACGTTCATCAGCCCCATCACGGCGATGATCTCGGCCAGGCTGACGCTCCCCGCCCGGTAAAGCAGGATGGAATGCAGCAGCGTCAGGCCCAGCGCGATTCCAAAGAGCAGCAGCGGCAGGTAGCGCGCCTCGATCATCCCCTGCTCCACGAAATAGTCGCGATACAGGCGGGCGCTGCGCTGAAAGCGCCCCCGCTCGTGCGCCTCCTGCACGCTGGCCTTGACGACCTCGATGCCCGACAGCACTTCTTCCAGCCCGGCGTTGAGCTGGCCGAACTGCTCGCGCTGGCGGATCATCACCGGGTTGAGGCGGCGTGTGTAGCGGCGCACGGCGAGGGTGTAGGCTGCCACGAAGAGCAGCGGCACCAGCAGCAGGGCCGTGTTGATCGTGGTAATCAGGAGGATCGGCACGGCGATGCCCAGCACCATCTCGTAGATGAAACGCAGGCCGGGGCTGATCATCACGTTGAGCTGGCGCACGTCGTCGGTGGCGCGGGCCATGATGTCGCCCACGCGCTGCCGGTCGTGAAAGGTCTGGCTTTTGCCCAGCAGGCTGATGTACAGCTCCTGGCGGGCGCTGACTTCGAGGCGCTGGGCCAGCGTCTCAATCAGCAGGCCGCCTGTCCAGAAGGCGGCGCTGCTGGTCATCAGCGCGGCGAAGATGAGCAGGGCGAGATGGAGCAGCGCGCCGTCCTGCGTGGGCGAGAGCAGCTCTGCGGCCACTTTGCCGATCAGCACCGGGTTCTGCGAGAAGGCGTAGAAGTCAATGACGCTGCACAGCAGCGCGCCGAAGAACAGCCACCTGAAACGCCAGATGTGCGAGACGAGCCACCAGGCCGCGCTCCTCTGGTTGCCGCGGAAGGCGTCCTGAACCGTGAATTCGCTCTTGCTGTTCGTCCCCATGATTGTCGTCACTCCGCCGCAGCGAGTGCGGAATCTGCGAACAGGCGTTCTAACGAGTATAGCACAACGTGGAGATTCTTACACAAACTGGGGCCAGTGTCACGGGGCAAGTTGGGCGGAGGGGCCACGAACGAGTTGTCAGGCCCCCCATCCCCGGCCCTTCCCCCCTCGTGGGGGGAAGGGAGAAGCGCGACTTTCAAGTCCCTCTCTCCTTGTGGGGGAGGGGTTTGGGGTGGGAGGGAAACAGCTTCTCAAAGGGTCTCTGGGCTTCCCCTGGCGACAGGCTGTTCGTGGACCTGCCGGGCGGGGGGGCGCGCCGCCAACCCTCTTCGCGCAGGCACGAACAGCGCCCGCCATCAATGCGGCGAGCGCTGCACAACGCGGCGACAGGTCGCGGGCGCGGCTACTGCTTCAGGCGCGGGTCGAGCACGTCGCGCAGGCCATCCCCCAGCAGGTTGAAGCCCAGCACGATCAGGATGATCGCCGAGCCGGGGAAGACCATCACCCACCACTTGCCAGAAGCCAGCGATTGCTGGCTTTCGGCCAGCATCTTGCCCAGCTCCGGAAACGGTGGCTGCTGCCCCAGCCCCAGAAAGCCCAGCGCCGCCGTCTCAACCACCGCCGTGCCCAGGCCGAGCGTCGTCTGCACGATCAGCGGGGCCAGGCTGTTGGGCAGGACGTGCCGCCATACGATGCCGCCGTGTCGCGCGCCGACGCTCTCCGCCGCCATCACGTATTCTGTGTTGCGGATCGAAATAGCCATTGAGCGCGCCAGCCGGGAGAAGACCGGTATCTGCGTGATGGCGACGGCGATCATGCCGTTGCGCAGGCTGGGGCCGGCGAGGGTGACGATGGCCACGGCCAGCAGCAGCGAGGGGAAGGCCAGGATCACGTCCATCATGCGCCCCAGCACGCTATCCACCCACCCGCCGAAGTAGCCGCCCGCCAGCCCGACGAGCGTGCCGATCGAGAGCGAGATCGCCACCGCGATCACGCCCGCCTGCAGCGAGACCGACATGCCATGCCCGACGCGACGCATGATGTCGCGCCCGTTCTTATCCGCGCCGAAGGGCAGCTTGCACTCTATCTCGCTCAGCGACATATCCGGCTGGCTATCGCTGAGGTTGGCGCGCAGCCAGCCCACGATGCAGTCCGGCTCGGCGTAGCGCAGCGGCAGCTTGCCGTCGCGCTTGGCGTTGTAATTGTCCAGCAGCGGCACAAAGATGGAAATGCCAACGGTAATGATGACGATGATCCCGCCGATGCGCGCGCTGGGGCTGCGCCGTAGCCGCCGCAGGAAGTCGCGCAGCAGAGTCAGGCGCTCCATCGTGGGTTCGCGCTGAGTGGACTGAGCAAGAGATACGGGTTTGATTTCGTCCATGCGGCTAATACCTTATGCGCGGATCGATCAGGGCGTAGAGCAGGTCAACGAACAGGTTGACGGCGATGAAGATGAGCGCAATCACCAGGGTCATAGACTGCACGATCGGGTAATCGCGGGCGATGATCGAGTCGAAGAGCCACTTGCCCACGCCCGGCCACGAGTAGATCGTCTCGGTGAGCACCGCGCCAGAGAGCAGACGCCCCAACTGCAGGCCGATGATCGTCACGACGGGCAGCATGGCGTTGCGGAAAGCGTGCTGCATGACCACGTTGCGCTCGCGCATGCCTTTAGCCCGCGCCGTACGGATGTAGTCCTGATTCAGCACTTCCAGCATGGCCGAGCGCGTGATGCGAGCGATGATCGCCAGCGGGATAGTCGCCAGGGTGATCGCCGGCAGGATCAGGTGCTCCAGCGCGTTCTTGAAGCCGCTCAGGTTGCCCGCGAGCAGCGCGTCAACCAGGTGCAGGCCGGTGACCCGCTCGAAGCGCACGCTGTTATCCAGCCGGCCCACAAAGGGCAGCCACTGCAGCTCGACGCCGATCAAGAAGATCAGCAGCAGGCCGAGGACGAAGATGGGGATGGAGACGCCGAAGAGCGCCCCGAACATGCTGGCCGTGTCCAGGATCGAGTTGCGCTTGATGGCTGACAGGATACCGATGGGCACCCCGACGATCACCGCGACGATCAGGGCGGCGAGGGCCAGCTCAATAGTCGCCGGGAAGCGGCTGGAGATCTCATTGGCGACCGGGATGTTGCCGCGCACGGTATAGCCCAGGTCGCCCTGCAGCATATTGCCCGCCCAAATGAAATATTGCTTATAGAGCGGCTTGTTTAGGCCCAATCGCTCGCGCAGGGCCTCTACATTCTCCGGCGTAGCCCGCTCGCCCAGGATCGTCGTCGCCGGATCGCCCGGGATGAGATGCAGCAGCATGAAGACCAATACAGAGACGCCGATGATCACAGGAATTGATTCGATGAGGCGACGGGCCAGGTATTTAGTCATGGGTCTGTCCGCTTGTGGTACAGAAACGTGCGGGACGAATTGTAACGACGATGCACCCCCCGCACAAAGTATTTCGCCCGCTGAGTGTATGCAAAACCTGTCAGGCAGTTTGCCGCACCCGGGTTTACCTCACCCCCGCTCGGCGCTGACGCGCCTCGCCGCCCCCTCTCCATTCGAATGGAGAGGGGGCAAGCCGAGCACAGCGAGGCGGGGGGTGAGGTCAATATCCCCGCGGCAAGCGAGTCGCTGACAACC
>JAHDWP010000026.1 GCA_023382715.1 Anaerolineae bacterium
TCCCCCTTAACCATGCGATAATTGTGTCCAGCTTTATGGGTCCACTACAAGACGCACGACTTCTCGAACAGCCGCTGGCGCAACAGACTCGTTTACGGGGGCAGTTCGCCAATAGTATCCCTCAGGGGGCCGGGCCAGGCCGCGCGCCCGTTTCTGCCCTGACGTGCTTAGTCCTCGGCGTGCGGATTGTCGGGCACCGAGGGGGTGTCGCTGCCCTTCCAGCCCGCCGGCGGCTTGACCGTGCGGCTGTTCTCGCCGCGAATGAACGCCTCAACGCTGTTGCGCGCCACGTCATCCGGCATCTGCACCGGCGGTGACTTCATGAAATACGCAGCGGGCGCTTCCAGCGTGCCGCTCAGCCCGCGATCCAGGCCGATCTTGGCGCAGCGCACCGCGTCTATGATCACGCCGGCGCTGTTGGGACTGTCCCACACTTCCAGCTTCAGCTCGATGTTGAGCGGCACGTCGCCGAAGGCCGAGCCTTCCAGGCGGATGTGCGCCCATTTGCGGTCGGTCAGCCAGGGCACGTAGTCGCTGGGGCCAATGTAGACGTTGTCGGGATCGAGCGGGTAGGGGAGCTGGCTGGTGACGGCGTTAGTTTTGGAGATCTTCTTGCTTTCCAGGCGCTCGCGCTCCAGCATGTTGTAGAAGTCCATGTTGCCGCCCACGTTAAGCTGGCTGGTGCGCTCCAGGCGGATGCCGCGATCGTTGAAGAGGTTGGTCAGCACGCGGTGCAGGATGGTCGCGCCGACCTGCGACTTGATGTCGTCGCCGATCAGCGGCAGGCTCTTTTCGGCGAAACGCTGCTGCCAGTACGGCTCGCGGGCGATGAAGACGGGGATGGCGTTGATGAAGGCGCAGCCGGCGTTGAGCACCTGCTCGACGTACCATTTGGTCGCCTGCTCGCTGCCCACCGGCAGATAGCTGACGACGACATCGGTGCGCGTGTCTTTCAGAATCTGGACGATGTCCGCCGTCGGGCCGGGGGCTTTGCTGATCTTCTGCTTGAGATACTTGCCCAGGCCGTCGTGCGTCATGCCGCGATGGACGGGCACGCCCAGGCGCGGCACGCCGGCGAACCTGATCGTGTTGTTCTGGCCGCTCCAGATCGCTTCGCTGAGGTCTTTGCCGACCTTCTCCACGTCTATGTCGAACGCGGCGCTGAACTCGATGTCGCTGATGTGATAGCCGCCGAGCGTCACGTGCATCAAGCCGGGAATCGTCTCGTCGGGGTGGGCGTCGTGGTAATAGTGCACGCCCTGCACCAGCGAGTTGGCGCAGTTGCCTACGCCGATAATGGCGACACGAACCTTGTCGGACACGGGAACCTCCCTGTTCCTTTGGGGACTGCTGTCGGCCCGTCCACGCGCAGAGGGGTGGGCGGGCGCAGGCTGGCACACGCGGACGCTGCCGCGCCTCCCGCCGGCACGCGGGGCGATGGCGCGGCCAATGGTCCGCTCAAGCATTGGAGTCTACCGCCGGAGTGCGGACAATTCCAATTCCTGGGGGGCGTTACAGCAAGACTTCCGAAGTCCGCGCAGACTTCGGAAGTCGCATTGAAACGGTGCCCGGTGCTCGTAGGGGCGTATGGCCCTGGTCGCCCAAACAAAAAGCAGCGGAGCTACGTCCCGGCCTGCTGGTCTTCCTGCATCATGCCAAAGAGGGTACCTTCCACGTCCTGGCAATAGGCCAGCCAGCCCACCCCGGGGACCAGGTGCTTGTCCATGACAACCTCGCCACCGCTCGCCTTGACTTTAGCCAGATAAGCGTCGAGATCGTCCACTTCAAGCGTGTTGATCGTGCCGCTGACAGGCCCTTCTGGAGTATAGAGGCCGCCGTTGATGCCCGGCGTGCCTTCCTCACCGGTGATGACCAGCCAATATTCGATTGGCCCCTGCCATTTCTCCACCGTCCAGCCGAATACCTCGCGGTAGAAGGCGGCGATCTTCTCCGGATCGCGGGCGGGAATCTCGAAATGAACGATACGTGGCATGGTGAACCTCCTTGCGCTGTCATGGAAGAACAATGCGGTAGGTTCTCAGATGATAGCACAATGGGGGAATGGACGCAAACATTTGTTCTAATAGGGTGCGTGCAAAGGTTGTCAGCGACTCGCTGGACGCGGGGCATTGGCCTCACCCCCGTCCGGCCCGAAACCAGACTTCTGAAGTTTTCGAAAACTTCGGAAGTCTCTTTCTGCGCGCCGGCGCGAGCGGGGTCAGGTAGACCAGCCGCGCCACACGGCGATGTGGTACAATAGGCCAGGAGGAGACCTGGCCCATGAGCCTTCAGATTGCGCTTCCTCATGACGCGCTGCGGGCGTTTTGCCAGCGTTGGAGAGTCAGCGAACTGGCGCTGTTCGGGTCAGCCGTGCAGGGTAATTTCCGCCACGACAGCGACATTGACATGCTGGTTCGCTTCGCGCCGGACGCCCGTTGGGCACTGCTCGATTTCGTCCAGATGCGCGACGAACTGAGCGACATCTTCGGGCGCAAAGTCGATCTGGTCACGCGCCGCGCCGTCGAAGCCAGCAAGAATTCTCTCCGCCGCAAGGCCATCCTGGAGTCGGCGCAGGTCATCTATGCTGGCTGCGCCCTCTGATCGCTGATCACCGACTACTGATCACTACTCCCTACTCCACCGTCACGCTCTTGGCCAGGTTGCGCGGCTGATCCACGTCGCAGCCGCGCCACACGGCGATGTGATAGGCCAGCAGTTGCAGTGGGATGACCGCCACAATCGGGCTGAGCAGCGGCGGCAGCGGCGGCAGCGGGATGACGAAATCGGCTTTCTGGCCGATGAGCGCATCGCCATCGGTGGCCAGGGCGATGACGATCCCCCCGCGCGACTTGGCCTGCTCCACCTGGCTGAGCATCTTGTCGTAGACGGCGTCCTGCAGGCAGATCGCCAGCACGGGCATGTGCTCGTCAATCAGGGCGATGGGGCCGTGCTTCATCTCGCCGGCGGGGTAGCCCTCGGCGTGAATGTAGCTGATCTCCTTGAGCTTGAGCGCCCCTTCCAGCGCGATCGGGTAGTTGATGCCGCGCCCCAGGTAGAGAAAGTCGGTGTAGTGGTATAGCTCGGCGGCCAGCGCCTCGATCAGCGGCTCGCGCCCCAACACCTGCCCGACCAGGTCCGGCAGGCGGGCCAGGTCTTCAACGTGGGCGCACGCCTGGGCTTCCGTAAGCTGGCCGCGCTCCTGGGCCAGATAGAGCGCCAGCAGGTACTGGTCGGCGATGCTGGTGGTGAACGCCTTGGTGCTGGCCACGCCGATCTCCGGCCCGGCCTGCATGGCGATGTGCCCGTCGGCCAGGCGCATGGCCTGGCTGCCGAGGGCGTTGACGATGCTCCACAGCAGCGCACCCTTCTCGCGCGCCTCCTCCAGCGCTGCCAGCGTGTCCACTGTCTCGCCGGATTGGGTGATGGCCAGCACCGCGCAGGTATCGTCGAGGATCGGGTTGCGGTAGCGGTACTCGCTGCCGTAGTCCACCTCGACCGGGATGCGCGCCAGTTCCTCCAGCAGGAACTTGCCGACCAGCCCGCTGTAGGCGCTGGTGCCGCAGGCGACGGTGACGATGCGCGTCAGGCGGCGCGCCTGATCGGGCGTCAGGTTAAGCTCTGGCAGGCAGATGCGCCCCTCCTGAAAGTCCACCCGCCCGCGCAGCGTGTCGGTCAGGGCGCGGGCCTGCTCGTGAATCTCCTTCTGCATGAAATGTTTGTACTCGCCACGCGCCGCGCTGACCGGGTCCCAGGCGATAGTGTGCAGCTCGGCGTCCACCGGCTGGCCATCGAGCGACTGGACGTGGTAGGCGTCGCGGGTGAGGGTCGCCATCTGGCGGCTTTCGAGGAAGATCATGCGGCGCGTGTGTTCGAGGATGGCCGGGATGTCGGAGGCGACGAACATCTCGCCCTGGCCCACGCCAATGGCCACGCCGCCCGCGTTGCCGATGCGCACAGCCACCAGGCGATCCGGCTCGCTGGCGGTCAGGGCGACGATGGCGTGCGCGCCGCGTAGCCGGCTGACGGCGCGGCGCGTTGCTTCGGTGAGGTCGTGCCCGGCATCCTGTTCGCGCTGGATCAGGTGGACGATGGTCTCGGTGTCGGTGTCGGAGGCGAAGCGCACGCCCGCCGCCTCCAGCTCGGCGCGCAGCTCGCGGAAGTTCTCCACGATGCCGTTGTGCACGACGACGGTCGTCCCGCTCTGGCTGAGGTGCGGGTGAGCGTTGCGCGGGCTAGGCTCGCCGTGCGTGGCCCAGCGCGTGTGCCCGATGCCGATGCGCCCGTTGAGCGGCTTCTCGCCCACGTGGCGCAGCAGATTGCCCAGCTTACCCACATCGCGGCGGATGGCGATGGCTCCGTTCTGCAACACGGCGACCCCGGCGGAGTCGTAGCCGCGATATTCGAGGCGCTGCAAGCCGTCCAGGATGATCGGCGTGGCGTCACGGGGGCCGATATAACCGACGATTCCACACATGGCAGGTTCCCTCCCAGGGATGGCGGCACGGCAGCGGCGGGCGGGCAAGCTCTGCCCAGGGCAGCGGGCGCGCCGGGCGTGCGCAGAAGTAAAGGCGTGACGTGTTTGGGTCGGGATGCCACGACCGCGCTGATTGGGCCGCCGTCACCGGCGGTGTTTGGGGCGCGGCTTGGGTTGGGAGGGAAGGAGAAGGGGTGTGGCACGGCCCCTGGCGGCATCCGCAGATCGTTCGATTTTCCCCCGGCGGGCCGGGGTTAGGCGCGCCTTGCGACGCGCAACCGCCACCTCGTATCCCTGCGCGGCGCGGGCAGCGGGCGCAGGGCCTTGCGCTAACATTCCCTCATTGGAGCAGCGGGGCACCTCCTGGCGTGGCTGGACGATAGGCCCAGTATACTTCCCGAACGGTCATTGTGCTATTAAATTGTTGCAAAAATGGGAGCCGAGAGCAGGACATGGCGCGTGCCAAGCGGATTTCCGCCGAGAGGCCGTTTGCGAAACCCTGACGGGCGGGTTTACCTCCCCCCTAAGTCTCCTCTCCGTGTGTGTGGAGAGGGCGGCGAAGCGCGCCCCCACCCCACCCGGCGCCGGACTCTGGAGCAACGGATCACCGCCGAGGCGCAGAGAGCGCGGAGATGGGTAAAGAGTACGTTCTTCTCTGCGTTCTCTGCGCCTCTGCGCCTCTGCGGTTCCAGAATCCCGCATCTCCGGCCAGCCGCCCCCCAAAAAGCGCCCGACCGGAACTGGTACAGTCCGGTCGGGCCAACGCCATGAGGGGAAATCACGACGTGAAGTGGTCGGGTGAGGGCGGGCGGCTACTCCAGGTATTCGGCCAGGCCGTACTCGGTCTGCATCTGGCGCAGCTTGTTCAGCGCTGCGTGCTGAAGCTGGCGAATCCGCTCGCGGCTGTACCCCATCAACTGCCCGATCTGCGACATGCTGTGCGTGTCGCCGTTCTCCAGCCCGAAGCGCAGGCGGATGATGCGCGCCTCTCGCAAGGGCAGCGCGCCCAGCAGGAAGCTGATCGACTCGACGAGCAGCTCGCGAGCAGTCGCCTCTTCGGGCAGCTCGCTTTCCTGGTCGGCGACCAGGTCGGCGCGCGGGCGGTTCTCCTCATCGCCCACCAGCTCATCGAGCTGCACCGGCTCGCGCGCGGCGAGCAGGGTCGTCTCCACCTGGTCGGGCGTCAGGTTGGCCTCGTCGGCCAGCTCTTCGGTCGTAGGCTCGCGGCCCAATTCCTGGGCCAGCCGCTCGCTGGCGCGGCGCAGGCGGCCCCAACGCTGCCCCTGATTGATCGGCAGGCGGATGGTGCGGCCCCGGTCACCGGCGGCGCGGGCAATCGCCTGGCGAATCCACCAGGTCGCGTAAGTGCTCAGGCGCACGCCGCGCGCCGGATCGAAGCGGTCAACCGCCTTCATCAGCCCCAGGTTGCCTTCCTGGATCAGGTCGGGCAGGGGCAGGCCGCGCCCCTGGTACTTCTTGGCGATGGAGATGACCAGGCGCGTGTTGGCCATGATCAGCTCCTGGCGGGCGGCTTCGCCCAGCTCGATCACGTCGCAATACTCGTCATCCATCGAGTCGCAATCCACTTTGCCAACCGCCAGTTGCTCCTGCGCGCGGTTGCCGGCCTGCACCAGGCGGGCGAGCGCCTGTTCGCGCTCCACGTCAATTGGCTCGGAGATCGGACGGATGTCGCGGAAGTAGAACTGCAACAGGTCGGCATCGGTTTGGGGCATGGGCGTGCTGTCATCGGGCGGCGCCTGCTCTTCTGCCGCCTCAGCCTCGCTGCCGAACGCAAACTCAACGTCGCTCTCGAAAGAATCGTACTCGGAACGCCAGTTCAGGCGGGAGTCCGTCGTAGACTGGGAGATCGTTTGGCTCATCGCAACCACGGGTGCCTGCCTTTGGATTAGGGCGGGCACCAGGCCCGCCACTCTTTCGGCGAATGGGGTGCGGCATCGAAGTGTCTTCAATTACCCTCATGATACGAGTTTTTCAGATAAAAATCAATTTATTTAGATTAGAATATGGTAAAAATCCGAAGACAAGTGGGCGACGATGAGCGGCGGCGGGGCAACGCGGGCATCACAGGTGCCTGTTGGATGCGGCTTTCGGCGGCCCGGGTGCATCTAAAGGAAGCGCGCGCAACATTTGCCCGCGAAGGGCACTGCTCTGTCGCACCCCGCAGGAGCGTAGTGCAATACGCCCCGGAATCTCCCTTCGCGCAGTGTCCAACGAGTCGCCGCCAACCGTTGCGTGCATCCTCCAGGGGCGAGTCTGTGCCCTTTTCAGCCTCACCTACTACAATACCAGTGCAGCATGAGAATCCCGTAGACGCTTCCTGAGGGGATGATGAGTGTGCCCGACGCTCCGCCGCCGGTTGCCAGCCCTGGCCACCTTCTCCGCCTGCACCCGCGCGTGCTGGTCGGCTATGGCACGCTACTGGGCGCGGTGATGCTGGGGCTGGGCTTCGGCTGGGCGTTGCTCGCCGGAGGCGAAGGGCCGGGCGCGTGGTTCCCGCGCCAGCACTGGCTGGCCGATCTGCTGCTGGGCGCGCTGCTGGGGGCTGCGTTTGCGGCGGCGGCGTGGGGCCTGTTCGGGCGCATTCCCGCCCTGCAGCGCATCGAGCGCCGCCTGGTCGCCTTGCTGGATATGCCCGCCCTGCGCCCTCACCACGCGGTCATCTTCGGCCTGCTGGCGGGCGTGCCGGAAGAAATTCTGTTTCGCGGGGCGCTGCAACCGACACTGGGCCTGCTGGTCACGTCACTGGTGTTCGGCGCGCTGCACGCGGTGACGTTCGCGTACTTCGTCTACGCGGGACTCGCCGGGGCGCTGCTGGGTGCGCTGGCGCTGTGGCGGGGCGCGCTGTGGGCACCTGTCGCCGCGCACACGGCTGTTGACGTGATCATGTTCGCTTTGCTCATCCGCCGCTGGCAGGCGCAAGCGCGCGCCCAGGAAAGCCCTTCGCCGCGCCCTGAGTGATCTCACCCCCGCCCGGTGCTGACGCGGCGCGTTTCCCCTCTCTTTGACTCCGCGAGGCATAGCAGAGCAGCGCCCTTACGCGAAGCGGGGATCAGGGGCCGCCTGGTCTGGCGGCGGACACCGCCGCCCCTTTCTCCGCCCCGGGCACCCTCTAGAGTGCTCCGCCTGCTCCTCTTACCCCACGCTTGGGTTGCGCTCGTCGCGAGGTTATAAGTTTCAAACGGTGCTATAAAAAAGACTCCCATATAATAATTAACCAGAGTCGACTCATATAGAACATTGGATTCGGTGCTATCCGAGGTACAGAAGGAGTGGAGTGCAATGCGTGCCAGATGGGTTTCCCTTGTTGTGCTGCTCGGCCTGGCGCTGACGCTGGCCTATGTGCCCCAGGCCGGGCAGGTTCGCGCGGCGGGCGAGCAGTGGCTCGTCATAGACCGCATCTCTTCGGGCTGCCTCAGCGGCCAGACGGGCTTTGAGGTGGCGTTCCGCAACCTGACTCCAGGCGAGGTTTACTACGCCGATACCATCGTCAAGGACTTTGCCGGTGTCGTCTACATGGACGAGTATTTCTCGGCCACGGCTCCCGGCCCCTTCGACAATGACTGGTCTATATTCAATCGCAACGATCGCGGCTTGCAGACCGGCTCGTTTCCTATGCCGGAGAACCAGGTGCTGATCCTGGTCGTCACCCTGCGCGACAAGCACCAGCAGGCATTGTGGACGACCGAAGTGCGCTTCACCTGCAACGCCGATGATTTCGACGTGACCAGCATCGCCGGCTGCGATCAGTACATGCCGATCACCGCGTCCTCGGTGGTGGGCACCTTCGTGCTCGACACGCCACTCTACTGGGCACCCGGTGAGCTAGTCCAGCCCTACACCACCGTCCCGGCGGGCAAGACCGCCTGGGTGCTAGGCATGGATGCTACGGGCGCGTACTACAAGATCGTGTGGGTGTGCGACGTGCTCTACGTGCCGCGTGGCACGATGGGGCCGAATTTCGACGCAGTGTGGGGTGGCAGAGCGCTGCCGACCACCAACGCCAAGTGATCGGCAGACGCCCGCAGACAGCGCGCACGCCCCGGCCAGCAACCGGGGCGTTGTGTTGCCGGGGTGCGGCAGAGGGATCGCCGCGCTACGCCTGGCGCTGGAACGCCAGGAAGCGGACAATCTCGCGGTCACTCAGATCGCGCGGCGGGGCGGCGAAGTAGTATCCGTCCGCCCACAACGGCTGCCCGAAGGCCAGGTCGGGGAATTCATCGGCGCTGCGCTGCGCGGTGGCGGCCATCAGCCGGGCGATGGCCGCGTCTGGATGGGTCTTCTGCGGCACATCGAGCGACACCAGCACGTAATCCGTCTGCACGTCGAGCGCCAGCACCCGCCAGCGATCCGCCTCCGCCGCGTCCACAATCCACTCCCGCAGCGAATCGGCGAATTCGCTGCGCAGCTCCAGGCGCGGATCATGAGGCACCCACAGGCAGGTATAGCCCGTGTACGGCCCCTCGTCGGTTTGCGGAGCGGCGTCCTGGGCGGGCACGGCAGCCTCGGCTTCGACAGCGGCGGCGACCGGCTCGGCGGCCAACCCCTCCGGGCGGCGGGGCCTGGTGCGCGCGGCTGGCGCTTCTGCATCGGCAGCGGGCAATTCGGCCATCAGGTTGAGCGACTCGCCGAGCCGGCGCGCCTGGCGGCGGATGGTGCGCAGAGGGGTGTTGGTGCCGAAGACCATGCTCAGCGTCATGTCCGCCTCGACGCGCGTGCTATAGAGCAGGAATTCGCCCGCGTCTGGCAGCGCGACGAAGCGGATCAGCGCGTCGGAAGCGGCAGGGCTGGTGCGCCAGGCCGCGTCAACCGCGCTGAGCAGCCGCGCAATAGCCGCCGCGGGCAGGTCGCCGGCGCTGGCCAGCAGCCGCCCCGGACGGCTGAGCAGCGTCGCCTGAGCCGAGCTTTCGAGCGAGTACTGCGTCAGGCGCAGCGCCGCCTGGGCGATGTCCGCGTCGGCGGCGTCCTCGTCTGGTTCTGGGACGGCAGCCGCTCTCTCTGGCGCGTCTGGCGCAGCGGAACGCTCCCCGGCGGCGAAGGTGGGCGCCGGGGGGGCAAGGGGCGGGGCTGCGACGGGCTGCTCCCAGTCCGGCTCTG
Organism: Anaerolineae bacterium; assembly: GCA_023382715.1. Lineage (GTDB taxonomy): Bacteria > Chloroflexota > Anaerolineae > Aggregatilineales > Aggregatilineaceae > UBA2029. Next base: position 9,590 of record JAHDWP010000026.1, read on the forward strand.
GCGAGAGCATCACGGCGGGCTGTTCCTCGCTGGCGCCGATCTCTTCCCAGTCCGGCTCTGGCGGAGCCATCTCCGGCAGCGACTCTTCAGGCGGCGCGGACGCAAATGAGTCCACCGGCTCCGGCCATTGCGGGATCTCGGCGAACTCGAAATCGGCTGGTTCGGCGTCGGACGGCTTCGCGTCGGACGGCTCGGCGAAGTCCCAGGAGTCCTGGCGCACCCCGGCGTAGAACAGCTCGGCGACGCTGGCTTCTGACACGGAAGCATCGGCGACCAGGTGCGCGGCGTCGGCCAGGTCGCGCAGCTCGTCGGGGAAGACCTCTTCGCCAAACTCGCCCGCTGATGCAGGCTCTGGCGCGCCGAAGATCGCGTCCAGGTCGAGCGTCGCCGCGTCCGTGTAGGCGTCCGGGGAGAAGGTCGGGCGCGTGTCTTCGAGCGACGGCTGTGGCTCGCCGCCCTCGGCCCCTTCCATCTCATCGAAGATCGTCTCCAGATCGCGCACGTCGCCAAGCCCCGCGTCGCTGTCCCACGACGGCAGCGGCTTCAGGCGGGGGCGATCCACCTGCAAGGGGGGAAGCTGTCCTTCGATCTGCTCCAGAAGCTGGGTGAGCGAAAAATCGTCGCCATCCTCGGCGCTGGCGACCGCGGCAAGGGCCGCCGTAGCCGGGTAATGGCGCGAATCCTGCGGCGTGGTCGGCGGCTCGTCGAACAGCTCTACCGACTCGCCCAGCGCCGGCCCCGCCGCGTCATCCGGCAGGGCAGACGCTTCGCGCTCGTAGTTGGTCAGCCAGGCCGGGCTGCTATCGTCAAAGGTCTCTTCGCTCGCCATCTGCTCGGTGGCACCCGGCACGGCGGAGAGCCGGGAGTAGCTCGGCTCATCGTAGTCTTCGTCGCCCACGTCCTCTCCGGCCAGGGCCGCCAGCACGCCCTCAAAGGACGGCTCGAACAGCCCTTCGATGACATCGCCGATGGTCGTGTCGTCCAGCGCCGCCTCGTCCGGCGCTTCTCCTTCCTGGATGGGCGGCCCCGCCCGACGGATCGCGTCGAGCACGTAGTCAATGGCCGCGCCGCTGTCGGCGGGCTGCTCTGGCTCGCCGCTGTCGGCAGCGATGGACGCCAGCAGCTCGTCGAGCCGCGTGCGCCGCTGTTGGGCGGCGTCGCGCGGGTGCAGCGACTCGACCAGATCGTGAAAAGCGCGATCGTCGGGCGAGCGCTCGTACTCCTCCGGCGAAGAGCGAGCCACCGCGTCGAGCACATCGTCGAACTCGTCGGCGTCGTGCGCGCTGTAGTCGGTGGCCAGGAATTCGCGCAGGTCGTCCAGGTCGGGCGACCCCGCGTGCTCCGGCTGGGCAGAGCGCCCCGACCAGGGGCGCGTCTCCAGCAGCGTCCCCAGTGAATCCGTGTCCGCCAGCCGGCGCGTCTCTTCAGGCTCTTCCCCGTCGTCCAGCAGGCGGGTTTCGGGCGGTTCTTCCACTGAATCGAGCTGGCGCGTGGCCGGCGTTTCTTCCGGCCAGGCCAGCGCGCTTGTCGCGCCGGACTGCTCTTCAGCATCCCAGGGCAAAACTTCGGCGGCGTCGAGCGCGCGCGTGGTCGGCGCTTCCTCCGGCCAGGCCAGCGCGCTTGTCGCGCCGGATTGCTCTTCGGCGTCCCAGGACAGGAGATCGGCGACGGGCGATTCTTCGTCTGCGGGGAAAGACTCCGCAAGCGGGCTGATCGTCTCCCAGTCGCTGCTCTGATCGTCCTGAAGGCGGCCAAGCTGCCCCGTCTGGATGCGCTCGAAGACTTCGAACTCGGTCAGCAGCTCGTCTCCCTGCAACGGTGACGACTCCGCTTCTTCGCCGGCCAGGGCGTCGCCCGGCCCCCCCAGTTCATCCAGGTCGTGCAATCCCTGCTGAATCTGCGCGCGCTCTTCCGCGCTGAAAAGCTCGGTGGGGCGGCGTTCGGGCGCGCTCGGTGGGGATTCTTCGTCCGGCTCGACGGGCGACGACGCGCCCGTCTGCCCCTGAACGACAGACGGCATCTCTGGCGGGACAAATTCGTCGCGGACCACGCCATCGGGCGGGGCGATGACCGGCCCTTCTGCGCCGCCGACGAGATCGCGCAGAGAAGCGATCAGCTCGCGCGCTGTGAACGGCTTGGCCAGCAGACCCTGCACATCTTCCGCCTGGGCGCGCTCAAGCTGCTCCATATCGTCCGACATCATGATCACGGGCAGGCCCGGCCTGATCTGGCGGATCACATCCACCAATGCCTGAGACCCTATGTCGGCCAGGTCACAATCGAGCAGGGCGGCGTGATAATGGCTGTGCAGCAGGGCTTCCTGGGCGGCCTGGCCATTGGCCGCCAGGTTGACGCGAAACTGGCCCGTGCTCTCCAACGCCTGCTTGAGCGTGACAATGAACGAGATATTGGCATCAATCAGCAAAAGACGAGTGATCATGGTCGGCCCGCTCGGTCTTGGATAGCGTGTGTGCTTCGATTGTACTGCGAGCCAGGATAGGGGGCAATCGGGCAGTTGGGCGGGGACGGACGTGGGGCGGAATACCGGAACCGCAGAGGCGCAGAGGACGCGGAAGGGGCGGGCGCTCGAACGGCGATTGCGCCGCGTCCGTGAACGATGCGCTTCTCTCCAGCCGAGCCGGAGAGGGGCCTTGTGGTGACGAGATCCGCAGCGGCGGACGCTCGAAAGGCAGACTTCGGAAGTCTCCGCAGACTTCCGAAGTCTGGTTGTGCTGCACCCCGCACGGGGGGAAGCTAGGCGGCTTCCCCCCTACTCTGACTGCTGCCTGGAACTAATGGATGTCGATCGTGGCAGACAGTGTGCAACTGGAATTCATTGTCACTGAAATCGCGGGTGAAGTGCCAGAGACACCGCAACCAGACCAGTGCACAACGCAGATTTGGGCGAGATCGAATCCCTGCACGATAACCGTACTGCCCGGCAGCCACTGGTTTTTACCGCAGTTGGGGATGCTCATCACCCCCACAGATGCATTGGGGCATCTTTGGGTGTTCCGGGTGACAGAGAGTGATAGCGTATAGCACTCCCCAGTGGTCGGCGGCGCGCAGGTGGCCGGGTCCCACAGGCACGCGCCGTCGGGCGAGGTCACGCACTCGCTGGCCGGGCCGCCGCAGGTGCTGCATGAGCCGCACGGCCCCCAACCGGGAGGCGGCGTCGGCCCACCACCTGGCAGGTCGGGGATGATCGGCGGAATCTCGCCCTGCGGGACGGCGGGGCAGTTGCCGATCTCGTCCACTTCCTCTTCGGCCACCCACAGCGACGCCGCGAACTCGCTGTCGGGCACCTCGTCCTTGTCAAGCTGCCACCAGGTCTTGCCCTGGTCGTCGCGCGCCTGCCCGATCACGGTGAAGTCCTGCCGGGCGGGCAGCCAGTCGAAGATGCCGCGATTCTCCCCCGGCCCCACGCGCACCCGCGCGAACCGATCGAACTCGGTGCGCACCAGGCACGTCGTCGGCAGCGGCTCGAAGACGGGCCGCCAGTCGGGATCGTAGTTCTCATTGGTCTCGTCGGTCAGGCGGAAGGTGTGCTGCGCGTCGCGGTCCATCACGTACAGGTTGGCGTAGCCGCTGCGCCCGGACATGAAGGCGATCCAGTCCCCATCCGGCGCCCAGTCCATGCTGCCCAGGCGGTCGCTCTGCTCGGTCATGCGCAGCGGTTCAGCCCCTTCGTTGGTCATGCGGTAGATGTCCGCCTGGCGGTCGCGCTCGGTCTGGAAGGTCATCAGCAGGCCGTTCGGGGAATAGGCCGGAACCCAGCCGTTCGCGCCGAACAGGTTGGTGATGCGGCGCACGTTGCTGCCGTCGGCGTCCATGAGGTGAATCTCGGCCACACCATCGCGCATGGACGAGAAGGCGATGGTTCTGCCGTCCGGCGACCAGGCCGGCTGCGTGTCAAGGCCGGGGCTGTCGGTCAGGCGCTGCACGTTGCTGCCGTCGGCGTTCATGACGTACAGCTCTTCGTTGCCATCACGGTCGGAGACGAAGAGGATGCGCGAACCGTCCGGCGACCAGTCCGGCTCGGAATCGCTGGCCGGGTGGTCGGTCAGTCGCTGCGGGCTGCTGCCGTCGGCGCTCATCACGTAGATTTCCAGGTTGCCGTCGCGCGCCGAATGGAAGGCGATGCGCGCCCCGTCCGGCGACCAGTCTGGCGCGCCGTCCAGGAAATCGCTGGTGGTCAGGCGGCGGGGATTGCTGCCATCGCCGTTGATCACGTAGATTTCGGGGTTGCCGTCGCGCTCGGAGGTGAAGGCCACTTCCCATTCGTTGTCCGGCGGCGAGAAGAAGGCGATCTTGCCCGTCTCGAAGACGGTGACCGCCGTGCCCTGCCCGCTGGAGGCCAGCAGCGCCCCGTTGGCGTCGGTGATGTCCAGCGTCTCGATGGTGAAGGCCGCCTCGCCGGGGATCAGCCCGCCCACTTCCAGCGTGAACAGCACATCGCCTGTGGCGGCGGGCGCTCCCTGCGCGGTGTAGGACAGGCGCACCACTCCGGCGGCGTTGTCCACCAGCACCTCGCGCTCCAGGGTGCTTTCGCCCAGGTATGGGCCGGCGCGGGCCGTCCACACGCGGGCTACGGCGCGGTCGAAGCGGATAGTCACGGCGAAGGCGGCGCAGCTTCCAGCGGGGCAGGCGATGCGCCCCTCGATGACCGCCGTCTCGGCCACGCCGACCTCTGCCGGAGTGAGCGTCACCGTGACGCCGGTCTGGGCGCGGCCCAGGCCGGCCCCGCCCAGCAGCGCGATGGTGAAGACTGCGCACCAGCATGCTGACAAAACGCGCTTATGTTGCATAGAGCCTTCCTCCCTGAATACTCATACCTCCAGCGAACTTGCGCTGATGACGGCACACTCCTCCCTACTGTCACATCATATCACCTAAATTCGTAAAAATGTGTTCAGAAGCGAAAAAAAACCTGTCAGACGGCTTGCTGAGAGGCCGTTGGCGACGCCCTGGCTGGCGGGTTTATCTCCCCCTGCGCGCGGGAAGTGGGCGGATTTACCTCACCCCCTGGCTGCTCGAATGATCTCTCGGCCCCCGCGCCGCCCCGCACCGCTGGCTCAGATCAGCGCTGAAACGTGCTACAATTGGGCAGAGCCAGACACGCATCTGAACGTCCACTCTGATCCCAGCAGATTTCTGATGACCATCGGCCCCGCCACTCTAGCCAGTCTTGTTGTCAGCCCGATGTTAAGTATCTGTGGGGCGGCGTTGGCGTTGCTCGTGCTGTGGCATAACGCGCGGCGGCCCAGCAACCTGTGCTACGCCCTGGGCATGGTCACGCTCAGCCTGTACGGCCTGGCCAATACCGTCTTCACCGTCGCGCAGCCGCTGGCGCTGGACCCCGACCCTCTGCGCAAGAGCGTCACCTCTCTGTATGTCCTGAGCGTCACGCTGCTCTTCGGCTTCATGCTGAGCTTCGCCGAGATACCCGCCCGCTTGCAGCGCGCTCAGATGGCCCTCATCGTCTTGGTGGCTGCCCTCGGCCTGATCCTGGTCTGGCAGGGCGCTATCTTCAAGCGTTTCGAAGCGTACGACGCCTACAGCTACGAGTACCGCTTCACGTCAACCGGCGTCCTGGGCGCGGGGCTGGCCGCCCTGTGCATGATCTCGGTCATCGCGGCGGTGTACCGCCAGCGCAACGCCCGCGCTCGTGCGCTGGCCTGGCCGCTGGCGGCCATGACCGCAGGCGTGGCAGCGTTCGCGGCGCTGCCGGTCACGCGCACCTACTCGCTCAACGCGCTGATGCTCACCGCTGCCGCCATCATGCTGGGCCGGCTGGTGATCATCTTCCAGGTTTTCCAGCCGCTCACCGATCTCAACGCGGCACTGGCCGCCAAGAACGACGAGTTGCGGCGGGCCACGCGGCTCAAGAGCCAGTTCCTGGCGACGATGAGCCACGAGCTGCGCACGCCGCTCAACTCGATCATCGGCTACACCGACCTGGTGCTGCTCGGCACCTATGGCGACCTCAACGCCCTGCAACAGGATCGGCTGCAAAAGGTTGTTCGCAACGGGCGGCGCCTGCTCGAGCTGATCAACGATGTGCTCGATCTGAGCCGCATCGAGGCCGGGCGACTGGCGCTGACGATCACCCGCGTGCCGACGGTCGCCCTGCTCGACGAGCTGCTGGCGGCCCACGCTGAGGCGGCGCAGGCCAAAGGGCTGGCGCTGGTGCGCGGCTATGCGGCGCTGCCCGATCTGGCCGTAGACCGGGGGCGGGCTTACCAGGCGCTCGACAACCTGCTCCAGAACGCGATCACCTTCACCGAGCGGGGGGCAGTCATCGTGCGCGGCTACTTTGACAGCATACGCGACCAGGTGGTGCTGTGCGTCGCGGACAGCGGCCCTGGCATCGAGCCGGCGCAGCAGGAGCGCATTTACCGCGCGTTTTACCAGCCGGACGGCACGCTGACTCATCATGAGGACGGCACGGGCCTCGGCCTGGCCATCGCGCAGCGGCTGGTGGCGCTGCACGGCGGCAATCTGTGGTTCGCCACCACGCCCGGCAAAGGGACGGCTTTTTACGTCGCCCTGCCGGCAGCGCCCGGCACTCCCGTCCCGCCGCCCATCCTGACTCCGGGGCGTCGCACCAGCGGGCCGCTGGTCGTGCTGATGGATGGCGACGGCGACCGGCTCGCGGCGCGGCGGCGCGCCCTGGAGCGCGCCAAGTGTCGCGCTTTCGGCGCGCAGAGCGCCAGCGACGGCCTGCGCCTGATCTGCGAGCAGCACCCCGCCCTGGTCGTGCTGGATTTCGGCCTGGCCGAGCTGGGCGCGGCGTACCTGGTGCGCAGTCTGCGCCACGACCCGGCGTTGGGCGGGATGCCCATCCTGGTCATCGCCGCGCCTGAAGTGGCCGGGCAGGCGCGTGCGGCTGGGGCCAGCTCCGTTCTGATCAGCCCGGTCACGCCGGGGGCGGTGTCCGCCGAGGCCGTCCGGTTGCTGGCCGATCGGGCGCTGGAGGAGGGGGCGTCCTAGCCATGTCATCCACCACCGTCATCGTGCTCGTGGCCAACGGCCTCACCGCCACCATCAGTTGCGCCCTGCTGATGCTGGTGTTGTGGCAGGCTCCGCGCCGGCGCATGAACCGGCTCTTCGCCCTGACCATGTTCCTGCTCGGCTCGTACAGCATCACCAACGGCTTTGGACGCTTCATTGACCGCCTCAGTCTTCCGCCTGCGCACACCACCTACATAGCTATCGAGCTGATGGGCACGTTCACGGTAATCATGTTCTTTTTCGCCTCCGAGTTCGCCCAGCAGCACACGCCCGTCATGCGCGCCATGCGCCTGGCCGGCGCGCTGATGATCATCACCCACAGTTATGCGCTGTGGACCGACCGCCTGATCGTCAACATCCGCCCGGTGCCCGGCCAGGAAGGCAGCTTCAAGGGCGACTGGACGACGCTGGGCCTGGTCGTGGTGGTGACGCAGTGGGTCTATCTGCTGATCGCTGCCGCTCTGCTCTACCGCATGGACGACGAACGGGGGCGCGCCCTGTGGCGCGCGCCCGTGCTGATCATGCTGGCTTCGCTCAGTTCGGCGCTGCTCTGGCCGCTCCTGCACTTCCCGGCGCAGGCGGTGTTGCTGGCGCTGGCGGCGCTGGCGCTCGGCGTGCCCGTGTTGCGCTATGAATTGTTCAGCCCGCTGGCCGGGCTGCATGCGGAGCTGGCCCGCAAGAACGCCGAGCTGAGCGAGGCCAGCCGGCTCAAGAGCCAGTTCCTGGCGCACATGAGCCACGAGCTGCGCACGCCGCTCAACTCGGTCATCGGCTACACCGAGCTGGTGCTCAGCGGCACCTATGGCCCGCTCAACGATACGCAGCGCGACCGCCTGGAAAAAGTCGTGCGCAATGGGTATAACCTGCTCAGCCTGATCCGCGATGTGATAGACTTGAACCGCATCGAGACGGGATATCTGACGCTCAATCGCGCGCCAGTGGACACGGTGCAGGCGCTCAACACCGCGCTGGACACCGTCGCGCCGCTCGCCGCGCACAAGGGGTTGGAACTCGTCCGCGATTTCGCTGGCGCCCCGCCTGCGCTCGGTGACGAGATGCACATCCGCCAGATGGCGACCAATCTGCTAGCCAACGCTATCAAGTTCACCGACGCGGGGCAGGTGATGCTGCGCGCGCGCGGCGACGACCAGCGGATCGTGATCACCATCAGCGATACCGGCATGGGCATCGCACCCGACCAGGTGGAGCGCATCTTCGGCGAATTCCAGCAGGGCGACAGCGCGGCTGTGCACAGTTATGACGGGGCGGGCCTGGGCCTGGCGATCACCAAGCGGCTGGCCGAGCTACACGGCGGGCATATCGCGCTGGAGAGCCAGCCGGGCAGCGGGACCGTCGTCACGCTCACGCTGCCCGCCGCCGCAGACGAAGGGCGCTAGGGCGCTCGCCTTCGCCAGGATGAGCGCCGAGAATTCTTGGCGCCTCCGGCGTGGGGCGGCGCAGGATGCCGCCCCCGCCAAATAAGACACGGGGCACAGGCCGGCAGTGGCGCGGGATCAGCCCCCGCAGCCGGGCCGGACGCTTCACCGAGGAGACGGTTTCTATGGCTGAGCATCCCTCTCTGCCCACGCATGACGACTTCGAGCCTGGCGAGGGAGTGCTGCGCGACCGGATCGCCATGCTGGAAGCTGCGCTGGCGGAGGCCACTGCCTGCCTGAACGAAAACACGCTGCGCCAGCAGACGCTGCAAGAAGACCAGCTTTCGCTTGAGGCGCTGCTTGACAACCTGCCGGGCATGGCCTATCGCTGCCTGAACGATGCCCAGTGGACCATGCTGGTGGTCAGCAACGGCTGTGCGGCTCTCACTGGCTATACGCCAGACGAACTGCTCTACAATCGTGTGGTGTCCTTCAACGATCTCATTCATCCTGAAGATCGTCCGCATGTCTGGGAGACGACGCAGCGGAGCATCGCGATAGGGCAGCCCTTCACCTACACTTACCGCCTGCGGACGCGCGATGGCCAGGAGAAATGGGTCTGGGAGCAGGGCTGCCTGGTGGCGCAGCCCAACGGTCAGCAGGTGATGGAGGGGTTCATCACCGATGTCACCGGGCAGCGGCTGGCCCAGCAGGCGCTGCGCCAGAGCCAGGCGCAGTTGCAGGCCATGTTCGATAACGCGGCCAGCGCCATCGCCCTGCTCGATGCCCAGGGGCACTATCTGCAGGTCAACGAGCGCTGGCATGATATGTTCGGCTACGACTCCCTGGCGGGACTCGCATCTCTGGACATCATCGCGCCGGACGATGTCAGCCGCACCGTCCGGCAACACCAGGCCCTGCAGACGGGGGAATTGGACGCTTTCCAGCACGAGGAACGCTACATTCGGGCCGACGGCAGCGAGTTCTGGGGGCTGGTCTCGGCCAGGGCCGTGCGCAGCGCCGATGGCCTGGCAGACCGTATCGTGCAGACCATTGTGGACATCACCGACCGCAAGAACGCCGAAACAGAGCGGTTGAAGCTGGCGCTGGAGCGGGAGAAGGTTAACATCCTGGCGCACTTCATCGAAGACGCCTCGCACGAGTTCCGCACCCCGCTGGCGGTGATCTACACCGGCCTGGAGCTGATCGAGCGGGCGCTCCAGCCCCCGCCCGAAACTGCGCAGCGCATCAGCGCCATGAAAGACCAGGCGATGTACATCGGCAAGCTGATTGACGACATGCTGGCCATGTCGCACTTCGACAGCGGGCCGATGATGATGACCACGCTGCTCGATATCAATTTCCTGCTGCGCGATCTGCACGCCGGGTTCGAAGCGGCGGCCCAGGCAAAGAACATCACGCTGGAGTTCAAGCCAGCGGATGGGCCTGCGTTCATCCGCGCCAGCCTGCCCGACCTGTATCGCGCGCTGGAGGCCATCGTGCAGAACGCGCTGGACTTCACCGCGTCGGGGGGCACCGTGACGCTGGAGAATGTGCTCGCCAGGGATACGGTGACGGTGCGCGTCGCCGATACGGGAGTTGGCATCTCGGCGGACAATCTGCCGCGCATCTTCGACCGCTTCTTCCGCGCCAACCAGGCTCGCACCGGGCGTCACGCCGGGCTGGGCCTGACCATCGCCCGGCGCATCATTGAACTGCACAGCGGGGAAATCCGCGTGACCAGCGAGCCGGGACGGGGTAGCGTCTTTCACGTGGTGCTGTCCCTCGGCGGGTGAGGGGGGCGCTTTCGGCTGCGTCCTGGCCGGGCGCGGGAGATGTTCACCAGCCGGGCAGCGATGGCACTGGCACGCGGTACGCCCCGTGATGCACCGTGCCGATCACGGCCAGCGTCGCGCCGCCCCACGCGCCGACGACGGCGACCCCAAGCAGCGCGCCCCAGATGACGAGGCCGTCGCGGGCCAGCGGCACATCGCCGGGGTCTGGCTCCACCGCGCTGAAGCGCTCCTCGAACAGGGTGATCTCCGGGTACGCCTCGCGCAGCGCGGCCTGGTGTCCGTCGTCGCCTAAGTAGACGTAGGCCACTGCCCCCAGCACCAGCGCCAGCAGCAGGCTGAGCGCCAGCAGCGCCCCACCAAAGAGCGCCCAGCGGCGGCCCGCCCGCGCTCGCTCGCGCCGGATGTGTGCCGCGCCCGGTCCGTCCTCATAGACGCGCCCATCCGCTTCCAGGGTGATGTAGACGCGATCGCTGGCGAAGCCGCTCAAGGCCAGGGTGAGCAGATACCAGGCAAAGCCGATCCCCGTGATCAACGCCAGCATCCACCCGCCGACGCCCAGGTTCTTCCCGCAGGAGAGCACCGCCTGGGCCGGTGAGTGGTCGTGCACGCGATAACCGCCCTGCACGTATTCAGCCACGCGCTGCTGCAAGTAGGCGTAGCCGGAGACGGGCGCAGGGCCGTAGACGGCGGGCATCGGCGGCGGCGTGAAGGGCGGTGGCGTGTAGGGCGCGGGCGGCACGATGTAACCCGGCCCGGCGAACTGGCGACTCGGCGTGATCTGCGTGCGCCCCTGGGGCGGCTCCAGCTCAGCGGGCGGAGCGACAGGCTCTGCGCTTGCCGGGTGCGTCGGCGTGTCCTCGTGGACGGCCTCCGGCGCGCGGCGATCCGTGTCTTCGAAAGGCAGGCGCGCCTCCGCCTCGACCTCCTCCGGCGGGAAGAGCGCGGTGAAGTCCGGGGCGGGCACGGCGCCGCTGTCCTCGTCATGGGCGGCGGGCGCTTCTTCTGCCGGGCCGGGCATCACTTCCGGCGGCTGTGGGCGCGCTTCGGCGCGCCCTGGCGCGGCGAAGTCGCCCGGCGGCTCGCTTTCGAAGAGCGGGGTGCTGCCCTCGCTGGCGGTTGCGTCGGCAGCGGGCAAGCCGGCCTCCTCCGCCGCTTCGGGGAAGATGGCCGTCTGTGAGTCGGGCGGGGCGCTCTCTTCCTCTGGCGCGGGGAAGATGGCCGTCTGCGGCTCAGGCGGGGCGCTCTCTTCCTCTGGCGCGGGGAAGATGGCCGTTGGCGGATCGGGCGCTACACCCTCGCCCGGCGCCGTCGGTTCCAGGGGATGATCGCAGCGTGGGCAAATGGCGTCGCCGCCCAGCACATACGCACCGCAGTGGGGGCACTGTTGTAGTTTCTGGCTCACGAAGCGAATCCTTTGGTCTGATATTTGACTGGTGGTTGTGGCTTCATTGTACCGCGCTTCGGGGCATATCCCCGACGGTTGACCCGCGATCGGCGGACAATCGCAGCGAACGAGGCCCTGTCTGAGGCGCGAATCTCACTATCACCCGACATAGGGTTTTGCTACGGAATCCGGTCATGGGGTTTTACCCTCTGTCGGTGGCGACACGAGCGACCGTGTCGCGCCAGAAGCCGGTTGACCTCACCCCCCGGCCCCCTCTCCACACGCGGAGAGGGGGAGGTCTGGTGCTGTCAGGAGTAGGTTCTTAACGGTTTGGGCGAGAACATACAGGGTTGCTCTTCGCTCAAAAAGTTAAAGATCTACCCCTGAGAGGAGGTCTGGTGGGGTTCCGTCCCCTCTCTCCGCGTGTGGAGAGGGGAATGAGGGGTGAAGCAAATCCGTCCGCTTCCCGCGCCGGCCCGGCATAATTCTACGGCGGATGACGCTCACCCGCGCCCCCATCGCTCCATCTGCGCCCAGCTTGGCCCGACGTTGGCATCGGCGACCAGCGGCGCGTCCAGCCGGAACGCGGCTTCCATCACCTCGACCACCAGCGGCACGACGCGCTCCAGCTCGTCGTCCGGCACTTCGAGCACCAGCTCGTCGTGCACCTGCAGGATCATGCGCGCCCGGCGGCGGCTTTCGCGCAGCGCCCGCGCCAGGTCAATCATGGCGATCTTGATGATGTCCGCCGCCGTGCCCTGGATCGGCATATTGATCGCTTCGCGCTCGGCGCGCTGCCGCGCCTGGAAGTCCACCTTGCGCCCCAGCTTCTCGCTCAGCTCCGGGAAATAGCGGCGGCGGCCCAGCAGCGTCTCGACGTAGCCCAGACGAGCGGCGCGCGCGCGCGCCTCGTCCAGGTAGGCGCGCACGCCGGGGAACTGGGCGAAATAGGCGGCGATGAAATCCTCAGCTTCGGCCAGGGTGAGGTCGCTGTCGCGGGCCAGGCGGAAGGCGCCCATGCCGTACATCAGCCCGAAGTTGACCGCCTTGGCGAAGCGGCGCTGCTCGTAGGTCACCTGGTCGAGCGGCACCTGGTAGACGGCGGCGGCGGTCGCCCGGTGAATGTCCACGCCGTCGTGGAATGCCTTCAGCAGGGCGGCGTCCTGGCTGTAGTGAGCCAGGATGCGCAGCTCCACCTGGCTGTAGTCCACCGAGAGCAGCCTGTGCCCCGGCGGGGCGATGAAAGCCTGGCGCACGCGGCGGCCTTCCTCGCTGCGGATGGGGATGTTCTGCAGGTTCGGGTCGCTGGACGACAGCCGCCCGGTGACGGCGCCCGTCTGGTTGAAGTTGGTGTGCACGCGCCCGGTGACCGGGTGAACCAGGGCGGGCAGCGCGTCCACGTAGGTGCTGCGCAGCTTGTCCAGCTCGCGCCAGGCCAGGATCAGCCCGACGATGGGATGCTGGTCCTTGAGCGCCTCCAGCGTGCTCGCGTCGGTGCTGAAGCCGTGCGTTGTCTTGCGCAGGCCCTCGGTGGGCAGGCGCAGCTTGCCGAACAGCACGTCGTTGAGCTGCTTGGGACTGCCCAGGTTGAACTCGCCATAGCCGCTGCTGTCGTAAATCTCCTGTTGCAGCGCGGCCAGCCGCGCGCTCAGGTCGGCGCTGAGCGCGCGCAGATAGGTCACGTCGAGCAGCACCCCGGCCATCTCCATGTCGGCGAGGACCGGCACCAGCGGCATCTCGATCTCGCTGAACAGCTTCCACACCTGGCGCTCCTCCAGCTCTGGGCGCAGGATGTCCACCAGGCGGCAGGTGAGGGCGGCGTCGGCGGCGGCGTAGGGTGCGGCCCGCTCGACCGGCACGCGATCCATCGTGATCTGCTCGCGCCCGGAGCCGATCAGCTCGTCAATGGGCGTCATCTGCGCGCCGGTGCGCACCCAGGCCAGCGCCTTCAGCCCCAGGTTGCGGCTGGACGGGTCGCTGACCCACTCGGCGATCATCGTGTCGAAGGTGATCGGCGTCACGTCAATGCCGTAGCGGCGCAGCATCACCAGGTCGTAGCTGGCGTTATGGGCCACTTTGGGGAGGCGTGGGTCGGTCAGGGCGGGGCGCAGCGCAGCGATCACCTTCTCCAGCGGGAGTTGGCGCGGCGTGTGCCCGGCCAGCAGGTCCGGCTGGCCGGCGGAGCCATGCGGCGGGGCATTGGGCGCGATATGCCCCACAGGGATATAGAAGCCGCCTTCGCCATCTGTGGCCAGGGAGATGCCCACCAGGTCGGCGCGCATCCGGTCGGTGGAAGTCGTCTCCACGTCGAAGGCGATCATCTCCACCGACTCAAGCTGTCTGATCAGCGCGGTGAGCACGTCCGGGCTGTCCACGATGGTGAAGTCCACCAGCGGCTCGCGCTCGGCAGCCTGCTGTTGCTCCTGGTGCAGGTCGAACATGCTGAGCTGCTGGCCGCCGGGGGCAGGGCGGGGCAGGCGGTCTGCCAGGCTGCGGAACTCCAGCGCCCGGAACAGCGACTCCACATCCTCGTAGCGGTAATCGTGGGCGACGCAGGCCGCCAGGTCGAGCGTCACCGGCACGTCGCGCTGGATGTGCGCCAGGTTGCGCGAGAGGAAAGCGCTGTCGCGCTCGGCGGCCAGCTTGTCGCGCAGCGCCCCCTTGATCGCGTCCAGGTGCTCGTAGACGCCGGCGACGCTGCCGTGCTCGGCGATCAGCCTGGTCGCCGTCTTCTCGCCAACGCCCTTCACGCCGGGGATGTTGTCCGACGAGTCGCCCATCAGCCCCTTCATCTCGACCAGTTGCCCCGGCTCCAGCCCGTATTCGGCGCGGAAGCGGGCCAGGTCCCACAGCTCCGGCCCGTTGCCCTGCCGCCGGGCGGGAAGCTGCACGGTCGTGCGCTCGCTGAGCAGTTGCAGCAGGTCGCGGTCACCGGTGATGATGCGCACGTCCACGCCCTGCGCCTCGGCCTGTGGCGCGACGGAGCCGATCACGTCGTCGGCCTCGTAGCCGTCCAATTCCAGGATGGGGACGTTGAAGGCGGCCACCAGCTCGCGGATGCGGCGGAGCTGGAGGCGCAGGTCGTCGGGCATCTTCTCGCGCGTGCCCTTGTAGTCCGGGTACAGGTCGCCGCGCCCGGATAGCCCCTGGTCGAAGCTCACGGCCAGGTAGTCGGGCCGCTCGTCGAGCAGGTCGAGCAGGGTGCGGGCGAAGCCGTAGACGGCGTTGGTCGGCTCGCCGGCTTTGGTCTGGAAGCCCTGCGCCGGCAGAGCGAAAAACATGCGGTAGGCCAGGGCGTGGCCGTCAATCAGCACGAGGGTAGGGCGGGGCATGGCACGCTCCTATCGTCCGGCGATGCCTGAACAGATGTGCGTAGTATACCACAGCGGGGGGCGGATGGGGCGAGTAAGGAAGAGCGGGCAAGGCAAGCGCATCAAACGCACGCCGTTCTACCTCATTTCCCGGCCTTGCTGCGCTCTTGGAGGGGCGGGTTTCGACCCCCCCTACAGTCCTGCCCCTCGCCGGGTGTGGAGAAGGGGCGGCTACCCCCAGGCAATCCCCTTTTGGCGGGGTGCGTGCAAAACCTGCCAGAGACCGTTCGAGAAGTCGCGCGCCCGCCTTTGCCCCCCATCCCCGGCCCTTCCCCCACGGGGGGGGGAAGGGAGAAGAGCGCCGGCCCTAAGCCCCTCTCTCCTTGTGGGAGAGGGGTTTGGGGTGGGGGGAAACAGCTTCTCAAATGGCCCTTCAGGGTGCTGTCCTGCTGCGCCCTGGTTGACCTCACCCCCGCCCG
Organism: Anaerolineae bacterium; assembly: GCA_023382715.1. GTDB lineage: Bacteria > Chloroflexota > Anaerolineae > Aggregatilineales > Aggregatilineaceae > UBA2029. The sequence continues at coordinate 24,950 of JAHDWP010000026.1, forward strand.
GCGAGTCGCTGTCAACCTTTGCACGCACCCTTTTGGCTGGGATCGTGGACTTACATAAGATAGCGCCATATACTTGACTGAAATGGTTTATTGTGATGATAATAAAGATGGTAGCCAAAGTTATTGACTGTATGAGGAGCCAAGCGGCTCAGGAGAGCACCTGATGAGAGCATTCCGTCTGATCACATTAATGGCCCTGCTAGTGATGGCACTGAGCGGCGTGCTCGCTCCCCAGCGCGCCGAAACCGCGAGCGTCGATCCGTCGTGGGAAATCCTGGAAGGCAAGCCGGATTCCTGTTTCAGCGATGGGAGCGGCGGTTTCATGATCATGGTTGAGGTGCAGGCGTCTGCCCTGGCCTCCGAAAAGGGCCAGTTCGTGGTACCCGGTTACGGGCAGGTTGGGTATACGCAAGACAACGCATTTTCTGGGGCGGGGGTGTTCTCATTCATGATGTTTGCCAGCGCTCCCTATTCCGTGCCGGACCACACGCCGGTCACGCTGACTGTGACGACCTACAACGGCACCAACTTCACGGGCGGTGTCTCGTATGTCAGCACTCTGACCTGGGATTGCACCACCGGCGAAACGATCGTCGTCGAGAAGCCCGGCTGCGACGCCCTGCTGCCCATCCCGGCGACGGCGGTCGGCGGGACGTTCGTGGCCGATGCGCCGGTTTACTGGGCGCCGGGCGAGCTGACCAATCCGCTGGTGACGATCGCGGCGGGCAACTCGGCGCGGGTGCTCGGCCTGGACGCCAGCGGGGAGTACTACAAGATCATCTGGGGATGCAACCTCTTGTGGGTGCCCAAAGCGACGCTGGGGCCGAACTACGACGCGGTGTGGCACGGTGCGCCGCTGCCGACGGGGGTGGTGCAGTAAGCGCCTCCTCTCTGCGCTGAGAGACTAACACGAGACAGCACCAAGACTTCGGGAGTCCGTGTGGACTCCCGAAACTTGTTTCAAAGCCGGGCCATATATGTGGATGAATCGAACAGTCCTCCAATAGTTAAAATGTTATAAAATAACTTGCATAAAAATGATCATAATCTACAATAACAATCATCGCCAATTGTTTAGATGGAGGAATCTCATGCGTAACAAGCTATTCATCTTCGTCATTATCGCATTACTGGCCAGCCTGATCGCCATAACAGGGACGGCGCTGGCCTACTCCACCGGCTTTGACGAGTTTAGCAGCGGGACTCTCGCCGAAGCGCTGACCGTGCCGGGCATGACCTTCTCCAGCACGCCATCTGGCAATTTCATGGTAGTACCCAGCAGCTTTTCGAGCCTGACCGGTCAGGTGCTGCTCAATCCTGTCGGCGGGGAAGTAGCGGCGCCAGCCCTTCAAGAAATTGAGATATGCCACGGCAGCGTGCTGCGCATCGCCTTCGCCTCCCCACAGGCCAACGTGATGTTCAATTTCGCCACCGAGTCCCCGTCGGGGCTGCTCTCGGTGCGCGGTCTGTACAGCGGCGGGCAGGTCTTCTCTCAGACATTTGCGGGGATCGTGCCTGGCGGCTTCATCTTTCCTGAAGGCGTGGCCAGCGTCGGCGCAACAGTTGACGCGCTTGAGCTTTCGACACCTGATGGCGGCTGCTTCGCCATTGACAACATCCAGACCGGCCTCGCCGTCCTGCCCGGCTGCGACGCCCTGCTGCCCATCCCGAAGACGGCAGTCGGCGGGACGTTCGTGGCCGATGCGCCGGTCTACTGGGCGCCGGGCGAGCTGACCAATCCGCTGGTGACGATCGCGGCGGGCAACTCGGCGCGGGTGCTCGGCCTGGACGCCAGCGGGGAGTACTACAAGATCATCTGGGGGTGCAACCTCTTGTGGGTGCCCAAAGCGACGCTGGGGCCGAACTACGACGCCGTGTGGAACGGCGCGCCCCTGCCGACGGGGGTGGTGCAGTAAGCGCCTCCTCTCTGCGCTGAGGTGGAGTGACGGCAGCTTCACCCGACCTACACCACGCCCCGGATGCTCTCCGGGGCGTTTTTGTGCCAGCAGCAGGGTATCGGGCCTCAATCAGGGCAAGCGCATCCAAACCTGGCGCGCAACACGAGCGATCTCACCCCGCTCTGCTGCGCCCGGCCCCCATCCAGACTGCCGAAGTTTGCGAAACTTCGGCAGTCTAGTGCCGGCGCGCCAGCGCCGAGTGGGGTGCGGTAAACCGGGGCGCGGCACACGGCCTGGCACATGTTGCACGCACCCCGCCCTCAAACCGCTTGCGCGCCCGGCGTAAGCGATTATATAATGGTTGCAACAAGCGCACTCATCGTAGAACGCAATGAGACGAAATTCATCGAGTCATGCATCCGGTTCTTGCACCAACCCAAAGGAGTTCCTTAATGACCAGAAAAGTCGCGATTTCAATTATCCTGATTGGTTTGCTCGTAGGGTTCATCGTCGTGCCCGCCCAGGCCGACATCGCCGGGTCTGCCCTGAGCGCGGTCAGCCCGGCCCCTGTAGTCTATGGCACGACATTCGACATCACCTTCACCGTCAACCTCCTCTCCTCAGACTACGAGTTCCTGGACTTCGTGGACGTGACCGTTCCCAGCCAATGGACGATCAACACCGTCTACAACACACCCGCTAGCTCAAATTTTTCCTGCGTCACTTCTACCCAGGGCACGGTGGGCCAGACCATCTTCTGGGCCACTGGCTGTCCCTTTGCTACTGGTCAAGGTGCCTGGCTCCCCGGAACGATCAACTTCGTGGCCAACGTGACCGTCACCAGTTGTGAGGGCGCGCCATGGTCCCTCCCCTGGAACCTCAACGGGGATGAATGGCTGATAGCTGTCCCGCCCCACAACGTCTCCGGCACCTACCCCATCAGCGTAGTAGGCTGCCCAGGATCGGAGCCGGTCGTCGTACCCGGCTGCGACGCCCTGCTGCCCATCCCGGCGACGGCGGTCGGGGGGACGTTCGTGGCCGATGCGCCGGTTTACTGGGCGCCGGGCGAGCTGACCAATCCGCTGGTGACGATCGCGGCGGGCAACTCGGCCCGCGTGCTCGGCCTGGACGCCAGCGGGGAGTACTACCAGATCATCTGGGGATGCAACTTCCTGTGGGTGCCCAAAGCGACGCTGGGGCCGAACTACGACGCGGTGTGGCACGGCGCACCGCTGCCGACAGGCGTGATCGAGGTCCCGGTTGCCGGTGCGCGGGATGGAGGGGGATAGCGCTGATGCACGCAGGGCTGCGGCGCCCGCCAGCGCAGTGACCGCAGTCAAGGCGTGACAGCAGTCCAGCCAAGACAAGCAGCGCCCCGGAGAGCATCCGGGGCGCTTCACTCCTGCAACAGGGTGCCAGCACCAGGCGATTGGGCCTCGCACCGCTTATCTGTGCACAGTAAATCCTGTATACTAGCTTGTGAGTTTGTTCACTGATCGTCATGTCTAACGGGCGGTACCAGCTCTTGCACCTGATAAAAGGAGTTCCTCCATGACCAGAAAAGTCGCGATTTCAATTATCCTGATTGGTTTGCTCGTAGGGTTCATCGTCGTGCCCGCCCAGGCCGACATCGCCGGGTCTGCCCTGAGCGCGGTCAGCCCGGCCCCTGTAGTCTATGGCACGACATTCGACATCACCTTTACCGTCAACTTCATCTCACCGGGTGGTGTGCACACTGGCGAATACATGGACTACATGGACGTGACCGTTCCCGATCAGTGGACGATCAACGCGGTCTACAACACACCCCACACAATTCCCGACGGCTTCGAGGGCTGCACCAGCACGTCCGAGGGCACGCTGGGCCAGACCATCTACTGGGCCTCTGCCTGTACCGGCGACTTGGCAGGTGCCTGGCCTCCGGGAACGGTTGATTTTGTGGCCAATGTGACCGTCACTAGTTGTGAGGGCGCGCCATGGTCCCTCCCCTGGAACATCAGCGGAGATGAATGGAGGTACATCCCGCCCCACGACGTCTCAGGCAACTACTTAATAGGCTGCTCAGTGCCAGGGCCAGATCCGGAGCCGGTCGTCGTACCCGGCTGCGACGCCCTGCTGCCCATCCCGGCGACGGCGGTCGGGGGGACGTTCGTGGCCGATGCGCCGGTTTACTGGGCGCCGGGCGAGCTGACCAATCCGCTGGTGACGATCGCGGCGGGCAACTCGGCCCGCGTGCTCGGCCTGGACGCCAGCGGGGAGTACTACCAGATCATCTGGGGATGCAACTTCCTGTGGGTGCCCAAAGCGACGCTGGGGCCGAACTACGACGCGGTGTGGCACGGCGCACCGCTGCCGACAGGCGTGATCGAGGTCCCGGTTGCCGGTGCGCGGGATGGAGGGGGATAGCGCTGATGCACGCAGGGCTGCGGCGCCCGCCAGCGCAGTGACCGCAGTCAAGGCGTGACAGCAGTCCAGCCAAGACAAGCAGCGCCCCGGAGAGCATCCGGGGCGCTTCACTCCTGCAACAGGGTGCCAGCACCAGGCGATTGGGCCTCGCACCGCTTATCTGTGCACAGTAAATCCTGTATACTAGCTTGTGAGTTTGTTCACTGATCGTCATGTCTAACGGGCGGTACCAGCTCTTGCACCTGATAAAAGGAGTTCCTCCATGACCAGAAAAGTCGCGATTTCAATTATCCTGATTGGTTTGCTCGTAGGGTTCATCGTCGTGCCCGCCCAGGCCGACATCGCCGGGTCTGCCCTGAGCGCGGTCAGCCCGGCCCCTGTAGTCTATGGCACGACATTCGACATCACCTTTACCGTCAACTTCATCTCACCGGGTGGTGTGCACACTGGCGAATACATGGACTACATGGACGTGACCGTTCCCGATCAGTGGACGATCAACGCGGTCTACAACACACCCCACACAATTCCCGACGGCTTCGAGGGCTGCACCAGCACGTCCGAGGGCACGCTGGGCCAGACCATCTACTGGGCCTCTGCCTGTACCGGCGACTTGGCAGGTGCCTGGCCTCCGGGAACGGTTGATTTTGTGGCCAATGTGACCGTCACTAGTTGTGAGGGCGCGCCATGGTCCCTCCCCTGGAACATCAGCGGAGATGAATGGAGGTACATCCCGCCCCACGACGTCTCAGGCAACTACTTAATAGGCTGCTCAGTGCCAGGGCCAGATCCGGAGCCGGTCGTCGTACCCGGCTGCGACGCCCTGCTGCCCATCCCGGCGACGGCGGTCGGGGGGACGTTCGTGGCCGATGCGCCGGTTTACTGGGCGCCGGGCGAGCTGACCAATCCGCTGGTGACGATCGCGGCGGGCAACTCGGCCCGCGTGCTCGGCCTGGACGCCAGCGGGGAGTACTACCAGATCATCTGGGGATGCAACTTCCTGTGGGTGCCCAAAGCGACGCTGGGGCCGAACTACGACGCGGTGTGGCACGGCGCACCGCTGCCGACAGGCGTGATCGAGGTCCCGGTTGCCGGTGCGCGGGATGGAGGGGGATAGCGCTGATGCACGCAGGGCTGCGGCGCCCGCCAGCGCAGTGACCGCAGTCAAGGCGTGACAGCAGTCCAGCCAAGACAAGCAGCGCCCCGGAGAGCATCCGGGGCGTTTGTTATTCGCGGCAGGGGAAGCCGCGCGCACCTAACCGCTCACCGGCACGGCGTCGCACTGGCCCTCCACCTGGAGCCACTGCGCGTTGTTGACGGCCCATGCCTGCTGAGCGTTGGCGCGCTGTACCTTCCACCAGCCGGAGTCGGCGCTGCGCCCGATGACCGTCACCGTCTCGCCGAGCGCGAACTGGCCGAGCCGCGCTGCACCGGTGCCCGGCCCTTCGCGGAAGTTGAGGCTGTCCACCACGACGCGCCCCACGCAGCCGGCCACGCCGCCGGGAGCCGGGCCGCTGGCCACCCCGCTGACTTCCACGATCAGGGCGGCGGGCTGGCTGGCGGCGGGGCCGTTGAAGGCGACAACCTGGACTGTGTAGGTCCCCTCGCGATCGGGCGTCCAGGTGAGGATGGCCTGGGCCGGGCCGGACTGTTCGGGGGGCAGCGCTTTGGACGTGGCGACGCGCCCGCCCACGCTCATCAGGAGGCTGGTTGTCGCGGCGTCAGTGGCCACGGTGATATCCAGAGGCTGCCCGGCGGCCACCCGCACCCCGCTCGCCGGCTCGACGATGTGCACGGTCGGCGCCGGGCCGGACGCGCTCCCGCCGCTGCCGGGCTGTGCGTCCGGCGAGCCATCTTCGAAGGTGGCTGTGCAGGCCAGCGCCGCCCCCGTCAGCAGGGTCACCACGATCAGCACTGCGAGGCGCGTAGCACGCCGGGCATGGCTCATGTTCTGCCTCTCACGGGTGCTTAGCCCACACCCCACAGCAGCACGGCATCGGCAGCGCCGCCGGAAGCGAGGCGCGTGCCGTCCGGGCTGAAGGCGACCGCCTCAACCGTGCCGCCGGCGCTCAGCGCGGCGACCTGGGCGCTCGTGTTGAGCTGCCACAGCCGCACCGCTCCGTCAATCGCTGTGCTGGCGAGCAGCGCGCCCCCCGGGTTGAAGGCCAGGCCGGTCACCGCGTTGGAGCCATGATCGAGCATCGCCATTGGCACCCCGCCGCTCGTCCACACCCGCGCGATGGCGTTTCCCGCGCAGATGTCCTGCTGGCTGCTGGCCGCGATCAGGCCGCTCGCGGGATCAAAGGCCAGCCGGTCGAACGTCGGCCCTTCGGCCAGGGTCAGCGACGCCTCCGACGAGCCGATCTCAAACAGCGCCACTTCGCCTCCGCCCAGGCTGCAATCTTTGGCGGCGGTAGCGATCACCAGCGTATTGTCGCTCAGGAAGCTGACGCCCGTCACCACGCCGAAGGTCTGGAACGAGTCGATCTCCACGCCCGATCGCGCGTCCCACACGCGGGTCAGCCCGCTCAGGCCGCCGCCGGCGTCCGGGTTTTCGCCCGCCGAGGCCACCCGCGATCCATCGGGGCTGAAGGCCGTGCGTTCCACCGGCGCGCCGTGCGCCAGCGTCAGCAGCGCCGCGCCGCTGGCCGCGTCCCACAGGCGCACCGTCCCATCGAGGCTGGCCGAGGCGACCTGGTCTCCCAGAGGGCTGAAGGCGACGTCCTGCACCCGGTCAGTATGCCCGGCCAGGGTGAGCCGCTCGCTTTGCAGGTAGACATCCCACAGACGGATCGTCCCGTCGCGGCTGGACGAAGCGAGCAGCGCCCCCGTTGGATTGAAGTCCAGGCCGGTGATGGTGCCGCCGTGGCCCGGCATGGCCGCGATCTCGGTCACCTGGCCGGCATTGGCCGGGCTGATCGGGCCGAGGGCGGCGGGCGGCTGTGCCTGGGCCTGTGGCACAGTCTGCGGCTCGGCGACGAGCGGGCTGACGCCCTCAGCGGGCGCTTCCGGCGGCGCGCTCAGCGCGCCGGACGTGTCCGGCAGCTCCGGGGTGGGGGGCGGCGTGCTTGTCGCCGGGCCAGGGTTCACCGCCACGTCACGGTACGCCTGGTTGTTGGCTTCGTTGCTCTCGGCGACCACATTCTGATCGTCCACCGTCACCAGGATGCGGGCCACACCGGGCGTGTTGAAGACGACGATGAAGCCGCCCGGCGCGGGCACGTCCACCGTCTGGCCGGGAGCCAGCCCCGGCACGTTGAAGTAGTCCATCTGGCCGTCTGGCTTGAGCACGGCCACGCGGAACGGCCCGGCGTTCTGGCCGCCGCCATTGCGCACCTGCATGGCGAAATTGGCCTGGGCAATGCCGCCCGCGCCAAGCTGTATCTCCGAGACGCCTTCCAGCAGCGTCAGGAACAGGTCGGGCGGGGTGGGGGTGATCGTCGTGCCCGGCTGGGTCGGCGGCGGCGTGACGCTGGGCGGAGGTGTGGGCGAGGCCGGCACCACCGCCGGCTGGATCGCGCCGCAGTTGCCCAGTTGAGTCGTGTAGGCGGCGGCGGTCCAGTAGCTGGATCCGAGCCACGAGACCTGCCACCAGCGGCCATCGCTGCGATCGGCGTAGCCCGTGATCAGCGGCTCGTCTCCGGCGTTGAAATTACCCTTGATGTCGTATTCGGTGCCGGGGCCGCTGCGCATACGCAAGCCGCCGACATTGACGCGCGCCCGGCAGACCGGGTTGAAGATGGTGGCTGTGGCCTGCGGCGCTGGGCCGGCGGTGCCCGCCCCGCCAGGGCCAGGCGACAGCGCCGGCAGGACGGTGATCGTGCGCTGCGCGGGCACGCCCACGATCTGCCCGCTGTACGCCTGCACGGCCAGCACGACCGTGCCGGGACGGTCGGGCGTGTAGTCCATCACCACCTCGACGACCGTCGGGTTGAGCGACTCGGCGGGGAGCTGGCTGTTGACGCGCACGTTGTTGACCAGCAGTTCGACGAGCGTCACGCCGGAAGGACTGGTCGCTCGCGCCCGCACCGACACGGTCTGGCCGACGGCGAGCGTCTGCCCTTCCGCCGGCTGTAGAATCTCGACGGAAGGGCGCTGCAACGGCGGGCTGGCTGTCACGTCGGCGCCCCCTTCGCCGCCGATTTGCAGAGTGCAGGCCAGCGCTGCCAGGGTCAGGGTGACGAGCACCCAGGCCGCGCGAAAGAGAGGGGTCCGGCTGCGCATAACACGCTCCTCGAGCGCCGTGCTGCGGCGCGCTGCTGGGCGGGATTTCTTCGTTCATCTGCATTGTAATGCAACTTGGGGCGCAGGCAAAACAATCACAGGTGGGGCGTGGGGTGTGCGCGGGGCGAGAGTGCGGAACCGCCGAGACGCAGGGGCGCAGAGCAGAGCGGGCGCAGAGATCGGCCAGGATTGGGCGAGCCGGGTGGTGAGCCGGGAGTTCTGAGCCGGTGGGTCTTAGGGCGGCGGCGGCCAGATTTCCGAGAGAGAGACTTCCAAAGTCTCGAAGACTTCGGAAGTCTGATTCTTGGTCGGGCGCAGCAGAGCAGCACCCACGAGCGGGGCGCAGTTACCCTTCTTGCCCTTCGCGGTAACTGGGTTCGTCGCTGAGGTCCTGTCTCAGGGCGATCTCGCCGTCATCCGCCAGCCGAAACTCCCGGTTGCCGCGCTTGGCCTTCTCCCCGATCAGGCCGTAGAGCGCCATCTGCTCGTATTCCTTCTGAACGGCCCGGTCGGCAGCCTTCTTCCCGGAGTAGTCGGCGCCCATGAAGATGGCTCCCATCCCAAACAGCGCGGAGATCACCAGGGAGATCGCGGCCAGCGTCCCGTGCCCCGTGCTCAGCAAGGCGACGCCGATCAGCGCCGCGATCACCGCCGTGACCAGGCAGGCCATGATCACGGCGCGCAGCTCGTACAGCTCCTGAATCTGCTTCACGCGCCGCTTCAGATAGTCTTCATCGAACGGCTGCATTGGTTCCTCCCATTGCGCATTGGACTTCGACTATCTATACGTGCGATGCGGCACCGCGTTGCGTTGTTCCGCCACCAAAAACCCCCGCGCGAGGGCGGGGGCATGATCGGCGAAGGATGGCGGCGCTCAGTCAATCGGGTCCTTGAAGACGTAGTACCGTCCTATGTCGTCGCCTTTGGCGATGCACGTTGCCAGGTCCACTTTGAACTCGTGCCCGCCAGACACCCAGCGCAGCGACTCCTGCAGCAGGCCCTGGCCGACATAGCACACCGGGCGGTCGGCCTTGCGATTCCAGCACATGGGGCAGCGTTCCAGGGTATAGATGTATTTGTCGCCGTCGTCGTGCACGTTGGAGATCTGGTCGGAGAACTGGTTGAAGATGTTGGCCATGGCCGGCAGGCCGATGCGCAGCTTGGCCGCCAGCGGCAGCACCTTGAAAGCCAGGTCGCCCACGCCGGCCAGCGCCCCGAAGCCGCGCAGTGCGTCGGCGAAGGTCGCCCGGCCCGCGCGCAAAGCCAGCCCACGCCCGCCGCGCGGCCCGTACATCTCTTCCAGCGCTACGCACAGCGCGGTGAAGTAGGCGAAGTCGAACTGTTTATCCAGGTTTTCCGGCGGATAGTTATTGATGTATTGAGGTAAGTTCGCCAGGTGCAGAATGGCGTTGAAGCCATTCTTGCCCATCACCTCTTCAAGCGACTTGAAGATGATGCGAGCGAATTTGTTGGGGTAGTTGAAGCCGCTTGGTTCCGGTGGCATGGTGCCTGACCCTCCGCGAAGTATGCCGGTCTGGGCGGCGCCGCTGAATGGCGCTGCGGACGCCCTGCGCCGGGCACCCGCAGCTTCAGTATACGTCAATTCTGTGATAGCGCCAGAAGCAACGCGGCGGGGTGCGAAATGCCTGGATCGCAGAGGCGCAGAGAGTGCGGAGATGGCTGGGGGGTGGTTTTGTGGACGGCGGCGCTGTCGGGAGCGCGTTCTGCCGTCAGCCGATACCCCTGGCGCACGATCATGGCGCGGAATCCGGTTGCCTCGGAAAGGCCGCGCGCTCCCGTTGTCCTGATGATCGAAATTGGATTAAGATTAGAGCGACTCTCTCACTGGCGTGGATTCTCACCACCCCTCCTGATCGGCAGCAGAACGCCATGCGCATCCGCGACTACCGGCCCGACGACGACCCCGCGCTGATGATCCTGGAGCGCCTCAGCCCGCGCGGGCTGCCGGAACCATTCGTCCACTATCGCCGGCGGTTCATTGACCGCGCGGCCCTGTTCGCCGAGCATTACCTTCTGGTCGCCGAGGAGGGCGGTGAGGTGATCGGCTGCCTCGCGGTCGGCCTCAAGCAGACGCATATCGGCGGGCAGCCGGTGCGCCTGGGGTACGTCTTCGATGCGCGGACGCACCCCGCACGGCGGCGGCAGGGCATCGGCTCGGCGCTGGTCTCGGCGCTGGACGAGGCCTTGCGGGAGCGCGGAGCGGACGGCGTCTACGGCCATATTGTCGCCTCGAATGTGGCCTCGCTGCACCTGTTCGCCAAGTGCGGCTACCAGCGGCTGCGCCAGTTGATCCTGCTGACCTTTCAGCCTGTCCCGGCGGTGATTCCCCCGGAATGGATGCCGCGCCACGTGGCCGACTTCCTGGCCGACCAGGAGCGCGTGCGCGCCGCCCATGCCGCGCGCGACCTGTACGTCCCGGAGGTCGCGGCGCGCCTGGCCGAGTACGATTTCGAGCGGTGGAGCGTTGACCTGGGCGATGGGCAGTGCGCCGGGCTGAGCGTCTTCGACCAGAGCCACGTCTTTCAGCAGTGGCCCGCCGACCTGCCCTTCCCTTCGCCGGAAACGATGCGCGCGCGGCGGCAGGCCAGCCTGCGCCTGTTCGACGAGGTGGGGGGGCAGCACCCGGCCCTGCTGCGGGCCATCTTCGACACGCTGCGCGACCAGGCGGTCGCCGCGCGGGTGAGCAAGCTGTCGCTGCTGCTCGACCGGGCAGATCGCGTGCCCGCTTTCCTGTTCGCCGAGGCGGTGGCGCAGATGGATTACTGGATGGTCTTCAAGCGCCTGAACCCAGACTGGGTGCCGCGCTGGCAGGACGCCCCGATCTACGTGGACACGCGCGAGCTGTAGGGCGGCGCTCGCGCCGGGCCGCCCGTGAATTCCGCGTGAAAAATGCCGGGCATCGGCTGAATGACGGATCAGAGCGTGCCGCTTGCCACTTGGCCTGCCGCCGCAGAATCCATATACTGCACGTAATTTGCACCGATGCGTCTCGCATAGGGGGCCGCATGACGCTGCAAGACCTCACCGGGCAGATTTTCGGGCAATACGAGCTGCGCCAGTTGATCGGCGTGGGCGGCATGGGCGCCGTCTACCGCGGCTTCCAGGCGAACCTGGAGCGCGAGGTGGCGATCAAGGTGCTCTCCACGGCGCTCGCCAGCGAGACGGGGTACATTGAGCGCTTCTATCGCGAAGCCAAGACCGCCGCCGCGCTGGAGCATGCCCACATCGTGCCCGTCTACGATTACGGCATTCAGCGCGACATCAGCTATGTGATCATGCGCCTGCTCGCCGGCGGCACGCTGGCCGAGCGGGTGCGCTTCTGCCTGGAGCGCGAGCGCTCGCTGCCCGCTCCCAGCGAAGTCGGGGAATTACTGCGCCAGGTCGCCAGCGCCCTCGATTACGCGCACAGCCAGGGCGTCATTCACCGCGACATCAAGCCCTCCAACATCATGTTCGACAACCAGGGCAACGCCTACCTGGTGGACTTCGGTATCGCCAAGCTGATGGAGGCGACCAGCTCGCTGACCGGCACCGGCGTGGCGATGGGCACGCCGATCTACATGCCGCCGGAGCAGTGGCGCTCCGAGAATCTGACACCCGCTGCCGACCAGTACGCGCTGGCGGCGACGGTCTACGGTCTGCTGACCGGCCGTGCGCCCTACGAGGCCAGCACACCCTTCGGCCTGATGCACAAGCACCTCAACGAGACGCCCACGCCGGTGCACCTGCGCCGTCCGGGGCTGCCGGAGTCGGCCAGCGCGGTGCTGGAACGGGCGCTGGCCAAAGCGCCGGGCGACCGCTTCGCCACTGTGACCGCCTTTGCCCAGGCGTATACGAGCGCCATCGCCGGGAGCGAGGGCAAGCCGACCGGTTTCTTCACGGTTAAGCTGCCGGAGAGCGCTCGCCAGGAGGGGCCGCCCCGGACGCCCTCTTCGCCGCGACCGCCCACACCATCATCGGGCGGCGCGCCACGCGGCGCACCGCCGCCCTCAGAGCCGTCGCTGCCGGCCATGCCGACGGGCGCGGGCAAGCCAATCCACAGAAGTCCGGTGGTCTGGGCGCTGGCCCTGGGCCTGGTCGCAGCGCTGGCGGTGATCGGCTTCCTGGTGCTGGGCCAGGGGGGAGACGGTGGGGCAAAAACGCCGGCCCCCGGTGACCTGACGGGGACTGCGCTCGTCGCCGTGCCGACGCCCACCGAGACGCCGACCGTGCCCGCCCTGGTGACAGCAACTCCGCTGCCCTCCAAGACGCCCGAACCGACGGCGACGCCGGAACCGACGGAGACGCCGGAACCGACGGAAACCGTTACCGCGACGGACACCGTAACGGCCACTGCGACGGACACGCTGCAACCGACGGAGACGCCAACGGTCGCGGTGGGGCTGATCGTGCTCTCGCCAACCTACACGCCAAGCGATACGCCTGCTCCGACCGACACGCCGACGCCATCACGCACGCCCCGGCCCGCCGCCACGCCCTGGCCGACGCGCACACCTAGCAGCACGCCTGCGCCGACCGACACGCTGACGCCATCACGCACGCCCCGGCCCGCCGCCACGCCCTGGCCGACGCGCACACCTAGCAGCACGCCTGCGCCGACCGACACGCTGACGCCATCACGCACGCCCCGGCCTGCCGCCACGCCCTGGCCGACGCGTACTGCGCCGACAGGTACGCGAACGCCCACAGCGACGCGCACGCCCACAGCGACGCGCACGCCGACACCGAGCGAGCGTTGGGGCATGACCGTTGAGAACGCGGCGGATGCAGCCTGGAGATGGGAAGAGGTGATTCTGGCGGCGTGGCTAAACCCCTCGGCAAACCACGCCCGTTACCTGTTGCGCCTGACACAGGTTGAGACCTTTGTGGGTACGTGTGAATACAGCAAGATGGGTTTCGGCCCTACTACGTTCACCCTGAGGCGTTACCGGGTACGGGTGACCGCGAGCATCACCGACTTGAGCAACCGGGCGTTGCTTGCAACGGAGACTTTCACCACTGGCTCATTGGGCGAGTGTCCTTCGTTTGTCACCCACTTCGAAAACGAGACCAGCCGGGACGATTACTACCCGCCGGATAGGGCGCTGTTTGAGACATGGTTCTCGCGTGTCATGGGCGGCAACATGACCGGCCTGGCGACCATCACGCCCACGCCAACAGCTACTTTTACGCGCACGCCAACCCCGGAAGGGGCAGAGGATGCCTTCGTGGTCGTGACTTCGCCAGCAGGAGCAGAGGTGCGCTCCGAGCCAGGGCGCGAGGGGGCTGTACTGGGTCGAGTTGAGCACGGCGATGGGCTGGCCGTGACAGGTCGCACGGCTGATCAGAGATACTTCCAGGTCCAGTTCCAGGGTCAGCTTGGCTGGGTCTTCTGGACGTATGTGGAGTTTGAGGGCGACCTGGAGACTGTGCCTGTCGTGGTGCCAGGAGCGGGGCTGGTCGCCACCAACACGCCCAGGCCCGCCGCCACGCCCTGGCCGACGCGCACGCCGACGCCCACCCCCCGGCCAGTGGCATACCCTGCCGGCGCGCCCAACGCGGACTGGACGCCGATTGTGCGCGAGTTCAATGGCCTGCCGATGGTCTACGTGCCCGCCGGATGCTTCGTGATGGGCAGCACCGACCCGCAGATTGATGCGGCGCTCGAACAGTGCAGAGCGGACTATGGCCCGTGCGAGCGAGACTGGTTCACGGATGAGAAACCCCGCTCTGAGGTCTGCCTGGATGCCTTCTGGATCGGGCAGACTGAGGTGACGAACGCGCAGTATCAGGCTTGCGTGCAGGCAGGCGCTTGCAGCCCGCTGAAGGACAGGCGTTACGCAGGGAACGCCGACCATCCCGTCGTGTCTGTGGACTGGTTTCAGGCGCGCGACTACGCCGCGTGGGTGGGCGGAGCGTTGCCCAGCGAGGCGCAGTGGGAATACGCCGCGCGCGGGCCGCAGGGCTTGCAGTACCCCTGGGGCGAGGAATTTGACGGCAACCGAGCCAATTACTGCGACGTGAACTGTGTGAACGGATGGCGCTATGCTGCCTACAACGATGGATACGCGCAGACCGCGCCGGTGGGGAGCTTTCCAGCGGGCGCATCATGGGTTGGGGCGCTCGATCTGAGTGGCAATGCGTGGGAGTGGACCAGCACTCTCTACCGGGAGTATCCTTACCGTGCCGGCGACGGGCGTGAGGACCCGGCAAGTGCCGGTTGGGGGCGGGTGCTGCGCGGCGGCTCGTGGACCGATGGGCGGTTCAACGCGCGCGCCACTGACCGCCTCTGGCTACAACCGTCCACCACAGACTTCCACTATGGCTTTCGGATCGTGATGGCCGAGAGCGGCCCCGCGCCGGACGCCGGAGCGGTTGAGACTGCGTCGGAACCAACCGGCGTGATGCTGCGCGTGTGGGGTCAGCAAACGCCGCTGCGCGCGGCCCCTACGGCCGGCGCTGCCGAAATCGCCCGGCTGTCCGCGGGAATCCAGCTGGAGATTCTTGGCAGGAACGCTGAGGCGAACTACTTCCTGGTGTCGTATCAAGGGCAGCAAGGGTGGGTGCGGCTATCCTACGTCTCTATCCTGGGCGATCTCAGCGCCGTGCCGGTGGTCGAAATGGAGGCGGAGGCGGAGGGTGTGCTGGCGCTGGTTGGGCCGCGCGCGGTGATCATCTATGCTGCGCCAGACCTGTATGCGGACAGGCTTGAGACGGTCGAGAACGTGGAGCTACCGGTCACCGGGCGCACGGCGGATGGCGGGTGGTATCGCGTCGAGTGGCAGGGGCGCGAGGCGTGGATCGTCAACAGCTACTACCTGCGAGTACAGGGCGATAAGAGCACCATTCCGGTGGTCGAAGTGGAGGCGGAGGAGGAAGTTGCACCCACGCTAACCGCCGCCAATACGTTCCTCGGCGTCATCCTGCAGGCAGATTTCTCTGGCCCAATCAGCGAATTCTCCACAGCAGCTGAAGGCTGGTATGTCAGCAGGACGTGGGGCACCCCTGTAATATGTGTGCGGGCACCATCTGATACGTCCAGGCGCTTGGTATTGGACATGCCGGCAACACTAGGTGACTATCTGGTCGAAACCGAGGTGCGCTTCGTCAGCCCGTTCGGCCGTTTGGCCCTGCTGACGCGTCTCGACTCTTCAGGCGCTGGCTATCGTCACGAAATGGAATTGACCCCAACTGACAGAACTGTGCGCCAGTACTACTACCCTCCTTCAGGTGACCTTGGCAGTTTGAGCGGATATGCGACGACGGCCACACAGCATATCTTGCGCGCCGAAGTGCAGGGTGACACCATCCGCACTTATCTGGACGGAAGGCTCGTAGGTGCTGCCACTGATCCTAATCGCTCGGCAGGTTCTGTAGCGGTTGAGGTTGGCCCTAACACTCGTATATGCATTTTCCAACTGACTGTACGGTCTTTGCACAGTTCACCCGAAGCAATGCGTAATGCGCAGATAGCAGAGGCAATGAGAGACGCCAATCTACGGAGCGGTCCAGGGACTGACTATCGAATTGTGGGTGAGGTATCTGCGGGCGATCGGCTGTTTATCATGGAATGGAGTCTCGACCGCTCCTGGGCATACGTTCGTACTGATCGCGACTACTCTCACGCCTGGATCTGGACAAAACTGATTCGCGAGCAGTAGATCGGTTGTTGTGTGTTTCGGAGCAACGCGGCTCCCACATGGGAGCCGCTTCGTTTTCCTGGGGAACGCCTCAGTGCCAGTTCAGCGCGCCGGGCGAGGTCGCCTCGACAGAGGCGGGCGAGGTCGGCGCGCGATCAGCGTCCACCAGCCGCGCCTGCATACTCCAGGGGCCGGTCCACGTCACCTGCACCTGGGCAAGCTGCCCGCGCCAGTCGCGCGAGTCGTCGCCGAAGAAGACCAGCTTGTTCTGCGGGGTGCGCCCGCGCCACTTGCCCTTCACCTGATCCTCGACCAGCACCTCGACCGTCTGCCCCAAATACTGCCGGTTGATCTCGGCGACGACCTGCTCCTGCAGTGCTTCCAGCGTAGCGAGTCGGCGCTTTTTCTCTTCGGCGGGCACGTCGTCGGGCATTGTGCGCGCGCTGACCGTGTGCGGGCGCGGGCTGTAGCGGGCCAGGTGCACCTTGTCCAGCTTGAGGTCGGCCAGCAGGTCGTAGGTCTCCTGGAACTGCGCCTCTGTCTCGCCGGGGAAGCCGACGATCACATCGCAGTGAATGGCCACGCCGGGGATGCGCGCCCGGATGCGCGCTACCAGGTCGCGGTACTG
The DNA here is from genome assembly GCA_023382715.1 of Anaerolineae bacterium. Lineage (GTDB taxonomy): Bacteria > Chloroflexota > Anaerolineae > Aggregatilineales > Aggregatilineaceae > UBA2029. Next base: position 41,746 of record JAHDWP010000026.1, read on the forward strand.
CCCGGCGGTGTAGCCGCGCCGCATCCGCGCCAGCACCTCGTCGCTGCCCGCCTGCACAGGCACCTCGATCTGCGGCATCACGCGCGGCAGCCCGGCCACTGCATCCAGCAATTCATCGGTCATCCAGTTGGGATGGCTGGTTAGGAAACGGATGCGCTGGAGACCCTCCTGCTCGGCAGCGTCGTGCACGATGCGCAGCAGCGCCGAGAGATTCGGGCCGTCGGACACGTCCTTGCCGTAGCGATCCACGATCTGCCCCAGCAGCGTCACTTCGCGCACGCCCTGGCGGGCCAGGCTGCGCACGTGCCCGACGATCTCGCCGACCGGGCGCGACTTCTCGACGCCGCGCCGGTAGGGGATGATGCAGAAGGTGCAGGCGTGCGAGCAGCCGTAGACGACCGGCACATGCGCGCTGACCAGCGTCCCGCGCTCGCCCTCTGGCAGCAGAATGGCGCCGGGCGCTTCGTCAACAGAGTCCTGCAGGTGATCGCGGGCGGCGCGGGCGGCGGCGTCCTGCGCGCGCGCTTCCCCTTCGGCGGCGCGCTCACCCAGAAAGGCGACCATCGGCGCGGGGTCGGACGGCGGCAGAAAGACGTCCACCTGCGGCAGTTTCTCGCGCAGCCGCAGCGGGTCCTTCACCCCGACCAGGCAGCCCATCAGCCCGATGACCTTGCCCGGATCGGCGCGCTTGACCTGGGCCAGCTCGCGCAGCCGCCCATACGCCTTGTCTTCGGCGGACTGGCGCACCACGCACGTGTTGATCACCAGGATGTCGGCCTCGTCGTGGTCAGCGGCGGCTTGATGCCCCAGCCGCTCCAGCTCCGAGGCGAGCCGCTGCGTGTCGGCGACGTTCATTTGGCAGCCCAGAGTCCAGATGTGGTAGCGCATAGTGGGCTTCGATGTCTCCCTCAGGGTGCGGATAGAGCGTCAGAGTCGGGCTTGCAGGTAATCGCGCAGCGCGACAGCGTTGCTGTGCTCAACGTCGCGCGCGGCGAAGACCAGGGTGATCGTCCCGCTGCGCGCCGCTTGCAGCAGCGGCTCCCACGCCTCCGGCCTGGCGTCCAGTTCGGCCCCAAAGCGGCGGCGGAACTCGTCCCAGCGGGCCGGGTCGTGGCCGAACCACTTGCGCAGCTCCGCGCTGGGCGCAACGTCGCGCAGCCAGGCGGTCAGGTGCAGCGCGTCTTTTTTCACGCCGCGCGGCCACAGGCCGTCCACCAGGTAACGCGCGCCGTCGCCCGGCTCCGCTTGTTCGTAAGCACGCTTCAGCTTGATCACGGTGCTCCTCCCGAGCTTCTGGCTTCGGCATACCAATAATATACAGGGATTTTAGACAAATTCGCCCCATAAGACCAGGGCGGATTCGGGGCGCGCGCAGAGGTCGTCTGGGGGCAGGGACTCTGCCCCCGGCCCCGCTGCGCGCAACTCTCATTCTGCGACGGGCAGGTGTTGCTCGCCGAACGTCTTGATGGCCTCGATGATCGGCAGCAGCGCCTCCCCTTTCTCGGTCAGGGCATATTCCACGCGCGGCGGGATTTCGGCGAAGGCGTGGCGCGAGATCAGGTGGGCCGCTTCGAGCATCTTCAGGCGCTGCGAGAGCGTCTTGGGGCTGATGCCAGCCAGCGACTCTTCCAGTTCACTGAAGCGCCGGCTGCCGTGCGTCAGATCGCGCACGATCAGCAGCGTCCAGGTGTCGCCGACGAGATCGGCGGCGCGGGCGATGGGACAGTGGTCGTGAGAATGGTGAATCATGGTCGGTGATCCCATCTGTTAAAGGGTGTCTGGTCAGCTCCCCTCATCCCCCAACCCCTTCTCCCTCCAGGAGGAGAAGGGGAGCAAGGCACAGGATTTCCCCTCGCCCCGGTGAGGGAGAGGGGTGCAGGGGTGAGGGGTTTCGTACACGCTCTTAGAGTTTCATCAGAAGATGCCTTGCGCCATTGACAGAGCGCTCTTCTCACCATTATACTTTATATTGTGAAGGAGCTTCCATACAGAAAGTATAAGTATGGCAGCCTGACGTTAAATCACCTGGAGGAGACACATGACAGACGCACTCTTTCTCATTGGTCGGATCGTGTTTGGTCTGTTCTTTCTGCACAACGTATCGAACCACTTCCTGAATCTCAAGGCGATGACGGGCTACAGCCGCTCAAAGGGCGTCCCGATGCCGGCGCTGGCCACCCTGGGGACAGGGGCGATGATGCTCGTAGGCGCGCTGAGTATCATCACCGGCCTGTACCCCGGTGTAGGCGCCGCTTTGCTGGTGGCTTTCCTGGTCCCCACCGCCTTCATCATGCACAACTTCTGGGCGATGAGCGATCCCCAGGCCCGCGCGATGGAGAAGATACATTTCGGCAAAGACCTGGCCCTGGCAGCGTCGGCGCTCATGTTCCTGGCCATCCCGGAACCCTGGGCGTTGTCGCTGGCCTAAACAGCGCGCAACAACAGGCAGAGGCCGCAGCGCACTCCGCGCAGGCGGCCTCTGTGGTCTCTACGGCCAGGGTTCCATCCAATACTGGCCCGGCTCACCCTCGGCCACCCAGCCTTCCAGCCGCTCCGTGCGCACCAGCCACCACCGCAACTGGCGGGTCGTGTCGCACACCGGCCCCGACACCACTGTGAACTGTCCCCCCGGCTGAATCAAGCCGATGACATTGCCCGACTGCACGCGCGGCACACTGCGCACGCGGCTTTCCAGCGGCGGCGTGAAGGTGATGCGTCCTGTCTCGCCGGGCACCAGGCGCGGCGCCAGCGCGCCGGGGCAGGATACCGGCCCTGTCTCGAACGGCTCGATCCAGTATGTGCCGTTCTGCCCCTCACCGATCCAGCCCGTCCACAGCCCGCTGCGGTCGTATACCTTGATCTCCCACCAGGCGAGGCTGTTGGCGCACTGCGGCCCGGAGATGACCTCGAACATCTGGCCCGGCGGTATCTGGCGGAGAAGTGGGCCGTCCATGCCTGGCGCGCTTCGCACATTGGTGTTCAGCCGGGGATAGAGCGTCGTGCGCCCGCCTTCGCCTGGCTCCATACGGAAAGGCATCTGGTTGCAGAGAGCCGGGCCGGTCGGCGACGGCGAGAACGTGGGGCGCGGCGTTTGCGAAGGCGGGGGCGTCAGCGTGGGGCTGGGCGTGCGAGTGGCGGTCGCCGTGAGCGAGGGTGTCGCCGATGGCGTGAACGTGGGGGTGGCGGTCGGCGTATCCGTCCAGCTTGCGGCGGTCTGGGTCAGGCGCAGCGCCAGCAGCGCTTCGGTTGTCGCCTCAAGATCGGGCGTGGGCGTATCCGTCCAGCTTTCCGCCGTCTGGCTCAGGCGCAAGGCCAGCAGCGCCTCCGCCGTCGCCTCGAGATCGGGCGTCGCCGACGGCGTGAGCGTGGCGCTGGGTGTCTCGGTCGGGCGCGCAGTCTCGCTCGGCGATGCGGTGATGGTTGCCGTCAAGGTGGCGGTAGGCGACGGGGCGGGCGTGTCTGTTGCGGGCGCTGTCGGGGAAGGCATGAGGCTGGGTGTCTGGCTCGCCGCTGGCACCGGGCTGGCGCCGCCATCGCCCAGCGGGCCGCTGCTGCTCGTCGCTGTGCGTTCCGGCAGCGCCGTGATCGAGTCGGCGCGCGCTGTGCTATCCGGCGGGTGGACGATCAGCCCGCTGGTTGGCGTCGCCGAGGGCAGGGTGGCGATGGCCGCTGCCGTCTGCGTGCCCGCCGTGTCGCGCCGGGGCACAGTCTCCTCGTCGTCTCCACTGAGCGCCACAAACGCCAGGATCGCCGCCGCGATGACCACCAGCGCCAGGATCACCCCCCCGATCAGCCAGCCGCGCCCGCGCGCCCGCCTGTCGTGCAGCGCGGCAGCGGTGGCGCCGGCCCACGAGCGCTCATCCCATGCGCCATGCTCCAGGCTGGTGGGTGGCTCTGGCGGCGGGATGACCCCCGCCCGTGTCCCGGCGGGCGGCGTCGCCCGCTCAAGCTGCTCTGGCGTCGCGCGCGGCAGCGACTTCTCGCACAAAGCGGGCGGCAGCGCGATCACAGCCGCCGCGAAGTCGTCCGCCATCTGCCGGGTGGACTGGAAGCGCTCGCCGGGCTGCTTGGCCAGGGCGCGCAGCATGACCCGTTCCAGGGTGGGCGGCAGGGCGGGGTTGATCAGGCTGGGCAGTGGTGGCGGCGTGTCGAAATGCTTGTACATCATGCCGAAGGGAGTCTCGGCCTGGAAAGGCAGCGCGCCCATCAGCATCTCGTAAAGGATCACGCCCAGGGCGTAGATGTCGGTGCGCGCGTCCACCGACTCGCTGCGCCACTGTTCCGGGGCCATGTAGGCCGGCGTGCCCATCACGCTGCCGGTCGCCGTCAGGCTGTGCGCGCTGGTGGTTGAGCCAGCCAGCATCTTGGCGATGCCGAAGTCGGTCAGGTAGACATTGTCCAGCTCGTCGAGCAGGACGTTGTTCGGCTTCAGATCACGGTGGATCACGCCGCGCTGATGCGCGTACTCCAGCGCCGAGGCGATCTGGCCCAGGAAGCGGTTGGCCTGGCTGATGGACAGCGTGCTGGCGCGCAGGCGGTCGCTGAGGATGCCGCCCTCGACATAGCGCATGACCAGGTAGATGTGCTCGTCGCTGCGCCCGAAGTCAATCACGGGCAGAATGTGAGGATGCTGGAGTCGGGCGATGACTCGCGCCTCGCGCTCGAAGCGGGCGACGAACTCGGCATTGTGACTCAGCGTCGTCGCCATCACCTTGATGGCGACATCGCGGTCCATAGACTCCTGGTGCGCGCGATAAACGCTGGCCATCCCACCCCGGCCAACTAATTCGCCGAGGTGGTATTGGCCCAGTTTGTGGCCGCTTAGCTCTGCCATGAAGTCCGCTCCGGTGGGCACAGTGACGTGCTCATAGCATAACGATATGGCCAAGCGGGGGCAAATTGGAGCGCGAGCCGTCACCTGACCTCACCCCCGCTCGGCGCTGACGCGCCTCGCCGCCCCCTCTCCACACGCGGAGAGGGGGCAAGCCAAGCGTAGCGCGGCTGGGGGTGAGGTAAAGCTCTGCCGCGCCCTGGCTGACCTCACCCCCGCTCGGCGCTGACGCGCCTCGCCG
>JAHDWP010000027.1 GCA_023382715.1 Anaerolineae bacterium
AGAGGGGGCGGCGAGGCGCGTCAGCGCCGAGCGGGGGTGAGGTCAACCCGGGCGCGGCAGGTTTTGCTCTGAGCGAAGGGCAGTATCTCCTTGCCGGTTGAAACTCGCCACGCGGGAACGGCCCCCCATCCCCGATCCTTCCCCCCTTGTGGGGGAAGGGAGAAAAGCGCACCCGCTGAGCTTCCCCCTCCTTGCGGGGGAGGGGTTTGGGGTGGGGGAAACAACTTCTCACTCAGGGAGGGAGCAGAACAGGCATCAGTCAAAATCTCACCACGATCCTGTTTTTGTTGACAGTATCATGCTGTTAGCATACTATAAATATGAACTTATAGAAGAGTTACCGATACCAGGGCAGATCGCTGCTTACCGGCACCACGGATCTCCTGAAGCGTCTTCCAGGCTTCCCCACAGATAGGGGATCTTGATGGCAAACGTTGGTATTGGCGTAGTTGGCTTGGGACGTATGGGGCAGGTCTACGCCACCCATACGGCACGGCAGATCGAAGGGGCGACCCTGGTCGCAGTGGCCGATCCGGATCGCGAGGCCCTCGCTCGTTTCGCCGCTCAGGTTCCTGGCGTGGAAGTGCTCAGCCACTACCAGGACTTGTGCGCCCATCCCCAGATACAGGGCGTCATCGTTGCCAGCCCCACCAGCACTCACCGTGACGTGGTGATCGAGGCTGCCCAGGCCGGCAAGGCGATCTTCTGCGAAAAGCCGCTGGCCCTCACCCTGCGTGCCACCGATGAGATCATCGAAGCCGTGCAGCGAGCCGGTGTCCCCTTGCAGGTGGGCTTCATGCGCCGCTTTGACCGGGGGTATGCGGCGGCCAGGCGCAAGATTGACGCGGGCGCGATCGGCCAGCCGGTGATGATCCGCTCGATTGGGCGCGACCCGTATCGCACCAGCCTGGAGTTCGCCAATCCAGCCGTCAGCGGCGGCCTGATTGTGGACATGGCCATCCACGACTTCGATTGCCTGCGCTGGCTGATGGGTGACGACATCGAGCGAGTCTATACCGAAGTGGCCGCCCTGGTCTACCCAGAGCTGCTGGGCGTGGGCGACGTGGACAACGCCATGATCAATGTCCGCTTTCAGGGGGGCGGGCTGGGCAATGTTGAAGTCAGCCGCACGGCCCTCTACGGCTACGACATCCGCTGTGAAGTGGTGGGGTCTAAGGGGACGATCGAGATCGGCTACCTGCGCGAGACGCCCATCCTGGTGCTGACCCAAGAGGGCGTGACGCACGACGTGGTGCCCCATTTTCCACAGCGTTTCGGCCCGGCCTACACCGCTCAGATCGAGCATTTTGTCGAATGCCTGCGCCATGCTCGCCAGCCTGCTGTTTCCGCCGCCGACGCGCGGGCCGCGCTGCTGGCCTGCCTGGCGGCGACCCTCTCTCAGCGCGAGGAGCGGGTGGTAACCGTTGACGAGGTGAGCGAGCGCAGCCAGTAGTTCGCCGGCGTTGCTTGCGCCGAAAGGAGGTGCTCAGGGCCGGACCATAACCGCTGAACTCCCCACTTTCTTCTCGTCAGCCACGAGTTTTTAGGAGGCTTCTGCCATGAAACGCCTGATTAGTGTCCTGATCGTCCTGCTGGTCGTGGCCGCTCTCGCCGGCCCTGTTGCCGCCCAGGGGGAAATGCGCCCTTACCGTATCGTGGTCGTCACACATGGACAGGCCGCCGATCCATTCTGGTCGGTGGTCAAGAACGGCGTGGATCAGGCCGGTAAGGATATGCGGGTGACGGTTGAGTACCAGGCTCCCGCCTCGTTCGATATGGTCGCCATGTCGCAGTTGATTGACGCAGTGGTGGCGTCCGACCCCGATGGCCTGGTGGTCTCGATCCCCGACCCCGACGCACTTGGCCCCTCGGTCAAGGCTGCGGTGGCCGCCGGCATTCCGGTGATCTCGATCAACTCCGGCAGTGACGTGGCCGAGGAGTTCGGCGTGCTGGCGCACGTCGGGCAAACCGAGTACGAGGCAGGCTATGGCGGCGGTCAGCGGATGGCGGCAGCCGGCGCCACCAAGGCGCTGTGCGTCAACCACGAAGTGGGCAACGTGGCGCTCGATCTGCGCTGCCAGGGCTTTGCCGATGCGCTGACCGAAGCGGGAGCCACGGCTGAAGTGCTCGCCGTTGACCTGGCCGACTTCACCGGCAGCGCCAACCGCATCGCGGCGGCGCTGACCGCCGACGAGTCGATCAATGCCATGCTGACCCTCGGCCCCGGCGGCGCGCTTCCCGCGCTTCAGGCGCTCACGGGTGAGCAGTTGCTGGGCACGGTGCTGCTGGCGACCTTTGACCTGTCGCCTGAAGTGCTGGAAGCGATCCGCGATGGGAACATGCTGTTCGCCATTGACCAGCAGCAGTACATGCAGGGCTATCTGCCCATCGTGTACCTGACGCTCTACCTGGAGAACCTGAACACTCCGGGGGCGATTCTCGTCCCGACCGGCCCTGGCTTTGTGGTTCAGGACACCGCCGCTCAGGTCATTGAGTACGCGGCGCGCGGCACGCGCTAGAGCCTGTTATGCACTGTCAACCCCCATCCCCCGGCCCTTTCCCCGCTGGCGGGGAGGGGCCAGGGGGTGGAGTTCCGGTGATCGCAGGGCAGCGCGAGTTGCCCGCCGCGCCGAACGCACAGAGTTCATAACACGCGCCAGGCCCGATCCGGCAGGCGTGATGGTTTGCTGCTGGCAATAGATGCTAAGTACAGGCTGGCAGAAGTCCGCCTGGTAGCTGCTCGCTACACCCCCCCTCCCCCACAAGGAGCGGGAAGCGCAGCGGATGCGCTTTTCTCCCTTCCCCCACGAGGGGAAAGGATCGGGGGTGGGGGGGCTGGACCAGGCCAGACTGTATGCTCATTTCCGTTCTGGTGCACTAGCGATCGTAGGGGTGCGGCGGTGGTATGCCCCTGCGGAACCCTTTTCTTCTGCTTCTGTTGGCCATGAAATCTGCCAGGAACACAACAACGGAAGGTCGCCATGTCTATTGAGGTGACAGCCGGCCCATCCTCTTCTGACGAGCGGTTGTTGCGCGAAAGTTTTTTAAGAAAACTGCTCCGCCGGCCCGAGCTGGGGGCTGTGAGCGGGGCCGTGTTGGTCTGGGTGCTCTTCGCCGTTCTGGCTGGAGATCGCGGGTTTGTCAGCCTGCGCGCGACCGCCAACTTCCTGGAGGTGGCTTCCGAGCTGGGCATCCTGGCGGTCGCGGTGGCGCTGCTGATGATCGGCGGCGAATTCGATCTGTCCATCGGCTCGATCATCGGTGGGGCGGGCATGGCCGTGACCATCCTCAGCGTCGAATACCAGTGGAATCTCTGGGCCGCCATCGGCATGGCGCTGCTCTTTTCGCTGGCAGTGGGCGCCATCAACGGCCTCCTGGTCGTCCGCACCAAACTCCCGTCTTTCATCATCACCCTGGGCAGCCTGTTCATCATTCGCGGGGTCACCATCGGGCTGACGCGCCTGATCACCGGGCGCACGCAGGTGGGCGGTGTGAAGGCGGCGGCGGGCTATGACTCGGCGGCGTCGGTCTTCACCAGCGCGATCAAGATCACCGACCCGGCTTCCAAGCGCGGGCTGCCGGCGGAATTCTCGATTTCGATCCTGTGGTGGCTGATAATCGCCGCGCTCGCCACCTACGTGCTGCTGCGCACGCGCCCCGGCAACTGGATTTTCGGCATCGGTGGTGACGCCAACGCAGCGCGCAACGTCGGCGTGCCAGTCAGCCGCATGAAGGTGATCCTGTTCATGGTCACTGCCACCTCGGCCTGGCTGGTGGGGACGATCCAGGTGCTCTCTGCGGGAAGCGCGGACACCTTGCGCGGCGAGCAGCGCGAATTCTACGCGATCATCGCTGTGGTGATTGGCGGCACGCTGCTGACCGGCGGCTACGGCTCGGCGCTGGGCGCGGTTTTTGGCGCGCTGACGGTGGGGATGGTGCAGCAGGGGATCGTCTATACAGGGATTGACTCCGACTGGTTCATGGTCTTCCTGGGAGCGATGCTGATCGTTGCCGTTCTGGTGAACAACTATATTCGCAAACGGGCAGCGGAGGTCAAGTGACGTGAGCGCTGACCAGACTCCCATCGTAGAGGCACGTAATATCTCCAAATATTTCGGCGGGGTTATTGCCCTCAAAGATGTCTCGATGGAACTGAGACACGGCGAAGTGATGTGCCTGCTGGGTGATAACGGCGCGGGCAAGTCCACGCTGATCAAAATTCTGTCGGGCGTCCACCCACCCGACGAAGGCGAGTACCTGGTGGAAGGCAGAACCGTGCATTTCACCTCGCCGCGCGACGCCCTGGAGCACGGCATCGCCACCGTGTACCAGGACCTGGCCATGATCCCCCTGATGAGCATCACGCGCAACTTCTTCCTCGGCTCGGAGCTGACGCAGGGTTGGAGTTTTCTCAAGCGTTTCGACATCCGCCGGGCCAATTGCATCGTCCACGAAGAGTTGCGCAAGATGGGCATAGACATCCGCGACCCTGCCCAACCGGTTGGCACGCTTTCGGGCGGCGAGCGGCAGTCGGTGGCCATTGCGCGGGCGGTGTACTTCGGGGCCAAAGTGCTGATCCTCGACGAACCCACGTCGGCGCTGGGCGTCAAGCAGGCAGGGGTCGTGCTGCGCTACATTGCCCAGGCGCGCATGAGGGGGATCGCGGTCATCCTCATCACCCACAACCCCCATCACGCCTATCCCATCGGGGATCGCTTCACCATTCTCAAGCGTGGGCGCACGCTGGGCACCTTCACGAAGGCCGAGCTTTCGCGCAGCGACATGATCCAGATGATGTCGGGCGGTGAGGAACTGGAAGACCTCGAACGGGAACTGCGCGAGTTCCGCGAACAGGCCAGTTCCAGGTCAGCGGAGACGCCATCCCAGGAAGAACCGGGCGGGTTCGGCGAGGAGTCGGGCTGAGCCGCGTCCCTCGAAATCTGATGCGCTGCCCCTGGCCGCCAGCGGGCGGTCGCCGACCCTACCCCGCCGGCCACGCACTGAGCAGCGTCGCTGCCCGGTCGAGCGGGTCGGTCGCGGCCAGCGCCGCCATTCGCCCGGCGCGGGCCATGTCCAGCGATACCAATGGCCGGGGGTCGGCGCACTCGATGGCCCACAGGTCGGCGCTGTCGCGGATGGCGCGGGTTGCTTCGCTCAGCGCTGCGCTGATGGTCTCGGCGTTGGGGTGAGCCGTGCGCTGCTGAGGGCTGAGCACCAGCTCGGCGGGGACGGAGATCGTCTCTGCGCAGGAGACCGTCTCGCCGAAGATGACGCGATCCCACAGAGCCAGCGCCGCGGCCTGCGCCGCGCGGACTTCGCCCAGGTGAGCCGCGAGATCGGCGCGCACCTGGCCTGCCGTCACGCCCGCATCGCCCCACAGCGTACAGCCCGCCAATCCCAGCCCGACGGCCAGCCAGACAACCAACCGCGCCATGCGCTCTCCCCACGCGCGCCACACGCCCGGCGGCGCGTGTAGCCATTCTACGCCGGAGCACGGTACAATGCGAACCGCGTTGCTCGCGTCCCACGCATGAGAGAGACGTTCGCGTATGACCGTTCGCCGCTGGCTGGCCGCTATCCTGCTCGTGACCGTTCTGGGGCGGGTCGCCTTCATCCTGCTCTTCGACCACACCCTTTCGCTGCAAACCTCCGGCTACGACATCTACGCCGTGAACGTGATCGAAGGGCGCGGCTACACGCGCTTCGACGACCGGGCCGGCGACTCCGACCTGCCGCCGCTCTACCCCTTCTTCCTGATCGGCGTCTACAAAACGCTGGGGCGCGACCCGATCAGCGTGGCCGTCGTGCAGATCGGGCTGGACGTGCTGACCGCGCTGCTGCTGTTCTGGATCGGGCGGCGGGTGGCCGGGGAAGCGGTCGGGCTGCTGGCGACGGCCTTCTACGGGGCGTATCCTTACCTGCTCTACCAGAACCTGACGCTTAACGACACGGGCCTGTTCATCTTCCTGCTGGCGGCGAGCATTGCAGCGGCGTACCGGGCGCGTGACACGCGCAACTGGCGTTGGGCGGCGGCGCTGGGCGTTGCCTGCGGGCTGGGCGCGCTGACCAAAACGCTGATCGTGCTCATTCTCCCGCTGCTGGCCCTGTGGTGGTGGCGCGCGCTGGGCCTGCGCCGCGCGGTGATGCTGGGCGCGGCGAGCGGGATCGCCCTGCTGCTGGTGATCGCGCCCTGGGTGGTGCGCAACACGCGCCTGCACGGCGAGCTGGTGCTGATCAGCACCAACAGCGGCAGCAACCTGCACCAGGGCAACAACGCCTGTGTGGCCGACTACCTGGCGCGCGGCTGGGATGCGCAGTGGGTCAATTGCATCGAGCTGGCCCCGCCGGAGTTGAGCGAAACGGAGGCCGATCGCTGGCACCGCGAGCAGGCGCTGACCTACCTGCGCGAGCACCCCGGCGAGTGGCCGCGTTTGTTCTGGACGAAGTTCTGGGTGCTGTGGAGTCCGGTGATCATGCCCTACGACCTGCCGCCCGACCCGTACCTGGTGGACGACGCGGTGCTGCAATTCCACACGCCCGCTTTCGAGGCGGCGCGCGTCGTGCACGCGCTCTACTTCACGCCGCTGCTGATCCTGGGCATCGCCGGGCTGTTCCTCGGCTGGCGCGACCGGCGCGCGATCGCTCCGCTGGCCGCCGTATTCGTGGCGATCACCGTCGCCTATCTCATCTTCCACCCTTCGACGCGCTACCGCTCGCCCGCCGATCCCTTCCTGTTCATCCTGGCCGCCTATAGCGTGACGCGGCTGTGGGCGCGGATCATGGCGGGCCGGACGCGGCGCTGGACGCTGCTGCGAGAGACCTGACATGGATGACGCGAGCTACCAGGAGAAACTGGCCGGCGAGGCCGCCTTGTGGGGGCGCGTGGCCGAGGAGCAGGCGGAGCGTGTGCCCCCTGACTGGCGCTATCACCGCCATCTGCGCCATAACGCCGTCGTTCACGCGCGCGACATTGAGGCGCTGCTGGCTCACATCACTCCCGGCATGAAAGCGCTGGAGCTTGGCTGCGCGTCCGGCTGGCTGACCCTGGCGATGGCTCAGCGCGGGGCTGCGGCGCAGGGGATGGACATCAGCGAGGGGGCGATTGCCGTCGCCCGCGCTTATTACGAGTCGATCAAGGACACAGTGTCCGGCGCAGTCACCTATGCAGTGACAGACCTCAACGCGCTCGATCTGCCGCCTGCCGCCTACGACGTGATCGCCGCCAAAGGCGTGCTGCATCACCTGGTACGCCTGGAACACGTCATTGACCAGGTGTACGCGGCGCTCAAGCCGGGCGGGTTGTTCTGGGTCTCGGATACGCACGGCGACGAGTCCCTGCCGGTGACGCTGCTGGCTGGCGCGCTGACGCTGGCTCTGCCCACGCAGGTCTCCTACCGCGAGAAGGTGCGCGGCCTGCTGCGTTTCGGCCTGCGCGCGCCGCAGCGGGTCAAGGCCAGCATCCAGGCGGACGGCCTCTCGCCGTTCGAGGGCGCGGGGCGCGACCAGGACTGGGTCGCGCTGGTCCGGCAACGCTTCGCCGTCGAGCGGACGGCGCGCAAGCCCGCCATGACCGGCTACGTCACCGCGCAGTTCGCGCTGCCCGATCGGGTCGCCGTTCCCTTGCTGCGCGCGCTGGCCGTCCCCGACCGCTGGGCAGTCCGGCTGGGCCTGCTGCGCAGCACCGGCGTCGTGCTCTTCGCGCGTAAGGACGAGGGAACGCCGTGAACCTGCTGCACGTCATCCCTTACTACGCGCCCGCCTGGGCCTACGGCGGGTCGGTGCGCGCGGCGACCGAGCTAACTCGCGCGCTCGTGCGGGCCGGGCACCGCGTCACCGTGCTGACCACCGATACGCTCAGCCCGCACGAGCGCGCGCCCGTCCCCCGCGAGACGCTGGACGGCGTGGAGGTGGTGCGCGCCCGCAACCTGAGCAACGCGCTGCGCGGGCGGCTCAACCTCTCCACGCCGCGCGGTATGGCGGCCCTTGCCCGCTCGCTGATCGTCGAGCGCCGGATTGACCTGGTGCACTGCCACGAATTGCGCACGGTGGAGAATCTGCGGGTCGCGCCGGTGGCAGAGGCGCTGGATGTGCCGGTCGTCGTGTCGCCGCACGGCACGCTGCCCACTTCCACCGGACGCCCGGCGTTCAAGCGGGCCTGGGACCGGTTGTTGGGCGGGCGACTGCTGCCGCGCTGTGACGCCGCCATCGCCCTCACCCGCGACGAGGCAGCGGATGCGCGGGCGCTGTGGGCCGCGCGCGGGATAGACATCCCCATCCACATCGTGCCCAACGGCGTGCACCTGGACGAGTTCGCCGTGCCCCCCGCCAGGGATACCGCCCGCGCCCGCTGGAACCTGGGCGAGGGGCCGGTGGTGCTGTTCCTGGGGCGGCTGCACGCGCGCAAGGGCGTGCAGCTGCTGCTGCCCGCCTTCGCCGGGGCGCTGAGACAGGTGCCGGACGCGCGCCTGCTGATCGTCGGGCCGGACGAGGGGATGCTGGCCGCGCTGACGGCGCAGGCCCACGCGCTCGGACTGGGCGAGCAGGCGATCTTCACCGGCCTGCTGACCGGCCCCGACCGCCTGGCGGCGCTGGCCGCCGCCGATCTCTTCGCCCTGCCCGCCGTCGGCGAGGGCTTCTCGATGGCCGCCCTGGAGGCGCTGGCCTGTGGCCTGCCCGTCCTGCTGACGCCCGGCTGCCACTTCCCCGAAGCGGCGGAGGCGGGGGCGGGCGTCGTCGTCCCGCGCGAAGTCGAGCCGCTGCGGGCGGCGCTAGCCGATTTGTTGGGCGACGCCGCGCGCCGCGCGGCGATGGGACGGGCGGCGCGCAAGCTGGTGGAGGCGCGCTACACCTGGCCGCAGATCGTCGCGCAGATGGAAGCGGCCTACGCCGCAGTGCTGGCCAGGCAGCGCCCGTGATGGACGCCGAGACACCCCTCCCCGCGCCGGACGCGGCAGCCGGCGGCTTCACCGCGACCGTGGCGCAGCGCGCGGCGCGCAATGTCAGCGCCCTGGCCCTGTCCAACATCGCCTCGAAGGGCGTGCTCTTCGCCTGGCAGCTGATCCTGGCGCGCTGGCTGGGCGCGGAAGGTTACGGCATCTACGGGACGATCGGCGCGCTGCTGGCCGTCGGCGCGGCCATCCCCGACTTCGGCATGGGGCTGATCGTCATCCGCGACGTGGCCAACCGCCCCCAGGACGCCAACCGCTACCTGACGGCGACCCTCGCGCTCCAGCCGATCCTGGCTGTGCTCGGCTACGCCGTGCTGGCCATCGCCGCCTTCCTCTTCGGCTACGAGGGGGAATTGCGCGCGCTGCTGGCCTTCGCCGCGCTCAGCCTGCTGGTGGATGCGCTGGGCAATATGTGCCACAACCAACTGCTGGCGATCGAGCGCATGGTCATCCCTGCGGCCATCGCCACCGGGCATGTGCTCGTCCTGGTCGTCCTGGCGGGGATCGCGCTGGCGGCGGGCGCCGGGCTGTGGGGGCTGTACGCGGCCACGCTGGTCGCCGGGCTGCTGCGCGCGGCGGTCTATTGGGCGGCGCTGTTGCGCGCCGGGGCGCGCCCGCAGCTCCCCGTTGACCGGGCGGTGGCGCGCGGACTGCTGATCGCCGGCTGGCCCATCGCCGTGACCTCGTTCCTGGCCCTGGCCTACCAGCACGCCGACAAGCTGATCACCACCGCCCTGATCGGAGCAGAGGGCACCGGGCAGCTCACGGCGGGCTTCGTCATCGTCTTCGGCGTGATCGAGCTGCTGAGCACGACGGTGCTCGTCGCCGTTTTTCCGCTGATGTCGCGCACCTACGCGAGTGGGCAGCGCCGCCTGTTCGAGGTCATGCTAGAGAAGCTGGCCTTCTTCAACCTGACGCTGAGCCTGCCCATCGCCATCTTCACCTCGCTGCTGGCCGTGCCGCTCTCCGCCTGGGTCTTCGGGGCGGAGTTCACGCGCACCGCCGACGTGCTGCGCATCCTGATCTGGTACACAGTCGTCACGATGATCGTCAACGTCTTCGCCAAGGCGCTGCTGGTGCAGAATCGCCAGCGGCGGCTGCTGATCATCCGGGCGAGCGGGCTGGCGCTCAACGTGCTGCTGCTGCTGATCCTGCTGCCTGCGCTGGACGTGCCCGGCGCGGCGGTCGCCACACTCATCGCCGAGTCGGTCATCCTGCTGGCCGTGCTGCGCTCGTTCACTTTTCCGGCGGACTGGTGGGCGCGCACGCTCAGCCACCTGTGGCGCATGGCGCTGGTGGGCGCGCTGCTGGCCGGGATTGTCCTCGCCCTGCGCACGGCGCACCCCTTGCTGGCGGCGCTGGTCGGCGCGCCGGCGTATGTCGCGCTGCTGCTGCTCAGCGGGGCGTTCGCCCGCGACGACTGGGACCTGATCTACCGCCTGGCGACGGCCATGCCCGGTGGGGCGATCGTCGGGCGCTGGTGGCGACGGGAGTTGCCGCCGCCGGGACGCTAGCGCACGTTAGCGAAAGTCTGCCGGTAGTTGCTCGCTGTTACCCCCCACCCCAAATCCCTCTCCCACAAGGAGGGAGGGGCTTAGCGAGCGCGCCTTTCTCCCTTCTCCCCTCGTGGGGGAAGGGCCGAGGATGGGAGGCACAGGCAGGCGCGCGCCTTTTCAGACAGCCTTTAACCGGCCACCACTACTGCGTACTCTGGGCGTTATTCTGCCGGGTGTTCAGCCGTCTGGACCGGGCGGACTGTCGCGTGCAGAAAAGCGAAATCCTCGCGCGGGGGCAGTGCCTCGTGAATCTCGACGATCTCGTACAGCGCCCTGCCGATGCGCACGCGCCCCCCTACGCGGGGCCGCTCAAGCTCGTTGGCGATGGCGCCGGGGTGCTCGCCGCCGACGACCACGTAGCTGACCTTGTAGGTGATCACAGGCCGCCTTCCTCCGGCGCGTCTGCCCCCTGGCTGCTGGCGTCCAGGTTGAGGTTGCGGTGGCGCAGCTTGAAGGACAGATCGCAGGCAATGTTGCGCATGATCACGTAGCCGATGGCCGTATCAGTTTCGCACAGGGCGGTGAAGGCGTCGCCCTGGATGGCGCGCAGAACTGTATCGTCCTGGCAGCAGCGCACCGTCGCCGAGCGCGTGCCGCGATCCACCAGGGCCATCTCGCCGAAAATCTGCCCGCGCCCCAGGAAGACCTCGGTGCGTTCCGGGGAGTTCGGCGTTGAGCGGATGCAGATCTCGACTTGGCCCTCGCTGATGAAGTAGAGCGCATCGCCCGCTGCGCCCTGCTCGAAGATCACATCTCCGTCCTGATACACCGCTTCCTGGCTGATGTCGAGCAGCCGTTGGAGCTGGGCGTCGGTCAGCCCGTGGAATAGCTCGACAGCTTTCATCAAAGGGAGCAATGTCATCGGAGGCGGACTCCTTCTGCCGGCGGCAGGGGAAGCGGCGCTGCCAGCCAGGGTGAGCGCAGCAGCGCGTTGCCGGGTGAGCATACCCCAACACCTCCGGCACAGCAACCGCCCGCATGGGGCCGAACGCGGTCATACTGTGCAAGAAGACGGCAAATGCCTACAATAACTTTGGCGCGTAAGCCAACCCGCGCAGATGAGCCGAGATCAGCGGGCCGTTCCGCTGGCACTCGTCGCAGGCGCGGCACGAAGCCTGGCTCGATACGCTGCGCACCAGCGGGCTGACGCCCGGCATGAGTCTGGAAGGCGACTGGACGCCCGCCAGCGGTTATCAGGCCATCCAGCAGTTGCTCGACAGCGGCGCGCCATTCAGCGCGGTCTTCTGCGGCAACGACCAGATGGCGCTGGGAGCCATGGCCGCCCTGCAAGAGCGCGGCCTGCGCGTCCCCGACGACATCTCCATCGTGGGCTTTGATGATATGCCCGAAGGGGCCTACTTCTGCCCTCCCCTGACCACGATCAGGGAGGATTACGACGAGCTGGGGAAGCAGAGTGTCGAGTACTTGCTGGAGATCATTCAGAACCCGGAAGCCCCCCGCCATCAGCGGGTGCTCTATCCGACCCTGGTCGAACGGAAAAGCGTCCGGGCGCTGCGCTGAAGACTCTCCCGTCATCCTGAATGAGCGCGCTCGCCAGTTACGGGGCTTCCGCCCCGGCTGGCTTCATTGAGAGAGGATCGTCTGATGAGCACCGTTGAACTCGCCTCCCTTGTGCTGCCGGACTTCGGGCTGCCCACGACCGAGCCGTCCGTGCCCGCCTCCACCTACCAGACACGCCTCACAGCGGCCTGGAATCGCGCCCAGGCCGCCGGCCTGGAGGCCCTGGTCGTCTATGGCGACCGCGAGCACTTCGCCAATATCGCCTATCTCACCGGCTATGACCCCCGCTTCGAAGAGGCCCTGCTGATCGTCACCAGCGATCAGCCGCCCGCGCTGCTGATCGGCAACGAGGGCTGGGGCTACGCGGAGTTGTGCCCGCCGCCGGTCAGGCGCGTGCTGTATCAGAGCTTCAGCCTGCTGGCCCAGCCGCGCGACCGCAGCCCACGCCTGGAGCAAATTCTGCGCGACGAAGGCATCCAGCACGGGAGTCGTGTTGGCACGGTGGGCTGGAAATACTTCGACGGGCGCGAGGCGGACTCGCCCCAGACGTGCCTGGAGATTCCCTCCTACATCGCCGATGCGCTGCGCGCGATCGTGGGCGATCCGGCGCTGGTCATCAACGCCACGCCCCTGTTTATGAATCCGGCGGACGGGCTGCGCGCGATCAACGACGTGGATCAGCTCGCGGTGTTCGAGTTCCGCGCCACATTCGCTTCGCAAGCGCTGCGCAATGTGCTCTTCGGCCTCAAGCCGGGCATGACCGAGTTCGAGGCGGTGCAGTTGATGGGCCTGAACGGGATTCCCCTGTCGGCCCACGTCATGCTGTCCAGCGGCCCGCGCGCCAAATATGGCCTGCCCAGCCCCTCCATGCGCGTCATCGGGCACGGCGATCCGCTCACGATGGCGCTCGGCCTGTGGGGTGCGCTCAGCTCCCGCGCCGGGTTCGTCGTGCGCGAGGCGAGCGAGCTGCCCGCTGGCATCCAGGACTATGTGGAGAAACTGGTCGCTCCCTACTTCGGCGCGGTAGCCGCCTGGTACGAGCACGTAGGAATTGGCGTGAAGGGCGGCGAGCTGTACGACATCATCCACCAGCGAGTGGGCGACCCCTTCTTCGGCATCTCGCTCAACCCCGGCCACCTGATCCACCTGGACGAATGGGTGCATTCGCCCGTTGACGCCGGCTCCGACATCGCGCTGCGCTCCGGCATGGCCATCCAGGTGGACGTGATTCCGGCGACGGGCACGCCCTACTTCACCACGAACATCGAGGACGGGATCGCGCTGGCCGACGAAGCCCTGCGCGCGGAGTTCGCGCAGAAATACCCGGAGGCGTGGGGGCGCATTCAGAAGCGGCGCGCGTTCATGAGCAGCGCCCTGGGCATCCACCTGAAGCCGGAAGTGCTGCCTTTCAGCAACATCCCGGCCTACCTGCCGCCGTACCTGCTCAGCCCGCAGATGGCCCTGCGCGTGGTATAGAGCAGCCTTCTGGCGCAAGGGGCGCGCACCAACTCTGTCAGACGGGGCACTGCCCTGCTCGCGCCGTGTGTAGGGGAGAGTTTGCAAGCTCTCCCCTCTCAGTTTCACTCCCTGGCCGGAGAAGGGCCTGGCGCTGCCTCAGACTTCCGCAGTCCGCCCACCGAGCGCCCCTGCAGGCCCCATCCCCCCGCTCGACCCCCTGATGTGGGCCTCACCGCCCCCTCGCGCGACGCACGGGGGTGCGGTATGAGGTCACGCCGAGATTTGATGCCAGCCCCCCCACTGTCTCCAGGCGAGCATAGCAATTTGCGGCCAGGCTGTTACCAGGTAAGCTCCTGGGGCGCAGTGAGCTGCCTACGTCTCCGGCACGGGCGTCTTCCGCAGAACCGCCCAGGGCTGCCGAACGCTCGCGTCTGGCCACCAGCCACAGACGAGCCTTGATGCCGCAGACCTTGTCCGGGCCTGGTAATGCCGATCGCCGAAAGAACCTTTTCCCGGATCAAACGTACTAAACAATGACCGCCGTGCAGAAGTGTTTGGCCGCGCTTATTGAAACGAGCCTGACAAATGCGTGATGTTCCCCGCAGTTTGCTATGGGTGACGCTCGGCATGATCGTTGCCAACCTCGCCGGCGAGATGTACTACCCCATCCTCCCGCTCTACCTGGAATCGCTCGGCGCAACTGTGCAGGAAGTCGGCGTATTCTTCACGCTGCAAGTTGTCCTGGCGATCTGCTTCCGCATTCTGGGCGGCTGGATCTCCGATCATATGGGCCGCCTGCCGACCATTGCCATGGGCAGCCTCTTTGGGATGGGAGCCATCACCGGCTACACGCTCGCGCCCACCTGGGAATGGGCGGCGACCGGCGCATTGATGGGCGCAGTGGGCAGTTCCCTGGTGGGGCCGAGCTTTCAGGCGTTCATCGCCGAACAGGCTCCCGAAGGCCGGATGAGCAGCACCTTCGGCCTGATCAATGGCCTGTTCCTGATCTGCGCGATCATCGGGCCACCGGTCGGTGGATACATGGCCGACCACGTTGGCTTCAAGGCGATGATGTGGGTTGCCACAGCTATTTTTTACCTGGCAACCGCCATGCGCGTCTGGATGGCCCGGGGATCGCGCTTCGAAGTCAAGGACTTGCAGCCGGGCCAGTTGGCGCGCGATATGCGGATCACGCTGGGGCTGCTGTTTGGCGGGGGCGTGCTGACGTGGTTGTTCCTGATTGATGGCCTGTCCGATGCGGGGTATCAGGTGGCGTTCCCGTTCCTGCCCAAATACATTACCGAGCTGCGCGACATGCCTAAGACGACCTACGGCATTCTGATGGCGTTGTCATCGCTGGTCAGCGCGCTGGCCATGTGGCCGTGTGGCCGCCTGGCAGACCGCATTGGCGAACGGCTCAGCATCGCGCTGGGCATGTTGCTCTCCAGCGTGATCATGCTGTTGCTGGTCGCAATTCGGGTTCCCGCCGCGGTCTTCATCGGTTTCGGCGCATTTGGTCTGGCCCAGGCGTTCGTCGGCCCGGCGTTCTCCGGGCTGCTCAGCAAGGCGGTGCCTAAGGGATCGCTCGGGATAACCTGGGGCGTGTTCTGGACGGCGCTCGGCGCGCTCGCGATCCCGGCCCCAATCCTCGGCGGTTTCCTGTACGACCATGTCGCGCCGGAGTCCGTCTTTGTGGTGTCGGCGGCGTGCACGCTGCTGGCAGTGCCGCTCGTGCTGCGCAAGCTACGCCTCTCGGCGGCCAGGCCCGCTGTCGTCCCAGTGGAACAAACCGGTCACGAAGCCGCGAACCTGCTGCGCTGAGCACGTTGGAGCAGAGGAAAAAAGCGCATCAGAGGCCGTTCGAGAAGCCGTGCGCCTGCCTTTGCCCCCCATCTCCGGCCCTTCCCCCCCGAGGGGGGAAGGGAGAAGAGCGCCGGCCCCGAACCCCTCCCTCCTTGTGGGGAAGGGGTTTGGGGTGGGAGAAACAGTTTCGCAAATGGTCTCTTAGGCCCCCCCTTCTTTGCGAGGGAGAGGTTGAGGATGGGGGACAACGAGCATCCGCCGGCCTGTGCTGAGCCTGGGCGGTGTTGTGCCGCGAGCGGCCATGCTTCCGCTCGGCCCCTGAAGGCGCGCACCAGGGAAGATCTTTCTGCGCGGATGATCCGTCCGGTCAGTACTCCTGGTGATCCGCGCGCTCCGCGCGAATGCGCTCGACCCATTCCGCCGCCGCCGTGCGTGCTGCTGCCGCGTAGTCGCCGTCCGCGCTCGCGTAGATGATCGCCCGCGCCACGCCGATCAGCGGCCCGGTGCCGCCGCGCGTCATGCCATGCTGCACGGCAGTGCCCAGGTCGCCTTCCTGCACGCCAATGCCTGGGATCAGGAACGGGATGGAAGGCGCCCAACTGCGCAGCAGCGCCAGGTCGCGGGGCTGCGTTGCGCTGACGATCATGCCGAGCTGATCCGCATAATCGCGCGCCAGCGTATTGATCTGCGCCGTGACGAAGCGATAGAGCGGCGCGCGCTCGCTGGGCCAGAGCTGGAAATCGTTGCCAGTGATGTTCGACGAGCGCACCAGCACGAAGATCATCTTGCCGGGGCGGCCCAGCAGTGGGGTGACCGCGTCCATGCCCACATAAGGGCTGATGGTGACCGCATCCACGCCGAGCACGTCGAAGGCCGCGCGCGCGTAATGTTCCGCTGTGTAGCGGATGTCGCCGAACTTGGCATCGAGGATGATCGGCGTGTTATCCGGGATGTGCGCGATCGTCTCTTCCAGCGCGCGCATGCCCTCCGAGCCGAAGGAGAGGTAGAACATCAGGTTGGGCTTGAAAGCGCAGGCGTAGTCCAGCGTGGCGTCTATGATCGCACACCCGAAATCGCGCAGACTGACGCCCGCTGGTATCAGCGATGGCGAGGGGTCCAGCCCCACGCACAACCATGTATCGCGCTCAGCCTGAATTCTGCGCAGCCGCTCCACCCAGCTTTGAGTCATCGGTTGCATAGCCCCGCTACATCGCGTCAAGGTGGAACAAGTATACCGCAACCGCGCGCATCGCGGGGTCGGCACGTTGATGCGCTGGCGCTTAGCCGCCCCGCCTGCGCCGCCCCCCACAAACAGACTTCCGAAGTCCGCACGGGCTTCGGAAGTCCCCCCTGTCCAGCGTATGCGGTTCTTGCGCCGAAATCACGCTAGGCTCCCAGCCTGGCGCGGACTTCGCCTTCGATCCACGCATACGTCTCGGCCAGCCCCGCTTCGAGCGAAATCTCCGGCGACCAGCCGAGCACCTCGCGCAGCCGCGTGTTGTCCGAATTGCGCCCGCGCACACCCTGCGGGCCGGGCACGTGCTTCTTGACGATGGACACGCCGGCGATCTCCGCGATGATGTCGGCCAGTTGGTTGATCGTCACCATGCGATCCTGGCCCAGGTTGAGCGGCTCGTGATAGTCCGAGCGCATCAGCTTGTAGATGCCGGTCAGGCAGTCATCAATGTAGCAGAAGGAGCGCGTCTGCTCGCCGTCGCCCCAGATCTCGACGGTGGGATCGCCGCTCAGCTTGGCTGTGGCGATCTTGCGACACATGGCGGCGGGAGCTTTTTCGCGCCCGCCTTCCCACGTCCCCAGCGGCCCGAAAATGTTGTGGAAGCGCACGACGCGCGTCTCCAGCCCGAAGTCTTCGCGGTAGTGGCGGCACAGGTGCTCGCCGATCAGCTTCTCCCAGCCATAAGCGTCCTGCGGCTGCGCGGGATAGACATCCTCTTCCTTGAGCGGCGTCACGTGGGCGTCCTGCTGCAAGTATTCGGGGTAGACACACGCCGATGACGTGTAGAAGTAGCGCACTACGTCGTTGATCCGCGCCGCCTCAATAGTGTGCAGATTGATCAGGGCGTTGTTGCGCAGAATCTGGGCGTGGTTGGACGAGATGAAGCCCATGCCGCCCATGTCCGCCGCCAGCGCGTAGACCTCTTTCACACCGCGCGTCGCCTGCAGGCAGGCGTCCCAGCGCCGCAGGTCGAGCACTTCGAACTCGTCGGCGTCGGTCGGCGCGAACTCTGGATGCTTGAGGTCTACGCCGCGCACCCAGTAGCCGCGCGCCTTGAGAAACGTGACCAGGTGATGGCCGATGAAGCCGCCCGCTCCGGTCACCAGGACTTTGATCGGTGATTCATGTGCTGCTGTCATGCTGTTCCTCATCGCTCTGTGCTCTTGTCTGCGATCCTGCCGGCACCGAAGCGCGGCAGGGCATGACCCCAGTGTACTCCTAGTTCGCGGTGGGGCAAAAAGCGGAGAAGGCGCGGGGAGCATGGCAGCCACTTCCCACCCCCGGCCCCCTCGCCCGTGTCGCGCGCGGCGCAGGCGGGCAAGCTCACCTCCTGGCCAGGCCGAACGACAGGCGTTTTAGTGTCCGTCGCCACTGGCGGGACGGGCAGCAGGCTTGTTACTGTTGGCGCAAGTGCGGAGTTCACGAACGTTCAGGAAGCGAGCTATGCGCGAGTTCATTGATGGGGCAGAGGCGATCGCGCGCGGAGCGCTCGACGCCGGCTGTACATTCTTCGCCGGGTACCCGATCACCCCGGCCACGCCCATCCTGCTGCACATGATCCGCGAGCTGCCCAAAGTGGGCGGCGTGGCCATCCAGGCCGAGGACGAGATCGCCGCGCTGGGCTTTTGCCTGGGCGCGACTATGACCGGCGCGCGCGCCATGACCGCGACCAGCGGGCCGGGCATCTCCCTCTACAGCGAGCACATCGGCCTGGCGATCATGGGCGAAGTGCCCCTGGTCATCGTCAACGTGCAGCGCATGGGGCCTTCGACCGGCGGGGCGACGACCACCGCCCAGGGCGACATCCAGTTCATGCGCTGGGGGACATCGGGCGGCTACCCGGTCATCGTCCTGGCCCCCACCGATGTGCGCGACTGCTACCGCCTGACCGGGCACGCCTTCGGCCTGGCCGAGCGTTTCCGCGTCCCCGTCTTCCTGGCGACGGACAAGGACACGGTGGCCACGCGGGCCACGGTAGACCTGGCGGCCTATGAGCGCTTCCCTGTGCGCGAGCGCCCGCTGGCTGACCCCGCCGCGCCGTTCGTGCCCTACCGCGTGGCGCACCTCGATGACGTGCCGCCGCTGGCCCATGTCGGCGGGCCGCACCTGGTGCGCTTCACCTCGTCGTCGCACGATGAGCGCGGCTACCTGACCAAGAATCCGCCCGACGTAGACCGGCTCAACCGCCACCTGGCGGCCAAGATCGAGGCGCATCTCGACGAGATCGCCCTGGTCGAGAGCGACTTGCAGGACGGCGCGGAGACGCTGCTGATCAGCTACGGCATCACTGCACGCCCTGCTCAGGAAGCGGTGCGGATGGCGCGGGCGGCGGGGCGGCGCGTCTCGTCGCTGGTCGTGCGCTCGCTGTGGCCCGTGCCAGAGACGGCCATTCGCGCGGCGCTGGCGGGCGTCCGGCGGGCGCTCGTGGTGGAGCTGAACCTGGGCCAGTACCGGCGCGAGATCGAGCGGCTGGCGCGCGGCGAGCAGGAGGTGAGCGGCGTGCACCGCGTGGACGGCACCCTGATCGGCGCGCGGGAGATTCTGAGCGAAGGAGGGCTGGCCTGATGGCTGAGGCGCTCACCACTTACCTGAACGAGGACCTGCTGCCGCTGCCCTTCTGCCCCGGCTGTGGGCACAGCGCCATCGTCAAGCACCTGGACGCAGCCCTGGTCAAGCTTCAGCTTGACCCGCGCCAGGTGGTGCTGGTCACCGATATCGGCTGCCAGGGGCTGACCGACCGCTACTTCGACACCAATGCCTTTCACGGGCTGCACGGGCGCTCGGTGACCTACGCTACCGGCATCAAGCTGGTCAACCCTGACTTGAAGGTGATCGTGCTCATCGGCGACGGCGGGACGGGCATCGGCGGGCATCACCTGCTCAACGCGGCGCGGCGCAACCTGGGCATCACTGTGCTCGTCTTCAACAACCTCAACTTCGGCATGACCGGCGGCGAGCACTCGGTCACCACGCCGCCCGGCGCGCGCACGGCGACCACCCGCTACGGCCACCTGGAGCGCCCGCTCGACCTGTGCGCGACGGTCGGCGTCAATGGGGCGGGCTTCGCCGCGCGGGCGACTTCCTTCGACAAGAATCTGCCCGACCTGATCGCCGCCGCCATCCAGCACGAGGGCTTCGCGCTGATTGACATCTGGGAGCTGTGCACGGCCTACTTCGTGGAGGAGAATCGCTTCAACCGCACGCTGCTGGAGCGCGCGATGGACGAGCTGGGCTTCTCCACCGGCATCCTGTATCAGCACGACGGGCCTGAATACAGCCAGGCGACTCGCGCCGCGCTGAGCGATCAGCGTGGCAAGCCCACCCTGCCGCCCCAGCCGTTGGAGCCACACTACACGAGCGCAGTCGAGACGGCGATGCACTGCGCCATCGCCGGCGCGGCGGGTGCGAAGGTCGGCAGCGCGGCGGGCATCTTCTGCCAGGGGGCGATCCTGGCGGGGCTGTGGGCCACCCAGCGCAGCGATTATCCGGTCACGGTCAAGACGGGGCACTCCGTCGCCGATGTGGTGCTCAGCCGCGACGACGCCTTCCACGTCGGCACGACGCCGCCCGACCTGATGATCGTCCTGTTCGCGGAGGGGCTGCACAAAGAGCGCGGGCGCATCGCCCGGCTGAAGCCGGAGGCGACGCTGTTCATAGACGCGGCGCTGCTCCCGGTGCAGACGGCGGCGCGCGTCGTCCCGCTCGACTTTTCTGGCACGCGCCAGAAGAAAGAAGCGTGGGCGATGATGGCCGTTGCCGCCATGCTGCAACACACCGGCCTGTATCCGCTCGACGCGCTGCGCGAGGCGGCGGCGCTGCGCCCGGCCTTCGCCGCGCAGAACCTGGCGGCGATTGCCGAGGGCGTGGCGCTGCTGGCGCGAGAATAGCGCGGGTGGGGCTGGCCCTAGCAGGACTTCGGAAGGCCGCGCGCGCCCATCTCCCGCGTCCTCGCGTGCCGGGGCGAGCCTGCCCCGTCTACCCCTCGTCCAGCGCGTCCCGGCCAGCCTTTGCGCGCACGCGCGCACTCTGCCCGCCGACAAACACGCTATTTCGCGGTATGATTGGGGCGGGCGGGAACATCATCCCACCACGGTGACGCGGCGAGAGTCAGCGCGCCGGCGAGCGGCGCCGGACGCTGTGCAGGCGGAGAGCAACGCATGAAGCTGATAGTCGTGCTGCCCACATATAACGAGGCAGAGAACCTGGAGACGATGGTCGAGCGGCTGCTGGCGCTGGAACTGCCGGCGGAGCTGGCCGTGCTGGTCGTGGACGACAATTCGCCGGACGGCACCGGCCCGATCGCCGACAAACTGGCCGCGCAGCATCCGGGCCGGGTGGACGTGCTTCACCGGCGCAACAAGCGCGGCCTGGGCACGGCCTATATTGACGGTTTCCGCGTCGCTTTCGAGAAAGGCGCGGACTACATCCTGCAGATGGACTGCGACTTCTCGCACGACCCCCAATACATCCCGGCCATGGTCGCCGAAGCGCTGGCCAGCGATTGCGATGTCGTCGTCGGCTCGCGCTACATGAAGGGCGGCAGCGTGGACGAGACGTGGAGCATCGGGCGCAAGTTGCTCAGTTGGTGGGCCAACAGCGTCTATGTGAACCTGATCCTGCGCACCGGCACCAAAGACGCGACCGGCGGTTTTCGCCTGTGGCGCGCCGATACGCTCAAAGGCATAGACCTGGAGCGCATCCGCTCCAGCGGCTATGTCTTCCAGGTAGAGACGATCTATGTGACCGAGAAGTTGGGCTATCGCACCAGCGAGGTGCCGATCTACTTCGCCGACCGCAAGCGCGGCCAGTCCAAGATGAGCTTCAAGATACAGAGCGAAGCGGCGCTGCGCGTGTGGCAGGTCTGGTGGCGGCACCGTCATCTGCGCCCGGCGGATCGGCTGCCTGTGCCGGGCCAGTAGAGTGCCCGACCAGGCAAGCGAGCGCGTGACAGATGCCTGAGATTAACGCTGTGATCGAGCGCGACCTGCCCGATCTCAAGGCGAAGACCAGCGTAATTCTTCAGATGCTTCAAGAGCAGTCTGAGAGCTGAAGTGTGGCGATCTTGAAGAAAGTATTCCCCGACGCGCTGATCGTGGCAGGGCTGTTGCTTCTGCCACTCTTGTTTTTCGCGCCGGTCACGGTCGGCGGGCGCACGCTGCTGCCCGCCGATAACCTGTACCAGTTCGAGCCGTGGCGCAGCGCCCGCGACGCGCTCGGCGTGCCAGAAATTCCGCACAACGCCCTGCTCTCCGACCTGGTGCTGCAGAATTATCAGTGGAAGACGTTCCTGCGGCGCAGCCTGGACGCAGGCACGATCCCCCTCTGGCAGCCCAACCAGTTCGCCGGGACGCCCTTCCTGGCGGCGGGGCAGCATGGCGCGCTCTACCCGTTCAGCGCCCTGTACTACATCCTGCCGCTGCCGCGCGCCTATGGCTGGTTCACCGTCAGCCAGCTCTGGCTGGCCGGCGCGCTGATGTACCTCTTCGCGCGCGGGCTGGGCCAGGGCCGGGCGGCGGGGGCAGTGGCGGGCGTCGCGTACCAGTTCAGCGCCTTCTTCATCGTCAGCGCCGTCTTCCCGATGATGATCGCTGGCGCGGCCTGGCTGCCGTTGCTGCTGCTCATGATCGAGTTCATCATCGAGCGGCGGCCCCTGCGCGGCGACCGCCCGGCAACCGTCCCCTGGCTCGCGCTCGGCGCGCTGGCGCTGATGATGAACATTTTCGCCGGGCACGTGGAGATCACCTACTACACACTGATCGTCATGGCCTACTGGGCAGCGGCGCGCCTGCTGTGGGCGTGGTGGCGCGATCGCGCGGCCTGGCGACGGCTGGCTCGCCCAGCGGGATCGCTGCTGCTGATGGTCGCGCTGGGCGTGGGGCTGGGCGCGGCGCAATTCCTGCCGCTCTACGAGCTGGGGACACACAACTTCCGCGAGGCGGCGGCCAGCTTCAACGAGGTGCGCGGCTACGCCTTTCCCGCGCGGCACGTCGCTAAGTTCCTGCTGCCGGACGCCTTCGGCAATCCCGCCCAGCACAGCTATCGCGATGTGTTCAGCGGGGATGTGATCCAGCAGGATTGGCAGCGCCCGTGCGCGGAGTGTCCCGGCGGGTTCGCCCGCGTGACCGATACCGATTTCGGCGTGAAGAATTACGTCGAGGGCGGGGCCTATGTGGGCGTCCTGACGCTCGTCCTGGCGACGGTGGGGCTGCTGGCGCGGCGCGGTGCGGCGAGTCTGTCCGCCCACGCCTCACCCCCTAAATCCCCCTCTCCAGCCGAGCTAGAGAGGGGGGCTTCGCCGCCCACCGCCGAAGCCTTCCCCTCCCTGGCTGTGCCGGGGGGATCGGGGGGAGGAGTTACGCCCCAACCGAGACCGGCGGCCCCGCACCGCGCCATCCTGGGCCTGCTGGCCCTGGTCTCGCTGACCTTCGCCTTCGGGCTGCCCACCTACGCCGCGCTGTACTATGCGTTTCCCAACCTCAACCAACTGCACACGCCCTTCCGCTGGGTGTGGCCGTTCACTTTCTGCGCGGCGGCGCTGGCCGGGTTCGGCCTGGACGCGCTGCGCCGGGCGGCGGCAGAGCGCGCCCGCTGGGTGACCTGGCTCGGCGGCGGGCTGATCGCTCTGGGCGCGGCGCTTCTGGGCGGGCTGCTGCTCTCGCGCGCCGCTTACGACAGCTTCGCGCCGCTGGTAGAGCGCGTCTTCACCGGGCTGAGCGGGGCGGATCAGGTCTTCCCGGACGCGCGCGCCTTCTACAGTTACCAGTTCTGGAATGGGCTGGCGCTGGGGCTGCTCGTCCTGGCGGCGGGGATCGTTGTGACGCTCAGCCGGAGCGGGATGCGCCTGCCCCGACGACTGGGCGGCGCCCCCCTGTGGACGGCGCTGGCAACGGGCGTCGTCGCCCTCGACCTGGCGATCGCCGGCTGGGGCTTCACCCCGTCCGCCGACCCCGCCTGGCTGGACTACACGCCGGACGCGGTGCGCTGGCTGCAAGAGCGCCAGGCGGAAGGCGTGCCCTTCCGCTACACGACGATCAACTTCGGCGCGCAACCGCTGCACGCCAACAGCACGTGGCGCTACGACCTGCACGACGTGCGTGGCTACGACAGCATGATCCCCCGCCAGTACGCGGAATACATGGGGCTGATCGCGGCGCAGGGCGGGCTGCTGCACAACCGCATTGACCCGATCGCCGGGGACAACCAGCAGGCGCTCGCCTCGCCGCTGCTGGACCTGCTCAACGTGCGCTACATCGTCACCGATCAGATCGTGGCGGACGCCGAGGCGCTCGGCCTGCGCGAGGTATATGCCGACGAGGCAGTGCGCATCTACGAGAACGTGGACGCCCTGCCGCGCGCCTACACGCTGCCTTATTACGATCTGACTCAGCCGCTTTGTGGGGCGCAGCCGGACGACTTCGCGACTATTGTGAGCAGCCCCGACTTCAGCGCCAACCCGCGCCGCGTGGTCATCGAGGGCTTCCCCGACGCAGCAAGCTGTGAGCTGGTCTACGAATGGCCGGGGCCGCAGCACGAGGCCGACCCGGTCTACGCGCAGATCACGCACTACGGCGCGATTGAGGTCATCGTCCAGCCGGAAGTCACCGAGGAGTCCTGGCTGGTGCTGGCTGACAGTTTCTACCCCGGCTGGAAGGCGTTCGTGCGCCCGGCGGGCAGCGGCGAAGACCCGGAGCAGGAGACGCCGCTTCACCTGGTCAACGGCAACTTTCGCGGCGTGCGCCTGGGGCCGGGCGCGTGGACGGTGCGCTTCCGCTACAGCCCGGCGACGTTCCAGGTGGGCGCGTTCCTGTCGTTCCTCAGCGGGATGCTGCTCATTTTCATGCTGATGCTGTGGCTGTGGCGGCGGCTCTATCGCCCCGACGCCGAGGCCGACAGCGCGCGGCGCATCGCCAAGAACAGCCTGGCCCCGATCGTGCTCAACCTCTTCAACCGGGGCATTGACTTCGCCTTCGCCTTCATCATGCTGCGCATCCTCGGCCCGGCGGACGCGGGCGTCTACTACTACGCCGTCGTCATCTTCGGCTGGTTCGACATCCTGGCCAACTTCGGGCTGAACACGCTGCTGACGCGCGAAGTGGCCCGCGACCGGGGCGCAGCGGGCCGCTACCTGCTCAACAGCACGGCGCTGCGCCTGGCGCTGTCGGCGCTGGGCGTGCCGCTGCTGATCGGCTTTCTGGCGCTGCGCCAGGCGACGGTCAGCCCGGCGCTGGAAGGGCAGGCGATCGTCGCCATCCTGCTGCTCTACGTCGGGCTGTTGCCGGGCAGCATCAGCACGGGGCTGACCGCGCTCTTCTACGCCTTTGAGAAGGCCGAGCACCCGGCGGCGATCACCACTGTCAGCACGCTCGTCAAGGTGACGCTCGGCCTGGGCACGCTGCTGCTCGGCTGGGGCGTGGTTGGGCTGGCCGGCGGCGCGGTGCTGACCAACGTGGTGACGCTGGCCGCGCTGGGCTGGCTGGCCCGCCCGCTGGCGCGCGGCGTCTTCGCCGAGCGGCTCGACGGGGCGCTGATGCGCGGCATGATCGGCGCGAGCTGGCCGCTGATGATCAACCACCTGCTAGCGACGGTCTTCTTCAAGATTGACATCGTGCTGATGGAGGCGATCAACGGCAACACCATCGTCGGCCAGTACTCGACCGCCTACAAATGGCTCGACGCGCTGAACATCATCCCGGCTTTCCTGACGATGGCCCTGCTGCCGGTGATGGCCCGCCAGGCCCACGAGGATCGCGCCGCGCTGCGCCGCAATTACACGCTGGCCGTCAAGCTGCTGGTGATCGTCGCCCTGCCGGTGGCGGTGATGACCACCTTCATCGCCGCGCCGCTGATCCGCGTGCTGGGCGGGGCGGAGTACCTGCCCGCCGGCGGCATTGCTTTGCAGATCATGATCTGGAGCATCCCCATCGGCTGGATCAACAGCGTGACCAACTACGTCATCGTCGCCCTGGACCGCCAGCGCACGCTGACCCTCGCCTTCGCCGCTGGGGTGATCTTCAATGTGGCGGCCAACCTGGTCTTCCTGCCCGCCTACAGCTACCGCGCGGCGGCGGTGATCCACATCCTGTCCGAGGCGACGCTGTTCGCCGCCTTCTACTGGATCATCCGCCAGGAGATCGGGGGGATGGGCTGGCGGCGCGCGCTGATCCGTCCGGCGCTGGCTGCGCTGGGCCTGCTGGGGATAACGCTCGCCCTGTGGCAGGTCGTGCCGCTGGCCGGGCTGCTGCTCTCGCCGCTGGTTTATGGGGCGATGCTGCTGGCGCTGCGCCCCTTTGGGCCGGAGGAGCTGGCGCGCGTCGCACCGCTGCTGCCGGGGCGGCTGCGCCGTTGGGCGCTGCGCTTTGACGCAAAGGGCGTTTGAGGAGTCGTGCGCCTGCTCTTGCCCCCATCCCCGGCCCTTCCCCCACGAGGGGGGAAGGGAGAACAGCAGCGGGCCTGCTCCTTTTCTCCCCCTGGAGGGAGAAGGGGCCGGGGGATGAGGGGGGACTGCTACAAACGGCCTGTGAGCGTTCGCGTCGCGCACAAAAAAGCCCGGCTCCGCGCCGGGCAGTCTTCATGCTCCCCCAATACCCTTCAACACGACCAGAGCGCAGACGCGATCTGACCACCCCCAAAGCAGTCTCTGCTACGCGCTGTCGTCAGGTGATCGGCGCGTGCTCGCCGGTCGCGCTGATCGACTCGCGCTTGAGCAACACCACGCGCAACTCGCGGTCGGCCATCAGGCGGCGCACGATCGGGTTGCTCTGCACCGGAAGCACCTGCTCCTGGCCGTCCTTCGTCAGCTCAAAATGGAAGACATCAACCCGTCGCGCCCCGGCGTGCCAGTGCTCTTCCAGGCCCACGACGAGGCTAAGCTGCCAGCCATCGGCCAGGTAGCCCAGCAGCACATCGGCGGGCGCATAGGTCTGCGACGATGACGACCAATGACGGCGCGTATCGAAAGACCGCAATTCCATCTCTACAAAGAATGGCGCGGCTCCCGGCATCTAAGTAACCTCCTTTGGGGATGTGTTCCCCGGCTCAAATGAATCGTGAGCGCCTACGCAATGCTGTGCAGGGAGTAGCGTGCTGGTGCGGCGATGTGTGGAAGCGCTCTCGTCCCCCAATACCCTATCCATATTTTAACGAAAAGCCATGCAAAAATAAAGGTATTTAATGCACAAATGCATTTGCGGCGGGCGGCACAGCCTTTCGCCCGCCGCGCGCCGTTTGACCCCGCCCCGCCCCGGCGCTAGAATACGGTCGGTCAGCGGGGCGCGGTTCGGTCTGCTGCGCTCTTTAATGGGATTATAGCATACAAACGAGGACGGGATTCGTGGCAACGCTCATCCAGGTTGGCGACATTGCCCAGTACGACGGCCAGGAAGTGACTCTGCGCGGCTGGCTGTACAACCGCACCGATAAGGGCCGCCTGCAATTCCTGCTCGTGCGCGATGGCACGGGTATTGTCCAGTGCGTGGCTTTCAAGAAAGACCTGGACGCCGAGATGTTCGCCCTCGCGGCTGAGCTGACCCAGGAGTCGTCCCTCGAGATTACCGGCGTCGTCCGCGCCGACGAGCGCGCGCCGGGCTACCCCGGCAAGTTTGAGGTGGGCATCACCCGCCTGGCGCTGCTCCAGATGGCCGACGAATACCCGATCCAGCCCAAAGAGCACGGCGTCGAGTTCCTGATGGACAACCGCCATCTGTGGGTGCGCTCGCTGCGCCAGTGGGCGATCCTGCGCGTGCGGGCGACGATCATCGGCGCAATCCGCACCTGGCTGGACGATCATGGCTATATCCTGGTGGATACGCCCATCCTGACGCCCGCCGCCGGCGAAAACACCACGACCCTCTTCGCCATTGACTACTACGGCACGCCCGCCTACCTGGCCCAGACCGGCCAGCTTTACAACGAGGCCAACATCGCCTCCTTCGGCAAGGTCTACTGCTTCGGCCCCACCTTTCGCGCCGAAAAGTCCAAGACGCGCCGCCATCTGATGGAGTTCTGGATGGTCGAGCCAGAGATGGCCTTCTTCTCGCTGGAAGACCTGATGGCCATGGAAGAGGAGTTCGTCAGCGCCATCGTGGGCGCGGTGCTCAGCAAGCACCGCATGGAACTGGACATCCTGGAGCGCGACATCAGCCGCCTGGAGGCGATCACTCCGCCCTTCCCGCGCATCAGCTACGACGAAGCGGTGGAGCGGCTGCAGGCCCTGGCCGCAACCATTGACGACCCGGAGCGCAAGGCGGAGCTGGCCATCACCTGGGGCGACGACTTCGGCGCGCCGCACGAAACAGCCATCGCCGAGATGTTCGACCGGCCCGTGTTCGTCTACCACTACCCGACGGCGGCCAAAGCCTTCTACATGCAGCCGGTGGAGGGGCGGCCCGAAGTCTGCCGCAGCGTAGACCTGCTGGCCCCCGAAGGCTACGGCGAGATCACCGGCGGCAGCGAGCGCATCTATGACGCAGAGCTGCTCAAGGCGCGCATTGACGAGATCGGCATCTCGCCCGAGAACTATGCCTGGTACCTCGATCTGCGCCGCTATGGCAGCGTGCCACACGCCGGCTTCGGCCTGGGTGTCGAGCGCACGGTCGCCTGGATATGCGGGCTGCCCCACATCCGCGAGACGATCCCCTATGCGCGGATGCTCAACCGGCTGTACCCGTGAGCGCGCCAGCGGAGCGGGCTGTGTCTATTCATGCGCAGCGCACGCAGGTGCGCCGTCTGCTCGATGATTCCAGCCCGGCAGACGCCCCCACCGCTTACTACGCGCTGTTCCACGACCCGGCGCGCTGCGCCCTGTTCACCCAGGCGGATGATAAAGGGCGGGCGACCGGCTTTGTGGCCGTGTGCCAGACCGGAATAGACTTGTTCCGCCCGCTGATCACGTTGCAGTGCCCGAACGCCGAGTGCGCGGCGGCGCTGCTGGGCCAGGCGCTGAAGGCGGGCCGCCCGTACATCCTGTTCGCGCGGGTCAACCAGCTTCCGCTGGTCAGCGACGTACTGCGCCTGGACAATCACCGCATCCTGCACATCCTGCGCCTGGACCCGCGCCGCTTCCAGCCGGTGATCAACGTGCTGGCCCGCACCGAAATGGCCCACGATGGCACGCCGCGCTGCGTGATCGAGTCCGGCGGGGCGCAGGCCGTGGCCGGGGTCAACTGGCAGAGTCCTGCCTTCGCCGAGGTGTTCGTGCATACCGATCCGGCGCTGCGCGAGCGGGGGCTGGGCACCAGCGTGGCGGCGGGCGTGACACAGGCGGTCTTGCAAAGCGGGCGTATCCCGCTCTACCTGGTCGAGGATGGCAACAGCCCGTCGCGGCGCATCGCCGACTCGCTGGGCTACGTGGACACCGGCGTGCGCCAGGTCTACGCGGACGTGGTGTATGGGGCCACCTGACCGAGGGAACGCGGGGGATTCGCACAGGCGGACGAATCCTCCTGAAGGAGCCTGCAGAGCATGACCACAGCGAACGAAACAGGCCGCGGACAGCGCGCAACTCAGCGCGTTCTGCGCGTTGCCGCAGTACAAATGGAAAGCAAAGCGGGCGACAAGGCGGCCAACTTCGCCACGATGGAAGCGTTCGTGGAGGAGGCAGCACAACAGGGAGTCAGGCTGATCGTGTTCCCAGAGTGCTGCATCACGGGCTACTGGTTCATCCGTCATCTCTCACAACAGGAGTTGGCGGGGCTTGCCGAGCCGATCTTCAGCGGGGCAAGTTCGCAACGCCTCAGCGGGCTTGCCCAGAAATACGGCGTGAGCATCGGCGCCGGCCTGATCGAGGCCGGAGAGGACGGGGCCTTCTACAACAGTTACGTCGTGGCGATGCCGGATGGTGAAGCGCGCCGCCATCGCAAGCTGCAAGCGTTCGAGCATCCGCTGATCCAGAGCGGCTCGGAATACACTGTTTTCGATCTGCCGGATGGGTTCCGCGCGGGCGTGCTGATCTGCTATGACAACAACATCAATGAGAACGGGCGAATGACCGCCCTGATGGGGGCAGAGCTTCTGCTCGCACCTCACCAGACGGGGGGATGCCGCACGAAGGATCCCCATCTGATGGGCGTGATTGATCGCCGTCTGTGGGACAACCGGCACATTGATCCGCAGGCCATCGAAAAAGAGTTCGCCGGCGACAAAGGGCGCGGCTGGCTGATGCGCTGGCTGCCGAGCCGGGCGCATGATAACGGCGTATTCCTCATCTTCGCCAACGGGGTCGGCGTGGATGACGATGAGATACGGACGGGGAACGCCATGATTCTGGACCCCTACGGGCGCATCCTCGCCGAGAGCACCAGGGCTGACGATGCGCTGGTGGTGGCGGACCTCGATGGGACGTTGCTGGAACACGCTACGGGCCGCTTGTGGATGGCAGCGCGCCGACCTGAGCTTTATGACCTGTTGACCCAGCGCACGGGCCTCGAGCGCGATACACACGAGTTGAAGTTCGAAGAATGAGGCACGAATTCGCGGTGGCTGACTGCATCATGCCCACCAGAGAGATACTGCGCACCTCGAGGCTATTCGCCAGCAAGCCTGGCCGCAGCTATCGCTGCTGACTCCTCATGATTGACTTCACCCTCACTTTCCCGGCTGGCTTCCTGTGGGGCGCGACGACTGCGGCTCACCAGGTCGAGGGCGGCAGCGCCCCCAATACCTGGACCGCCTGGGAACAGAGGCCGGGCCGCATTCACCAGGATGGGCGGGCGAGCCTGGCCTGCGACTGGTGGGGCGGGCGCTACGCGGAAGACTTCGACCGCGCCGCCGCCCTGCAGCACAACGCGCACCGCTTCTCGGTCGAGTGGAGCCGCATCGAGCCGGAGCGCGGCAGGTTCGACGGGGCGGCCATCGCCCACTACGCGGACATGATCGCCGCGCTGCGCGCCCGGCACATGGAGCCGCTGCTCACGCTGCACCACTTCACCGACCCGCTGTGGGTCGCGGAACAGGGCGGCTGGCTCAACCCGGACACAGCGCACCGCTTCGCCCGCTTCGCGCAGATTCTCGCCGAAGACCTGGGCGGCGGCGTGACCATGTGGTGCACGATTAACGCGCCGCTGGAGTATGCCATGCAGGGCTACTGGCTGGGGCGTTTTCCGCCGGGCGAGCGGAGCCTGAGCCGCGCGCTGGACGTCGCCGAAGGACTTCTGCGCGGGCACGCCGCTGCCTACGCCGCCATAAAAGCAGTCCGGCCCGGCGCGCAGATCGGGCTGGCCGCGCGCCAGGTCAGCCTGCTGGCCCGCCGCCCATCCTGGCTGCACGGCCCGGCCCGCAACCGGCTCCGCCACCTGTTCAACCGCGCCCTTGTCGAGGCCCTGCTGACCGGCGAACTGCGCTTTCTGCGCCGGACGGTCGCCGTCCCCGAAGCGCGCGACACGCTCGACTGGATCGGCCTGAATGCCGGCTCTCGCTTCGTGGCCGGCTTCGATCTCCTCAGGCCGCGCCAGGCGTTCACCGGGCACCGCTCGCCCCGGCATGGACTGCTGGAGCCGGAGGGAGGCGGCGAAATCTGGCCGGAAGGGTTGTTCGAGCAGATTCGCTGGCTGGCCGAGCGCGCGGGCAAGCCGCTCTACATCACCGAGCACGGCGCCCCCGACGCCGACGACGCGCTGCGCTCGCTCGTCCTCGTGCGCGGATTGCGCAGCGTGTGGCGGGCGCTCAACCACAACTATCCGGTCAAAGGCTACTTCTATCGCACGCTGGTGGACGGCTTCGAGTGGGCGAGCGGGTACGATCCGCGCTCGCGCTGGGGGCTGTTCGCCTGCGACCCACAGACGCAAGTCCGCACGCCGCGCCGCAGTGCCGCGCTGTACGGCGAGATCTGCGCAGCCAACGCCCTGACAATGGACATGGTGCGCCGCTATCTGCCGGGCGAGGCCGACGCGCTGTTCCCCGGCGTGCCCGTGCAGCGCACGGTGACGCTGCGTCCGCGGTTGTGAGGGCGCGTCTGGGCGCGCCTGCCTGTCTGGTTATGCGAGTTTGTGGAGGCAACCCACCATGCGCTTCAAGAGCTTTTCCGCCTTCTTCGCCCTGACGCTTGCTCTGGCGATCCTGCTGCCAGCCCATGCCCAGGGAAGCACCCGGCCGCTGATCATCGCCCATCGCGGCGCGTCCGGCTACCTGCCGGAGCACACGCTCGAAGCGAAGGCCATGGCCTACGCGCTGGGCGCGGACTATGTGGAGCAGGATGTGGTGCTGACCCAGGATGATGTGCCCATCGTCGTCCACGACATCATCCTCGACACGGTGACCAACATCGCCGAAATATTCCCCGGCAGGGCGCGGGGGGATGGTCATTTCTACGCCATAGACTTCACGCTGGCCGAGATCAAGCAGCTCACGGTTCACGAGCGGATTGATTTGCAGACGGGCAAGACCGCCTTCCCCAACCGCTTCCCCCTGGAGACCGTCGTCGGCTTCGAGATACCCACCCTGGAGGAAGAGATCGCCCTGATCCAGGGCCTCAACCGCAGCACGGGGCACGATGTGGGCCTCTACCCGGAGCTGAAAGAGCCGGCGTTCCACCAGGCA
The DNA here is from genome assembly GCA_023382715.1 of Anaerolineae bacterium. Classification (GTDB taxonomy): domain Bacteria; phylum Chloroflexota; class Anaerolineae; order Aggregatilineales; family Aggregatilineaceae; genus UBA2029. The sequence continues at coordinate 32,055 of JAHDWP010000027.1, forward strand.
GAGGGCAAGGACATCGGGACGATCGTGCTGGCGCTGCTCGAAGAGTACGGCTACACCCGGCGCGCCGACAGGGTGTTTGTGCAGTGCTTCGACCCCGCCTACACGCGCTACCTGCGCGAAGAACTGGGCACCGATCTCAAGCTCGTCCAGTTGATCAGCGGCAGCCAGGCGAACCTGGCCAGTCCTCAAGGGCTGGACGCCATCGCCGAGTATGCGGACGGCATCGGGCCGAGCATGAGCCTCGTGCTCAGCTTCGACGCCCAGGGCCAGGCGCAGATCACCTCGCTGGTGGCCGAGGCCCACGCGCGCGGCCTGGTCGTCCACCCCTACACCGGGCGCGCCGACTCCCTGCCCAAGAATGCTCAGAGCTTCGACCAGTTGTTGGAAGCGACCTTCATCGTCGCGGGCGCGGATGGGATTTTCACCGATCACACCGATCGGGCCATCGCCTTCGTCAATGCCCTGCAGTGAGCCTGCCTTCAGAGCGCTGACGCACAGATCGCGCAGGCGTGGCGACGGGCATGGCCGCTGTCGTGGGGGGTCGTTCTCGCCTGGGTTAAGCGGATTCTGCCCCCGCCGTTGCCGCCAACCGCCGGTCTTGTACTATAATAGTCTCCATGCGACGCCCATTACTGATCTACGTCCTGCTGGTCGCCTGCGCCCTGAGCGCCACGCTGCCCGCCGCCGCCCAAAGCCGCACCGCCCTGCCGCCGCCGCACCTGGGCTATGGCGTCCACATCGGCCCGCATACCAGCGCCAACCCCGCCCTGGTGGATCAACTGCGCATGGAGTGGGTGAAAGTCTACGAGGTGGGGCAGGTCGCCGCCTTCAGCAACAAGCGCGTCCTGTTCCGCATGGACCTGCCCTGGCCGTCCAACTGGGAAGCGTTCCGCCTCAGCGTGCGCCAGCGCGCGGCAGAGCTGGCCGCGCTGGGCGTGGACGCCATCGAAGTGCACAACGAGCCGAACCTGGCCCTGGAATGGCCGCATGGCCCCAACGCCTGGGAATACACGCAGATGCTGCGCGTGGCCTACACGCAGATCAAGGCCGTCGCGCCGCAGATCATCGTCGTGTCGGGCGGGCTGGCCCCCACCCTCACCACCGGCGACCGGGGCGCGATCAGCGACATTGACTACGCCGCCGAAATGCTCGACAACGGCGCGGCGCAGTGGTTCGACGCCTTCGGCTATCACCCCTACGGCTACAACCAGCCGCCGGAAGCTGAGCCAGCCTACAACACGCTCACCTTCCGCCGCGTCGAGCTGATCCGCGCGCTGTTCGAGGAGCGCGGCATCTACGACAAGCAGATCTGGATGACCGAGTTCGGCTGGCTGCGCGACCCGGCTGAGGACGGCGTGACCTGCTCCGACAGCGATCCGCACTTCGCCGGATTCGCCTGGCTGCGCGTCTCCGGCCAGACGCAGGCCGACTACACCGTGCGTGCCTTCGACTGGGCCGACCGTTACTGGCCCTGGGCCGGGCCGATGTTCCTGTGGAACCTCAACTGGGCGCTCTATCCACCGGACGTCACCCCGCTGTGCAGCCACATGCGCTGGTTCGGCCTGCTGCGCGCCGATGGATCGCCGCTGCCCGTCTTTCAGCGCGTGGCGTCCATGCCTCGCCGCTCCAGCGACTACCTGCCCCGCCTGACCATCTACGCGCGCGACATGACCGTCGAGACGAGCCTGTACTGTCCCGGCTCCGTGCTGGTGGGCGAGTTCGAGGTGATCAACAGCGGCTATCCCGGCTCGTTCAGCGCACAGGTGGAAGGGGCCAGCTCGTTGGATGGCCCGGTGCTGGAAATCTACCCGCCGCGCGTGACCAATGGCGACCAGGTGCAGGTGTATGCCGATACAACCGGCCTGTCCCCCGGCCTGCACACAATTTACGTCAACGTCACGGCGGTCATCGGCGAGCAGATGGTCGCCGAGAGCATCCAGGGCTACATCGTCGTCACCGAGGCAGCGGGCGGCTGCTGAGGCCGCCTCTTCCCCTCAATCCCCCTCTTTTTACGGGGGAAGGGTTGGGGATGGGGGGGGACAGCGATCACCTGCCGGCGGGCTTCCGCCAGCCTGTGCTAGAAGCTCTGGTAATTCCAGGGGCTGACCGGCGCGCCGCCGGAGCCGCGAATCTCGAAGTGCAGGTGTGGCCCGCTCGACCGCCCGCTGCTGCCGGTGACGGCGATGTTCTGCCCCGCCGTGACGATCTGCCCGCAGCCCACGAACGCCCCGTTGAGATGGCCGTAGACGCTCAGCGTGCCGCCGTGCGCGATCACGACCGTGTAGCCATAGCCCCACGTGCTCCACCCGCTGAAGATGACCGTGCCCCCGCCAGCCGCGTAGACGGGCGTGCCGGGCGGCACGGCCAGGTCAATCCCGCCGTGATTCCACGAGAAGTCCTGCGTGATCTTGTAGCGCGCCCAGATCGGCGCGCCGACCGGCGAAGAGCCGCCCGACACAACCTGCCTGCCGCACGAGCCAGGATCGCCCACCGCGAAGGAAGCTATGTCGGTGCCGGCGTTCACGCCCGTGCCCACCGGGTTGCTGCCATCGGTCGTCGTGGTGGTCATGACGATGCCGGGGTCCCAGTAGATCGGCTCAGTGGAGCCGGTGCCACCGGGCACCACCACCCACAGGCTCTCTGGCAGGATCGTCTGCGGCACGGCGCCGAACAGCGTGTTGTATTCGGAGTCAATGATGTCGTAGGGATCCACCGCGTATTCGGCGGCGATGTCGGCGATGGACTGCGGCTGCTGCACGCGATGATACACGCCATCCACCGGCAGGATGTTCAGCTCCAGCCCGATGCGCATGGCGTTGACGTAGAAGCGGTCGTTCGACCAGATGATCGTGTTCTCAGTCAGCCCGAAACGCCCGGCGATATTGCGCAGGTTGTCGTTCCTCTGCACCGTGTAGGTGATCACGGCGCTGCGCGACCGCTGAGGGATGATCGTCAGCGGGTTGGTCTCGCGGGCGATGGTGCTCCCGGCCAGCACGCCCCCCGCTGGCACATCGAGCGCGGCGACCACATCCTGCGGATCGGCAGTGGGGCGCGCCCAGTCCACAGGCGGCAGCGTTGGCGTCGGCGGCAGGGTGGGGATCGGTGTGGGATAGTCTACTGCGGCGATACCCAGCAGAGGCGGCTCCGCCTGATCAGGCGGCGCGGGCGCGGCATCGCGCGAGTCGTGCGGCCAGAAGATCACCGCTCCGGCCAGCGCTATCAGGATGAGCGCCCCGCTCAGCATCGCGCCGCTCAGGATACGGCCTCCGCGAGCGGAGATGGGGTTACGCGGCGTGCTCGCCATCTGCCGACACTCCTCGTCCCCCCAGCAGTCGTTCCACAGCTACCAGTACACCCATGACGGGCGGGATCGTACCGTATCGGGCAGTGTTTGGCAATCCGGGCGGCCCTTCGGGTGCGTGCAAAGGTTGACAGCGACTCGCCGGGGAGGGGGCAGTGACCTCACCCCCTAAATCCCCCTCTCCAGCCGAGCTAGAGAGGGGGACTTTGACCGGCGGACGCGGCACTTCCCCCTCCCTGGCTCCGCCGGGTGGGGGTCAGGAGGAGCCTACCGCCCAACCGTGCGCCCAGAAGCCCTAAGTTGGGACGCATGGGGCATCTGTGCACCCCCATGAAGAGGGAGGGGTTTAGGGTCTGCACTCTTCTCACCTCCCCCGGTGGGGGAAGGGCCGGGGATGGGGGGCGTCGGGACAGGTCTTGCAGTCTGAGCAGCAAAGTGAACAGATACTCTGCGAGGCCGACCCTGCTCCAGGGATCAGATACGCTATTACCCGGAAGGGCCGCTCACCAGCGCCCGGAGCCTGTCCAGGTCAGCAGGCTCGGCCAGCACAAGCAGGTTGTCTCTTTCTTCGAGCATGGTGGCCCCGCGCGGCACAACGAACTCGGCGTTGCGCCGGATCAGCACGATCAGAGCGGTCTCCGGCAGGTCTTCCAGGTCAACAATGCGCTTGTGCGCGGCCTTCGCCCCTGGCTGGATCGTCAATTCCAGCAGGTCGCTTTGAATCGGCTCGGTGGGCACGAAGGCGATCGGGTACTTCGGCCTGGTGTCAATCGGCGCGTCCACACGCAGGAGCCGGGCCACGTAGGGCAGCGTCGTCCCCTGGACCAGGGCCGAGGTGAGCACGATAAAGAACACCAGGTTGAAGATGGTGTTCGACCGTTCGACGCCCGCCAGCAGCGGGAAGGTCGCCAGCATAATCGGGGCCGCGCCGCGCAGCCCCACCCACGAGACGAATAGCTTCTCGCGCAGGTTCAGGTGCCTTTCCCAGACCAGCGTCGCGAAGACAGCCAGCGGTCGCGCGATCAGGATCAGCGCGGCGGAGATCAGCAGCGCCTGGGGAGCGATAGGCATCACCTGCGAAGGGAAGACGAGCAGGCCGAGGGTGAGAAACATGACGATCTGCATCAGCCAGGCCAGCCCGCTGTGGAACTCAGTGAGGCTGCGCCTGTGAATGAAGCTGCGGTTGCCCGCCACCAACCCGGCCAGATACGCGGCCAGAAAGCCGTTGCCCCCCAGGGTGGTGGTCGCGCCATAGGTCAGCAGCACCAGACCCATGCTGGCCACCGAATACAACCCGTCGTATTCCAGCCGAATCCGGTTGAGCACAAAGGTGATGGCGCGCCCCATGCCGATCCCGAAAACCAGGCCCAGCGCCATCTGTTGAAAGAACATCAGCACCAGGTCCGGCACCGAAGAAGCAGGGTCCTGCACCAGGCGGATCATGCCCAGGGTGAGGAAGACGGCCATCGGATCATTGCTGCCCGACTCAAATTCCAGCAGCGGGCGCAGAGAGCCGCGCAGGCCGAGGCTCTTGCTGCGCAGCACGGCGAATACCGCTGCTGCATCGGTGGAGGACACAATAGCCCCCAGCAGCAGGGCTTCTTTCAGCGAAAAATCGAGCACCAACAGGGTGAACCCGGCCACCAGCAGGGCGCTGACGAGCACGCCCGCCGTCGCCAGCACCATCCCCATGATCATGACCGGGCGAATCTCGTCCAGGTCGGTCTCCAGGCCGCCGGAAAAGAGGATGAACGCCAGCGATGTCACGCCCAGGAACTGGGCCAGCCAGGGATCGTCGAAGTAGATACCGCCGGGGCCTTCAGAGCCAATGAGCATTCCAATGGCCAGGAACAGCAGCAGTGCCGGGACACCCAGTCGAGCAGAAATCTTACTGGCAAGGATACTCACCAACAACACAAACGCTATAGATACCAGGATATACTCGGCTGCAAGCTCCATGCGCGCCCCTCTGGTTCGCCGTGTGCGGTCCGAAACAGGTATAGAATAACCAAAGATGGCTCACATAGAAAAAATCAGTTGCGGCTTCGCCTGAGTTGTGGCACAACCATCGCAGTCAGCGGCCAGCGGCCAGCTATCAGCAAAAGTCAACGCTGCCAGAGTCCGCTGATCCTGAGAGACCATTTGAGAAGCTGTTCCCCCCCACCACCCCAAACCCCTCCCCCACAAGGAGGGAGGGGCTTAGCGAGCGCGCTTTTCTCCCTTCCCCTCTCGTGGGGGAAGGGCCGGGGATGGGGGGACAAAGGCAGATGCGCGACTTCTCGAACGGCCCCTGATGGCTGTCCCCACCCACCGGCGGTCACCTGGAGATGCGCACGCCATGCCCGACGATCTCATCCTCGCCATTGACAACGGGACGCAGAGCGTGCGCGCGCTGCTCTTCGACTTACGCGGGCGCCTGGTCGCCAAGGCGCGTGTGCCCATCGAGCCGTACTTCTCGACGCACCCCGGCTGGGCCGAGCAGTACGCTGAATACTTCTGGGACAAGCTCGCCGAAGCCTGCCGCCAGCTCTGGACGCTGGTGGACGCGCCCAAAGAGGCGGTGCGCGGCGTGGCCCTGACAACTCAGCGCGGCACCGTGATCAACCTGGATCGCGCCGGCAAGCCGCTGCGCCCGGCCATCGTCTGGCCAGACCAGCGCCGCGCCGAGGGGATCCCCCCGGTCGGCGGGCTGTGGGGGCTGATCTTCCGCGCGGCGCGGCTGCGCCAGACGGTCGCTTACCTGCAAGCCGAAGCCGAAGCCAACTGGATCGCCACCCAGCAGCGCGCCATCTGGGCGCAGACGCACAAATACGCCCTGCTCTCCGGCTATCTCACCTACCGCCTGACCGGTCGCCTGGCCGATTCGGTCGGCTGCCAGGTGGGGTACCTGCCCTTCGATTACAAGCGCCAGACGTGGGCGCGCGCCTGGGACTGGAAATGGCGCGCGCTGGACGTCCGGCCAGAGCACCTGCCGGAACTGGTGCCGCCAGCCGCGCAGATCGGCGTGATCACGCCCGAAGCCGCCGCAGCGACCGGCATCCCCGCCGGGCTGCCCCTCATCGCTGCTGCCGCCGACAAAGCCTGCGAGGTCATCGGCTCCGGCTGCCTGGAGCCGCACATCGGCTGCCTGAGCTATGGCACGACGGCGACGATCAACACGACGCACCGCCGCTACATTGAGATCATCCCGCTCATCCCGCCCTATCCGTCCGCCGTGCCCGGCGCATACAGCGTGGAGCTGCAAATCTATCGCGGCTTCTGGATGGTGAGCTGGTTCAAGCAGGAGTTCGGTCACCGCGAGATGATCCTGGCCGAACAGAACGGCGTCGAGCCGGAGTCGCTGCTCGATGAGCTGCTGGCCCAGGTGCCGCCGGGGGCGCAGGGGCTGGTCTTGCAGCCGTACTGGTCGCCGGGCGTGCGCGTGCCAGGGCCGGAAGCGCGCGGCGCGGTGATCGGCTTCAGCGATGTTCATACGCGCGCCCACCTCTACCGGGCCATCCTCGAAGGGCTGGCCTACGCCCTGCGCGAGGGCAAGGAGCGCACCGAAAAGCGCAGCGGCGTGCCGATCACCGAGCTGCGCGTCTCCGGCGGCGGCTCGCAGAGCGACGCGGCCATGCAGCTCACCGCCGATGTCTTCGGGCTGCCCGCCGCTCGCCCGCACACCTACGAGACTTCCGGGCTGGGCGCGGCGATTGTGGCGGCGGTGGGGCTGGGGCTGCACCCCGATTTCAGCACCGCGATCGCGGCCATGACGCGCGTCGAGCGCATCTTCACGCCAGACCCGGCCACGCACACCACCTACAACGCGCTCTACGCCGAGGTCTACAAGCGGCTGTATGGGCGGCTGCGCCCGCTCTACGAAACGCTGCGCCGCCTGTCGCCGTGAGCGCAGGATCGCCCTGTCAAGATTGGGGTTTACAAAATAAGGCAGGCATCGCACAATATAAATATCACACGATGATCGCATTACAAGAAGGCACCCCATGATTCCCATTGGCGAACGACTGAAGCTGGCGCGCCTCAAGGCCCACCTGAGCCAGCGCGAGTTGGCCGAGCGCGTCGGTCTGTCGGCCATGTCCATCTCGAAATACGAGAACAATGTCATAGTGCCCGGCGCGGAGACTCTCTTCAAGCTGGCGCAGGCGCTGGACGTGCGCGTGGAGTTTCTGCTGCGCCAGGTCCCTCACCTGCACATCGAGCCGGTCTATCGCCGGCACAAGCGGATGGGGCCTAGGGCACAGGAGGCGGTCAGAGCGCAAATTCAGGACTGGTTGGAGCGCTACCTGCTGGTTGAATCGCTCTGGCCAGAGGAAGTGCATGTTCAGATGCCGCAGGGTTTTCCGCACCCAGTCAGGATGCTCGACGATGCTGAGCGGGCTGCGGCAGCCCTGCGCGAAGCCTGGCAGATGGGCAGCGATCCGATCGTCAACCTGACCGAGCTGCTGGAAGAAAGAGGGGTTAATGTCGGCCTGGTCGAAGGCGCTGACGATTTTGACGCCTGCACGTTCCTGTACGATGACTATACTCCGGTCATTGCGGTCAACCAGAACCGGTCAGCCGACCGGCAGCGCTTCGATCTGGCCCACGAGCTGGGGCACCTCATGATGCGAGTGGCCGAGGATCTCGACGAAGAGAAGGCTGCCCACCGCTTCGCAGCGGCGTTTCTGGTGCCCGCCGAAGCAGCCATTATGGAATTGGGCCACCGCCGCAGCCACCTCGACTTGTACGAGCTGCTGGAGCTTAAAGGGAAATACGGCATGAGCGTGGCCGCCTGGGTGTACCGGGCGCAGGACCTGGGCATCCTGTCCGACAGTGCCGCCCGCCAGTTGTGGCGGCAGCTCAGCGCGCGCGGCTGGCGGAAACAAGAGCCGCGCGCGCTCCCTGCGGAGACCCCTGGCCGCATGTACCGCCTGGTACGACGTCTGGTCGCCGAGGGCATCATTTCCGAGGCGCGCGCGGCAGAGCTGATGGGGCAGCGCATCGCTCTGTTCCCCACTCCGCCCGAGGAAGCCCGTGCGCTGCATCATTGATGCCAACATCCTCATTGATCTCAGCCGGGGCGACTTGCTGGCCCGGCTCTTCGCTCTGCCGTGTCAGTTCGCCGCGCCCGATGGCGTGCTGGACGAACTGGTAGAGCCTGATCGGGAACGATTGCGGCAGATGGGGCTGCAGCGTGCCGGCCTGACAACCGAGCAGCTTCTGGAGGCGGCACTTCTCAGCGCGGAGCACCGGCGGTTGTCGCTGGGCGACTGCACGGCGCTGATCGCCGCACGCGATGCCCAGACCATGCTCTTGACCGGGGATGCCGGGTTGCGCACCCTGGCCCAGGAACACGGCGTAGTGGTACATGGTGTGCTGTGGGTGCTGGACGAGCTGGAAGCCACCGGTCTCTTGGATGATTTCACCCTGGCTGCCAGCCTACGCCGGATGCTGGCCGGGGGCGCGCGCCTGCCCTCTGACGAGTGCGACCTGCGGCTGCAACGATGGGAACATCCCTGACTCAGGGCACCGGTTGGCGCGCACGCTCCCACCCGCTTATACGCGCTTCTAACGGTTGCTTTGCCCCGGCTGTGGTACAACTGTGCCGAGCACGCGCCTGGTCTGGCTCGTACACGAAAAGAGGCACAGCATATGAATTACCGCCGTTTAGGGAAGTCTGGTCTTAAAGTCAGCGCGCTGAGTCTGGGCGGCTGGACGACTTTTGGCGACAGCGTGGCCGATCATCGCCTCGCCCGCGACATCCTCGTGAAGGCCTACGACAACGGCATCAACTTCTTCGACATCGCCAATGTCTACGCCAGGGGTGAGGCCGAGAAGCTGATGGGGTCGGTCCTCAGGCTGTTCCCGCGTCATACACTGGTCATCAGTAGCAAGGCCTTCTGGCCGATGAGCGACGACGTGAACGACCGCGGCCTGTCGCGCAAGCACCTGTTCGAGAGCGTCCACGCCTCGCTGCGGCGCATCGGCACTGATTACCTCGACCTGTTCTTCTGCCATCGCTGGGACGCCGAGACTCCGCTGGAGGAAACCGTCCGGGCGCTGGACGCCCTGGTGCACCAGGGCAAGATTCTCTACTGGGGCACCAGCGAATGGACCGGCGCACAGATTCAGGCGGCGCTGGACCTCTGCGAGCGCTACAACCTGGTCAAGCCGCAGGTCGAGCAGCCGCTCTACAACCTGATCGCGCGGCGCAAGGTGGAAGAAGACGTGCTGCCCGTCACCGAGAAGAACGGGCTGGGGCTGGTGGTGTGGAGTCCGCTGGCCAGCGGGCTGCTGACCGGCAAGTACGACGACGCCCTGCCCGGTGACAGCCGCCTGGCGCGCCTGGAGGTGCTGCGCGACCAGTGGTACAAGGCCGAGTCCGTCGCCGCGATCCGCGAGCTGAAAGCGGTCGCCGATGATCTGGGCGTGACGCGCGCCCAGCTTGCCCTGGCCTGGACGCTGCGCCAGCCGGGAGTCAGCAGCGCGATCACCGGGGCGACCAGGCCCGCCCAGCTTGACGAGACGCTGAAGGCGATTGACATCACACTGGACAGCGACACCCTGGCGCGCATGGACGCGATCATGGCCCCGGTCGCTCAGTAGGACCGGTCGGCAGAGAAGACCGTAGGGGCGTATGGCGATACGCCCCTACACGGGCAGGCGCTCGAAGATCAGACTTCCGAAGTCTCCGAAGACTTCGGAAGTCTAGTGCGGCACAATGCCCCTCCCCCTGGCCCCGCTCGGCGAGCCAAGTCCCCCTCTCTAGCTCGGCTGGAGAGTCCCCCTCTCTAGCTCGGCTGAAGAGGGGGATTTAGGGGGTGAGGTGCGTAGGGGCGCACAGCATAGCAGCACCGTTCCATCACGCGCCGGGCCGGGCCAGCCAGGCGTCCAGTTCGGCGCGGGTGGGCGCAGCGGTCGCGCCGCCGACCTGCGTCACCGACAGCCCCCCGCAGATGTTGGCGTAGCGCGCGCACCGTTCCAGCGGCGCGCCCTCGACCACGTAGCCCAGCAGGAACCCGGCGTTGAAGCAATCGCCAGCCCCGGTCGTGTCCACCGCCGGCCCGGCGTTGACCGCCGGCACGTGCGTGATCGCACCCTTCGTGCCGATCCACGCGCCATTGGCCCCATCCTTGACCACCACGACCTCCGTCCACTCCATCAGCCGCTGCAATGCGCTCTCGACGGCGCTCGTCTCGCTGACCAGCAGGGCTTCGCGCGCGTTGGGGATGAAGACGTCCACCAGGCCGAGCAGCCGCTGCCAGGTGCACGCCTGAGCCAGGTTGGGCACGTCCTGGCAGTCCATCGAGACGGTCGCGCCGTGCGCCCGCGCCTCGGCGACCAGCGGCGCGACGCGCTCCAGCCGGAACATCGCCCCCAGGTGCAGGTGGCGGAAGTCGCAGCGGCGCATGGCGGCCAGCCAGTGCGCGTCGAGGTCAACCGGCGGGGGGTCGGCATAGCTGACGAAGGCCCGCTCGCCCTGGAAGGGGATGGACGTCGTGATCCGCCGGTAGGGGCGGTCCATATCCTGGGCCAGGGCCAGGTCAATGTCTTCGCCGACGGCCAGACGGCGCACGTGCTGGCTGTAGTCGTCATTGCCCCAGCAGGCCGCCCAGCCCACGCGCACCCCCAGGCGGCGCAGCGAGGTCGCCGTGATGAACATCGCCCCGCCGGTGGCGATGATCCCTGTGCCGTAAATCTCGCGCCCCAGCATGGGGAACTCCGGCAGGCCGGTATAGATCAGGTCGTAGAAATAGTCGCCGGGCAGGAAGACATCGTACTCCACGTAGAACTCTCCAACGAGTGAGGCGCTCACGGACAGCGCCGCGAAGCAAGATCACCGCAGAGGCGCGGCGAGCGCAGAGAAGACCTGAGAACCTCGCTTCCCTTCTTCTCTGCTCAGTCTTTCCTCTGCGCTCTCTGCGTCTTTGCGGTTCGCCTGTTCCCGCACTTCCTTAACGCTTGACGCCGCCCATGGCGATTCCGGCGATGAAGTAGCGCTGCAACGCCGTGAACAGGACCAGCATGGGCACCGTTGCCAGGAAAGACCCCATCATCAGCAGATTATACGGCGTGCGCCGCTCGCCTTGCAGCAGGGCGATGCCGATGGTTACCACGCGCGTATCCGGCGAATTGGAGACGACCAGCGGGTACAGGAAGTCGTTCCACGCCGCCTGCACGGTGATCACGGCGAAGGCGGCCAGCGCCGGCGCCGACAGCGGCAGTGTGACATACCACAGCACGCGCAGCGGATTCGCCCCGTCAATGATGGCCGCTTCCTCGATCTCCACCGGAATCTGCAAGAACGCCTGGCGCAGCAGGAACAGGGCGAAGGCGCTGAACGTCCCCGGCACGATGAGCGCCCTGAAGGTGTTCAGCCAGCCCAGCTTGCGGATGAGCATGAACTCCGGGATCAGGATCGCCTGGAAGGGCACCATCAGCAGGGCCAGGCACAGGGCGAAGATCAGCCCGCGCCCCGGGAACTTGAAGCGGGCGAAGCCATACGCCGCCAGCGAGCAGGTGACGAGCTGGCCCAGCGTGCGCCCGATGGTCACGATGGCCGAGTTCAGCAGGTAGCGGTTGAAGTGTGGCGACGTGTCATAGAGCAGACCCAGGTTCTCGCCGCAGACGGGATTCTCCGGCAGGAAGGTCACCGGCACCTTGTTCAGCTCGACCGGCGGCTTGCAGGCGGTGGAAGCCATCCACAGGAAGGGCAGTATCATGATCAGCGCCCCGGCCAGCAGGATCGCGTAGACGAGGAGCACGATCGGGACGGGCAGATCGTGCGCGGTTGCCGCGCGCCGCCGCAGAGTCAGCCTCATCAGCCCTCCTCCGATTCGTAGTACACCCAGTAGCGCTGGACGGTCAGCTGGAACGCGGTCACGGCCAGGATGAGCGCGAACAGCACCAGGGCGATGGCCGAGGCGTAGCCGAACTCGGAATGGGTGAAGGCTCGCCGGTAGAGGTAGTAGGTGAGGGTGGTGGCGCTGCCGCCCACCCCGCCGGGCACGGTGCGCAGCGTCATGATGTACACCTGGTCGAAAATCTGGAAGGCGTTGATGATCGCCAGCACCATCACCAGGAACGTCGTCGGCGAGAGCATGGGCAGCGTCACATGACGAAAGCGCTCCCAGCGCCCGGCCCCGTCAATCACCGCCGCCTCGTAGAGCACGCCGGGGATGGATTGCAGGCCCGCCAGGAAGATGATCATGTCGAAGCCCAGCCGCTGCCAGATGGCGACGGCGGCGATGGGGATCAGCACCAGCCCCGGCTCGACCAGCCACTTGGTCTCGCCCAGGCCCACCGGTTCCAGCAGGCGGCTGACGATGCCGTAGCGCGGCTGAAGGATGCTCGTCCACACCACCGACGCCGCCACCGTCGAGGTGACGACGGGCAGGAAGTAAGCCGTGCGCAGCAGGTTGCGCCCGCGCAGGGGCAGGTTGAGCAGCACGGCCACGCCCAGCGCCAGCAGCACTTCCAGCGGCACGGTCAGGCCGATCAGCTTGAGCGTGTTGGTCAGCGCCTGGGCGAACTTATCATCGCTGATCAGGCGCTCGAAGTTGTCCAGCCCGACGAAGTGCGGCGGCTTGATTGCGTTCCATTCCTGCACGGAAGTCGAGAAGGCCATCAGCACGGGGATGCCGAAGAAGAAGAACAGGCCGAGCGTGTTGGGAGCGATCAGGGCCAGCCCCCACAGCGCTTTGCGCCGGCTGAGGGGGGTCGGGCCTAGCCAGGAGAGCGCCCGCGCAGCCAGCGCGGGCAGACGGGACTCAGGGTTCATGTCAGCAAAGCTGCCGGGGAGCAGGTTGCTCCCGCTCCCCGGCAGTCACGGTACGGCGGGCGCTGCTAGGGCAGCTCGGCATTGATCACGACGCACGTCTCGGCGACGGCATCCTCCACGCTCATGCCCAGGTCGAAGATCTTCACGACCAGCTCGGTGTTCATCACGTCCCAGATCTCGTCGAAGACGGTGACGCCCTGCGAATCAACGGTCGCGTCCACGAACGCCTGGATGTTAACATCGGTCTGGCCGAAGGAGTCGATCCACATCTGCTGGATGGCCGGCGACGGGTTGGCCGGGGCCACCGCGCCGCCCTCGGCGAAGAACACCTGGCCCTCGTCACTGGCCAGGTAGAGGATCAGGTTGGCGGCCAGGTCGGGGTTGGCCGTGCGCGCCGAGGCGACATAGCCCACCGCGTGCACGATCGAGCGGCTGCGCCCCGTCTCCGGGTTCTTCGGCAGTTGCACGATGTCCCAGTTGAAGGTCAGCTCTGCCAGCGCCGTCGGCAGCTTCCACGAGCCGCCGGCGACCATGGCCAGCTTGCCCGACGCGAAGAGGTTGAAGGCGTCGTCAGGCGAAGCGCCGCCCGCCTCGGAGACGGTGGGCATGTAGCCAGCGTCGAGCAGGCCCTTGAGGAAATTGAGCGCTTCCAGGCTGCCGGGGTTGTCCAGCGTGCAGTCGGTGCGCGCCGCATCCACGACGGGGGTCTCGCCCGTCGCGGCGATCCAGTTCGGGTAGCCAGCCTGGTACTCGGCGTAGACCGCCGCACCCCAGACACCGGCCTCCGGGTCGGTCAGCGCAGCGGCGTACTCGGCGAAGTCGTCCCACGTCCAGTCGGCGGCCGGGTAGGCCAGACTGGCGGCGTCGAACAGGTCCTTGTTGTAGAAGATGGCGATGGTATCCCAGTTGACCGGCGCGGCGTACAGGTCACCGGCCTCGCCCCAGCGATAGGGGCCAACCAGGCCGCTGCCCCAGATAGACGTGTCCACGCCGAACTCGTCCCAATAGGGCTGCAGGTCGAGCACCACGTCGTTGTCGGCGTAGAAGAAGAAGAACGGCTGCGACATATTGAACACGTCGGGCAGCTCACCACCGGCGGCGTTGGTCTTCAGCAGGTCCCAATACTGGCCCCAGGGCTGCACCTGCAAATCCACCTCAGCGCCAGGACAATACTCCGCCTTCCACGCCTCAATCGAATCGCCGATGATGGCCGCCCAGGCCTCGTCCCAAACCCACATGGTCAGCTTGCCCGGCTCCTCGCAGGGCAGCGGCTTGATGACCGGTTCGTCCTGGGCCTGCGCGGGCAGAGCCAACACCAACGACAGCAGCACTACAAGCAAGAGCGCAACTTTCCGTGTGTTCATCGCACTTCTCCTTGACCTCTAAAACATGACGAGATTAGCCTGTTCTGTGCGCGACGGAAGCGCGCACATTCATCATGACTCCATTATAGGCCATCTTAGCGGTTTGCACAGGGGGCGCGCAATGTAGTGGACCCATAAAGCTGGACACAATTATCGCATGGTTAAGGGGGATGTGT
>JAHDWP010000028.1 GCA_023382715.1 Anaerolineae bacterium
CGCCTCGCCGCCCCCTCTCCACACGCGGAGAGGGGGCAAGGCGGGCGGGGCGAGGCTGGGGGCGAGGTTAACCGGGGTGCTGGCGCAGGGCCAGTGAGCGCGCTCGCGCGCGCGAAAGTTGTCAGCGACTCGCTTGACGCTGGGCATTGACCTCACCCCCGCTCGGCGCTGACGCGCCTCGCCGCCCCCTCTCCACACGCGGAGAGGGGGCAAGGCGGGCGGGGCGAGGTTAACCGGGGCGCTGGCGCAGGGCCAGTGAGCGCGCCCGCGCACGATGAGGCATAGCTTGCTCCCAAGCAGCGAGGGAGATGGACGCCCATGAAGATTACGCTGGGCCTGGCCCAGATCAGCCCCAGGCTGGGCGACGTGCCCGCCAACCTGCGCGAGCACCTGGCGCGCATTGACGAGGCGGCGGCGCAGGGCGTCGAGCTGCTGCTGTTCCCGGAGCTGTCGCTGACCGGCTATTATTTGCAGGACATGGTCTACGAGCTGGGGATCGCCCCCGGCTCCGGCGATCCCACCTTCGGCCCGCTGCTCGAAGCGACACGCCGCCACGCCCTCGACCTGACTGTGGGCTTTGTCGAAGAGGACACGCGACACCGCTTCTACATCTCGCAGGCATATCTCAGCGATGGGGCAATCGTCCACGTGCATCGCAAAGCCTACCTGCCGACCTATGGCATGTTCGACGAAGGGCGCTACTTCGCCTGGGGCGATGAAGTGCGCGCCTTCGACACGCGCTTCGGGCGGATGGGCATGTTGATCTGCGAGGACTTCTGGCACGCTTCGCCGCCCTACCTGCTGTGGCTGGACGGGGCGGATGTGCTGCTGCTGCACAGCGCCAGCCCCGGTCGGGGCCTGGACGAAGACCCGCGCCTGCACAGCGCGCGCTGGGTGGAGATGGTCAACAGCGCCTACGCCAGCCTGTTCACCAGCTTCGTCGTGCATTGCAACCGCACCGGCTTCGAGGACGGGCTGAACTTCTGGGGCGGCAGCACCATCGCCAGCCCGAATGGGGAGTTCCTGCTGCGCGGGCCGTACTTCGAGGAAGCGCTGCTCGTCGGGCAGATCGATCTCAACCAGCTTCACCGCACGCGCTACCGGCTGCCGCTGCTGCGCGACGAGCGCACCGGCCTGCTCAGCCGCGAGCTGGCGCGCATCCTGAACGCCGCGCCGCACGGCAATCGCTAGGCGTCTGGGGCAGTATTCCACGCGCACCCAGGAGACTCTATGCGCCACGAACTCCAGCTAACCGGCCCGCGCCAGCTTGCCCTCGTGCCTTACGAAGAGCGCCTCTTGCAGCCCGACGAGATTCGCGCCGGGGCGGTGCTCAGCGGGATCAGTCACGGCACGGAACTGAACCTCTACCGGGGCACGGCCCCGTTCCACAACCGCCGCTTTGACCCCGACCTGCGCCTGTTCCTGCCCGCCGCAGAGGGCGCGCTCTATCCCACCTCGCTGGGCTACGAGTGGGTCGGGCGCGTGATCGAGGTCGGCGCGGAGGTGTCCGGCTTCGCGGTTGGCGACCTGATCCACCTGCCGCTCGGCCACCGGGCGACGCACACCGTCCGTCCCGCCGAGCGGACGATGATCGGCAGGGTGGAGCCATTGCCGCCCGGCCTGACGCCCGACGCCGCGATCACCCTGGCCCTGGCGGGCGTGGCCCTGCAGGCGATCCACGACGCGCACATCAAGGTCGGCGACCGCGTGGCGGTCTTCGGGCTGGGCGTCATCGGGCTGCTGGCGATCCAGTTGGCGCGGCTGGACGGCGCGGCCTGGATTGACGCGATTGACCCGCTGCCGGGCCGCCGTGCGCTGGCCGAGCGGCTCGGCGCAGACCGGGCGCTCGATCCCGCTGCTGAAGATGTGGCCTATGCCATCAAGACGGCCAGCCTGCAGCGCGGCGCAGACGTAGCCATCGAGCTTTCGGGCAGCGACGCGGCCCTGCACGAGGCGGTGCGCAGCGTGCGCGTGGCGGGGACGGTCGTCGCCGGCGGCTTCTACCAGGGCGGGGCGGCGGCGCTGCGCC
This sequence comes from Anaerolineae bacterium, assembly GCA_023382715.1. Lineage (GTDB taxonomy): Bacteria > Chloroflexota > Anaerolineae > Aggregatilineales > Aggregatilineaceae > UBA2029. The sequence continues at coordinate 2,030 of JAHDWP010000028.1, forward strand.
TGGGCGAAGAGTGGCACCACAACCGCGTGACGATGGTTTCCAGCATGGGCGTGTGGGACTGTCCGCACCGCGACTATCCGGCATGGGATCGGGCGCGCGTCCACGCGACGGCCACCCAACTGCTGGCCGAGGGACGATTGCGCGCCGACGGGCTGATCACGCACCGCTTCCCCCTGGCGGCGGCGGCGGACGCCTACGCGCTGCTCGACCGGCACCCGGCGGACGCGGTGAAGGTCGTGCTCACCTACGAATCCGCCTGAGACGGCGTGCCACCCTCTATGGACGCTACCTTCTTTCTGCGTGGGCTGGTCATCGGCTTCTCCATCGCCGCGCCGGTGGGGCCGATCGGCGTGCTGTGCATTCGCCGGACGCTGGCCGGTGGGCGGCTGCACGGGCTGGTGTCGGGGCTGGGCGCGGCGACCGCCGACGCGAGCTACGGCGCGATCGCCAGCTTCGGGCTGACGGCGATCTCCGGCGTGCTGGTGGATCAGCAGGTCTGGCTGCGGCTGATCGGCGGGGCGTTCCTGTGCGCGCTGGGCGCGCGTACCTTCCTGGCCCGTCCAGCCAGCGAAGCCGCATCTGCCAGCCGAAGCGGGCTGCTTGGCGCGTACTTCTCCACCTTCGCCCTGACGCTGACCAACCCGCTGACGATCCTCTCCTTCGCGGCCATCTTCGCCGGGCTGGGCATCGCCGAGACGGGGCGGGACTACGGCGCGGCGCTGATCCTGGTGGCGGGCGTGTTCGCTGGCTCGGCGACGTGGTGGCTGCTGCTCAGCGGCGGCGTGAGCCTGCTGCGCGAGCGCTTCACCCCGCGCCGCATGCGTTGGGTTAACCGGCTGAGCGGGGCGGCGCTGATCGCCTTTGGGCTGGCGGCGCTGGCCGGCGGGCTGGTGTAGGGCGGCGGCGCATTGACCCCACTCTGTGGCCCCTCCCCGCTGGCGATACCGTTGGCGAAAGGCCTCCGTAGGGACGTATTGCAATACGCCCCATGTGTGCCAACTTAAAGCTTCTGAGTGCGCAGTACGGGCGGAATGCCCCTCCCTGGCCCCCGGCGGAGCCAGGGAGGGGGAAGTGCGGTGCACCGCGATCAAAGTCCCCCTCTCTAGCTCGGCTGGAGAGGGGGATTTAGGGGGAGAGGCGTAGGGGCACAAGGCCCTACGCCCCTACGGAGTGCGGTGGAACAGCCCCCTGCCTGATAGGTTTTGTCCGCCCCCAGGGCGACAATCAGATGATGTTCAGGCCGTCCAGCAGGACGAGCGTCACCAGGACGGGCGTGACGAACTTGACCACGCCGAAGAAGGCCCGGATCACGCGCTCGTTGCGCAGAGCGCCATCGTTGCTCAGGGCGCTCTTCACCTGGTCATAGCCCCATACCCAGCCGACAAACAGGGCCAGGAACAGCCCGCCCACCGGCATCAGGATATTCGATGTGGCGTAGTCGTACAGGTCGAACATCGTCTTGTCGAAGAGCTTGAAATCGTCGAGCGTGCTGTTCGACAGCGCAGCGGGCGCGCCGACCAGCACCAGCAAGCCCATCGTCAGCAGCGTGGCCTTGACGCGCGAAAGGCCGAGCTGCTCGTTGAGCACGGCGACCGGCACCTCGAACAGCGAGAGCATGGCCCCCGTCGCAGCGATGGCTGTCAGCACGAAGAAGAAGATGATGAAGACTTCGCCGAGCGGCATCGAAGCGAACACCGCGGGAATGGTGATGAAGAGCAGCGACGGGCCGGCGTCGGGGCTGAAGCCGAAGGCGAACACTGCCGGGAAAATGGCCATGCCCGCCAGCAGCGACACGGACAGATCGGCGAGCATCACCCGGCTGGCTGTGACGGGGATGTTCTGATTGCGCCGGAAGTAGCTGCCATAGGTGATCATCGTGCCCATGCCGATGGACAGCTTGAAGAAAGCCAGGCCCATCGCCACCAACAGGACTTCGCCGCTCAGCTTGCTGAAATCGGGGCGCAGGAGGAACTTCACACCCTCCCCCGCGCCGTCCAGCGTCAGGCTGCGCACGCAGACGGCGATCAGCAGGACGAACAACACGGGCATCAGGCGCTTGGTTGCGCGCTCAATGCCCTTCGACACGCCGAGCATGATGATCGCGCCGACCACCGCCAGCACCACCCACTGCCAGATCAGCGACTGCGCCGGATCGGTCGCCATGTCGTTGAAAACGCCGGAGGTCTGGGTCGGATCGGTCGAGAGGATCGAGCCGGTCAGGGCCTTGAAGATGTAGGCGAACACCCACCCGGCGACCTCAGTGTAGAAAGCCAGAATCAGAAAGGCGGACAGGCAGCCAGCCGCGCCGATGAGCCACCACGGCTGGCGTTTAGGGGCCAGCACGCGCAGCGTCTGGATGGCGTCAGCGCGCGCGCGGCGTCCCAGCATGTGCTCCGAGATCATCACCGGCAGCCCGACCAGCAGCGTGGCGATGACGTAGACGAGGATGAAGGCCGCGCCGCCATTCTCGCCGGTCAGATAGGGGAACTTCCAGATGTTGCCCAGGCCCACTGCCGAGCCGAGGGTAGCGGCCAGCACGCCCAGGCTCGTGCTGAAACCATCGCGGGCGACTAACCCTTTGGCGCTGCGTTTCACGCCCATCTCTTGGGTATCGCTTGTCATGAGTGCACCGATCTCCTACAAAAGTCCCGACCAGGACTGTACGAGTCTGGCCGGGAGAAGCGAAAAAATCCAAGATGTGAATGACTTCACAAGCCGGGCGAACCATAGCAAGGATCGCGCGTTCTGTCAACAACACCCCGCGCCGCGTCAGGGTGCGCGCAAAGGCCGAGAGCGACCTGCGTGACGCCGGGCGAAATGAAGCGCCGCACCCCTGCGGCGCAATACGCCTTTATCCCGCTGGCCTCGCGCAGGGGCGCTGCTCTGTGTCACGCGACGTAGGGTTATCCTGAACCGGCGCGGGAAGCGGGCGGATTTACCTCTCCCCTCATTCCCCTCTCCACACGCGGAGAGGGGGCGGCGAGGCGCGTCAGCGCCGAGCGGGGGTGAGGTCAACCGGCTTCTGGCGCAACGCGGTCGCCCGTGCCACTGCCGATAAATGATAAACCCCTGTGGTCGGATTCCGTAGCAGAACCCTACAGCGGGTGATACTCTGTGCGCCCCGGCTGATCTCACCCCTGCTCGGCGCTAGCGAGGCTGCGGACGAGGTTGATGAGCCGGCGGCGGATGCGCTATAGTCAGGACGGAGCCGGATCGCCAGGAACCTACTCGTGAGCCAGACCCCGCGCCAGCCGCAGACCCCTCTCCAGCGCACGCTGATCACCCTGGCGCTGCTTGTCGGGTCAGCCCTGCCGGTGATGATCGCGTTTGTGCTCGTCACGTCCACCAACGATGGCGGCAACCCGCTCGACCGCATCCCCGATTACAGCGAGCCGTTGGTGGAATCGCTGACCATGCCCTTTGACCGCGCAGAACCGATCGAGACGGAGTATCGCTACTACGGGCGGGTGCGGATCGTGGTAGAGGGCAGCGGGGTGCTGCCGGGGGTGGGGAGGCTCGACGCGCTCTATCTATTCGCCGGCGAGGACGGGGCGCCGCTCGACCCGCTGCAGCTCACCGCGCGCGGGCTGACCATTGACGGCGCGCTCGCCCTGGACGCGCTCAAGCTGGCGGTGGAGCCACCTGACTACGCCGGCGACCATCTCTACAGCGCGCTCTACGACCTGGGCAAAGACTACCGGCGCGTGCGCTTCGGCGTCTCCGGGGCCGGGCCGGGCGGGACGGGCGTGCTGACCGTCACCATCGTCCAGTTGCAGTGAGCGGCTTGGTGCGTCAGGCGCGCCCCAGCAGCCGCCTGAGCGACTCCCGCGCGGTGAACTCGCGCATATAGCCCAGGTTCTCCGGCGTGAACGGGCGCGGCGTGATGCCGAAGACCCCGGTCAGCGCGTTGTCTGCGACGGCGTTGTCCACCTTGAGCAGATCGAGCAGGCTGGTCGTCACCGGCGGGTTGGGCAGCGCGACTTCCATCAGCCTGACGACCGGGCGCAGCAGCGGCAGCGGCACGTTGATCGTCAGGCGGCGCGCGCCCAGCGCCTTCAGCACACGGCGCACGATCTGGGCGTAGGTCAGCACTTCCGGCCCGCCCAGCGCGTACTCGCCCCCGACAGTGCTCTCGTCGTCCAGGCAGCGGGCCACCGCCGCTGCCACGTCGCCGACCCACACCGGCTGGAACCTCGCTCTCCCGTCGCCGACGATGGGGAAAATGAGCGGCGTCAGCCTGATCAGCCGCGCCTGGACGTTGGCGAACTCGTCCTGCGGCCCCCAGATGACCGACGGGCGCAGCGCCGTCCAGTCCAGCCCAGAAGCGGCCACGTAGTCCTGGGCGCGACCTTTGCTGGCCAGGAAACGGTACGGCAGGCGGCTGTCGGCCCCGTTCTGGCTCATGTTGACGAAGCGGCGCACGCCGGCGGCTTTGGCTGCGTCCACCAGGTTGACCGTACCCCCCGTGTTGATGCGCTCGTAGTCGCCGCGCTCCCGCTCGATGGCCACTGCCACCAGGTGCACGACGGCGCTCGCGCCCTCCAGCGCGGGGCGAAGCGTCTCCGGGTGGGTCACGTCTCCACGCACGATCTCGATCTGATCGCGCACGCCGGCCAGGCGGACGGCGGCCTTGTGCGGGCTGTGTACCAGAGCGCGCACCGGCTTGCCCTGGGCGACCAGGTGGTGGACGAGGTTGCTGCCGACAAAACCGGCTGCGCCAGTGATGAGGATCATAGAAGGCACCTCCTGGGGCGGATGATGATCGGTTGTCGGTGATCGGTCGTCAGTTGTCAGTGAACGGCGGCAGCCCAGGCCCTGCCTCACGGGTGCACGAAAAACCCTCCCCAGGGCGTTTCAAAGGTGAACGTCACCAACAGGTAGACCAGGCAGCCGTAGAAGATGATCATCACCAGCCGCGTTGCCCGCGCGAAGAGGTGTCCTTCCAGGTCGTAGGCCAGCAGCGACAGCCCCAGCCCGGCCAGAAACAGGATCACATTGGCATAGACGATCTCCAGCGCGGTGGAGGGCAACTGCCCTCCGTACAGGGCGGAAGCCAGATACCACAGGAACATAGCCCAGGGAGCCAGCAGGTTGGCCAGCAGATTCGCGTCGAAGATGCGCCGCCGCTGCGTCCGGCGCAGCGCCAGCTCGCCGAGCGCGGCCAGCGTCCAGGCGAAGAAGGCGACCTTCATGTGCTGCATCACCGACTCGCCCCTGGCGCCAACCACAGTCACCCAGGTATAGGGCAGCCAGTCGTGCGCGAAGTGCAGGACGAGAAAGATCAGATGAAAGACGATGGTCTTGCGTAGTATTCGCCGAAAGGTCATGGGTTTTTCCTTGCTAACGCGATGCCGCGATCTGCACAGTGCCCAGCGGCAGCAGCCCATCCGCCCCGTCGTCCCCGCTGATCGGCAGGCGCTCGTGGGGCGGATCGAGCGCATAGACGGCCACAGCCAGCCCGTACCCGCCCGGCGGCACGCCCGGCGGCACGAGCAGGCCGTGCGTGTCGCTCACCACCTGGCCGGGCGTCCAGGTCGTCGTGGGAGCCAGGTTATTGGCAGGCTCGGCGTCGTGCTGGGCGGCCAGCGACCCGTCCGGCGCGAGGAGCTGCACCGTGACCTTGTAGCGCGCAGCGAGCGGCGCGTCTGCTGTCCAGAACAGCGTCACGCCGAGCGCGTCGCCGGGGCGGGCGTCCTGGGCGCTGAGGGCGTAGCCGGTCAGGCGCAGCGCGTCGCCGAAGTGGGCGTCCAGCCGGACGGCGGGCGCGTCCGGCGCGGGGCCGAGCACGGCGTACTGGGCCAGGCGCACGTCGCCGTACCACGTCGAGGCAACCGGGTACGCCCCCGCGTCGAGCGTCGCCGCGACCACGCGGCGCGGATCGCGCTCCTCCTCGCCCCAGAAGACGGCGAAGATGCGCGCGTGCTCGGCGAGCACCGCCTCGACTTCGGCCTGCGTCGCGGCATCATCCCCGCCCAGGCCGCGCGGCAGCGGGTAGAGCGGCGCGTCCCCCCGGTAATAGTAGCTGAACACCTCGACCTGGTTGGGCGCGATGAGGAGGATCGCGTCGCCGGGGTGCGCATCGCGGCGGACAGCGGCGGCGATGGCCCGGTAGTCGGCACGGGCGTAGGCGGGGTCGTTGTACAGCGCGTCGAGCGCCCCTGCTGCCCGCATCACCACCAGGAAGGCGCATACTGCTGCCAGCATCCGCCCGACGGCGCGCGTTTCGCGGGTGTTCAGCGGGCGGATGCGCCCGCCATCTGTCCACAGCCGTCGCGCCCCTTCCGCCAGCAGCAGGGCCAGGGCGATCTGTGCGGGCAGCAGGAACTTGAGGTTGGCCGGGCGGTACGCGCCGGAGACGAACAGCGCGCCCGTGACCACGACCGCCCACACCAGCGGCAGCGCGAGTCGCCAGCCCCGCGCACGCCCGCGCCCCGGCCACAGCGCGGCGACCAGCAGCAGGCCCGGCCATAGGAAATGCAGCAGAGCCACATTCCCTGCCGTGCTGCCGTAGACGAGCCAGGTGAGCACGGTGCGCAACTGTTCGCCGAGGGCCAGGGCCTCGCCGGTGCGCGGCCAGGCCGTGACCTGCTCCCAGGCGGTGGGCAGCCAGGGGGCGAAGAGAGCCAGGGTCAGCAGGCTGAGCGCGAGATAGGCGACGAGGGGCCTCATCCCCCCGGCCCTGGGAGACGCCGGCCAGCGGCTTCGCCAGGCGAGCCAGGTGAGAAGGATGAGGCCCTGGGCGAGCAGGGTGAAGGCGAACGAATACTGCGTGTACAGCCCGGCGGCGTTGACCAGGGCCAGCGCCAGCGCCAGCCTGAATCGCAGCGGCGCAGAGGTCGCGGAGAAATACCTGTTTTCTGCCTTTCCTCTGCGTGCTCCGCGTCCCTGCGCTGATTCTTCGCCCGCTCGTGGGGATATATTGTGATACGCCCCCCCGCTCTCTGCGGTGAAGCCACCCAGCCAGCGCGCGAAGAGAGCCATGCTCGCCGCGCTGAGCAGGGCGAGCTGTGCGTACATGCGCGTCTCCTGGCTGTAGTAAACCGCAAAGGGGCTGAGCGCCACAAACAGCCCGGCCAGCGTCCCCGCCGCCCGCCCGAACAGCGTCCGCCCCAGGGCGATCGTGAGCGCCACCGCCAGCACGCCCTCCAGCGCCGAGAGCGCGCGCAGCCCGAATTCGCTGCGCCCCGCCAGCGCGATCCAGCCCTTCAGCGCCAGGTAGTAGCCCGGCGGGTGAATATCACGCCCGGCAGCACCAACCAGGTCGGGGATGCTGCGCTCGGCCAGGCGCAGGCTGTTGCCCTCGTCGTTCCACAGCGATTGCGCTTCCAGGTCATGAAAGCGCACGGCGCAAGCCAGCAGCAGCACGATCAGCGGCGCGATCCAGGGGCGACGATGCAGGATGCTCCCGATCTGCCCGGCAACGCTCCATAACGCGAACAGCCGTCCGGTCACCGCTGCCCTTTCTCTTCTACTCCCGCGCCGCTGCAACACCGCAGAGCGCGGCAAAGTGTCACCCGTTGTAGGGGTATCCCAACCGGACACGTCGTAGGGGTATATCGAGCCAGCGCGGGAAGCGGGCGGATTTACCTCACCCCTCATTCCCCTCTCCACACGCGGAGAGGGGACGGAACCCCAGCGGATCTCTCCCTCTCTGCGGGTGGAGAGGGGGCCGGGGGGTGAGGTCAACCGGCTTCTGGCGCGACCCGGGCGCTTGTGTCGCCATCGGCAAATAGTAAAACCCTAAAACCCTAAAACCCTATGACCAGATTTCGCAGCAAAATCCTACGTCGCGCCGCCCCTACGCCGCCGGGCGACTCAGCCGGACGATCACCGCGCGGCCCAGCACGACGAGCGCGCCCGTCGCCGCCAGCAATCCCGCCAGCAGCCAGGGCAGGCGCTGCCGCACACTGTGATCGAGCACGACCAGGCTGTGCAGGCCGCCCCAGTCTTCAGCGCGCAGGGCCAGGGTGTGCACGCCTGCCCCCAGCCGCTCGCTCAGCGGGGCGCAGCCCGCCGCGCCCGCCGCCAGGGTGAGCGTCCGCGCTGCATCGCTGTCGGCGCTGAGCGTCACCGTGCGCGCCTCTGGGAGCGCGTCGTGGCACAGGTAGGCTGTTGTGCCGCGCACGCGGAAAGTGCGTGTCTCTTCGCCCTCCGGGCCGATGCTGATCACCCCGCGCGCGGCCAGCCCGTGCCGTCCTGCGCCGAGGGTCTGCGGCATTTCGCCAGTCATGTGCGCCTTGAGCGCCTCGTAGACGGGCGTGGGCGTGAAGTCCGGCTCGACCAGCCGGAAGTAGTACCAGCTTTGCCCCATCTCGGAGTCGTCGGCGCGCTTGAAGTACCACCAGGCGATCACCCCGATCCAGGGCCATTCCTCGCTGGCGCGCTCGTAAGCCAGCGGCGCCCAGGCGGCGGCCTGCTCCATCGTCACCCGCCCATAGCGTTCCAGGTCGGCGATGGCCGGATCGTCCGGCACGGGGTTCCAGCCTGCCTCGCTGATCCAGATCGGCTTGTGAGCGTCGCCATTGGCGACCATCACATCGCGCAGATAGAGATGGCGCTGGTAGTTGATCGTCGTCGGGCGCAGGCGGCGGTCGGTGGGGCCGCTCCACAGCCCATAGCCCTGGACGCCGAGCACGTCGAAGCACGCGCCCGCCCCCGCCTGGTACATGCGCTGCAAATAGAGCACGTCGTAGGCGTTGCGCCCGCTCAGGTCAATTGTTGGGCCGATAGCCCCGGTGATGACCACGATCTGCGGATCAACCGCTTTCAGGGCGCGGTAGGTGCGGCACAGCAGGTCGGTGTAGGCCTCGGCGTTGACCGTCTGCTCGCCCCATTCGGGGTACAGGTTCGGCTCGTTCCACACCTGGTAATGCTGGATACGCCCGCGATAGCGCGCCGCCACGGTCGCGGCGTAGTCCACGAAGTCCTGGAAGTCGGCGGGCGGCGTGTAGCGATTGTCGTTGCCCTCTGGCAGGCTCCAGGCGGGCATGGGGCCACCCAGCCGGGCGATGATGCGCAGCCCGTACTGCCCGGCCAGGGCGACGATGTGATCGTACTTGTCCCACGCGCTGATCGCGCCGTGCACATCCAGGTTGCGCCGGTCGGTGAAGTCCCCCTTGGCGTGAATCTCGATGTCTTCCCAGGGGAACTGCTGGCGCATCCAGCCGAAGCCGGCTTCAGCGATCATCTGCGCCTGGCGCTCGCGCTTGGCCAGCTCGACCTCCTGCTCCAGGAAGGTGTTGACGGCGAAGGGGTTCACGTCGGCCAGGGGGATGTCGGCGAACGGCTGTGTGTCGGGCTGGGCGCGCGTCCAGCGGACGAGGTACTGCCCGAAGCCGAGCAGCTGCTCCAGCGGCGCGGTCTCGCCGGTGACTTCCCACAGCGCGTCGTAGGCCAGGCCCTCAAACGCCAGATCGAGGGCCAGCGCACCGGCGGCAAGCGCGATCAGCAGCGCCAGCGCGATCAGCGTGCGGGGCCGGAAGCCGAACAGGGTGCGGGGGCGAGCGGTGCCAGCGTTCATGGGGCGGATTATAGAGACGCGGCGCGCGAATCACAACCGGGGGCAGCGCAGGGGTGCGTGCAAAACCTGTCAGGGTGGGCATTGCTCTGCTGCGCCCTGGTTGACCTCACCCCCGCTCGGCGCGGCGAGGCTGGGGGTGAGATCACTGCCCTGCGCCCGGCGAGTCGCTGGCAACCTTTGCCCGCACTTTCCGTCAGGCGTTGAGGGCTGCCCAGGCCTGGTTGGGCTTCATGTGCGTCCTGCCCTCGAAGAAGCGGATGAAACCGCAGTGGGCATAACCCAGTTCCAGGCTGGGGGGCGCGAAGTAGTGGTGGCACAGGGCCGCGGCGAAGTGCGGGCAGGTCGTCCGGTGAGGGCAGAACTGGTGCAGATCGGACGCATCCCGGAAGACGGTCAGGCGCTCGGCGGCCCCCACCAGGCCCGTCAGGTGGACGATCAGCTCGGCCAGCGTGCGATCCTGGCTGGCCAGGCCAGATGACAGGGCTTCCAGTTTGGCGTTCGGCGAGGACGAGAAGGCGATGACCGGCGGGAGCAGCGTCTCGGTCGCCCCCAGGGCCGGGTCAAGCCGGTTGATGAGCGCGGGGCGCGCGCCGATCTCCAGCAGAGTCGGCACCCCCAATGTCGCAGCAGCGAACCTGGCGCACTCGTAGACGACGGGGTGCCGCATGTCCTGCGGCATGGAGTCCAGGTTGTAGAGCAGGTGATCGCCCGCGCTCATGCCGAAGGTGGTGAACAGGTCGGCGACGCTGGCCTGCGCCAGGTGCTCCGGGCGCGTCTGGGGCAGCAGATCGTCCACAATGGTCTGGAACGACGACGGCGGGTCGTCGCTCTGCAAGGCGAGGAAGGAGAGTGGGGCGAGGAGGTCAAACGCCGCAAAGGGGCCAATCTGCGCCGCCAGGTAGTCATAGGAGATGCGATAACAGGAGGTTGAATCTCCTGGGAAGAGCCGCTCGCGCAGCGCCAGAAATTCCAGCGCGCTGGGGGTGGGCGCAGCCAGCTTATAGGATTCCAGGACGGCGACGCCTTCCAGCAGGTCGCGGACGGAGAGCGCCTTGTGGCGCACCTCCAGCAGCCGGTACGTCTCTGCAAAGGCGGTTGTCCTGCCTTTGTCCTTGAGCAATACGTCGAGATGATCCAGCACCTCGAACGCGCGCTGCACGATGGCCACGGAATAGCTGTACAGGAACGCCGTAGAGAGGGCCTGCAGCACGTGAATCATCTCGTGACAGACGGCCAGCACAAGCTCGAACGCGCGATCATCCGCGATCTGCGGCGGCGCCGAGAACACCCGCTCAAAGAAAGCCTTGCTCTCGCGCACGATGACCATGCCGGAGAAAGCGAAGGTGCGCCCGGATTCCTGGGGGAGCAGAGTGATACGCGGCTCTGGCATGGCGGCCTACTCTGTGAGTCGGATGCGGGTGATCTCCTCAAGCGCGACGGGCAACTGCGCGCGTGCCAGCGAGCCTGCGACATCCGCCACATCCAGGACGATGCGAATGCTCGCCGTGTCCGTCTCGATGACAATGCTCGGATTCCTGGCGGGCTGCTCTTCTTTGGGCTTGTCCGCCGGGCGCTTCGCCGCGATGTACGCCACCCAAACAGAGGCGACTGCCGAGATCAGGGCCGGGGCGATCACTTTGGCCGCGTCCACGATGAGGGCGGCGGTGCCGGGGTCCATCGCCAGCCCCGTGCTGCCCGCGCTGCGCGGCACGATGTCTGGCATCTGCGCCTTGAGATCGGCGAAGAGGGTTTCCAGCTCGCTTGCGTCGGAGATACCTGTCTGCAGGGCAATGGTGTAGGACATGATGGGCTACTCTCCTGTCCGGGACTTTCGGCCTCTCTTGCGCGGCGACTCTTTAACAATCTGGGCGCGCAGCCAGCTTCCAGCAAGAGGCTGAATAATATCAGTAGTTACAGATTAATTGAGATCGTCAGGCGAGTCAAGGCGCGGCGCAGGGTGGGCGCAGATCGCCAGCCCCAGAAGGCTGGCCGCCGATCACTCCCCCGCTTCCTCATACGCCTGCAGGCGCGCGGTGAGCTGGATCGTGGTATCGCCGAAGATCGCCGGGAACTCGACGCCATGAACGGCCAGGTCGAGCGGCGAGGTTGCGATGGCCCACATATCCCCGCCGACAAGCTGCGCGCGCACGTCCATCGCGTGGGCGTGGGCGACGTTGTGCACGTCCAGCTCGCCATCCAGGGCGAAGGCAACCTCCTCCTCCGTGACCGGCACCAGCTCGCGCGACGTGGCGGCGTAGAAAGCGATGGGGTAGTCGCCGCTGGCCATCGCCGCGCGCAGCACCGGGCTGATGGCCGGGTTAGCTGTCTCCACGTTGTCCACGTCAATCTCCAGCGCCACCAGCACGCGCAGGGCCTCGCCCACCGGCTCCAGCGTGATCGTGCCACGCTCGACCGGGAAGACGCCCGCCAGCGTTACACCGCGCACCGACGCGGTGAAATCCACGCGCGACTCGTCCGCCGCCACCGTGAAGACGCGCGCGCCGCGCGCGGCCAGCGTCGGCGTGACCAGGTCGGTGCTGCGGTCGTTCTTGCTGCCGGGGTCGAGCCAGGTCAGCGCGGCGAGCAGGGCGAGCAGCGCTGCCGCGAGCACAAGCGCCGCCATGAGCGGCAGTCGCCGGAGCCGGAGAGGTCGTCGAGGCATGGGTAAGTCTCCTGGGCGGTTATCGAGCGTTCCGATGTCTTGGAGCGGGGCAAGCATAGCGCCTAACGGGGTTTCCGGCGATGGTCGCGGGCCAGCAGAATCAGCAGCCGCCCGGCGAAAAAGGCGCTGCCCCCTCCCGCCACGAACAGCACAGCCAGCAGCACGGTGAAGAGACGGCCAGCGCGCTGCGCGTCCGGCAGCAGCATCCCCCCGGAGATCGGCTGAACCGGCGGCGCGAGCGCGATCGTCACCGGGTCGGAGATGTAGATCTGCCCGTCTGGGCCGGACGCAGAGGCGACCAGGGTCAGCGGCCCGGTGCGCGCCACGCTGAACTGTGCCGTCCACGCGCCGCCCGCCGACGCCTGGGTGATGGCCAGCGCCGCCCCGCTGGCCTGCTCGCGCACGACGACGGTCGCGTCCGGTGCGGCCACGCCGCGCGCCACAAGCGGGCCGGGCGCGCGTACCTCGCCGGAAGCGGGCGCGTCAATGCGCGGCCTGGCCCCAGCGAGCACAAGAGAGGCAGAGGTGGGTGACGCGAGCGCCGAGTCGAGCGAGACAGGCGTGCGCGTCGGCGGGACGGGGCTGGGCGTCAGCGTAGCCGTTGGAACGGGCGTCTCTGTCGGCGCGGGCGTAAGGGTATCTGTCTCGGTCGGGGACGGCGTCTCGGTCAGGGTGACGCTGGCTGTCGGAGAGGGCGTCGCGGTGACGGTGGGCGTGTCCGTCCAGCTTTGCGCGACCTGAGTCAGGCGATCGGCCAGCAGCGCCTCGACGGTCGCGTCGAGATCGGGTGTCGCCGAAGGGACGGGCGCCAGCGTTGGCGTGTCCGATGGGGATGGCGTCTCCGTCGGCGCGGGCGTGAAGGTGGCGGTGCCCGTCGGCAGCAGGGCCACTTCCGGCAGCGTGCGCGTCGGCGCGGGGGTGCGGCTGGCGGTGGCTGTGGGCGACGCGGTCGCTGTCGGCGAATGGGTCGGCGTCGGGCTGAAGGTGGCTGTGGGCGGCAGGGTCGCGGTCAGCGTCGGCGTGCTGGTGGATGTGGCGCTGGGCGTGACGCTCGGTGTGGGCGAGGGCGTCGCCGTGGGAGTGGCGCTCGGCGAGGGCGTCAGCGTGACGGTGGGCGTGTCCGTCCAGCTTTGCGCGGTCTCCGTCATACGAACCGCCAGCAACGCCTCGACGGTTGTGCCCAGGTCTGGCGTCGCCGAAGGGACGGGCGTCAGCGTCGGCGTGGCAGTTGCGGTGAGAGTGGCCGTTGAGGTGGGCGTAGGCGTCGCCGAAGCGGTGGGCGCGGGCGTCCAGGTGAGGGTAGCTGTTGGCGGCAGGTGCATCGCAAAGCCGACCGGCACGCGCGGGCTGGTCGCCCCGTCTTCTGCGACAGCGACCACAGCCAGAGCGTGCTCGCCCTCCAGCAGGCCGCCGGGCAGTTCTGCCGCCCACGCGCCATCTTCTCCGGCGACAGCGATAGCGATCAGCTCCTGGCCGTCGTACACCTGGAGGATGTCGCCCGGCCCGGCCTGCCCGCTCAAGAGCAGCGGCGCGCCGGCGTAGGTGCCCGCCAGGGCCAGCGGCGCGACCACCGGCGGAGCGACGGTCGCGCGCCCGCTCACTGCGGCCAGAGATGCGGTGGGAGTCGGCGCGGCGTCCGCCGGAGACTCAGCCCGGCTTGCGTCGCCATTGTAGAAGCGCAGCGCGAAGAGCAGCCCTGCCGCGCCCGAAGTCAGCAGCAGGCCAGCCAGCAGCAGGGCGTCGAGACGGCGCACGGCGCGCCGCCGCACCTCGAGGCTCACGGCGCGCGCTCATCCTTCTCGCCCGGAGCGGCGTGCTCCGCCGCCTGCCGAATCCAGCTTTCGGCGTCAATGGCGCGCAGCCGCCACTTCGGCTCGTCGAGCAGCCGGTAAAGCTCAGCGGGCGTCATGCTGGCAAGCTGGGCGAACGTCTGGACGCCCGCCTTGTAGAGCCGCCCGGCATAGACCGGCCCGATGCCCTTGATCTCGGTTAGGCGATCCTGGCCGGGGCGCAGCGGCACCGCGCCAAGCTGGGTGACCATCTCCACGAGCTGCCCGATCTGCCTCGCGGCGCGGTCGAGCAGGCCCGCCTGCTGGCGGCGCTCTGTGGCGGCGGTGAGCAGCATCGTCGTGTGCTCGGCGACGCGCTCATCCAGCCGGGTGACAGCCTGCACCTGGGCTGCCAGCTCGCGGTCTAGCTCGGCCAGGATGCGCGCGTGCTCGGCGACCTGGGCGTGATCGCGGGCGCGCCCAGCCCCCCATTCGTCGAGGCGGTTGCTGAGGTCTGCCAGGCGCGCCACCTGCTCCTGAAGCGGCGCTGTCTCCGCCGTCTCTGCGCCTGGCGCGGGCAGGGCGCGTTGCAGCGCGCTCTCCAACTGACCCAGGTGCGTCTCCTGGCGGTCGAGCCGCAGATCGAGGCGATCCAGCCGCTCGCCCTGAGCGGCCAGCAGGCGATTGGTCGCCGTGACGGTTTCGTGCTGCGCGCCGAGCATCTCGTGCAGCCCGGCCAGGACATCGCCGCCGCCCGCGCCCGCCACCTCTTCCAGCCGGGCGGTGTGCTGCGCCAGCGCCTGGTTGAGCGCCCCCACAGCGGCCCGCTGTTCGAGCAGCTCTTCGCGCAGCGACTCGTCGAGCAGGCCGGTGTTGGCCAGCGACACCGGTTCCAGCAGGCGCGGGCGCACGGTGAAGGTGTAGAAGATGGCCGTGACCAGCACGGTCACGAACGCGCCGAGCGACAGAATAGCCAGAGCTTGCACGGGGTCCATCTGCACGCTCCCCTATCGGGTTACGGTTGTCCCTATTATACGGTAAGAGAGGGTGTTAGAGGAAGAGGCTCGGTGGACAGGGTGGCTCTCTGCCCCGCGCGGCTGCTGCGGCAGAAGGCCCCTCCCTCTCTGGCCGACTCTCGCAGGGGCGTATTGCAATACGCCCCTGCGAGACATTTCGCCAGCAGTTTCCCTTGTGGGAGAAGAGAAGCAAGGCGCAGGATTTCCTCTCGCCCACAAAGAGAGAGGAATTTGAGGCGAGGGCAACAGCGCACAACGACCGGCGAGCTTCCGCCCACGTGCACCGCACGTTCCCCCAAAAGCCCCGCTATTGTCACGCCGGGCAACCTGCACTAAAATGTACATAGAATGAAACCACGCTTCGGCAGCGCCCTCCCTGCTGTTCTTGCTCTTGTTCCCGGCACGGTGTGTTGGCAACCGGTCGCTCATGGGGTCATGCGCGGGATGGTGCGCGCGCGTGGTTTTGTCCGTATGCCCAGCCAGAGGAAACCCGCTGATGTCCGGCTGTGAAGCGCGGCCCATCACGCCGCTGGACCTCGGCCTGGTGCGGCGGCTCATCGCCCAGCGCCTGCCGCTGGACGTGGCCTGCGCGCTGGCGCGCGGCCTGCCCGGCCTGGAAGGAGTGCTGCTTTCGTCGGTGCCGCTGGCCGACCTGGGCGCGCCGACCGTCGTCATGCGCAACGATGGCGGCGGCCTGGTGGGCCAGGTGCGCCAGCGACCGGGGCGCGGTGTCGCCCGCATGACCTTCCTGGCACCAGAGCCGCAGGCGGCGCACCTGTCCTGCTGGATGCAGATCATCGAGGCGCTGGTCGTCGAGGCGGGCAAGCGCGGCGCGATGCTGGTCAGCGCCGAGGTACCGGAGGATCACGCGGTCTTCGCGGCCTTCCGCCAGACGGGGTTCGCGGTCTATTCGCGCCAGACGATCCTGCGCCGCGAGCCGGGCCGCGCCGCCGGGGACCCGGCCCTGCTGCGCCCGGAGACGGAGACGGACGCCATCGCCATCAGCTCGCTGCACGCCAACACCGTGCCGCGCCTGTTGCAGCAGGCCGAGCCGCTGCCAGAGCCGGATCACAGCGGGCTGATCTACGAGAAGGACGGGCACATCGCTGCCTACCTGCTGATCATCGAGGGCAAGAATGGCGTGGTGATCAAGCCCTACTTTCACCCGGAGGTCTATGATCAGACGGCAGCGGTCATTCTCGCGGCGCTGGCGCACATTCCGCGCACCGAGCAGGTGCCGGTTTTCCTGTACGCGCGCGCCTACCAGGACTGGCTGCGTGGCGTGCTCGAACAAGCCGGGTTCAAGCCCTGGACGGAGCACGCTCTGCTGGTCAAGCACACCCTGGCCCGCGTCGAGCGCCTGGAACCGGTGACGGTGCCCGGCCTGGAAGCGAGCCGCCTGCGGCCTCCCGTTATTAACAGGCCGTTCACGCGCTGGAGCAGGCCCAAGAGTCTGGTCGGTCGCTGGTCACACGGGCGACACAACGGCAATCACCGGTAAAGAGGCTATGGAACGCCGAATCACGGACGATCTGGATCAACTGAAAGCAGTTCTCCCCACCCATCTCGTGGCTGCGCTGCAAGGGTTGGAGCGCAAAGATGACGATCTCCTGGAAGTGATCCTCGATCTGGGGCGCGTGCCCACCGCCCGCTTCGTGGATGGCGAGGTTGTGCTCGACAACCAGGAAGTCACCGAAGACACCATCGAATATGTCGCGGAGCGCGTGGGCGATTTCGACGACGACAACCGCGCGGGCATCGAGCGCACGCTGCACCGTATCAGCGCCATCCGCAACCGGCGCGGGCACATCGTCGGCCTCACCTGCCGCGTGGGGCGCGCCGTCTACGGCACGATTGACATCCTGGCCGACATCATCGAGGCTGGCTACAACGTGCTGCTGCTGGGGCCGCCCGGCGTGGGCAAGACAACCCTGCTGCGCGAAGCGGCGCGCGTGCTGGCCGAGACGCGGCGCGTGGTCATCGTGGACACGTCGAACGAGATCGGCGGCGACGGCGACGTGCCGCACCCGGCAGTAGGTCGTGCCCGCCGGATGCAGGTCTCCACGCCCTTGCTCCAGCACGAAGTGATGATCGAAGCGGTGGAGAACCACAACCCGGAGACGATCGTCATTGACGAGATCGGGCGCGAGCTGGAAGCCGCCGCCGCCCGTACCATCGCCGAGCGCGGCGTGCAGCTCATCGGCACGGCGCACGGCAATACGCTCGATAACCTGCTGCTCAACCCCACGCTGTCCGACCTGGTCGGCGGGATCGAGTCGGTCACGCTGTCCGACGAAGAAGCGCGGCGGCGCGGCACGCAGAAGACCGTGCTGGAACGGCGCGCGCCGCCCACCTTCAACGTGCTCGTCGAGATTCAGACGCGCGACCGGATGGTGGTGCTCGAAGACCTGGCCGCCGCTGTGGATGCCAAGTTGCGCGGTCGCCCGCTGCCGGTCGAGATTCGCCAGCGCAACGAGGACGGCACGATCACCATCGAGAGCGCCCGCCCGGAAACGGTCTTCGGCGAGCGCAATGGCGCGCGCAACGGTGGGCGCAGGGCTTCTGGCACAGGGCGCCGCGAGCTGGCACCCGCCGTCGAGACGGACTACGAGCGCGCCGAGCCGTTCTCGCCGCAGCGCGAAGGCGGGCGCGGCCTGCAAACGCTGCACCTGTTCCCCTACGGCGTGGCCCGCAACCGGCTGATCCAGGTCGCCAGGCAGCTTCGCGTGCCGGTGGAGATCGTGGACGATCTCGAAGCGGCCCAGGCGTTGATCACGCTCAAGAACTACTACCGCCGCCGCCCGCGCCTGATTGTGGACGCGGAGCGGATGGGCATCTCGATCTACGTCCTGCGCGCCAACACGCTCACTCAGGTCGAAGATTTTCTGGTGGACATCTTTGGGCTGTACGGCGAGTCGCCGCAGGACCCGCTGAGCAACGCTCTGCACGAAGTGGAAGAGGCGATCCGGCGCATCCGCAGCGGCGAACGGTCGGTGGACCTGGCTCCACAGGACGCCTACGTCCGCCGCAAGCAGCATGACCTGGCGCGGGCCGCGCACCTGGTCTCGCACAGCTACGGCACCGAGCCGAACCGGCGCGTGCGCATCTTCCGCGACGAGCCGGCGCGCTGAGCGGGCGTCGGGGCAAGGGATCACCGCAGAGGCGCAGAGGGCACAGAGAAGGCGTGAAGGATGCTTGTGGCCTTGCCTCTGCGTTCTCTGCGTTCTCTGCGTCTCGGCGCTTCAGCGCATCCCGCCCCGCATTGGGAATGCGCCCGCGCTGGCGCATCGCGCGCCCACCCGCTACAATGACTCGTGCGGTCGCTCGCCGGTCTGGACCTAACGACCGGCGAGTTTTGTATCCGGATCAGGAAAGGATGGGGGCGTCGTGGGGCGTCTGGCTCTGTCACTGGGAATACTGGGAATCCTGACGCTGTGCTGTCTGGGGATCGCCGTCGGGCTGCGCTCGCTGGCCGCCGAGCCGAACGAAATCCGCGTGACGCTCGACCCGGCCCGCGTCACGGTCAGCCCCGGCGAGACTTTCACCGTGGCGCTAACTATCGAGAATGTGTCGTTGGACGCGGTGCGCATCACGGCGATTGGGCTGGAAGAGGCGCTGGGTGACGTGCTGCGCGTCGAGGCGACCGAGCCGGCTTTTCGCGGCACGCGCGCGCGCAGCTACCCGTTGCTGGGCGCGTGGGATGAGTACGCGCTGGATCAGCGCGTGCTCGCCGGCGAAAAGCTGCCGGTCACCCTGACCCTGACCGCGCTGCGGGCGGGCAATGCCAGCGGCGAGGTGACGGTCTGGGTGCGGGACAGGTTGCTGGGCGTGTCATTCGAGCGGGCGCGCCGCGCGACGCTCGACATAGCCGTGCGCTAGGCGAAGGGAGACGGCGTGTTCATCACCTTCGAGGGGCCAGACGGCAGCGGCAAGACGACCCAGTTTCGGCTGCTGGTGCCCTTTCTGCGCGCGCGGGGCTACCCCGTCTACGACACGCGCGAGCCGGGCGGCACGCCCATCGGCGACCAGATTCGCGCCGTGCTGCATGACATGGCCAACGTGCAGATGCACCCCCATACCGAGATTCTGCTCTACGCCGCGTCGCGCGCTCAGCTTGTCGCCCAGGAGATCGGCCCGCGCCTGGGGGCCGGGCAGGTTGTCGTCTGCGATCGCTACGCCGACAGCACCCTGGCCTACCAGGGCTACGGGCGCGGCCTCGACCTGCCCACGTTGCGCACCATCCTCGACTTCGCCACCGGCGGCCTGCGCCCCGACCTGACGCTCTACCTGGACATCTCCGCCGAGGAAGGGCTGCGCCGTCGCCAGGAGGCCGCTCAGCACGGCGCGGAGTGGAACCGCCTGGACGCCGAGTCGCTGGCGTTTCACCGGCGGGTGCGCGAGGGCTACCTGGCGCTGATCGCTGCTGATCCGGCGCGCTGGCTGCGCATTGCCGGCGAGGGAGACCGCGCGGCGATTCAGGAGCAGATTCGGGCTGTTGTGCTGGCGCGCCTGCGTCAGGGTGAGTGAGCCAGGCGTGAGCCGCGCAAGGCGGCGCGAAATGGCGCGCAAATTGCCCCCTGCGCGGGCGTGGCGCGCTGATCGGAGCCTTAGAGGGTGTATGGTCAGCTCCCCTCATCCCCCAACCCCTTCTCCCTCCAGGGGGAGAAGGGGAGCAAGGCGCAGGATTTCCCCTCGCCCCGGTGAGGGAGAGGGGTGCAGGGGTGAGGGGTTTTCGTACACGCTCTTAGCCGCTCACCAATCTCTCTCGCCGCTGCTGCCGCCTCGACGTTGGAGTTGCACAGCGCGCCTTTGCCCAGGTAGTGCGTGCCCACCAGGTACAGCCCCGGCCAGCCGGCCACCTCGCGCTTGCCCGCCGCCATGTCGTTCGGCGGCTCATCCACGCGCAGAGGCCAGCCGTCGTGGTTGGTTTGCACGTCGCCCAGGTCGAGGTAGTTGAACAGCGCCGGGCGGTAGCCGGTCGCCAGGATCAGGGCATCCACCCGGTGACGCGATCCGTCGGTCAGCACCACATCCGGCCCTTCGCAGCGCGCCGGGCCGTTCACGCAGACGACGCGCCCGCCGCGCACCGCCTGGATCAGCTCCGCGCCGCGCGTAGCCCCTGCTGCTGAGCTTTCGGCCTCGCTGCACGGCACCTTGATGCCGATCTGCTCCAGGCGGTCGAAGTGCGCGCTCTCCACCCAGCGCAGCAGCGAGTCGCTCAGTGGCGCGGGTAGCCTCTCAGCGAGCATCATCCAGACTTGTTCGGGCAGTCCTCGTGGGTAGCGCGGACGCAGCACGATGCCGGTGCGCTGGGCGAGCAGGACGGGCCGGGCGGCGTGCGCGCCGAGATCGGTGACGATATCCACGCCGCTCGGCCCATTGCCGACGACCATCACCCGCCGTCCGGCGAATGGCTCCGGCCCCCGGTAGTCGCAGGCGTGGAGCAGCATCCCGCTGAACGTCTCGTGGCCGGGGATGGGCGGGGTGTAGGGGCAGCTAAAGCGCCCCGTCGCCAAGATGACCGCCGGGTGCCACGACGAGCCGGCGCTGGTTTCGGCGCGCCAGCCGTCGCCTTCGGGAAAGACTCGTGCGATGGCGACGCCCAGCCGGATGTTCAGACGATGGGCGTGGACGAATTGCTCCAGGTAGCGGTGATACTGGTGGGCGGTGGGGAACAGACCGAACCACCAGGGGAAGCGTCGCCCCGGCAGATGCGAATAGAAGCGGGTCGTGTTCAGGCGCAGCGACGGGTACAGGTTGGCCCAGGTTGAGGCGAGGACGGGCGCGCGGTCGAGCACGAGGTAGGGAATGCCCGCGCGCCCCAGGAAATAGGCGCTGGCGATCCCTGCCGGACCCGCGCCGATGACCAAAACACTGTCGGTCACGAGGATGTCTCCCTGGGGTGCGAACCTGTGCGCGCCTTATCTTGGCTCAGATCGGCCCAGCCGACAAGAACTGCATACCCAGGGCACCTTGTGAACCGCAGAGGCGCAGAGAATGCGAAGAAGAACCACACGATTCCCCGCTTTTCTCTGCGCGCTCTGCGCCTCTGCGGCTAGGTTTGGGCGAGATGTCGTCCAACCAAAAGCCGCCGGAAGACACTTCTCCGGCGGCTGCGGCTGTGTGGCCTGGCGCGGGCGTTATTTCTTGCCCGCCTTGATCGAGATCTGCTTGGGCTGGGCCTGTGGCAGCTTGGGCAGCACGATGTTGAGCACACCGTTGTCGAACGAAGCATCCACCTTGTCGGTGTCCACTGTGCCCGGCAGGCGCAGGCTGCGCTGGAACGAGCCGTAGCTGCGCTCGCGGTAGTGGTAGCGGTCACCGTCCTTCTCGATGGTGTCGCCCACCTCACCGCTGACGGTGAGCACGTTGTCCTCTAGCTCGACCTTGACATCCTCTGGCTTGATGCCGGGCAGGTCAATGCGGATGGCGATCTCGTGATCGTTCTCGACGACATCCAGCGCCGGGCGCAGCAGCGGGCGGCGCGTATCGCTGTCGAAGAACGACGGCCAGCCACGCCACATCTCGCTGAACAGCTCGTCCATGGTCCGGAGCGGATCGGCCAGCGCTGTCTCGCGCTGAGGGTTCCAACGAATCAAGCTACGCATGGTGTAATCCTCCTAGCTTACGATAAGCCTCTGTCAACCTGCTGTAGTGAACTATCCCTATGATGACTCGCTCGTGTAAAAATCACGTCAGCGCCGCGCAAGAATCAGATCAGCGTCACATAAGAGTTGCGTGAGTTGCGCACTGGCTGGCGATCCAAATTCCTCCCTCCATACGCGGCTATACATTACCCCATCTTAGAGGCTGTTATGAACTTTGGCAGGCGGGCAGTTCCTGTGCTTGCCCCCCATCCTCGGTCCTTCCCCCGCACGGGGGGAAGGAAGAAGCCCGCCCTGGCCCCTTCCCTCCGCTTGCGTGGGGGAAGGGATCGGGGGATGGGGGGATGTCCACCCGGCAGAAGTGCATAACACGCTCTAGAGCGTGCCTGCTCCGCCATCCCCGGCCCTTCGCCCACAAAGGAAGCTGCTGGCGAAATGTCTCGTAGGGGCGTATGGCCATACGCCCCTACGAGGGCGCAGCAGAGCAGCGCCCCCTACGGGAGGCGGCCAGAGGGCGGGGCCTTCTGCCGCAGCAGACTTCCGAAAGCTCATCGCCGAGGCGCAGAGAGGGCTGAGGAAAACAAATGATACGCTCTTCTCTGCGCCCTCTGCGCCCTCTGCGGTTCCAGAATTTCGCATCCCCAGCCTTGCCCTGCCAGGGTTTGCGCGCGCCTGTTACGGCAGCCCCTTTTGGGCAGACCCCGCCAGATACGGTATAATTTCCGCGATTCTTAGCGAAATTCGATCGGGGTGGGCACGCAAGGAACTGAGCATGGACATCACCTGGTATGGGCATAGCTGCTTTCGGGTGGTTGAGCGTGGCTATGCCACCGTCGTCACCGATCCGTTCGACGCCAGCCTGGGCTACGAGCCGCTGCGCCTGAAGGCGGACCTCGTCACAGTGAGCCACGACGCGCCTGGCCACAGCTATCTGGCGGGCGTCAAAGGCGTTACGCACGTCATCCAGGGGCCGGGCGAATACGAGATCGGCGGAGTTTTCATCATCGGCGTGGCCACTTACGACCAGACGCGCGAAGTGCCGCGCCGCAACGTGGTCTACGTGCTGGACTACAACACCCTGACCGTGGCTCACCTGGGCGATCTGGACCACGTGCCGAGCCAGTCCATGATTGACGCGCTGGGGCCGGTGGACATCGCCCTGGTGCCGGTGGGCGGGGGCAGCGGGCTGTCGTCGGGGCAGGCCGCAGAGGTGATCAGCCTGCTGGAGCCGAGCATCGTCATCCCGATGCACTTCCAGACGCCCGATCTGCGTGGCCTGGAGCTGGACCCGGTGGATCGTTTCTTGAAAGAGATGGGCCTCAACAGCATCGAGACACAGGCGATGCTGCGCATTGCGCCTGGAGTGTTGCCGGAGCAGACGCAGGTGGTGCTGCTCGATTACCAGCGCTAGGAGAAAAACGCGCCACGCGGTGCGGTTTGGATGCGAGTTCCGCTTATGGCTCAGGCCCCCGGACTCAGCATCCGCCAGAGAAACGGACGCGAGGATGATCAAACTGCTGCTCACATGGGACATCAAGCCAGGCCGCGACCAGGAGTACTTCGAGTTCATGGTGCGCGAATTTGCGCCGGGCGTGCAGCGCCTGGGCATCACGCCGACCGAAGCCTGGTTCGCGGTCTATGGTGACTGCCCGCAGATCATGATGGAGGGCGTGGCCGAAGACTTCCCCACCATGCAGCAGATTCTGGCCAGCAGCGAGTGGGCCGCGCTGTACGAGCAATTGCTCGACTACGTGGACAATTATCAGCAGAAGCTCGTCCGCGCCAACACCGGCTTCCAGATTTAGCTGTTCCCGCGTCCAGGCCCCACGCAGAGGATCGAAGAGCGACCCATCGGGTCGCTCTTGTCATAATATCGCGCAGCGCTGGCCTGCCTCAGCCAGCCGTCAATCGCCCTTGTCCGTGCCGGAGTCGGGGGGCGGCGAGGCCGCTGGTGCATCGGGCTTCGCCTCGTTCTTAGTGTCGCTCGCGCCGTTCTCGCGCTTGGGCGTGCTGGCCAGGGTGTTGGCCCCTTTGCTGTCTTTGGCGTACCAGCCCGATCCCTTGAAGACGATGCCGACTGGCTGCGGCACACGATGAACGTGCCCGCCGCATTCCGGGCACTCGGTCAGCGGAGCATCGCTGAAGCGCTGGCGCTGGTCAAAACGCACGCCACACACAGCGCATTCGTAGGTATAGATTGGCATTGCTCATCCTCATCATCTCACGCCAACAGTATAGTATAATCCATCTCACAGGCAGTCACAAGGGGACGTGCGTAAGAAATTCGGAAAAAACCGCGCGCACCCCTGCAACCCGCCAGGTCTCGCGGTGTACCCTGATAGCCAGCGTGTCGCGTCTGCTCACGTTCTCGCTCTGCTACTTCTCTCTCCGCTGATGGCGAAGCGGCGGAGCGCTGAAGGGCAGGCACAGATGCGCCATGTGGAGGGAGGTTGGTGATGCGTCTGACCGATCGCACCGATGTCGTGCTGGGCATTGATGTCGGCACGCAAAGCGCCAAGTGCGTCGTGCTCGACGCAGCGGGCGGGCTGCGCGGCGTCGGCCAGGAATCCTACGACATCCTCACCCCGCGCCCGCAGTGGATCGAGCAGGACCCGCACGTCTGGTGGGCGGCGGTGGTCAGTGCCGTGCGCCAGGCCATGCGCGAAGCCGAGATGACGGCGGGGCGCGTGCGCGGCATCGGCGTCACTGGCCAGATGCACGGCGCGGTGCTGATCGGCGAAGACCTGGAGCCGCTGCGCCCGGCGATCATCTGGATGGATCGGCGCAGCGCCAACCTCTGCGAGCTGATCCTCAAGCGCGTCCCGCCCGACGTGGTGCTCACGGAAGCGGGCAACCGCCTGTCACCGGGTTTCGCCGGGGCCAGCATCGCCTGGCTGCGCGAGGTCGAGCCGGAGACGCTCGACCGGGCGCGGGCCATCATCCAGCCCAAAGACTTCATCGTGCTGCGCCTCACCGGCGAGATCAGCAGCGAGCCGAGCGACGCTTCGGCCACGTGGCTCTACGACATCCGCCAGCGCCGCTGGTCGGAGACGCTGGCCAACGCCTGCGGCGCGCCCATGCAGGCGCTGCCGACCCCGCTGGCCTCCACGACCGTGGTCGGCGGGCTGCGCCCCACCCCCGCCTTCGATCTCGGCCTGCGCCCGGATATTCCAGTGGTCGCCGGGGCGGGCGATCAGGCCGCGCTGCTGCTGGGCACCGGCGTCGTCGAGCCGGGGCGCGGCTCGATCACCGTCGGGACAGGCGGGCAGATGACCGTCGTCTCGGCGCGGCCCATGATTGACCCACAGCTTCGCCTGAACACCTTCTGCCACGCTGTGCCGGGCCGCTGGTATACGATGGGGGCCATCCTCAACGCGGGGGTGGCGCTGCGCTGGTGGCGCGATGCGCTCGGCGGGCGCGGCGCGACGAGCTATCACGCGCTGCTGGCCGAAGCAGCCCAGGTGCCTGCGGGCGCGGAGGGGCTGCTCTTCCTGCCCTACCTGGAAGGGGAGCGCACGCCGTATATGAATCCCAACGCGACCGGGGCCTTCGTCGGGCTGACGCTGCGCCACACACAGGCGCACATGACCCGCGCCGTGCTGGAGGGCGTGGCCTTCGCCTTCAAGGACTGCCTGCTGACACTGCGCGAGGCGGGGCCGGTGCCCGATCATTTCCTGGTGGGTGGGGGCGGCGCACAGGGCGGGCTGTGGCGGCAGATTCTGTCGAGCACGCTGGGCGTGTCGCTGCAAACCGTCGAGGGAACCGAGCACACGGCGACCGGCGCGGCGATGCTGGCCGGGCTGGGCGCGCGCATCTTCTACGACCTGGCGCAGGCGGTGGCCAGCGTCGTGCGCTACGGCGCGACCGAGACCCCCGACCCGGCAGATCACGCGCTCTACGCCGCGCAGCACGCCCGCTACCAGGCGCTCTACCCGGCGCTCAATCCCGCGCCGTGAGGTGGTGATTGGTGATTGGTTTTTAGTAAGGGCGGCTCGCTCATTTCCTTGTTCCACCGGCGACCAACCACCAACCACTAACTAACGCTTTCCCGCTCACGCCTCAGGCGGGGGCGCACTGCGCCGCGACCAGCGCCGCCAGCCCCACCAGCCCACCAGGGCGATGACGATCAGCGCCGCCAGCCGGACCGCCAGCCGCAGCGGGTCAGTATCCGCCACCAGCACGACGAGCAGCGCCAGCCCCACCAGCGCGATCAGGCCCACCAGCAGGCGCTCGCGCTCGCCTTGCAGCAGGGCGACGCGCGTGTTGAGCGTGCGCAGCGTCAGGTCCATGCGGCGCAGCGTGCTGTCAATGTAGTGGATGTCCGCCCGCACCTGCGCGTGCAGCATCTCCAGCCGGCTGACCTGCGCTTCCCAGACGGTCGGCGCGGCGTCCCACAGGCCGCTGCGCATCAGCGCCAGCCGGTATTCGAGAGCCAGCGTGTGCAGTTCCTGGGCCACGGCGTGTGTCTCAGCCAGGTCGGCCAGCGCCGCGCCATAGGTGGCTTCGAGCGTGTCCAGCCCGGCTTGCAGCGGCGCAAGCGCGCGCACGCCGGTCAGCTGGCCCGGCGACCCCCATGCCTGGGCCGCCTGCATCACCTTATCCAGTGCGGCCTGCTGCTGGCGCGAGGCGCGCGAGGCGTGGTCGGTGTACGCATCCAGGCGGTGGCGGGCCTGGACGGGGAACCAGTCAAGCAGCGGGGCCTGGGCGCGCAGAAACAGATCGGCCCGCGTCTGCGTGCGCGCGTCGGGATAGATCAGCATATGTGGCTGGTCGACAGTGCTCAGGCAGAGCATGCCGAAGTGCGTCTTGATCGCCTGCAGGCGCTCTTGTTCGAGGTCTTCGGGCGGGCGCGGGGCGATACCACACCAGTAACGGGTCATGTCCAGCCACGTCGGGGTGTTGGGCGGGCGGTTGAGCACCTGGTCGAGCATGGCCCACATACTCTGATCGTGCTCTCCGACGCGCATGACCGCCAGGCGCAGCACGAGCATGTTGCGCAGCGCGTAGATGGCGAGCACAGCGGTTGCGTTGATCAGCCCCTGGAGCGGGGCGACAGCGGCCAGCGACTGCGGCTCGTCCGGGGGCGCGCCCTGCCAGACGGAGATCGCGGGCAGCGCCGGGGCGGGCAGCGCCAGCCAGCCGGCCAGCGCCTCCCACTGGCGGCGGACATCGGTCACGAAGGCGTCGTGCCGGTCGCGGCGGCGGGCGTCGGTGTCGCCCGGCGCTTCGCGCAGGTAGAAGTGTGTGGCCTGAACCATCGGCTCGCGGATGAGCATGGGAAGTTCCTTCTCGAAATCGGCGCCAGGTGGGTGAGCAGTGATCGGTTTTCAGTGATCAGTCTTCGGTTGTCAGTGAGCTATAGGTACGCTCGCCAGCGCGTGGCCAATCACACGGTGTTGACGGCGACTGTGGTCACGTTGCTAAGGCCGCTCTCTAAACGGCAAAAGCCGCTTGCGCGGCTTTGCACTCTGCCGCCGAAGCGGACAGAGGGGGTATGCCTTATATTATCGCATACACTCCGGGAAAAATACAACGACTCTATATCGCCGGGAGACATCTCGCGAGGATGGTGCCGGTGAGATGACTTTGTTGGAACGTATTGGCTAAGAGACCGCTTGAAAAGCCGCGTGCCTGCCTTTGCCCCCCATCCCCGGCCCTTTCCCCACGAGGGGGGAAGGGAGAAAAGCGCGTCCGCTAAGCCCCTCCCTCCTTGCGGGGGAGGGGTTTGGGGTGGGGGGAGACAACCTCTCAAATAGCCGAACCCAGGATACCTTACTGCTCGATGACGCGGGCACCTGGTGACGTGCTCCCGTAGAGGCGTATGGCCATATGTCCCTGCGGACTCGCGCCGTTCCTGTAGGGGGGGGGGTGTAACTCCCCCCCTACAAGGGCGCAGCAGGGCAGCGCCCCTACGTTCCGCGCGCAGCATTCGCGCCAATTCGCTCACCTGCATCAATACACCCCCGACTGACAACTGACAACTGACGGCTGACAACTGATCACTTCTCACTGTTCGTCCACTGGTGCAATCCGGTACACGTGCATGCGGTGCTGCGGCAGCTCGGCGACGCGGGCCAGGCGCGGGTGCGACGCTTCGCCCCGGTCAAGGGCCGTGATCGCGTCGCGCGGGACGGGCGCCAGAAGGTGCGTCACGCCGTAGCGATCCGCCACCTCCAGGATCACGTCGAGCGGCTCGTTGGGCACCATGACGGCGCGGTAGCCCGTCACCAGGTTGACCGACCAGGGATCGCGCGTCATGACGACGATCTCGCGCGCCTCGTCCGCCTGCAACTGGTTCAGCACTTCCTCCACGTCCTGGTACATGGCCCGCTGCGCGTTGTTCAGCTTGAAGTCGGCGCGGGTCAGCTCGACGGCGCTGGCCAGCAGCAGGGCCAGCGTCAGCGCCGCCGTCGCCAGGAACGCCGCGCGCGGGCGCACGTAGCGCTCGACCGTCTGCGCGCCGAAGATCAGCAGGAAGGGCACCATCGCCAGGTACGCCTTCTTGAAGCTCCCTCCCTGGCTCAGGTAAGGCATCAGCACGCCGTAGATCGCCCAGGTGAGCAGGACGAAGAGCAGCGCCGGGACATAGGGGGCCAGGCTGCGCCGCGCCGCGCTGCGCCGCGTCGCCCAGGCGTCCACAAAGCCGCCCAGGATAGCCACCGGGAAGATCAGCTCGACCAGGGTGATCATCAGCTTGACGCTCGCCGCCAATTCAAAGGCGATCTTGCCCAGGATGACCCGCAGCCCCTGGTCGAGGTAGGTTTGCAGGCCGATCTCTTTGGAATAGGCGTAGAAATCCTCGTGCTCGGTGACGAAGAAGGCGCCCGCTGTGCTGCGCGGCCAGGCGGTGCCCAGCTCGGACAGGTTGCGCGCCACCCAGGGCAGCAGCACGACCGCCAGCGCGAGGCCCGCGCCCGCCAGGTGCTGCCGGCGGGGATACGCGCCGCGCCGCCAGGCCAGCCACAGCCCGCCGAGCGCTCCCGCCGCGATCAGCGCCGGGCCGTCGTTGCGGGTGAGCATCGCCAGCCCGCCCAGCGCGCCCGCCGCCCACAGCCAGCGCCCGTCTTCGCGGACGCCCAGATAGACCGCCGCCAGCGCGCCGAAGGCCCACACGCCGAAGGGCGTCGTCGTGTCGGTATGCAGTGACGAGAGGAACAGCCAGGGCGTCCAGGCCGCTGCCAGCGCGGCGAAGACGGCGACGGCGCGGCTCGCCCCGCTGCGCAGCGCGAACCCGTAGGCCAGCAGGCTTTGCAGCGCGCCGAGCAGCACAAAGGGCAGCAGCGCCGCCTGCACCGAGACGCCGAACAGGGCGAAGCCGCCCGCCGCCAGCACACCGGGCAGCGGTAGCCAGTGATCGAGCGGGTGCGTCACCGCCGCCGGGTCGTTGGCGAAGCTCCAGATGTAGTCGAGAGTGAAGCCCCGGCCTTCGTGCAGGCTCAGCGCCAGGTTGTAGTATTCGCTGGGGTCCCACAGCCCCGGATGCTCGCTGATCGCCCAGAAGACCAGGCGCGGGGCCAGGGCCAGGAAGACGATCACCAGCGGCCAGAAGCCGCGTCGCCGGGCGAGAGCCAGCCAGCGCACCTGGACGGAGGCCATGTTTGCCTGCCTTCTCGTGTAGCGGTATAAACAGCGCGCTCAGCACGCACCGATCGGCGGTTATTATACCGTGAGACCGCTCGCCCAAGCCCGTCACTTTTCCGGCGCGCGCCCGGCGCTGACCCTGTTTCTGCTGGCGCTGGCCCTGCGCCTGGCCTTCGTGCTGATCCTCGAGCCGTCGCCGGTCTTCGAGGGCGGCGACACCAACTGGTACATGCACAACGGGCGCGACCTGGTGACGACCGGCAAGACCGCCGGGCCGCTGCAAACCGCGCCGCTCTACCCGTTGCTGGCCGGCGTCGCCCAGGTGATCGTCCCCGGCGGGCCGAGCGAGGGCCGCGCCTACAACGACGGGGAGATGCAGCTTCTGCGCGTGACGCAGGCGATCCTGGCGGCGGCGCTGGTCGCGTCTGTCTACGGGCTGGCGGCGCGGCTGTTCTCGGCGCGGGCGGGCTGGCTGGCCGGGCTGGTCGCCGCGTTCAGCCCTTCGCTGATCATCGAGGCGGGCAACCTGATCACCGAGGGCGTCTTTCTCTGCTTCATCTTCGGCGGGCTGGCGCTGTACGTCCGCGCGCTGAGCGGGCAGCGGGCCGCCCCTTACGCAGCGGCGGGCGCGCTGTTCGCCCTGGCCACGCTGACCCGCGCCGTGTTTCTCCTGTTTCCGCTGGGGATCATCGCGCACCTGTGGCTGGTGCGCCGCCGGGGATGGGCGCGGCCCGCGCTGGCCCTGCTGCTCGTCTACGTCGCCCTGCTCGCCCCCTGGACGGTCTACAACCTGGCGGTGTGGGATCGGCTGGTGATCGCCGGTGACGGGCTGCTCGGCTTCGTGCACCAGGGCGCGACGGGCAAAGCGTCGCCGCAGGATGTGGACGAAGATCTGGGCCTGACCCCCGGCGACCCCAGCGGCGACCGCCAGGAAGCGCTGCGCGCGCGCATCCGCGAGAGCATCCTCGACGACCCGCTGGGCTGGGCGGCGCACCGCTTGCAGGAGCTGGGCGGGGCCATCCTTCAGCCGCACAACACCGTACATTTCCCCGGCGAGAGCATCCGCGACGCGGCGGCGGGCTGGCTGCGCAGCGATCGCACGGCGGGCGGCCTGCGCGACCTGGTGCGCAGCGAGGCGTTCTGGCCCAAGCTGGCGCTGTACATCTTCCATTACACGGGGCTGCTGCTGGGCGCGGCGGGCATGGTCTGGGCGCGGCGGCGCTGGCGCGCGCTGCTGCCGCTGTACGGGGTCGTCGCCTACTTCCTGGGGATTCACCTGGTGTTGCTGGCTCTGCCGCGCTACCTGTTCCCGCTCTACCCGGCGCTGTGGATCTTTGCGGCGGCGTGGCTGGCTGAGCGGGTCCTACCGCGCCTGGCTGACCTCACCCCCGCTCGGCGCTGACGCACCGCGCGGCTGGGGGTGAGGTCACTGCCCCCCGCCCGGCGAGTCGCTGCCAACCTCTGCGCGAACTCGTCATCCCGGTATCTATTTGTACGACACGAACAATGCTACAATAACAGCGGGGGCGTACGGGCGCGCCTCTTGCGGCCTAGCGCTGTATACCATGTGGGAGTGAGACACAATGCAACCTCATCGGCACTGGTTCCTGACAATCCTGTTCAGCGTCGCGCTGATCGCCGGAGCGCTGGCCCCTGCATTCACGCCAGCGGCACGCGCCCAGGGCGAATGTGGCAGCGCGCCCGCGCCGCGCCTGGTGGCGGGCGGCGCGGGAATGGTCACTTTCACCGACGGTCGCCCGCTCAACGTGCGGAATGCTGCCGGGCTGAGCGGCACCCAGATCGGCCAGCTTCCCGAAGGCACGACCTTCGCTGTGGTCGAAGGGCCGGCCTGTGCGGACAGCATCTACTGGTGGCACGTCACGGCAGGCGCGCTGACCGGCTGGATCGCCGAGGGGATGGAGGGCGAGTACTTCGTCGCACCGTCCGCCGCCACGACGCTCCAGGGCGAAGTCACGCCCGCCGGCCCGGTTGTCCCGCTCAGCCAGGGCACTGGCCCCTTCACCGTGTGGGACTGGGCGACGTTCGCCGCCGACTCGTGGTATGGTGACCAACCCGATCCGATGCAGATCGCGCCGCCAGACGTGTACAGCGGCGACCTGCCGGGCCTGCCCGTTGACCTGAGCGGCGTCATGTTCCTGGAGGATGCCGGGCTGAACCAGGCCCAACTGGCCCTGCTGGCCCAGAACGGCTTCGTCGTCGTGCCCGGCGGGCTGGATCAGTTCCACCCGGCCTACCGGGACAGCGGCGCCTGGCAGACCTGGCCGGAAGGCGTCATTTACGACGGCTCACAGAACGCTGATCTGCCGCCGGGCCACGCCTTCTTCATCACCACCGACGCGACGCTGCACGCCCTGCACTTCATCTTCGACAACCTGCTCACCGACCTGGAGAAGGCCAGCTTCTACCCGCTGCTCACTCAGAATGTGGTGACGCCCGCCCTGCAAGCTGCCCATGCCCAGACCCAGGCTGCCGCCGGCACAGCGCTGGAAAGCCCCGCGCGCAGCGCCGAGCTGTTCCTGGCGGTGGCGCTGGAACTGCTCGCGCCGGGCAACGCCGCGCCGATCGTCGGGGCGGAGGCCATGAGCGCGGTGACGCCGCTGGTGGAGATGGCCCTGGCCGCCCAGGGACAGCTTGACGTGCCCTTCCTGACCAACTATCAGGAGGACTTCAGCCAGTACCGCCCGCGCGGCCACTACGACGGCGATCCGGTGCTGGAGCAGTACTTCCGGGGCATGATGTGGCTCAGCCGCATCACCTTCCTGGCCGAAGACCCCCAGGCCACGCAGATCGCGCTGCTGCTGCTGCGCGCGCTGCGCTCCTCGCCGGAGGCGATCGCTGGCTGGACGACGCTGCACGAGACGCTGACCTTCCTGATCGGCCCGGTGGACGACCTCGGCCCAACCGAATACAGCGCGGTCACCGCCGCGATCTACCACCCGGCAGACCTGCCGCTGGACGCCCTGGCCGACCTGGAACGGCTGGCCGCCTTTCAGGCCATGCTGAAGACTCTGCCCGGCCCGCGCATCAACGGCCTGATCCTGCCCGACAGCACGGCGGCGGGGGAGATGAGCGAGTCCGGGCGCGGCTTCCGCTTCCTGGGCCAGCGCTTCACTCTCGACGGCTACGTGATGGGCCAGTTGATGTACCCTTACGTGGGCACGCGCGAGAACCCGCGCCTGCTGCCGCTCAGCCTCGACGTGGCGGCGGCGGTCGGCGGGGCGGAGATGCCCTACTTCCTGGCTGTTCAGGCGGGCGCGGGCGACTTCCTCAACTATGACGCGCAGGTGCTCAAGCTGGCCTCGGAACTGGGCGTGCTGGGCGACCAGGACTGGCTGGAGAACACCTACGGGGCCTGGCTGTGGACGCTCAAGCCGCTGTGGGGCCGCGACCCGGCGGGCTACCCGCCGCTGATGCAGACCGAAGCCTGGCTGCGCAAGGACCTGCAGACCGGCCTGGCGAGCTGGACGGAGTTGAAGCACGACACCGTGCTCTACGCCAAGCAGCCCAGCGGCCTGGGCGGGGGTGGCGCGCCGCTGACCTCCTTTGGCTATGTGGAGCCAAACCCGCTCGTCTTCGCGCGCATCGCGGTCGTGGCGGCGCTGACCCACCAGGGCCTGACCGAGCGCGGCCTGGTCAGCCTGGACTCCACCGAGTACGCCGGCTTCCAGGCGACGCTCTACCAGTTGCGCGGGCTGGCCTACGAAGCGGCGCAGCTAGCCGAGATCGCCCGCAAGGAGCTGGCGGGCGAGCCGCGCACCGAGGATGAGTACTGGACGATCTTCGGCTTCGGCCAGTACCTGTGGGCGATGCTGATAACCCTCTCCACCGATCCAGACAACCCCGACCCGGTGGCCCTGGTCACCGACGTGGCCAGCAACCCCAGCGCCCAGATCGTGCTGCAAGAGGCAGTCGGGAATGTGGACTACATCTACGTGGTCGCCCCCGTCTCGACGGGCGGCTGGCAGCTGCTGCGCGGCGGCGTGTTCACCTACTACGAGTGGGTCGGCAACATCAACGAGCGCATGACCGACGCCGAATGGCGCGCCCAGGTGGCGGCGGGCGATCTGCCGCCGCGCCCGGCCTGGGTGAGCGCCTTCTATGCGGAGTAGCGGCAGCGCAGAGAGACTTCCGAAGTTTTAGGAAACTTCGGAAGTCTGGCGGGAGCAATCCCGGGCGCTGTGGTGACTGTGCTTCGTAGGGGCGTATGGCCCATACGCCCCTACGCGCTTCCCCTCCCCTCAATTCCCCTCTCCAACAGGGCCAGAGCGTGTTATGCACTTTCACCCCCTTTCCCCGCCAGCGGAGAAAGGGAAGCGGCCCCGTCCTTCCCCGCCGGCGGGGAAGGTCAACCATAGGGTGAGGTCCAGGTGAGCGCAGGGGCATCTGTTCACCTCCCCAAACCCCTCCCCCACAAGGAGGGAGGGGCCTGAAAGCCGCTTTTCTCCTTTCCCCAGGTGAGGGAAGGGCAGGGATGGGGGGGCGTGTCTTGCGGACCATCACCCACCGCTCTCCGCAGGATTTCCGGCGCAAAAGCGTACCCCAAGCGCCGGGATTCTTTTATCACTTCTCTACGCGGTAGATGCCCGGTTTCGTTGTAGAATCAGGGCATTGACCGGCGTATCCCCGCCTGGTCATAGGCCACTTCAAAGGAGTGCCCACCATGAATCATCTTCGTAGAACAATCCTGATCATCCTGATTCTGAGCGCTGTTATAAGCGCCGGGCCGTTCGCGCGGGGGGACGCCCGTCCGGCCCAGGCGAGCGGCTCGTGGTCTGCCTGGCTGTACGGCGCGGAAGGGGGCCGGCTGATCCAGGTCTTTCCCGATGGCGCGCCCGCGATCACCAAGACGCTGCCCTTGCCGGCGGGCGTCTCGTCCGCGCCCTTCGGAGTGACCGTCTCGCGCGACGGGACCCTGCTGGCGGCGTGTATGATAGACGACGCCAGCAACACCAGCGTGCATGTCTACGATCTCAACGCCGGAATCTATCGCGCCGCGTACCTGGCACCGGGCGGGCCGACCGTCGGCTGCACGCTGGGACGCTATGCCTTCAGCGAGGACGGCTCGCTGCTGGCCTTCGGCCTGCTCAACTCTTACCCTGGCATGAGCGACGCGCGCCCGGCCTGGGAGTTGCTGGTGATGCAGGTGAGCACGGGCAGCATTGTCTACCGGCTGGACGCAAACGCCCCGGCAGTTGTCGCGCTGGGCATTGACCCCGCTGGCAAGATGCCCATGCTGGAAACCTTCGAGCAACCGACCGCCACCCGTCCCGGCCTGATCACCTTCAAGCCGGTGCAGTGGGGCACCGAAGGCTTCTGCGAGTACGATGGCCTGGTCTGGAATCTCACCGACGGCTCGGTGTATAACATCGCCCGCTATGGCAAGAACGGCCTCGACGTGCTGCTGCCCAACAGCGAGCTGACCTGGGTCGAGACGAACCCCGCTTATGCGCAGGGCGTGCTGGAAGGGCCGGGCTGCACGCACAACATGGTCATGTACTCCAACAAGGCGGGCGATCTCTACCCGCTGTTCACCAACGGGACGGTGGTCTTCGGGGCGGAGTTCGTGGACGATGGGCGGCGCATCGCCTTCAGCACCTACACCGCCGGCAGTGTGAACCAGTGGTACGCGATAGATCGCGCGGGCGGGCTGACCGCGCTGCCCGCCGACCTGGTCAACACCTATGAGGTGTGGGGCACGCCGGATGGCTATGTCTTTATGACGAGCGGGCCAGATGTGCCCCAGGAAGTGCGCTATCACCGTTTCAGCGGCGGGCCGTCGCCCGAAGTGTTCACTGCCCTGGCCGTGCCCAGCAATGACTACTACCGCATCATCTACGTCACGCCGCTGGCGGGCGGGGCAGGGCTGCCCGCCTTCTCGCCGATGCCGGTGGTGGGGCCGCCTCCGCCGCCGGTCACGCCCACCTTGCCGCCGGACGTCCTGGTCATCGGCGGGCGCGCCATCGTGAATACCACCGCCGGCGACGTGCTGCGCGTGCGCACCGGGCCGGGCACCACCTATCCTGTCAGCTTCCAACTGGCACACGGCACCCCGGTCACGCTGGTGGAGGGTCCTGCCGCCGGGCCGGAGGGTTACACCTGGTGGCGCATCCACACTGACGATGGGCGCAGCGGCTGGGCTGTGGAAGGCGTGCCGGAAGCGGGTGGCTTCCTGCAGACGCTGATCCCGCTGCGGTGAGGTGAAAGAGGTCGCTGGTTGTTGGGTGAGGCGGTCCAGTTCGGAGAAGCAGCCCGAAGACCAGATCACCAATAATCAACCACCAATCACCAGCCACCCGCCATCAGCATGGCGCAGAGCAAACGCACGGCGTTCGCCCGGTGAGGCGGGCGCCGTTTTGCGCTATAATCGCCGCCGCGCGCAGGGTCGGGCGCGCCGGGAGGTACGTTGCGATGCGGGTTTCGCAGAAATTTGTGCTGGGCTGGGTGCTGGTCGTCAGCCTGCTGGGCATCGCCGGGGCGATAGTGACCTACGGCTTCGTGCGCGACCGCGCCGCCGAACTGGACAGCGTGATCGAGCTGCCCGATCCGCCTCAGCTAGGCCGCCCCTCGTCTGGTGAGCCTACGCCCACAGCGCCGCCGCCCACGCCGACCTCCGATCAAAGCGGCGAAGCGCCCCCCACCCCTGGCGACGCCGGGCCGGGGGAGGCCCCTGCCGCCTCTGAAGTGGGCAGCGAGGCGCAGGCCGCCGCTTATATTCCCTGGGACGACCCGCGCCGCGTCTCGGTGTTGCTGTTGGGCGTTGACCAGCGCGCCGGCGAGCAGGGCACCTTCCCCACCGACACGATCATCCTGCTCTCACTCGACCCGGTGGGCCACACTGCGGCCATTCTCTCCATCCCGCGCGACCTGTGGGTGGAGTACCCTGGCCTGGGACGGTCCGGGCGCATCAACAGCGCGAACATCGCCGGCGACACCGTCAGCTACCCCGGCGGCGGCGGGCCGGCCTACGCCGTGCGCACGGTGGAAAAAGAGTTGGGCATCAAGATTCAGTACTACCTGCTGATCAACTTCGAGGTCTTCAATACGTTTGTTGACGCCGTCGGCCCGGTGGAGGTCTGCCCGCCGGAGCCGATTGACGATGACCAGTACCCGGATGGCAGCTACGGCTACATTTCGATCCACTTCGACGCGGGCTGCCAGGAACTGGACGCCGAGCGGCTGCTGCAATACGCGCGCACACGCCACCAGGACAGCGACATCGGGCGGGCAGCCCGCCAGCAGGAAGTGATCCTCAGCGTGCGCAACAAGGTGCTCAGCGCGGGTGGCGTAGCGGCGCTGCTGCCCAAAGCCCCGACACTGTGGGAGTCCGTGCAGGACAGCATCCGCACCAACCTGTCTTTTGAGGAGATAGTGCGTTTGGGGCTGCGCGCCGAAAAGATCCCATCCGAAGAAATTCGCCAGGCTCAGATTTCGTTCGACGAGGTGTATCTGAGCACGGGCAGCGACGGCGAGGCGATCCTGGTGCCCATCACCAGCGACATCCGCCTGCTGATCGAAGACCTCTTCCGCCCGCCGGGGACGCCCTCCAGCCGCTAGAGCGCGTTATGCGCTTGTGCACCTCTATCCCTCGGCCCCTTTCCCCGCAAGCAGGGAAAGGGGAGAAACCTGCCCATCCAGCCGAGTGATGTGGTTGGCGAGCTGAGCCTAGTTTCGTCGGGGCGCTGCGCTGTGTCACCCGCCGTAGGGTTATGCTACGGAATCCGCCAGAGGGGTTTACCATTTGTCGGTGGCAACACGAGCGGTCATGTCGCGCCGGAAGCTGATTGACCTCACCCGGCCCTCTCTCCACACGCAGAGAGGGGGATGAGGGGTGAGGTCAATCAGCCGACCTCCCGCGCCGGATCGGTATAACCCTGCGGCGGGTGACACTCTGCTGCACCCTGGTGGGGGGCGTAGTCCATAGATTGGTGCGGCTGCGCCCTGGCGCCGAGCGCGCAACTCGCGCTGCCCCTATGCTATAATCGTGGGCAGTGTCCGATGGCCGGACGGAAGGACCTGCCTGTGCAATTCGCCATCAACTACTCGCCCCAGGCTGCTGAACTGCTCGCGCGCGGACAGATCAGCGTGGATCGCTTCAAGTGCCCGCCCTGGCCCGATCTGCTGGCCGAAGCGCGCGCGCACGCGCCGGTTTATGTGCACTTCGACCTGCGCGCCGATCCGGTCGCCAACCGTATGCTCGATTTCGGGTCAATTGCGCGTCTGTACACGGACACCCACACGCCCTACCTCAACCTGCACCTGATCCCCTCGCGCCAGGCGCTCCCCGCCATGGCCCACGACACGACCGACCCGCGCGACATCAAGGCCGTGACCGACGCGCTGCTGACCGGCGTGTGGCTGGTCGTCGAAGAGTTCGGCGTGGAGAACGTCATCCTCGAAAATCTGCCCTACTACGGCGGGCGCTACCCCGACGAGCTGCGCCCGGCGGTCGAGGCGGACGTGATCCGGCGCATCGTCGAGGAGACGGGCTGTGGCTTCCTGCTCGACATCTCGCACGGGCGGCTAGCCGCCCGGCACATGGGCCTGGACGAGCGCGATTACCTGGCGCGGCTGCCCGGCGCGCGCCTGCGCGAGCTGCACATCACCGGCATCGGGCTGGATCAGGAAGGGCTGGTCTGCGATCACCTGGGGCTGGGCGAGGAAGACTGGCTGTTTCTGACGTGGACGCTCGACCGCATCCGCTCTGGCGAGTGGGCGACGCCGGAGATCATGGCCTTCGAGTACGGCGGGATCGGCCCGTTGTTCGAATGGCGCAGCGATGCAGCGGTGATCGCTGCGCAGGTCCCGCGCCTGGCCGAATTGGCGCACAGCCTGTAGCTTCCCCCAATCCTTCTGCGAACGCTGTCCGGCTGACGGCTGGTCGCTGTCCGCTAGGATAGCTCTGGAAACTCGATGAACTCCAGCGCGCCGCTCGCCACGTCGAGCACGGCGACTGAGCGCGTCTGCGGCTGGTTGCCGCCCAGCGCGCCGGGGTTGATCAGGCGCACGCTGTACGGGCGGCGGAATTCATCCTGGCGGCAATGGGTGTGCCCCGAACACAGGTAGGCGTACTTGCCGCTCATCATCATCCGGTAGAGCTGGGAGCTGTCGTGGCCGTGCGTGGCGCCGATCCACACGCCGCCGACCTCAATCTCGCGGCTGAGCGCGGGGGGCATGGCCCCGATCTGCCGGGCCGCCGCTTCCAGGTCAGCGCGCGCCAGGTCCATATTGCCCTGGACGAACGTCACCGGCCAGCCCGCGAAAAGGTAAATTATGTCTGGCGTGGTCAGGTCGCCGCAGTGAATCAGGCGCTCGGCGCCGCGCTCGCGCAGCACAGCCAGCGCGTGCTCGGCGTTGCGACGGTGGTTGTGCGTGTCGGACAGGATGCCGATCTTCATGGGCAGCGCTCGCTGGCAACGGTCAGGGTGTGGGGGGCGAAGGCAGCATCGCGCTCAGTCCTCATCGCGTATCTCGTACTCGCCCTCGATGATCTGCGCGCTCTGCGGCGGGGTGTAGCCGCCGGGCTGCCGGCGCGGGCGCAGGCCGCGATGCTCGGCCACCACCTCGCGCGGGGCGCTGCGGATGAACATCTGAAGGCCGAGCAGGAAGGCGCTCAGATCGTCCACCACGCCGAACGGCAGCAGGACATCCGGCACCAGGTCAATCGGCGAGAGGATGTAGAGGATGACCAGCAGCGGGACGAGCTTGGCCGAGCCGCTCACCCGCCGGTCGAACAGCAGCCGCCAGCCGAGCACTGTGTCGCTCCACAGCCGGGCGAGCAGGTCGGGATTGGCCTCGCGCTTCTGTTTGGGCATGGCAGACTTCCTCAGCAATGACACATCTGAACCGGGCGAGTGGCTGGGGGCCTGAGCGCCCTGCGCGATCTAACGCCCTACACGTAGTATACGCGGGCGCAGCGCGCGGGTTGTGCCGCGCAGGCGCAGCATCACGCCCAGCGCCATGACCAGGACGAGGCCCACGCTTCCGGCGGCGAAGGGCCAGTCGGGGTTGGCGCCGTACAACCGCCCGGCGATATTGGTGCCGATCAGGGTCGCCAGGCCGGCCACCGCGTCCACCAGCGCGTAAGCGATGCCGTGCTGGTGGGCGGGCACGCGCTCGCCGATCACGCTGGCGGCCAGCGGGCGCGCGGCGTAGTGCGCGCCGAGCAGAAAGGCGGCCCCCATCACAACTGCCGTGTTGCCGGTGCTCATCAGCAGGACGAACGAGACGAGGACGAGCAGCAGGCTGCTGAAAAAGCCGCGCCACGACGTCAGCCGGCCCAGCAGCAGGCTGAAGATCGCCGTGCCCAGCGCGCTCAGCGAGCCAAACACGCCGATGACCCCCCGCGAGAAGCCCCGCGCCTCCTCCAGGTATTGCGAGGAAAGCGCCTGCCCGGTGAGAAGGGCGATAAAGCCGAGTGTGAGCACGATCAGCGGGACGGTGACGGATCGGCGGCGCAGCAGACCGCCGTAGTCGTAGCCGCCCGGCGGCGGCTCTGGCGTCGGGTAGGGGTGCGTGCGCATGATGGCCAGCGTGCTCAGCACGAACCAGAACGTGCTGATGATGTACACCGCGCGCAGCGAGAACTGCTCGCCGATCCAGCCGCCAATAGCCGGCGTGACGACCAGCCCCAATGAGTAGGCCGCCCAGATCAGGGTGAGCACCGTCTGCAACGGGAGCGCCGCGCTGCGCGTAGAATCGTAGCGCGCCGCCTGGGTGATGTACAGGTTGGTGATAGAGGTAGCTGCTGCCGAGAAGCCGTAGATCAGCAGGCCCGGCGCCGCCCAGCGCCAGTTGGGAGCCAGGGCCATGATCGCTACACCGGTCAGGCTCAGGTACCAGCTTGGCAGCATCAGCCGTCGCGCGCCGAAGCGGTCGGCCAGGATGCCAGCCGGCAGGATGAACAGCAGGCGGCCCAGGCCCCACAGCCCGATGATGAAGCCTGCCTGGTCTGGCGTAGCGCCGAGCGACTTGGCGTAGAGCGGCAGGATGAACAGCCACAGCCCCTCACCAATGCCCCACAAGGCATAAGACCACATCACCCAGCGCGTATCGTGCCCGACATCCCGCCAAAGCGTGCGCACTGCCTGTCCCCAGTCTGCTATATACAGCGACGCCGCAGCGCCGCCCGCGAAGATCATGGTTATCTGTGCAACGTTGCGCGGGCGCATCGCTATACGCCCCTGCGCAGAACAGCGCCCCAGGCCCGGACTCCCGAAGTTTGCGCAAACTTCGGGAGTCTGGTGCGGTGCCAGGCCCCTCCCCTGGCCCCGCCCGGCGAGCCAAGTCCCCCTCTCTAGCTCGGCTGGAGAGGGGGATTGAGGGGGTGAGGCCCGCAGGGGCGCATCGCCATACGCCCCTGCGCAGAGCAGCGCCCCCGATCCGGGCGGGGGCGAAGTCAGCCGCCGCTCACTCGGCCATGCTCACCTCGCGCACGAAGGCGAAGGTCATCGGGCGGCGCTTGGTCTCGGTGTAGAACATCTTGGACAGCGCGTCCTGGATGGCGACCGTCAGGCTGCCGCGCTCGTGCCGGCGCACGATTTCGGCGATCCGCTCCTGGGCCATCTCGATCAGGCCGGACGCATCGCGCAGGAAGACGAACCCGCGCGAGATCACCTCTGGCGGCTCGATCAGCTCGCCCGTCTCGGCGTCAATCAGCACCAGCACGCTGACGAACCCGTCGCGGCCCAGCGTCTCACGGTCGCGCATGACAATGGGGCCGACATCGCCTACGCCCTTGCCATCCACGAACACATACCCGCCGGGCACGCGCTCGCCCACTTCCAGGCGATCGGGGCTGAGCAGAATCTCCATCCCGTTCTCGACCACGGCGATATTCTGCGCCGGGATGCCCAGTTCCTGCGCGAGCAGGCTGTGCTGGGTCAGATGGCGCAGCTCGCCATGCACCGGGATGAAGAATTTGGGGCGCAGCAGGTTGATCAGCAGCTTAAGCTCGTCGCGCCGCGCATGGCCGGAGACGTGCACCCTGGCAATCGGGTCGTAGATGACGTGCGCCCCGCGCTGGATCAGCTTGTTGATCGTGCGGTGAACCAGCTCCTCGTTGCCGGGGATGGGGTGGGCGGACATGATCACCGTGTCGCCGCGCTCGATCTCGAGCTGGCGGTGCTCTCCCCAGGCGAGTCGCCCCAGCACAGCCGATGGCTCGCCCTGCGTGCCGGTGGCCATGATGACGATCTCGTGCGGCGGCATCTTGTTGGCCCGGTCTACCGGCACCATCAGGTCGGGCGGCAGCTTGAGATAACCGAGCCTGGTGGCCACCTTGATGTATTCGACCATGCTGTGCCCGGCGACGGCCATCTTGCGATCATACTTCTGGGCCGCCTGGGCCACCTGCTGGATGCGCGAGATGAGCGAGGCGAAGGTGGCGACGATGATGCGCCCTTTGGCCCTGGCGAAGACTTCGTCGAAGGCCCGGTCAATCACCCGCTCCGAGGGCGTCCAGCCTTCCTGATCGGCGTTGGTGCTGTCGGCCAGCAGGGCCAGCACGCCGCGCTGGGCGAACTCGGCCAGCCTGGCGAAGTCTGGCGGCCAGCCGTCCACCGGCGTGTGATCGAACTTGAAGTCGCTGGAATGGACGACCAGGCCGACGGGCGTGTTGATGCCCAGCCCCACTCCGTCGGGGATGCTGTGGCAGACGTGGAACGTCTCAACGCTGAACGGGCCAAGCCGCAGCACATCGCCCGCCTTGAAGACGTGCAGCGGGTGATCGGTGTGGCCGAACGAGCGCATCTTGATCTCCAGCAGGCCAGCGGTCAGCGCCGTCGCGTAGACGGGGACGGGCAGCGCGTCGAGGACGTGCCCAATGGCGCCGGTGTGGTCTTCGTGCCCGTGCGTGATGATGATGCCGTGCACGGTCAGCCCCTCTTCCAGTTGGTCAATGACGTATTGGAAGTCGGGGATGATATAGTCAATGCCGAGCATGTCGTTTTCAGGAAACATGATGCCCGTGTCAATGATGATGCCGTCGTTCTCGTACTGGATCAGCATCATGTTCTTGCCGATTTCACCCAGCCCGCCCAGGGGCAGGATGCGCAGCTTTGCGGGATTTGGCATGGAGAAACTCCTCTAGGGACGCTCCAGGCGTCCCTGACTCAATGGATGATGTGTCTGCGGGTTTGTTCCCAACGTCAAAACGAAGTCCTGCTCAGACTTCGTCACAGAGCCAGAATGAGTCAGGCGCACCACACAGGGCGCGACGACCCGGCCTGTCGGCGCCGGGCCGGTGCTCTTTTGATTGTAACGCACGCAGCAGATTACGGTCTACCACCTCAGGTGGACCAGACCGAGTCAGGAGAAAGTGCGGAGAGGAAGCAGTCGCAGCAGATGACCGGCAGTTCAGTGATCCACCGACTCGTCCTGCACACACACAGCGCACAGCCCGCGCCGCGTTTCTTCGAGCACAAAGGACACCACTGCACCTTCGCGCAGCGTGCGAACGCCCGTGCCGCGAATAGCCGAATAGCGGACGAGCGCCTCGCGCCCATCGGGCAGTGCAATCGTGCCCAAACCCCCGTACATATTAAAACTCTTGACCGTGCCATGATAACGGGTAGGCTTGACCATAACTCTGCTACTCCACAAACGGCGCGTCGGTGGGATGCCCGCCATGTGCACGGGCATCTGGGCCAATGCGATGAAAACGTTTGCGCGAAACGTTTGCGCGAGAATGGCAGGATGATAGCAGCAATGGCGCAATTCGCCAAATCGAGTAGGCGCGCGCAAAGGCCGACAGCGACTCGCCGGGCGCCGAGCATTTACCTCACCCCCAGCCGCGCTGCGCTTGGCTTGCCCCCTCTCCATCTGCGTGGAGAGGGGGCGGTGAGGCGCGTCAGCGCCGAGCGGGGGTGAGGTCAACCCGGGCGCGGCAGAGCAGCGCCCCTACCGCCTGACAGGTTTTGCGCGCACCCGGCGTGCGGGATGCGCGCAAAGGCTGGCGCCGAGCATTTACCTCACCCCCAGCCTCGCTACGCTCGGCTTGCCCCCTCTCCGCGTGTGGAGAGGGGGCAGTGAGGCGCGTCAGCGCCGAGCGGGGGTGAGGTCAACCCGGGCGCGGCAGAGCAG
>JAHDWP010000029.1 GCA_023382715.1 Anaerolineae bacterium
GGGGGGGGGCGCGGCGCGCCCGCGCCGCGCGGGGGTGAGGTCAACCAGGGCGCAGTTCGGCCTTCCCAGATCGGCCCGCACCCGCGTTTGGACGCTTCGCGCACGTGCTGTTAGAATACCGTCCGGGCGTGGCACCGGCATTGGCACAGAATCGCCGAGAACAGAAGCCCGTTTTGTTTGCCAAATAGTATTCTGCCAGCTCACGCACGAGGAGCAAGCCCATCATGGGATACCAGCATATTCTTGTCGAGAAACCCGCCGATGGCGTCGGCCTCGTCCGGCTGAACGAGCCGCGCACCTTCAACGCGCTGACCGGCCCGCTGATGAACGAACTGATGAGCGCGCTCGCCGAACTCGACCGCGACGAGTCTGTGCGCTGCCTGGTGATCACCGGCACAGCAAAGGTCTTCGCCGCCGGCGCCGACATCCACGAGATGGCCCAGGCCACGCCCGTTGAGATGATGGAGAAGGCGTTCATCGCCCGCTGGGAGCGGCTGCGCGCGCTGCACAAGCCGGTCATCGCCGCTGTCAGCGGCTACGCGCTCGGCGGGGGCTGCGAGCTGGCCCTGGCCTGCGACATGATCGTGGCCTCGGAGACGGCTATCTTCGGCCAGCCGGAGGTCAACCTGGGCGTGATACCGGGCGCGGGCGGGACGCAGCGCCTCACCCGGACGGTCGGCAAGGCGCTGGCCATGGAGATGTGCCTGAACGACCGCCGCCTGACCGCTGCCGAAGCCGAGCGCTTCGGCCTGGTCAACCGCGTCGCGCCTGTCGAGACATACCTGGAAGAAGCCATCGCCCTGGCCACGCAGATCGCCGCGCGTGCGCCGGTGGCGCTGCGCATGGTCAAAGAAGCAATCAACATGGCCCTGGAGACGCCGCTCACCAGCGGGCTGGCCTATGAGCGCAACCTGTTCTACGCGCTGTTCGCCACCCACGACCAGAAAGAGGGCATGGCCGCTTTCCTGGAGAAACGCCCGCCCGCCTGGTCGGGCGAGTGAGCGCCCGGCAGCACGAGGCTCCGGCCCATGGGCGCGATTCCGCACGATGAGGACGGCGAGCGGCGCGAGCCGGGGAGCGCTCCGCAGACGGTCACCTTTCTGGCGACGGCTCACCTGTCCGGGGAATTGGGGCTGCTCCCGCGCCTGTTCACGCTCATTCACCAGGAACGGTGCTCGGCCCAGGGGCCGGTCGTCCTGCTCGACCTGGGCGATACCTGCGCTGTCCAGTCCTGGGTCTGCCGGGCGACGCTGGGGCGTGCGCCGTTCCTGGTGCTGGACAGCATGGGCTACGACGGCGCGGTGATCGGCGGGCCGGAGCA
The DNA here is from genome assembly GCA_023382715.1 of Anaerolineae bacterium. Taxonomy (GTDB): domain Bacteria; phylum Chloroflexota; class Anaerolineae; order Aggregatilineales; family Aggregatilineaceae; genus UBA2029. The sequence goes on from JAHDWP010000029.1 coordinate 1,322, forward strand.
AGCGCCAATCCCACCGTCGTCGCTGCGCCTGCTGGCCGGGCGGATGATCATGCCGGTGATCATCTGGAACCGGCCCCGGACGCTGACCAAGCGCGGCGTGACCTTCACCGTCGCTCCGGGGAACCCGGTCGCAGCGCTGGAACCGCCCGCGCTGGTCATTGACCGTTCGACAGAAGTGCTGCCTGCGCCCGGCAGCAGCCCGCCCGTCCTGGGCGACGTAGCCCAGGGGTGCCTGCTGCGCGTGGACGTGACCTGGCCCGCCTGGACGGTGCGCGAGGCGCGGCTGCTCGCGCTGAGCGGCGAGATGCCGCCCGATGCAACAATTGCCGCCATTGTGACCCTGGTCGAAGACGAAGCGCGGCAGTTGGCCCAGCCGCAAGGGGGAAGCGATGATACAGAGTGAGCTGGTGTACAAGCTGGATGAGTTTTTCAGCGTCCACGCCTACGACGAAAGCGTTCTCTGGTCGGAGATTCTCACGCCGGGCGAGCGAGCCATCTACCAGCGCGAAGCCCTGCCCGCCTTTCTGGAGAGCGGCTGGAATGGGCTGCTGCTGGATGCGACGCCCGACATTGACCGGGTGTATCTGATCGTCTTCCCCGACCAGGCCGTGCTCGACACCATCCTGGCCCTGGAAGTCGAGCGCGAAGCGCCCGGCGCGCTGATCTTCGCCCACCATCCAGCGGACTTCGAGGAATGCGGGCGCGGCTTCATCGGCATCCGCGAAGGACAGCTCGAAGACCTGCGCGAGCATCAGATCAGCTACTACTGCTGCCACGCCCCGCTCGACTGCCACCCAGAGGTGAGCACAGTGGTCGCGCTGGCGAAGGCGCTCAAGCTGCGCGACTGGGCGCCCTTCTCGCCGCACTTCACCGGCAGCGAGGGCATACACGGGCGCGTCGCGGACATCAGTTTCGGCGAATTCGCCGCGCGCCTGGCCGAAGTCACCGAGCTGCCCCACATCCGCTACAACCAGATTCGCTTCAACGCCCAGCCGGTCGAGCACATCGCGATCATCCCCGGCGGCGGCGATAACCCCAGGCATCTGCAGGAAGCGCACGACCTGGGCTGCGACACCTACGTAACCGGTCACTGGTGGCTGCAAGGGGATTACGAGTACGCGGCGCGGCAGCGCGAGGCCATGCGCGCCCTGGTGCCCACGCTGCCCATGAACCTGATCGGCTCGTCGCACTACACCAGCGAGATGGTCGTCATGCGCGACCAGATGCCAGCCTGGTTCCGCAACGCCGGCATCGAGGCGCGCTTCATCAAGCAGCCCGATCCCTGGCGCTGAGACGCCTCAGGGCGTGGACGCGGAAATAGCCGCGCGCAGCGCCGTCCCGTCCAGCCCGACCACGGTCAGAAAGCCGCTGCTGAAGCGCAGCGAGTCATCCGGTCCCACCGCCAGCCAGCGCGCCGCCGATGTCCCCTGGACTCCGCCATCGTACAGGCTGAGCTGAGCGATCAGCCGCCCATCCCCCGTATCGAAGGCCAGAAGCTGCCCATCGGTGCTCAGCGCGTAGAGCAGCGCCCCATCCCCGATGCCCAGCAGCGGCGGGCGCAGGTGGCTGCCCGGCATGAAGGCGATCCAGCGGGCAACTCCGTCTGGCCCCCAGGCGTGCAGAACGCGGCCCTCGCCGCTGTAGGCGTAGAGCACCCCCTCCGGGCCGGTCACCAGATCCGCCCCCACGCTGAAGGTGCGCCCCGTCTCGAAAGCCGTGCTCCAGGCCAGGGCCGTGTCGAGCCGCCCGACGGCCATCCCCGCCAGCACCCAGAACGCGCCTTCCCCCGCCGCAACCGGCACGGGCAGCGCTTCGAACGCGCGCCGGGTGAGCACTGCGCCCGCGCTATCCACCACCGTCAGCGCATTGTCCGGTGTGGCGACGGCCAGCCGGTCGCCGCTGACGGCCCAGCGAACGGCGCGCTCGCCCAGCGGCTCCGTCTCCCAGAGGGGCGCGCCGTCCGGGGTGAAGGCGGCCAGCCGCCCCGCAGCCGTCATGAAGACGACGGCCCCGTCCAGCAGGATCGGCGGCGTGAGCATCTTCGGCGGCGCCCACAGCGCGCTCAGCCGCCCGCCAGCCAGCACGATCACCTGATCGGCTGAAGTGGCCACCAGCACGCGCCCGTCGGGCAACGCCAGCAGGCCGGTCACGCTGCCCAGCGTGTCGAACTGCCAGATCGCCGCTCCGCCCGCCGTGACGGCCTGCACATGGGCGCTGCTGACTACCACGTAGGTGCCGTCCTCCAGCGGCAGCGGGGCGAGCGTCAGGCGGTCGGCCAGCGTGAAATGCCAGCGGTAGGCGGGGTGCACCCACAGATTCGCCAGGTAAGTGAAGTCCACCGGGTGCAGCCAGCCCAGCTCCAACGGATTCTGCGCGGTGTAACCTGGCCCACCCTCGTGGCGATAGCGCGTGCGCACCTCGTAATGCAGGTGAGGTCGCCCGCGCGAAGGGAAGCCGATGGCCCCCACGATGTCGCCGCGCTCCACGCACTGGCCCATCGGCGGGAAGACGTGCCCGTTTAGCTCCTCCATGTGCCCGTAGAGCGTGTTCACCAGCGTGCCGTCCGGCAGCGTGTGCTGGACGACGACCACGCCCTTTTCGGTGTCCCAGCCCTGCGGATCGCTGAAGGTCACCTGGCCGCGCGCCGCCGCCCGCACTGGCTCGCCGAGTTGCTCAAACGCCACATCTATGCCGGTGTGCAGCCCGCCGAACCGCGCGCGGTAGATGGCGAAGTCGGTGCGCTCGATGTCAATACCGGGCACCGGCAGGTCGAAGCCGTCGGCGTAGCCACATGGTGCGCTATCCGCCTGGGCCAGCGCAGCGGATCGGGCGGAGTGATCAAGCGGATTAGCGGGCCAGACCAGCCCGGTGAGGAAGAGGAGAGTCGCTATGCTTCGCCAGGTCATATCACGAACGACGGAATAACTCCCGTAACCAACGGAGAGCACCGTCCAGATTGTACTGGCGCGCGGCGCTTCCGGCCAGAAACAGGAGTCCACGAACGAGTCGTCAGGCAGTGATCGAAGGCCCCCATTCCCCGGCCCCTTCTCCCAGCAAAGCCAGGGGAAGGGGAAGTGTGGTACACCGCGATCAAAGTCCCCCTCTCTAGCTCGGCTGGAGAGGGGGATTGAGGGGGTGAGGCGCTCAGCGAGCATTCCCCAATTTCCCCTGGCGACAGGCTGTTCGTAGACCCCCAAACAGCGGCGGACGGTATATGCGCAAGAAGACTTCCGGAGTTTTCGAAACCTTCGGAAGTCTAAACTTCGGGAAGCCTGGCGGGAGCCGTCAGCCCTTCAGCCCCGTCGTGGCGATGCCTTCGGTGAACTGGCGCTGAGCGATCAGGTAGATGATCAGCACCGGCACCAGCGTGATGACCGAGGCGGCCATCAGCAGGTTGATGTCCGAGCCGGCCTCGGTGGTGAAGGCGTACAGCCCATAGGAGATGGGCCGCCATTTGTCGCTGAACGTCACCAGCAGCGGCCATTCGAGGGCGTTCCACGTGCCGATAAACGTGAAGATGATCGTGGTCACAATGGCCGCTTTGGAGATGGGCACCACAATGGTGAACAGGAAGCGGATGTGCCCGGCCCCATCAATGCGAGCCGCGTCCCACAGGTCTTCAGGAATCTGGCGGAAGAACTGGCGCAGCAGGAAGATGCTGAACGTGCTCGCCAGGAAGGGCACCACCAGCGCCGGCCAGCTATCCATCCAGCGCCAGGAGATCGGCCCGTCCACCGTGAAGAAGCTCCCCAGGCCGAGGAAGTTCTCCAGTCCCAGTTTGTCGAGCGCCTCGTAGATCGGCTCGGCAATCGCCTGGCGCGCCTCGGTGATACCCCAGGCGTCCTGCTTGGCGGGGAAATCCTTGCTGAAGAACACGTCAATGTTCTTCACCATGTTGCGGTTGGGGATGAGCACGACCATCGTGGGGATGAAGATCGTCGCCAGGAAGATGCTGAACAGCAGGTTGCTGCCCGGAAACTCGATGCGCGCAAAAGCGTAGGCGGCCAGGATGGAAGTCACCGTCTGGCCGATAATGGTCAGGATGGCCACTTTGATGCTGTTGAAGAAATAGCGCGAAAAATTGGACTCGTTCCACGCCTCGATATAGTGCGCTGCGCCGCCCACCACGACATAATCCTGATGCACCTCAAAGAGCTTGTTGAGCAGCGGCAAGTCAATGTCCAGGCGCAGCGACGCATAGCCGATGCGCTGCGTGCGCAGGTACCCGTCGAGCGTCAGATCGCGCTTGAGCTTGCTGTCCTCGATCTGCGTGCGCACATCGGCCAGGTAGGGCGGCACCAGGCCGGAGTCCAGCACATCCTGCATGGTGCGCCCCAGGTCCGCCTCTTCGATGGGCGTGACCGAGATGAACTGCTGCGAGGGGATCAGCTTCCCACGCACGATGTCGCCCTGCTTTTGCAGCGACGTGCTGACCATCCACAGGAAGGGCATCACAAAAAGGATCGCGCCCAGCGTCAGCATGATGTACACGAAAAGCCGGAAGAAGTTGATGCGCAGGCCCAGCCGTCGCAACGGGGCCATCGCCGCCTCCGCTGGCGGTGGAACCTTCAGCGATCGTGCGCCAGTCCCGGTGGTGCTAGCCATAGAATACCTGCTCCCTTGCCAGCCGGTTTTGCACCAGGGTGAGGATCAGAATCACGCCGAACAGGCTGAAAGCCAGCGCCGCCGCATAACCGGGATCGTTGGCGGCGTAAAGCGCCTGAAAGATGTGCACGCTCATCGTGTCAATCTCTTTGCCGGTCGCCTGGCCACGTAATACGTAAATGTGCGAGAAAGCCTTGAAGGTGCCGATGATCGAGAGCATGGACAGGAAGAAGGTCGTCGGCGAGAGCAACGGCAGGGTGATGTTGCGGAAGCGCGACCAGCGCCCGGCTCCATCCACTTCGGCGGCCTCGTACAGCTCGCCAGGGATCGCCCCCAGGCCAGCCAGAAAGACGACCGAGTTGTAACCGGCGAAGACCCAGATGTTGTAGAGGATCACCGTGGTCAGGGCCAGGCTCGGCCCGGCCAGGCTCTCCGGGATGTGCAAAGGGTTGCCGCCCAACACCTGCTCGTAGAAGATGCGCACAATACCCGCCGGCTCCTTGAGCCAGGTCAGCGGCCCCAGCCCGAAGATGCCGACGATGCGGTTCGCCAGGGCTGTTGCGTCCAGGCGGAAGATGACCAGGAAGACGGTCGAGGTGGCGACGCTGGGCGCGATATAGGGCATGAAGTAAATCACGCGGTAGAGCGATTTGCCTATCGAAATCTCAGAAAACAGCAGATAGGCCAGAAACAGCCCCAGCCCCAACTGGACCGGCACCGTGCCCACAGAGTACATGGCGGTGCGGTTCAGCGCGTCCAACGCCTCCTGCACCTCGCGCCCGCCCAGCGAGAGCGTGCGCGGCAGCTCGCCGATCAGCAGCCATCCCCCCACCATCATCAGCACGGCGAGCAGGATGGTCAGGCCGAAGCCGAGCGGCGTCTCGCGGCGCTGCGCGCTCTGCCAGACCAGGTAGGCCGCCCCGATCAGCAGCGCCCCGATCGCGATGGAGAACACCTGCGGCCAGTACAGAAGCTGCGCCTTAATCACGTCGGGCCGGACTGTCGGGTGTGGGGTGCTGCCGGTGGCGAACTCGTAGGCGCGCGCAAACTGCTCTTGCGTCAGCGACCCCATGCCCGCCGCTGTCTGCTGGCTCAGTTGCAGCGCGCCGACCAGGTAGAAGAACAGCATGAGAAGGGTCATCACCATGAGCACGCGGCCCAGGTGCAGCCAGCGGTACAGGCGCGGCTGTGTCTCATCATCCACGCGGCGGCGGGTGTAGGTCATGGTGAGTATGGCAGCCAGCCCAACGAAAATGCCCAGCGCCGCCGCCATCTGCCTGCCGAGCGGCTCGCTGTAGCCCTCGGTGCGCACAACGGTCTCACCCACATCCAGCGCCGAATAGATGGGCACCTGGCGCACAGCCCGCGCCCCCTCAGTGATGAAGGGCACGAACAGCTTCTCGCCCTGGGCAATGCCGGTGAGCTGCCCCTCACCCACCGTGCCATCCGGCAGAATGACGCGCACCTTCTGGTTGTTGACGAAGGCCGCCTCCAGGCGGGCGATGCGGTCTACCGATAGCTCGCCATAGGCCTCCGGTGCGAGCGGTGCCTGAATGGTCTGCCCCTTCACCGTGACCTCGACCATCACCGCGCCGGACTCGAACTCCAGGCCGCTGATGCGCGTGCTGTCGTCGGGCACCACCACCACGCCCTGCGACACACGCTGGTTGAAGACCAGCGCGGCGATCCGCTGCGCCTCGGCCACATTCGCCTGAAGCTGGTCAGTTGTGTACAGAGTCAGCAGCAGCGCCAGCAGAATGTACAGTCCCATCAGCAGCGCAGCGCTGACATAGCGCCCCGTGCGGATTTGCACCAGCCGCGTCAGCAAGAGATAGAGCAGCGCGCCGAACACTGCGAGGAGCAACAGCCAACCCAGCGTGCCCAGCCCCAATGCATCGTTCAGGCGCGGCCCGCCCACCCAGATCAGCCCCAGCCCCGCCAGGATCAACCACAAGACGGCTACCTGCCGCCCATCACGCGCGGCGCGCCCCGGCTGAAAAGCGTCGGCGGTGTAGAAGCCCCCCAGGGCAATCAGCAGCAGCAGCGTGGGGAACCACCCATACCCATCGAGGCCCGTCACCAGGATGAAGGCCAGCACGATCAGCCCGGCCCCCGCCAGCAAACCTGGCACTACAAAGAATACCAGGCTGCCCCCATGCTCCTGCTGGTACTGGCGACCGCCGCGCCAGGCGCGATAGCCCATCCACAAGAAGATCAGGCTCAGCGCAAACAGTAACACGTAAGTCAGGCTGCCGAGCGAGCGCACGTAGTTGGCCAGGCCGACATATTTGTTGGTGATCGGCGAGCCGGACTTGAGGCTCTCATAAAAACCGGCTACGACCGGCCACAGTCCAAACAGCAGCGTGACAACCGTGGCAGGCAGCACAAAGAGATAGCCGGTCAGCGCTTCATGGAGTTTGCGACGGCGCTTCCCGGCGGCCAGCTCGTGCGTCACGGTGCTGGGTGACTCATCCTTGCTTCTCAACGACAGCGTGGTCATGACCGCTCCCTTGCCAGGACGCCCGGCAACGCCGACCGGTGCTCAGGTGAAGACCCGCATATGCCTCAATGTCTGGCGACCTGCTCCTTCAGCATTTTACAGGAAGTGGGGTCAGGTGCAAAATCGCCGCACGAGATGAATACTCCCGGCATATTACGGGCCGCAGCACGGCTTCGAGATCAGATCGCGCCGCTGGTACAGGATCATCCCCGTCCCGTAGTAATCGGTGGCGAAGATGCGCGCCTGGGCGTAACGCTGCTTGAAGGACGTATCGCGAGCCAGGCCGTTGCGCACGAAGCTCTCCATCAGCACAACGTAATCCGGCTCGTAGTCCATGATGAGCGCCGGAGGCACGGCGTAGTTCGCCCCCTCGGCCAGCAGGCTCGCGTCCAGCGGGTAATAGGCCGACACCTCTGGCGTGACCAGGCCCACCGTGTCGAGGATATGCGCCCGGCTGTAGTAGCCCACCGCGCCAATATCGCCCGCCGCGACCACGGTCGCCTCGTCAACTCCGTACTCATTGTGCAGAATTTCGCCCATGCGCCGGTAATTCAGCTCGATCTTGTGCCAGGCCATCTCCGGCGCGGGCCGATCAGTGCCGTGATCGGGGTGCAGCACCCAGGCGTTGAGGGACAGCGCGACGAACAGCGCCCCCAGGGTCGCGCTCGCGACCGGCCCCAGGCGCGGATGCTGCACTGCTTCGGCCACCGCGCCAGCCAGCGCCCACACCCCCATGACAATCGCCACAAAGTAAGGCGGCAGCAGGGGAGCCAGATACCAGCGGAAAATGAGCGGGTTCATGGCGCTGAAAATGGCGACGTACAGCCAGGGGTAGAGCAGGAAGGGCAGCGCGCGCGGCTGGCGCTTGACAGCGTACAACGTCCCGGCGGCGGCCAGCGCCGGATAGAGCACAATGCCCACGGCAATACCCGGCACGCCGAACGTTTCATACTCGAAGAACGGCGTTGCCATCTGCTGCAAGAGCCGGACAAGCGCCTGGAAGTCGTCCACGATGTAGGCGACGCGCTTGGCGCTCAGCGAGCGCGAGAGCAGCCCGCCGAAATAGGCCGCGCTGAACAGATACCAGGGGACCAGTGTCGCCACAAAGATCGCCCAGCTTCGCCAGGGCAATCGCGCCCAGCCGCGCCCTCTCCCCGCCCGCCAGGCAACGAACAGTTGGTGAGCAAAGAACAGCCCGACCCACAGCAGCGCGTCCACGCGCGTCAGCACGCCCAGCGCGGCAAAAAGAGCCATCCAGCGCTCGCGGCCTGCAACATAAGCAGACGCCGCCGCCACCATCCACAGAATGGCCACGCTGGTCTCCATGCCCCCGATAGCAAACGTCACGCTGGTCGGGGCGATCGCCCACAACACGCCGACGATCGCGCCCGGCACGGCGCCGCCTCCCAGCCGCCGCACCAACAACGCCAGCAGCACGGCGCTCAGCGCGTCAGCGGCGGTATTGGCGATCAGCGCGAACCAGGGGTAATCGTCGCTGCCGGTGATCCAGCCGGCGCCGGCCATCAGCAGCGTGAACAGGGGGGTTGTGGTGCCCAGCGTGCGCACCCCAGGGTTGTAGACGAACCCATGCCCCTCGACGATGTTGCGGCTGTAGCGGAAGGTGATGAAGGCGTCGTCCACCGTGCGCGGGCCGGGCAGCAGCCGCGCCCCGACGGTCAGCAGGATGATCAAGACTAGCGCGGCAGAAAAAGCCCGTGCGGATGTGATGGGGCGCACGCGCAGTCGCCCGGCAGAAGGTATGGACTCAGTGGTCACAGAGCGGCCTTCCTGGTACAAGAGCGAACCCACAGCCTGGGACAGCCCTGTCCCCTGGCGCAATTTCTATGGCTGATCGCCCCGGCACGCGCTCCATGCCAGCGGCTCAGTAGTCCGCTGCGTCGCCCGGCTGCGTGACGCTGCCCTGCGCTTCGGCCACGAGGCGCGCGCCGCTGCTCGTCCCGATGCGCGTCGCGCCCGCCTCGACCAGCGCCAGGGCGTCGGCATACGAGCGCACGCCGCCCGACGCCTTGACGCCCATCTCCGGCCCGACGGTACGGCGCATCAGGGCGATGTCGTGCACGGTCGCACCGCCCGGCCCGAACCCCGTCGAGGTCTTGACGAAATCGGCCCCGGCCTCCTGCGCGATCCGGCAGGCGGCGATCTTTTCGTCGTCGGTGAGCAGCCCCGTCTCCAGGATCACCTTGCAGATGCCGCCGTGCGCGCGCACAGCGGCGACGACCGCCGCGATGTCGCGGCCCACCAGGTCGAAATCGCCGGACTTCAGCGCGCCGACGTTCATCACCATGTCAATATCGTGCGCGCCGTTGAGCAGCGCCCGCTCCGCCTCAAAGGCCTTGACTTCGGGCGTCGTCGCGCCCAGCGGAAAGCCAGCCACCGTGCAAACCACCACGCCCTCGGCGCCGGACAGCAGTCGCGCCGCCAGCGCCACCCAGCACGGATTCACCGCCACCGAAGCGAAGCGGTGCGCCCGCGCTTCCTGGCACAGGGCGACGATCTGATCGTGCGTCACTTCCGGCTTGAGCAGCGTAGAATCGATCAGGCGCGCAAGCTCGGCAGCGCTGAGTGAGTGAGACACCAGGACGCTCCTTCTCTTGACAGACGACAGGCGGGCACAGCGCGATTATACCACGCCGTCCCAACCTCAGTGGGCGTATCTCATTGTCGGGGCAGGAAATCGCCACCGGGGCGCAGAGAAAAGACAGGTTGAAAAGGATCTTCGTCCTTCTCCGCGCTCTCGGCATCTCTGCGGCTCAGGCATTTCGCCCCCACCGCGAGATGCACCCGCCCTCAATTGGCTACTGGCGGGCAACGCCAATGTGCCTTAAGATTGTAAGCACTTCGTCGAACTGCACAAGGCTTCAGGGGCGGCGGGCGTCTGCACGAGCCGGTTGGCGGGACATTGGGGTATCTGCGCTGGCCGGTGTCCGCTGGCTCTCCGGCAGTCTCTGTGCAGACCAGAATGGCTCGACGGTAGTCGCGCAGAGCATGGCGCGTCAGGGGGTCTTCATGCAACAGTGTGGGAACTGCGGACATACAAATCGCTCCGGCGTTGTCTTCTGTGAGAACTGCGGCGCCAGTCTGATCGGCAAGATTCCGCTCAGCACCAAAGCGCTGGACTCTGCATCAGAGGCTGGGTCGGGCGAGATCGGGAGCGATTTACCCTCCAGCCAGGATATCGCCAAGGGCATGGCCACGTTCATGCCGGGCGACAGCCTCAAGCTGGATGTCGAAGGGGCCGCCGAGCCAATGGTGCTGGAACCGAAGGCCGAGACCATTCTGGGCCGTCGCGATCCCGCCACCGGCGCCACGCCAGATATTGACCTGACGCCCTTCGCAGGCTATCGCATGGGGGTCAGCCGCCGCCACGCCGCCATCCGGCACGGCGACGATCACACGCTCAACATCTGGGACCTGGGCAGCAGCAATGGCACCTTTCTCAACGGGCAGCGGCTGAACGCGCACCGCCCATACCGTCTGCACGATGGCGACGAGTTGCGCCTGGGGCAGATGGTGCTGCGCCTGTACTTCAAGCCCGTGCCCGCGTCTGCCAGGCCCAAAGTTGTCCCGCCTGCCCCGGCCCGCGAGACGGCGCCGAAGTCGGCCAGCGGCGAGAAGCCCAAGCCACAACCCAGCCCGCCGCGAGCCGCGCTCACGCCGCCGCTCACGGTGGTCGCGCCGCAGGCACAGCCGCCCAAAGCTGCCGAGAAGTCGCCCACCTTGCCGGTGCCTCCTCAGCCGTCCAGGCCAGCCGAGGAAGCGCCCGCCGTCCCCCCACCTTCTCAGCCGGCAAAGCCCGTCGCCCCCGCGCCTGCGGAGCACCCCGAAGCTGCGCAGAAGCCTCCTGTTGTTCCAACTATGGAGCAGCCCGAAGTGCCCGCAGCCTCGCCTACCCCGCAGCCCGAAGCGCAGTCTGCGCCTATCGCGCCCGTCGCGCCCAAAGCAGTGCCGGAAGCCGAAATCGCGCCCCCTGCGCCAGAGGGAGCGCCCCCGGCGGACACTGCTCCGCCAGCGCCCGCCCCACAAGCGCCCGCTGCCGCAGCAACGCCCGTCGCCCCTGCCGAGCAGCCAGCCGAATCGCCAGCGCCAGCGCCCAAGGCATCGCCGCCCGCCGAGGCAGCAGTGCCGACCGCGAAGAATGGGAAGCCCGCCGGGAGCGCGCCTTTCCCTTCCGGGCAACAGGCCGACCGGCCTAAGACTGGCGAAGACGACGTTTCGTCCTGACGCAAACGCGCCGGTCAACCGGTAACCGCGCCGTCCCCCCCACCCCAAACCCCTCCCCCGCGAGGAGGGAGGGGCTTAAGGCCGGCGCTCCGCTCCCCTCCCCCGCAAGGAGGGGGAAGCTCAGCGGGCGCGCTTTTCTCCCTTCCCCCCTCGCGGGGGAAGGGCCGGGGATGGGGGGCTGGGCCAGGCTAAACTGTATGCTCATTTCCGCTCTGGCGCAGCAGTTCCCTGAAGAGTCTCAGGCCGCTCTTCTCCGAACTCTCTTCGGCGCTCTTGGTGCCTCTGCCGTGATGCTCCTCAGCGCATTGTCAACATCGGCAGCTTGATCCCGTGCCGGCGCGCGGCGGCGATGGCTTGCTCGTAGCCGGCGTCGGCGTGACGGGCGATGCCCATGCCAGGGTCAGTGGTCAGCACGCGCTCCAAGCGCCGCGCCGCTTCGGGCGTGCCGTCGGCGACGATCACCTGCCCGGCATGCTGGCTGTAACCAATGCCCACGCCGCCGCCATGATGGAAGCTGACCCACGTCGCCCCGCCGACCGCATTGATCAGCGCGTTGAGGATCGCCCAGTCGGAGACGGCGTCGGAGCCGTCCAGCATCCCCTCTGTCTCGCGGTTGGGCGAGGCGACCGACCCCGCGTCCAGGTGATCGCGCCCGATGACAATCGGCGCGCTGACCTGGCCAGAGGCCACCAGGTCGTTGAAGGCCAGCCCGGCCCGCGCCCGCTCGCCATAGCCCAGCCAGCAAATGCGCGCCGGCAGCCCCTGGAACTCGACTTCGCGCTGGGCCATCCTGATCCAGCGGGCCAGGTGCTCATCCTCCGGGAACAGTTCGAGGATCGCCTCGTCCGTGCGATAGATGTCCTGCGCATCGCCAGAGAGCGCCACCCAGCGGAACGGCCCCTTGCCCTCGCAGAACAGCGGGCGGATATAGGCCGGCACGAAGCCGGGGTAGTCGAAGGCAGCGCTGACGCCCGCATCGAGCGCCTGCTGGCGCAGGTTGTTGCCGTAGTCGAAGACGACCGCGCCGCGCGCCTGGAAGTCGAGCATGGCCTGGCAGTGGGCGGCCATCGTCTGGCGGGCCAGGCGCTGGTACTCGGCGGGATCGCGCTCGCGCAGCGCCGCCGCTTCGTCGGACGAAATGCCGGCGGGGATGTACGACAGCGGATCGTGCGCCGAAGTCTGGTCGGTGACCACGTCCGGCACGATGTCCATGCGCGCCAGCCGGGGGAAGAGATCGCCCGCGTTGCCGATGACGCCGACCGAGAGCGGCTCCTGGCGCTCTTTGGCGGTCAGGGCCAGCTCCAGCGCCTCTTCCAGATCGGTGACGACGCGGTTGACGTAGCGCATCCGCAGGCGGCGCTCGGCCATGCGCGGATCCGCCTCCACGATGAGCGCGACGCCCTCGTTCATGGTGACGGCCAGCGGTTGCGCGCCGCCCATCTCGCCCAGCCCGGCGGTCAGCACGAGCTTGCCTTTCAGGCTGCCCCATCCCTGCTGGCGGGCCAGCGAGCCGAGCGTCTCATACGTCCCCTGCAGGATGCCCTGCGTCCCGATGTAAATCCACGAGCCGGCGGTCATCTGACCGTACATGATCAGCCCTTGCCGCTCCAGCGCGTCAAAGTGCTCCTGCGTGGCCCAGTGCGGCACCAGGTTGGAGTTGGCGATCAGCACGCGCGGCGCGTCGGGGTGCGTTTTGAACACGACGACGGGCTTGCCGGACTGGACGAGCAGCGTCTCGTCGTTTTCCAATTCGCGCAGGGTGGCAATAATGGCGTCGAACGCCTGCCAGTTGCGCGCCGCCCGCCCGCGCCCGCCGTAAACGATCAGATGATCGGGGTCTTTGGCGACATCGGGATCGAGGTTATTCATCAACATGCGCATGGCGGCTTCTTGCTGCCAGCCCTTGCAGGTGAGGGCCGTGCCGCGTGGAGCGCGAATCACACGGGTCATAAGTCATTTCTCCTGGAACGAACCAACAACCTATCTTGGCGCGTATTCTAACACAATTCCCCCGGCGACAGGGGCGCAGAGGGGGGGGTAGTGTGTCGAATTCGGTTGAAATGGCGTGGGGACTGGCTGCCGTGTGCCCCCCATCCCCGGCCCTTCCCCCACGAGGGGGGAAGGGGGAAAAGCGGCGAGCCTGCTCCTCTTCCCTCCGCGCAGCGTGGGAGAAGGGGTTGGGAGATAGGGAGCCATCCCCGTGTGACAAGTTTCAACCGCAAAGACTACAGTACCGGAGGGTCAAGCGCTGGCCGCCCACGCCAGACGATGCCATAATGGGGGCAGGAGCATGGGCGGTCAGGGCTGCGCATGGCGGCCAGGACACTGAGAAGGAGCAAAGCCAGATGAACTACGCACACCTGGGGCGCACGGGCTTGCAGGTCAGCCGCCTGTGCCTGGGCACGATGAACTTCGGCCCCTACACCAGCGAGCCGGATAGCTTCGCCATCATGGACAAGGCGCTGGAGCTGGGCATCAACTTCTTCGACACGGCCAATGTCTACGGGCGCAAACTGGGCGAAGGTATCACCGAGCACATCATCGGGCGCTGGTTCGCCCAGGGCGGCGGGCGACGCGAAAAGGTCGTGCTGGCGACCAAAGTCTACGGCAAGATGGGCGACTGGCCGAACGAGTCCAGGTTGTCGGCCTACCACATCAAACGCGCGTGCGAAGAAAGCCTGCGCCGCCTGCAAACCGACCACATTGACCTCTATCAGATGCACCACATCGATCGGGACGCCCCCTGGGAAGAAGTCTGGCAGGCGATGGAGCAGCTCGTCCGCGAGGGTAAGGTGCTCTACGTCGGCAGCAGCAACTTCGCCGGCTGGCACATCGCCCAGGCGCAGGGCATCGCCGCCTCGCGCCACTTCATGGGCCTCGTGTCTGAGCAGAGCCTGTACAACCTGTCGGCGCGCATGATCGAGCTAGAGGTGATCCCCGCCTGCCAGGCCTATGGCCTGGGGCTGATTCCCTGGAGTCCGCTGGGAGGGGGCCTGCTGGCCGGCGTGTTACAGAAGGCAGGCGAAGGCCGTCGTTCTGAGGAGCGGATCGGCAAGCGCTTCGAGGACTCCTGGTCGCAGTTGGAGCAGTACGAGCAGTTCTGCGCCGGGCGCAGCGAGCATCCCGCCGATGTCGCCCTGGCCTGGCTGCTGCATCAGCCCGCCGTCACCGCGCCGATCATCGGCCCGCGCACGATGGAGCAACTCACCGGCAGCCTGCGCGCGCTGGAGATCGCGCTGTCTGAGGACGATCTGAAGGCGCTTGACACCATCTGGCCGGGGCCGGGCGGCACCGCGCCCGAAGCCTACGCCTGGTAATCCGGCGCGTTCCGAACAACAACGGGCAGGCCATCCGCGCGCGGATGGCCTGCCCGTTTCGTTCACCGTTCCGGTCCTGTCAGCCGGCGTTCAGCGTCACGACGCCTGCTCGCCGCAATGTTCGAGGGCGTTGTCTTCGCCGGTCTCCTCGCGGGCGGCGAGGCGCTGCCGCTCGCGGCGCTCCTCGCGCAGCATGAGCAGCACCAGCAGCCCCACGCCGATCACGACGCAGCTATCGGCCACGTTGAAGACCGGCCAGCGCCATACGTCCAGAAAGTCCACCACATAGCCGAGCCGCACGCGATCTATGACGTTGCCCAGCGCGCCGCCCAGTTGCAGGCCGAGCGCCAGGCGGATCAGCCAGCCATGCGACGAAACCTGCCGGTAGTAGTAGAGGATGATCGCCGACACGATCACGGCGATGACCAGGAACACCACCCCGCCCTGCGGGAACAGCCCGAAAGCCGCGCCCGTGTTGTGCACATGCGTGAAGCGGAAGACCCGTTCCAGGGCGCTCACCGGTGCCCAGGACTCGTACAGCCCCAAGTGCCTCACGACGTAGGCCTTGCTCGCCTGGTCGGCCAGGATAGCCAGGGTCGCCACGCTCAAAAGCAGCAGCCAACGGCCCATCGCCCGACGCGGCGTCGCGGCTGTCGCAGGGCATCCCTCGTGGGTCACGCTCACTACACCCCAGCCTGATAGTCGCGCGTCTCGGCGCAGCGCAGGCACAGCGTCGTGTACGGGATCGCTTCCAGGCGAGCGATGTCAATCTCCTGCCCGCAGTTCTCACAAACCCCGTAGGTGCCATCGGCACACTTCGCCAGCGCCTCGTCAATCTGGCGCAGCCGCGTCTGCGCGGCCCGCAGCGACGAAGCGCCGACCGTCTGCTCATACACGGCGGTCGCGTCCTCGGCCTGGTGGTTGGTGTAGCCCGTGCCAGTGATGTCGAGCACCTGCGCGCTCTCCATCTGCGCCACTTTGTCCCGATAAGTCTCGCGCAGCTCCAGCAGCACGTCGTATAGTTCCTGCTTCGTCGTGGTCATTCTGTGGTTGCCTCAACTGGGTGTCTACCCGTGACGCTGCCCGCGAACCAGCGCTGTTCTGCCGCTCCCGGCGATTCACGGATAGGCTTCGAAGGCGCTCCCCTGGCTCTCATTGTAGCCCCGCCAGCACGGGCAGGCAAGCTCATGCCCGCCGCACGCCGATGACTACGCTCTCCTCGTCGAAGCTGAACTCAGCGCTGTGCGCGCCCGGCTCCGGCCCGGACTCGACCAGGGCATCGGCCAGCGTCTCGCGCTGGATGACCTCGGCGAAGGCGCGCACCGCGTCGCGCAGCCGGCTGCTGGCCTGGCAGGTGATGGTGATGCGGTCGCTGATGGCGAAATCGGCCTCCTTGCGCAGCGATTGCACGCGGCGCACGAACTCGCGGGCCAGCCCTTCCTGGATCAGCTCTTCGGTCAGCGTCGTCGCCAGCGCCGCCACGTAGCCGTACTCTCCGGCCACCGCGTAGCCCGCCGCCGCCGACTGCACGACCTCGCACTGCTCCGGCGTGATGGCGTAGCTCTGCCCGTCCACCTCCACCGCGATCGTCTCCCCGGCCAGCAGCGCCTTCGCCCAGCGCTGCACATCGGCGGGCGCGCCTTCGCGCAGGGCGCGCTGCACCTTCGGGAAATCGCCCCTCAGCACGCGGGCCAGGACTTGCGGCAGCGGATTCAGGCTGTAGGAAACCATCGCCTCCGCCGATTCGGCCACCTGCACCGTCTTGACGTTCAGCTCCTCGCTGATGGTCGGCGCCAGGTCGCGCACCACGTCGCGCTCGGCGCTGTAGCGCACGACGAAGACCGCCTCAGCCAGCGGCTGGCGCACCTTGATTCCGGCGCTGTTGCGTGCCGCGTGCCCCAGGCTCACCAGCTTCTGCGCCAGGCGCATGTCGGCCATCAGCTTCTCGTCAATCAGCGCCTCGTCCTGCGCCGGCCAGAAGGCCAGGTGCACGCTCTCTGGCGCGGCGGGGTCGGCAGCCGCCACCAGGTTGCGATATATCGCCTCCGAAAGGAAGGGCATCGTCGGGGCGAGCAGCCTGGCCAGCGTTTCCAGACACTCGTAGAGCGTCTGATAAGCGGCCAGCTTGTCCGCATCGCTCTCCGACTTCCAGAAGCGGCGGCGCGAGCGGCGCAGGTACCAGTTGCTCAGCCCGTCCACAAACGCCTCGATCGGGCGCGTCGTGCGCGGCACATCATACGTCTCGTAGCCCTGCGTCACCTCGCGCACCAGCGTGTGCAGCTCGCTCAGAATCCAGCGGTCGAGCGGGTCGCGCTCGCTGACGGGCACTGGCGGTGTGCGCGGGTCGAAGCCGTCCAGGTTGGCGTAGGTGACGAAGAAGCTGTAGACGTTCCACAGCGTCAGGGTGAAGTTGCGCACCACCTCGCCGACCAGCTCCACCGAGAAGCGGCGCGGCTCGCCGGGCGGCCCGGCGGTGTACATGTACCAGCGGAAGGCGTCCGCCCCGTACTTCTCCAGCACGCTCCAGGGTTCAACGATGTTGCCCAGGCTCTTGGACATCTTGCGGCCCTGCTCGTCCAGGATGTGGCCCAGGGAGATGCAGTTCTTGAAATTGACGCTCTCGAAGGTCATGGCGGCGATGGCGTGCTGGCTGAAGAACCAGCCGCGCGTCTGGTCCACGGCCTCGCAGATGTAATCCGCCGGAAACTGCTGGGCGAACATCTCCTGGTTCTTGTAGGGGTAGCCCCACTGGGCGGCGGCCATCGCCCCGCTGTCGAACCACACGTCAATCAGCTCCGGCACGCGGCGCATCGTCCCGCCGCACTGCGCGCAGGGGAAAGTGACCTCATCCACATAGGGCCGGTGCAGGTCAAGCCCGGACAGGTCTTGCCCGCTCAGCTTCTCCAGCTCGGTCACGCCGCCGACGCAGTGCTTATGGCCGCACGCCGGGTTCTCGCACACCCACACAGGCAGCGGCGTGCCCCAGTAGCGCTCGCGGCCCAGCGCCCAGTCGCGCAGTTCCTCCAGCCAGTTGCCGAAACGCCCGTCCTTGATGTGCGCCGGCACCCAGTTGATCGTCTGGTTGAGCGCGATCATTTTGTCGCGGTAGCGTGTGGACTCGATGTACCACGTCTCGCGGGCATAATAGAGCAGCGGCGTGTGGCAGCGCCAGCAGAACGGGTAGTTGTGCACGTAGTTCTCGGCCTTGTAGAGCAGGCCGCGCGCCTTCAGCTCCCTCTTGATCAGCGGATCGGCATCTTTGACCCACAGGCCCGCCCAGGGCGTCACGGCGTCAATGAACGCGCCGTCCGGCCCCACCGTCTGGATGATCGGCAGCCCATACTGGCGGCCCACGTCCATGTCGTCTGCGCCGAAGGCGGGCGCGATGTGCACGATGCCGGAGCCGTCCTCCATGCTGACGAAATCGCCGTGCAGCACATAAGCGTGATCCTGCTCCAGCGGCAGGAAGGCGTAGAGCGGCTCGTAGCGCATCCCCAGCAGGTCTTCGCCCTTCATCTCGCGCACGACCGTGTAGGCGCGCGGGTCGTTGAGCGCTTTGTCCAGCAGGGCTTGCGCCAGGATCAGGCGCTCCGTCCCTTGCCCATCGGCGGCCGGCCCCTCCACCATGACATACGTCTCGCGCCGGTTGACGGCCAGCGCCGCGTTGCCAGGCAGCGTCCAGGGTGTCGTTGTCCACACGAGGAAGTACGTGCCCGGCTCACCCTTGACGGCGAAGCGCACAAAGACGCTCGGATCGGCCACTTCCTCATAGCCGAGCGAGACCTCATGACTGCTCAGCGGCGTCCCGCAGCGGGCGCAGTAGGGCACAACCTTGTAGCCCTGGTAGAGCATCCCCTTGTCCCAAAGCTGGCGCAGAATCCACCACACGCTCTGGATGTAGTCGTTCTCATAGGTGATGTAGGCGTTCTCCAGGTCCACCCAGAAGGCGATGCGCTCGGTCAGCCGCTCCCACTCCTTGATGTAGCGGAAGACGCTCTCGCGGCACTTGCGGTTGAACTCGGCGATGCCGTATTCCTCGATCTCGTGCTTGTGAGTGAGACCCAGCTCCTTCTCGACCTCGATCTCAACCGGCAGGCCGTGCGTATCCCAGCCGC
The DNA here is from genome assembly GCA_023382715.1 of Anaerolineae bacterium. Lineage (GTDB taxonomy): Bacteria > Chloroflexota > Anaerolineae > Aggregatilineales > Aggregatilineaceae > UBA2029. The sequence goes on from JAHDWP010000029.1 coordinate 20,101, forward strand.
CCTTGCGCAGCACATACGCGCCGGTCATGGTGTGGTAGCGCGGGAACATGTCTTTGAAGGCGCGCGCCAGCACATGATGGGTGCCGGGCCGCCCGTTGGCGGTCGGCGGCCCCTCGTAGAACACGTAGACGCGGCCTCCTTCGCGCTCCTTCATCGAGCGGCGGAAGATGTCGCGCTCGCGCCAGAAGGCGAGTTGTTCCATTTCCACGGCTTCGATGTCTGCCTTCGGCGTAACTGGCTTGAACATGACTCCTCCTGAATGCAGTCGGGTTATTGGTTGTTGGTTGCTGGGCGCTCAACACCCAGCGGCGAATCGCCGGGAAACAGGTGGCGCTGGCCTGGAGCGTGCTATTAACTCCATGCGCCCGGTGCAGTGGAAAGCGCGCAACGCCAGGTGCGGCGCATTTCACCAACCACCAACCACTCATTCTCAACGAAACACGTATAGCCGGAACCTCGTCGGGCCGGCCTCGTCTGGATAGCCCGCATGGATGTGGACTTCCCAGGAAATGCCCAGCCCGGCGGCTTTCTCCTTCCCCACACAGGTGGCTACCGCGTAAGTCCCGCCCCAGGGCAGCGACCGATCCGTCACGTACCCCGGCACCGGCGCATACCGGCAGCTTGCTCCCTGGCCCTCGTAGAAGGCGGCGATCTCGTTCCCGGTCTGCGCCGTGCGGTATAGCCAGGACTCCGCGCCGCGCTCCGGCCTGTCATGACGCTCTTCGCTCGCGCCCGGCGGGACGGGCGCTTCGAGCGGGAAGAGCAGCCCGTACAGCGGCCCGGCTACCCGCCACAGGATCAGCCCGGCGACCACCAGCGCCGCCGCCATCGCCAGCAGCGCCACCCACAGCGGCACGCGCGCGGCGGGAACGGACCGTTCGTCCGCAGTTCCAGGCTCTGGCGCGGGCACAGGCTCACTCCCCCCAGTAGCGCTGAATGTCAATCACCACCTGGCCGGTCGGCTGCTCGGTCGCGTCATAGACCGGCTGGATCAGCACAGTCGCCACCTGAGTGATGCCATAGCCGGAGCGATCTACCTGGCAGCGTGTGGACAGGTGCCCCTCGCGGAGCGGTTCCTGGCCGGGGCGCTCCTCGACCGTGCGGTACTGGCGCACGCAGTCCATTCCCTTGCGCCCGAAATAGAACGCCTCCACCGTGGGGAACGGATCGTCGCTGGTGTATTGCAGGTGGTCGAATCCGTCGTAGAGCGTCTCATGATTGACCAGCCGCGCCCCGTGATAGATGGCGACATCGAGCGGCTTGTCGCGGCTGGCGCGCAGAGCCAGCACCGCTGCGACGGCGATCACCCCCAGCACCACTACGACTACGGCTGCAATCAGCGTGACGCGCACGACCCGGCTGGACAGACAGCCGCCCGGCGCTTCGCTTTGCGCCGCCCCACGCTCTTCGGTTTGCCGTCCCTGTTCGGTCATTACCCCCTCCGCTTCAGAGGCCATGCGGAAACCTCACCCCCGCCCCTCTCTCCGTAAACCGAGAGGGGGAGTCGCTGTGCGGTCAAGTCCCCTCTCCGCGTGTGGAGAAGGGATTTAGGGGTGAGGTCAATCGCAGCACAGGCCTTCCTGTACGATCTCTCAAGGCCAATTTGCCTTCAGCGCTCGCCGCCACGCGACTCTGTGAGCACTTCCCGCGCGGCTGCGCCCTCGCGCAGCGCCCGCGCGACCTGCACATCCGCCCCTAGCATCGCACGAATCTGCCCGGCCTGCTCGCTGGCCAGAATCGCATCCCACTCGGCGAAAGCGCGCGAGTCCGCCCGCACCTGGCTCACGGCAGCGCGCGCCTCGTCCCACCGATCGAGCCGGGCATGGCCGCGCGCCAGCCACAAATGCACCAGCAGCCGGAAGCGCCGGTCGGGGATGCCCGCGTCCAGGGCAGCCTGAGCCTGGGTGATGGCCTCTTGCGCTTCGCCCAGCCGATCCGCGATCAGCGCCAGCGTGTAGGCAGGCGTCCAGCCGCGCGGGTCGCGCGCCGCGCCCTGGCGGGCGTACTCCCGCGCCCGTTCGTAGTCACCGCGCTGCACCCAAAGCTCAGCCAGCCCGATATACCCGTCGGCGGACTCCGGGAGCAGCGCGATCAGCCGCTCGTAATCGCGCGTGGCCTGCTCCAGATGGCCAGCCAGCCGGTGCAGCTCCGCCCGAAAGCGCAGATGCTCCGGGTCGTCCGGTTCGGCGCGGAACAGGTCATCTATCACATCCAGCGCCCGGTCAAGCTCGCCCGCGCGCAAATGGCGGATCGCTATCCGGTACTGCGGGCCGGTGCGCCCGCGTTGGATGAACTGCGCGGCGAGCAGCCAGCCGAGCGCCCCGCCGGCGAAGAACAGCCGCCAATCCGCGACCAGGGCAGCCAGCACCAGCAGGACGAGCGCCGGCCCAAACGCCAGCAGCAGCCTCTTCCAGGCGCGACCTCGCCGGCGACCGCTCACGGTTGCCCCCTCTACTCCGGGCGCGACAGGCGCATCCGCATGGTCAGCGCGCGCCCGCCGACCGCTTCCCAGAAGCGGCGCGCGTCGCCATTGGCGACGGCCACTTGCCACTCAATCTGGCGCACGCTCTGCGCGGCGAACCAGCCGCAGATCGCCTGGAACAACTCCCGCGCGATGCCCCGCCGCCGGTGCTCCGGCTCCACGTAGATGTCGGCGATGAAGCCCACGTCCTCGTGCTCGAACAGGTCGGGCGTCAGGTCAACAATCGCGCCCAGCACGTAGCCGACAACCGCGCCCCCCGTCTCAGCGACGAAAGCGTGCGTCTGATCGTCATCGCACACTTCGACCAGGCGCGAAGCGTAAGCGGCAGACGCTCCGGCTGTCATCTGCGGCATCCGCGAGTCCAGCTGGGTGTGATAGACGCTCAGCGCCTCCCACATGCGCGCGATGGCTTGCTGATCGCGCGGCTCGACCCTGCGAATCGTCACATCATCCGGCCCCATCTCAGTCACTCGCTTCTCTGTAAGTCGCATAGTCCCTCGCAGAAATAAAACACCCGCCCCTCAACCAAAGGGACGGGAGTCTGGCTCGCGCGGTACCACCCTTGTTCCCCCAGGTAGCGGGGGCGCTTGGCTGCCATCATCATGGCAAGGTCGTAATAACGGGGACCAGACCGGCCCGGCTTAGTAGCTCGCGCGTTCAGCCTGCAGCTCAGGAAGGATTTTCCGCCCTGCTCCCGCACCTGGCTCGCACTCTCCCAGGCTCGCTGACCGGCGCGCAGGGGCGTACTCGTTTCCGTCAACGCTTTTCTGCTTGCCGAGAGCATACCATACAGCCGGGGGCCGGTCAAGGCTGGACGGGGGTGCAAAGAGTGACCTCACCCCCAGCCGCGCTACGCTCGGCGTGCCCGGCGGCGAGGCGCGCCAGCGCCGCGCGGGGGTGAGGTCAGCCGGGGCGCGGCAGAGCAGCACCCCTACCGCCTGACAGATTTTGCGCGCGCCCGCCCTACAGCAAATCCGCGATCTGCTCCGGATGCTCCGCCACCTTGACCCCGGCGCTGTGCAGCGCGGCGATCTTGTCGGCGGCGGTGCCGCTGCCCCCCTCGACAATGGCCCCGGCATGGCCCATACGCTTGCCGGGCGGCGCCGTCTGCCCGGCGATGAAAGCCACGACCGGCTTGGTCATGGCGGTGGCGATGAAGTGCGCCGCCTTCTCTTCGTCGGTGCCGCCGATCTCGCCGATGAGCACCACTTTTTCGGTCTGCGGATCCTCCTCGAACATCCGCAGCGCGTCAATGAAGCTCGTGCCGTTGATCGGGTCGCCGCCGATGCCCACGCACGTGCTCTGGCCGATGCCGCGCTGCGTGAGCGCGTAGACGACCTCGTAGGTCAGCGTGCCGCTGCGCGACACCACGCCCACACTGCCCGGCATGGCGATATGGCCCGGCATGATGCCGATCTTCGCCTGGCCAGGGGTCAGCAGGCCGGGGCAGTTCGGGCCGATCAGCCGGCTGTGGCCCTGATCCAGATGGGCGCGCACCTGCATCATGTCGCGCACGGGGATGCCCTCGGTGATGCAGACGATCAGCTCGATCTCGGCGTCGAGCGCCTCGTAGATCGCGTCGGCGGAAAAGGCCGCCGGGACGTAGATCACGGTGGCGTTCGCGCCGGTAGACTCGCGCGCCGACTTCACCGTGTCGAACACAGGCTTGCCCAGCACCCACTCGCCGCCCTTGCCAGGCGTCACCCCGCCGACTACCTGGGTGCCGTACTCGATCATCTGCTCGGTGTGGAACAGCCCTTCGCGCCCGGTGATGCCCTGCACCAGCAATTTCGTGTTGCTGTCTGCCAGAATAGCCATGAGTCGTCCCTCTACGCTTTCTGCGCCGCTTCGACGGCTTTGCGCGCTGCTTCGGCCAGGGTGCGGGCGGTCTCCATGTGGGGGATGTTCGCCGCGTCCAGCAGAGCGCGCCCTTCCTCCTCGTTGGTGCCTACCAGGCGCACGACCAGCGGCAAGTCCACCTGTACCTCAGCCAGCGCAGCCAGGATACCGCGCGCCACCTCATCGCAGCGGGTGATCCCGCCGAAAATGTTGAACAGCACAGCCTTCACGTTGGGGTCAGAGAGGATGATGCGCAGCGCCATAGCCACCGTCTCAGCTTTGGCCCCGCCGCCGATGTCCAGGAAGTTGGCCGGCGCGCCGCCGAAGAGCTTGGTCATGTCCATCGTGGTCATGGCCAGCCCCGCCCCGTTGACCATACAGCCGATCGTGCCGTCCAGCTTGATGTAGCTCAGGCCGGCGGCGCGAGCGTGCGTCTCGGCCTCTGGCTCGGCGCTGGTATCGCGCAGCTCGGCCAGGTCTGAGTGGCGAAACAAGGCGTTGTCGTCAATGGACATCTTGCCGTCCACCGCCAGAAGCTGCCCCTCTCCGTCAATGATCAGCGGGTTGATCTCGGCCAGCGTCGCGTCGCTCTCGACGTAGCAGCGGTAGAGCGCCTGGGCAATCTTCATGAACGACTTCCACAGCTCGCGCGGCAGCTCGATGCCATAGGCCAGGTTACGAATCTGGTAGTCGCGCAGCCCCAGGAAGGGGTCAATGTGCTCGCGGATGATCTTCTCCGGCGACACACGGTTGACCTCCTCAATGTCCATGCCGCCCTCGGCGCTAGCCATGATCAGTGGCCGGCGCGCGGCGCGGTCGTTGGTCACGCCCAGATAGATTTCCTTCTGGATGGTGGACGCCGTGTCCACCAGCACCCGGAGCACCTTGTGATCGCGGATGTCCATGCCCAGGATCGCGTCGGCGTGGCGCTCGGCCTCTTCGGGCGTCGCGGCCAGCTTGACGCCGCCCGCTTTGCCGCGCCCGCCGGTGAGCACCTGCGCCTTGATGACGACCGGCGCGCTCAGCTCTTTGGCGATCTCATAGGCTTGTTGGGGAGAATGGGCGACTTTGCCCCTGGGGATGGGGATGCCGTACTCAGCAAATCGTGCTTTAGATTGATACTCGTGCAGGTTCACTCGCACGCCTCCATAAGTGTCTACAACGCATCACCTGCTCACGGACAACCGGGCGCGCCGCCGCGCAGCCCGTCCAGTTCGGCGCGCTCTGGCACGGCCTGGCCCGGCCTGCGCAGGGGGATCAGCCCATGCCCGGCACCACGAATCCGAACGTGCTGCCCTGCCCCGCCGCGCTGCTGAAGAAGAACTCACCGCCCATCAGCTCGATCAGCCCCTTGGCGATGGGCAGCCCCAGCCCGTGCCCCTTGAACGAGCGCACGTGCTCGCTCTCGCCGCGCCAGAAAAGCTCGCCGACGCGCGCCTGCTCCTCTTCGCTGAGGCCGATGCCCGTGTCAATCACGCTGACGCGCAGCTTGCCGTCCACGCCCTCGGCGCGCACGGTGATTGTGCCGCCTTCTGGTGTATAGCGCAGCGCGTTGACGACCAGCTTGGTCAGCGCCTGGGCCAGGCGCTCGCTGTCCAGGTTGAGCAGCGGCAGGCTGGCCGGCGTCTCGAAGACGAGCGTATGCTTGTGCTCGGCAGCCAGCGGCGCGGCGGTCTTCTCCACCTGCATGGCGATATTCTTGTAGAGATCCATCTTCGACTCCAGGCGCAGCCGACCGGAGCGCAACTTGCTCATATCGCTGATGTCGCTGACAAGCTGCTCCATGCGGCTGACGTTGGCGCGGACGATCTCCACGAACTGGGCCTGCATCTCGTTCAGCTCGCCGGCGATGTTCTTGGCGAGCATGTCGGAATAGCCCTTGACGCTGGTCAGCGGGATGCGAATCTCGTGCACCATCAGCGAGGCGAAGCGGGCATTCTCCTGGATCAGCGCGTCCATACGCTGGCGCAGCGCCTCGGCGTCTTCGCCTGCGCCGCGCCGGGCCGCCTCTTCCAGCATCCGACCCAGGTCATCCAGCGCCGCCTGCTGCTCGACCGGCGCAGCCGCTCGCAGTGCCTTCACCACCACGCGCGCTTCTGCCAGCGGGTTCGGTAGCTCGTCGCTCATCGTCATCCCTCTCATCAGCGAGCCGGCCTGCCGGCTCGCGTCCCATCACAGCGTATCACTGTGGTAAGGATACTCACCGCCGCGCAAAACCGCCACCTGGGGAGCGTTTTGGGTGCGTGCAAAACCTGTCCGGCGGTAGAGGCGCTGCTCTGCTGCGCCCTGGCTGACCTCACCCCCGCTCGGAGAGGGAGCAAGCCAAGCGTAGCGCGGCTGGGGGTGAGGTCAATCAGCGAGTCGCTGTCAGCCTTTGCACGCATCCCTGGCGACACATGGCATTGGCAGGGCCGCCCAAGTGTCCTATAATCGTGTACAGGAGCGTCTGATTGATCACATTAATCCAATTGATCGGATGAATAATCGTCAGAGCACATGATCGCCATGCCCTATGCCAGCCTGAATTCCGCCATCCTGGACTACATCGTCCAGCACCAGCTTCAGCCGGGCGATTACCTGCCGACGATCCCGCAGTTGAGCCAGGAATTGGGCGTGAGCGTCAGCAAGATCCGTGAGGAGATGGCTACAGCGCGCGCGTTCGGGCTGGTGGACACCAGGCCGCGCGCCGGGACGCAGGTTCAGCCGTTCTGTTTCGCGCCGGCAGCCAGCCTCAGCGCCATCTACGCGCTGAGCCTCAACCGCCAGCACTTCTACGAGTTCTCGCGCTTGCGCGCCAGCCTCGAGTTGAGCTTCTGGCACGAGGCCGTCGTCCAACTGACGGCCAGCGACCTCCAGGCGCTGCGCGACACCCTCGCGGCGGCCCGTCTGAAGCTGACTCATGTGCCGGTCGAGGTGCCTTTCGAGGAACACCGCAGCCTGCACCTGACCTTCTTCAAACACCTGAACAACCCGTTCGTGCAGGGCATCCTGGAGGCGTACTGGGCGGCCTATCACGCTTTTGGTGTGGGGCTGTACGCCGAGCTTTCCTATCATCACGAGATGTGGGAGTACCACGAGCGCATGGTCGAGTGCGTGGCGCGCGGCGATTTCGACGGCGGGCACCAGGCCCTGCGCGACCATATGACGTTGCTGCGCTACCGGCCTGAGGAGCCGGAGGTCCTCGGGCAGGCGGTCACAGAAAGGTATGGGACATCGCATCATTTGCCAGAGTAAAGTGCTTTTGCAGACAGTTCTTCGCTTGATGACTTGGGGGCGCGCAAGCGCCGCAGACTACAACAGGGATAGGTAGCAGGAGCACAAGATATCATGAGTGACGTCGAAGCCTCAGCCCTGGAATCGCTGCTGGTCGAGCGCGAGCCGATCATCAACGACTTCCAGATCATGATCGCTACGGTGAACGGGTCGGGTAGCCAGACGGCCAACACGGCGCTGCTGCGCTCGATCTTTCGCATGGGCGTGCCAGTCAGCGGCAAGAACATCTTCCCCTCGAACATCCAGGGGTTGCCCACCTGGTTCACAGTGCGCGTCAGCAAGGACGGTTATATCGCCCGTCGCGAAGACTATCACATCCTGGTGGCGATGAACCGCGATACCGCCACCGAGGACATCCGCAAGCTGCCGCCCGGCGGAGTCTGTCTGTATCCGCAGGAGTGGAAGATCCGCGAAGATCGCGCCGACATCGTGTACTACCCGATGCCCGTCGCAGAGCTGCTCGAAGCCTCCGACGTGCCAGCCAACCTCAAGTCATACGTCGCCAACATGGTCTATCTGGGCGTGCTGGCCACGCTGCTGGACATTGACCTGGACGAGATCGCCTTCTCGCTGGACTTCCACTTCGGCGGCAAGGCGAAGGCGATCAACATGAATATGGGGCTGGTCAAGGCCGCGGCTGAGTGGGCGCTGGACAACCTGGCCAAGCGCGACCCGTACAAAGTGGCGCGCATGGACAAGACCCAGGGCATGCTGCTGCTCGACGGCAATTCCGCCGGGGCGCTCGGCGCGGTGTTCGGCGGCGTCACCGTCGTCGCCTGGTATCCGATCACGCCCTCGACCAGCATGATTGACGCGCTGAACGAGTATCTGCGCGATCTGCGCACCGACCCCGCCACCGGCAAAGCGACCTACGCCGTCATCCAGGTGGAGGACGAGATTGGGGCCATTGGCACGGTGATCGGGGCCGGGTGGGCTGGCGCGCGCGCCATCACTGCCACCTCCGGGCCGGGCATGTCGCTCATGTCCGAATTCGCGGGATTGGCCTACTTCACCGAAGTCCCGGCGGTGATCTGGAGCGTGCAGCGCGTGGGGCCGAGCACCGGCCTGCCAACGCGCACCTCGCAGGGAGACGTGCTCAAGGCTTACTTCCTGGGGCACGGCGACACCAAGCACCCGGTGCTGCTGCCGAGCAACATCGAAGAGGCGTTCGAGTTCGGCTGGCGCGCGCTGGACCTGGCCGATCGCTTGCAGACGCTCATCTTCGTCCTCAGCGATCTCGATCTGGGCATGAACCTGTGGATGAGCAAGCCCTTCACCTACCCCGACCAACCGCTGGATCGCGGCAAAGTGCTCAGCGCCGAAGACCTGGAGCGGCTGGGCGGCTTTGCCCGCTACCGTGACGTGGACGGCGACGGCATCACCTACCGCACGCTGCCAGGGACCGATCACCCGCGGGCCGCCTACTTCGCGCGCGGCACGGGCCACGACGAGAACGCTTTCTACAGCGAGCGCCCCGAAGACTGGGAAGCCAACATGGCCCGCCTGACGCGCAAGTTCAACACGGCGCGGCAATTGGTGCCGGGGCCAGTCGTGGATCAGGCGGACGGCATTCCGGTGGGCATCATCGCCTATGGCACGACCGATGCCTGCGTGGTGGAAAGCCGCGACCGTCTGCGCGAGCGCGGCCTGAAGACAAACTATCTGCGGCTGCGCGCGCTGCCGCTCAACGAGACCACGCGCGACTTTCTGGCGGCGCACGAGCGCGTCTACGTGGTCGAGAACAACACCGACGGGCAGGTGGCCAACCTGCTGCGCATGGAGTTCCCAGACCTGGCGACCCGCCTGATCTCGCTGGCTCACGCCGACGGGCTGCCCCTCACGCCGCGCTGGTTGACCGCCGTTATCTTGGAACAGGAGCTGTAAATCATGGGCAACCGTCTGAACCTCATCGGCCTCGACCGCAACGACTACAAAGGTCGCCCATCCACGCTGTGCCTGGGCTGCGGCCACAATTCGATCTCGAGCCAGATCATCCAGGTCGCTTACGAGTTGTCGCTCGATCCGCACCGCGTGATCAAACTGAGCGGGATCGGCTGTTCGAGCAAGTCGCCGGCCTACTTCCTGAACCGTTCGCACGGCTTCAACGGGCTGCACGGGCGTATGCCCGCCCTGGCGACCGGCGCGACGACGGCCAACCGCGACCTGATCGCCGTCGGCGTCAGCGGCGACGGCGACACGGGCAGCATCGGCCTGGGCCAGTTCAGCCACATGATCCGGCGCAACGTGCCCATCGTCTACATCGTCGAGAACAACGGCGTCTACGGCCTGACCAAGGGCCAGTTCTCGGCGACTGCCGACCTGGGCCAGGAACTCAAGTACGCCGGCGTCAACGAACTGCCGCCGATTGACATCTGCCTGGAAGCGCTCGTTGACAACGCTTCGTTCGTCGCGCGCTCGTTCGCCGGCGACGCCAAGCAGGTACGCGAGCTGCTCAAGGCGGCATTCAGCCACCAGGGAACGGCGGTGCTGGACATCATCAGCCCGTGCGTCACCTTCAACAACCATGAATCATCCACCAAGAGCTATCCCTACGGCAAGGCGCACGAGGAGCCGCTGCAGGACATCACCTACATCCCCGTATACGACGAGATCAGTATCGAAGAACATGAGCCGGGCGTTGTGCAGGCCGTGGAAATGCACGACGGCTCGCACGTCATGCTCAAAAAGCTCGATCCCAACAAGCACGACCCGACGGATCGGCTCGCCGCGATCACCCTGCTGGAGGAGGCGCGCCGCGATAACCTGTTCATCACGGGGCTGATCTACATTGACCGCAACCGCCGCACGCTGCCCGAACTCTGCCGCCTGGTGGACGAGCCGCTGGCGTCTTTGTCGGATGAGCGCATCCGGCCCCCGCGCGAGACGCTCCAGGCTGTGATGAACAAGCTCATCTGTTGCGACTGAGCCTGATCGCCAGAAGCGCGGGCAGTGAAGCCCGCGCCAGGCGGAAGCAAAGCGGCGCACACTCTCACAACAGAGTGTGCGCCGCTGCTGTTCACAAGGGGCGAAAAGTCACTCGTCGCTCAGAAACAACTGCCGCCGGTGCGCGCGGACCTGGTGCAGAGCCAGGTCGAGCGCGGCGATCAGCTCGTCGGCGCGGGCGTTGGCGCGCTCCCCGGTGCTCAGGCGGGCGATGAGCACACCATCCCCATCCAGGCGCAGCTCTTGAATCAGCGGGCGCAGATCGTAGGGCTTGCCGCGCAGGGCGCGCTCAATGTGCGCCTGGGCGAGCAGCGCCTGCGCGCGCGCCCACAGGTCGTCCGCGCTGAGGTCAGGGTCGCTGGGCGTGATCGCGTACTCAGCGCCGATCACCTGCGGGGGCAACGCCGGCGCTTTGATCGACACCTCAGTCACCTGGAGGGTGCGCAGCCCGGCGGGACTGGTGACATTCAGCCGCTCGATCAGCGCACTGGCGGGTTCGAGTGCGATGCGCTCGGTCAGCCAGGCGTCGAGCAACTCCGCTTCGCTGGTCAGACCGACGGGCAGCGCGGCAGCGAATTGCAGGCGCGGGCGCGGGTTGAAGCCCCGCGTGTACTCCAGCGGCAGCGCGGCGCGGCGCAGAATGCGCTCCCACGTTGTCGCCAGGTCGAGATGGCCGACATAGCGCAGCGCGCCCTGCTTGGCGAACCGGATGCGCAGCCGTTGTTGGGTGAGTGTCTGGCTCATGGACGCCATTATACCAGCCGGGCGAGAGCCATCCCACGTATCGTTTCCCCTGGATGCGTGCAAAGGTTGACAGCGACACGCTGGACGCCGGGCGAGATAGAGTTCTGTTGGGGCGCATTGCTATACGCCCCTTGACCTCACCCCCGCGCGGCGCTGACGCGCCTCGCCGCACCCTTCCGCTCTGGTGCACTAGTGAGCGCGCCGGTTGCCTGGTATACTCCGCCCATCTTCGTTCGTTCCCTGCTGTCTCGGCTGAGACTCGTAACGTCTGCCAGCGCGAGGTGTTAGTACGCATGATTGAGTCGGATGGCCGTGACGGGCGCGATTACGCAGCCTGCGACGACCTGCAACTGGTGGCCTGGGCCAAAGACGACCGGGAGGCGTTCGGCGAATTGTACTCGCGCTACGTCGCCAGGATTTACAACTACGTCTACTATCGCACAGGCAATCACCAGGACGCCGAAGACCTGACATCGCGCGTATTTTTCAAGGCGCTGGCCCATATCGGGAATTATACCGATCGCGGCGTGCCCTTCTCGGCCTGGCTGTATCGCATTGCGCACAACCAGGTCGCCAACTGGCACCGCGACCGGGGGCGGCAGCGAGTCGTCCCGCTCGACGATTTCACGGTCAACAGCGCCGCAGCCGACGCGCCCGAAACCGCCGTCGTGTCCGGCGACGAAGAGGCGCGGCTGTTGCAGTCCATCCGCGAGCTGCCGTCCGAACGGCAACAGTTGCTCATTCTCAAGTTCGTCGAGCACCTGTCGAACGCGGAAATTGGCGCGGTTATGAACCGCACCGAAGGCGCGGTCAAATCGCTGTATCACCGCACGCTGCTGGCGCTGCGCGGGAGCCTGGAAGAGGAAGCCAGCGCGGGGCGCGACGCCTAGGGCGGGTAGCCCAGCTTTAGAACGAGAGCGGCGCATGGCGTTTTTCCGTGCGCGGTATGGGAGAGATAGGTATGTCGTGGTGGTCACTGTCACCGAGAGTCTGGTCGCGGAACAGGCGCTGGCAGGAGGACGTGCTGGCGGCTCACGCCGACGCGCTGATCAGCAATGGCGCCGCCCACGCCTCTCCGCGCCAGCTCTACGCCGATCCCGCCGAGGATGAGTTGGCGGCGCTGCTGCGGCTGGCCGAGCGCGTTGAGCGAGCAATGCCCCCTGTCGCGCTCTCGGAGGCGTATGTTGCGCAGCTTCGCCACCGCCTGCTGGAAAGCGATCTTCAGGAAACGTTGTCGCTGTGGAGGCGCATCCGTCAGCTTCCGCCGCGCACCCAGTTGGCTGCGGGCATCGGCGGCGCAACCCTGACCGCCGGCGTGGTCATCCTGGCCACGCGCTCTGTGTACGACGTGCTGGACAGCCGGCGCCATCGCCGGACGGTCACCGCTTAAGCCCGCGCCATGCGCACGAACGGGCAGGCGCGCCGTCTATCAGGCCGGGCTGACGCCGGATAATCCTGGCCTGCTTATCCCTCGCCAGGCCAACGCGCGCATCCTCAAGGCGGCGTACTTTCTGCTCCCCCCGAGCCTGAGCCTCTCATCATCCCTGTCTCGGCGCTGGCGTGCCTCGCCGCCCCCTCTGATCGGAAGGGAGGCAAGCCAGGCGCAGCGCGGCTGGGGAAAGGGGCCGGGGGATGGGGGCCTTCGATAACTGCCTGACAACTCGTTCGTGGACCCCCGCTGCTGGACAGTCTGCGGGCCGGGGCGTATACTGAACGGTGGCGCGCACGACCTGCGCCGCCCTGCTGTCAGCCGCCAGATACCCTGGTGCCGGTTCCACGCACGGACAGGTGACCATGACCGCTCCGCAAGCGTATATTGCCATTGAAGGCGTCATCGGTGTCGGCAAGACGACGCTGGCGCGCATGTTCCACAAGGAGATGGGCGGCCAGCTTGTGCTGGAGGTCTTCGAGGAAAACCCCTTCCTGAGCGACTTCTACACCGACCGCGCGCGCTATGCCTTCCAGACGCAGATCTTCTTCCTGCTCAGCCGCTATCACCAACAGCGCCAGCTCGCCCGCATGGCCCGCCCGCTGATCAGCGATTACATGTTCGACAAAGACCGGCTCTTCGCCCAGGTCAACCTGTCCGGCGACGAGCTGCAAACTTACTACAGCGTCCAGGAGGCGCTCGCCGAGAACATCCCCCTGCCCGACCTGGTGGTCTTCCTCAAGGCGGACACCGAAACGCTGATGAACCGCATCACCGCGCGCGACCGGCCCTATGAGCGCAACATGGAAGCGGCCTACCTCAACAGCCTGCGCGCCGCCTACGAGCAGTTCTTCGCCGCTTACGAGGCCGCGCCGGTGCTCACCATTGACACCAACAGTCTGGACTTCGTGACGAACCCCGAAGACCGCGCCGCCGTCTTCGACCGCATTCGCGGGGCGCTGGGCGCCGGGCCGCGCCAACCCGCCCTGCCGGGGCTGGAAGCTGGCGAGACGGCACTATCCACCCCGCCAGCGGCGAACAGCGCGCCATTGGAGCAGACCGCCCGGCGGCTGGGCGACTTTCAGCAGTTTCATCGGCGGCTGGACCAGGACAAGCAATTCCTCACCGACCCATACCTCAACTTCATCCTGCTGCAGGAAGAAGTGGGCGAACTGGCGCGCGCCTTCGCCCGCCGCTGGATCGCCAGGGCGACGGGCGGCCCGGACGACGCGCAGCCCGCCCTGCGCGAGGAGATGGCCGACGTGCTGGCCTACCTGCTCAAGCTGGCGAACTACGCCGGCGTAGACCTGGAAACGGCCTACCTGGAAAAGATGCGCCGCAACCAGGCGCGCGAGTGGCCCAGCCCGCCCGTAACAGAAAGCGAAGGGGCATGATCCAGCCAGCGAACTCCAACAAGTTCTTCGTGGCCATTGGCGGCAACATCGGCGTCGGCAAGTCCACGCTGACCGGCATCCTGGCCGAGGCGCTGGGCTGGAAGCCGTTCTACGAAGCGGTGGACGAAAATCCCTACCTGGCCGACTTCTACGCCGACATGCAGCGCTGGAGCTTTCACTCGCAGGTGTTCTTTCTGTCGCGGCGGCTGCAACATCACCGCCGCCTGGTGGATCACCCCGGCTCGGTCGTGCAGGATCGCAGCGTCTACGAGGACGCCGAGATCTTCGCCCACAACCTGTACAAGCGCGGCCAGATGTCCGAGCGCGACTACGGCGCGTATCACGACCTCTATGAGGGGATTCGCGCCTTCCTGCCGCCACCCGATCTGCTGATCTACCTGAAAGCCAGCGTCGAGACGCTGCAAGCGCGCATTCACCAGCGCGGGCGTGATTTCGAGCGCGACATCTCCGCCGACTATCTGCATCAGCTCAACGTCCTGTACGACGAGTGGATCGCGCGCTGGGATAGCTGCGCCGTGCTGGTCGTGCCCGCCGACGACATGGACTTCCAGCACGACGCCGCCGCGCGCCAGGCCATCCTGGAGGCCGTCCGCGAGTCGCTCAAGCCCGCGCCGGTGCGCACCCTGCGCTATCCCGTGCGCACGCCCTGACGGCGGATCAGGGTCCCGCCGGGGCGCGCTCTGCCGCGCCCTGGCTTACCTCACCCCCAGCCCTGAGAAGTCACGCGCCGGCCTTAAGCCCCTCCCTCCTTGTGGGGGAGAGGCTTGGGGTGGGGGGAAACAGCTTCTCAAAGGGTCTCCAACTCACTGCGCGACGCCCCCGGTCGTGTTAGAATAGGCATCAGGCAGCTTCCGCAAGAGGCGGGCAGCACTCGGCAGTGGGCAGGGACATCATGCGCCAGCGAAGAAAGCGGCAGGCATCGAGCGGAGCAGCGCGCGTGCGTTGTGGGCTGGCGATCCTGGCGTTGGCGCTGCTGCTCGCCGCATGTGGCGGCAACGCCCAGCCGAGCATTGTGACGATGGCCCCCAGCCCAACGCGCACGCCCTCTCCTAGCCCGACGGCGATACCGGTCGGCGCCATCCCCAGCCCGCCGCCGAGCGCCACGCCAACGGCGCAGACGCCGACCACGCCGACGCCCGGCCCTTCGCCGACCAACCCGCTCGCGCCGACCCTCTCGCCGGCCCCGGCCACGCTCACCGCGACCAGCGCCCCCACGCGCGCCGGTCTGTCCATCGAGTATTTCACGACGGACACGGCCTCTGTGCGGCCCGGCGACACGGTGACGCTCTTCTGGAGCACGCGCGGCGCGACGAGCGCGCGCATCTACCGCCTGGACGCCGAAGGCGAGCGAGTCTGGCGCTGGGATGTGAACACGAGCGGCAAGCTGGTCGTGTCAACAGGGGGCGAAGATCGCGAGCTTGCCCGCTTCATGCTCGAAGCGGCGAACGCGAGCACCTCCGTCGAGCAGCCGCTGCTCATCCCTCTCTCGTGCCCGGAGATATGGTACTTCGATCCGCCGCCGGAGTCGTGCCCGGCAGCGCCCGCCCAACTGACGACACAGGCCGAGCAGACCTTCGAGCGCGGGCGCATGATCTGGGTGGACGTGCAGGATCGCATCTACGTGCTGTTCGAAGACGGCGCCTCGCCGGCCTGGGCGCAGTATCCCGATGAGTTCCAGGAAGGCGACCCCGACCGCGACGAGTCGCTTGTCGCGCCGCCGGGCTTGCAGCAGCCGATTCGCGGATTCGGCCTGGTGTGGCGCAGCAACCCGCGCGTCCGCGACCGGCTCGGCTGGGCCACGACGCCGGAAGTCGCCTTCGAGGGCATGATCCAGGCCGATTCGCAGGAAGCGAGCGTGGCGACGACCTATCTGCGCACCCGCGACGGGGCCATCCTGGCGCTGAATGCGCTAGCCGGGGAGTGGGAGATGCTGCCTCCGGTTGTGGCTGGTATTGGTGAGTAGTAACTGGAAGGCAGCAAGCCGATGATTAACGAACCGTCCGCGTTCGATTCGAGCCGGGGGCCGGCTGGCCCCTTGCCTCCAAAGGAAACCCCCACCCCCCTGGACCCGGTTCGCGCCCAGCTTCAAGAGGCCGTCTCGACGGTGATGCAGATTAGCCGCGCCGACCTGCACACGCCGCCCCCGATGAGCGGGCGCTTCATCGGGCGGCTGCGCGTCGGCAGCGAGATGGCCTACGCGCACCTGGACTCCATCTTCGCGCCGTTAGATCATCACGTCGTGCTGACGACCGACGAGGGAGACGAGCACGTCATTCTGGCCATCAAGGGGCGCATCCGGCCCAGGCCGCGCCCCATCTGGCCGAATATCGTCCTGCTGATCCTGACTGTGCTCAGCCTGCTTTTCGTGGGTGCCTCGCAAGACGCCGTCCTGCAGGAGGGCGAGAGCCTGCCGCTCTCGTCCATCTGGCGCGGCTGGCCCTATGCGCTGAGCGTGCTGCTGATCCTCGGTGCGCACGAGCTAGGCCACTACTTCGCGGCGCGCTTTCACGGCGTGCACGTCACCCTGCCCTATTTCATCCCGCTGCCCCTGGGGTTCTTCGGGACGCTGGGCGCGTTCATCCAACTGCGCGAGCCGGTGCGCAATCGCAAGATTCTGTTCGATGTCGGCGTTGCCGGGCCGCTGGCCGGGTTCCTGCTCGCCGTGCCAATTCTTTTCATCGGGCTGGCCACCTCCGATGTCACGCCGCTGCCGGCGGACGGGTACATTCTGGAGGGCGATTCGCTGCTCTATGGCCTGGCGAAGTTCATCGTCTTCGGCCAAATGCTGCCCAATGGGCACGAGGACGTGCTGATCAACCAGGTGGCCAAAGCGGGCTGGATGGGCCTGTTCATCACCGGTCTGAACCTCATCCCGGTCGGCCAGCTTGATGGCGGCCACGTGGTTTCCACGCTGCTGGGTCGTCGCGCACAGCGCCTGTACCTGCCGGTGCTCGGTGTCTTCCTCATTCTCTCGTTCCTTAACTCGATGTGGCTGCTCTGGACGATGCTGTTGTTCCTGCTGGGTCGGCTCTACGCCATGCCGCTCGACGCCATCACCCCGCTCGATCCGCGCCGGCGGCGGCTGGGCTATGCGGCGCTGCTCATCTTCGTGCTGGTCTTCGTGCCCAATCCGCTGCAGATCGTCCAGCCCTGAGCGCAGCGTCCGTCGAGCGCCCATGACGACAAACGCCCCCCGCCCACAGCCGTCGCAGCGCCCGCCGCGCTGGCGCGGGCTTGCCCTGTATGCGGCCCTGCTTGTGCTGATGACGATCGCGCTGCTGGAGGCGCTGGGCGTGGTCGCGCTGGAAGATCTGCTGCCCGGGAGGGGCAGCGACCGCCGGGTGCACTTCATCACCGATGCCAGCGCGCCGCTGGCCGCCTTCTACACGCCGGAAGTCCTTCACTGGCGGGACGAAATCCGCGAGTGGGCCAGGACGTACCAGGTGAACCCGAACGTGCTGGCGATTGTCATCCAGATCGAATCCTGCGGCGACGCGACCGCCATCTCGTCAGCGGGCGCGCTGGGCCTGATGCAGGTGATGCCCTTTCACTTCGAGTACGGCGAGAACATGATCAGCCCGCAGACGAACGTGCAGCGCGGGATGGAAGTCTTCCAGGAATGCCTGACCGTGTTTGCGGAGTACGACCTGGGCCTGGCCCTGGCCTGCTACAACGGCGGCCCCAGCGTGACGCAGCGCCGCTACCAGGACTGGTACCCGGAGACACGCTACTACTACGACTGGGCGACCGGGCTGTGGCAGGACGTGCAGGCGGGCGTGACCAGGAGCGAGACGCTGGCGAGCTGGCTGGCAGCGGGCGGCCAGCGGCTGTGCGAGCAGGCGGCGCGCCCCCAATAGGCGGCAGCGGCGAAGCTGACCCCCCAAAAACACGACCGGAGGCTGATGCGCTCCGGTCGTGCGTTGATCGGCTGTCGGTAGGCGGTGAGGTCAGGAACAGGTCAGGCGCTGGGGGTCATCGCCAGCGCAGCGTTCGGCTCCACGCGGATGCCCGGCCCCATCGTCGTGCTGATGACCACGCGGCGGACGAACGTGCCCTTCGCCGCCGTCGGGCGGTTGCGGCGCACAGTATCCATCACGGCGGCCATATTGCCCAGCAGTTGCTCCTCGCCAAAGCTGACCTTGCCAATGGGAATGTGCACATTGGCCGTCTTGTCGTTGCGGAACTCAATACGACCGGCGCGCGCTTCTTCGATGGCGCGCGCAATATCTTCGGGCTGCACCAGGGTACCCGCCTTGGGGTTCGGCATCAGGCCCTTGCGGCCCAGCACCTTGCCGAGCCGACCAATCTTGCGCATCATGTCCGGGACGGCCAGCGCCACGTCGAAATCCGTCCAGCCCTCATTGGCAATGCGGGCGATCATCTCGTCGTCGGCGACGTAATCGGCGCCGGCGTCCTGGGCGAGCCGGGCGGCCTCGCCTTCGGCAAAGACCAGCACGCGCACCGTCTTGCCCAGGCCGTGTGGCAACAGCACCGTGGTGCGAATCTGCTGGTCGGAATGGCGCGGGTCAATGCCCAGGCGCAGGTGCAGTTCCACCGTCTCATCGAACTTGGCAGGGGCGGCCTGCTTGGCGAGCTTGATCGCCTCTTCCGGGGTATAGAGCGTCTCGCGATCCACCTTGGCGGCGGCTTCGAGATATTTCTTTCCGTGCTTGGTCATGTCTGTCTCCTCAGTGGTCATAGTGGGCAATGCCCTCCCACGATCGAGGAACGGCGCGAGGCCGCTCGATCTTCATGCGGTCTGTTCAGTCTTCAATCGTGACGCCCATGCTGCGGGCGGTGCCTTCGATCTGGCGCATCGCGCCTTCCAGGTCAACGGCGTTGAGGTCTTTCATCTTGATCTCGGCGATCTCGCGGACCTGAGCGCGGGTCAGCTTGCCCACCTTGTCGCTCTTCGGCGAGGCCGAACCCTTGTCCAGGCCGGCGGCGCGGCGGATGAGAAAGGCGGTCGGCGGGCTTTTGAGAATGAACTTGAACGAGCTATCGGAGAAGATGGTGATCTCCGCCGGGATGATCTCGCCGATGCGGTTGCTGGTCCTGGCGTTGTATTCCTTGCAGAAGCCCATCAGGTTGATGCCGTGCTGGGCGAGCGCCGGGCCGATGGGCGGCGCCGGATTCGCCTTGCCGGCTGCGATCTGAAGCGTGACAACAGCTTTGACTTTCTTGGCCATGTTCCTTCGATCCTCGCGGTGTCGAACACAGAACACCCCCCAGAACAGGGGGCCTCCCGTCGAGCGAAACGTACAACGAATCAGCTAAACAGCGTCAGGCCTTCTCGACCTGGAGGAAGTCCAGCTCCACAGGCACCTCGCGCCCAAAGAAGGACACGAGCACGCGCACTTTGGCTTTCTCCATGTCAATATCGCCCACCGTGCCGATAAACTCATTGAACGGCCCGTCCACAATGCGCACTTTCTGGCCGGGCTTGAAGGTGACTTTGAGCTTGGGGGCCTCGGCTTCCATGCGGCGCATGATCTGCGAGACCTCTTCGGGGCGCAGCGGCGTCGGCTCGTTGCCCATGCCCACAAACCCCGTGACGCCCGGCGTGTTGCGCACCACGTACCAGGAGTCCTCATCCATCTTCATCTGCACTAGGATGTAGCCGGGAAAGACGCGCCGCTCGATGGTGCGGCGCTTGCCCTCGCGAACCTCGATCTCCTCTTCCGTCGGCACAACCACGTCGAAAATCTTATCCTGCATCCCCATCGTCTCGATGCGCTGCTCGATGGCGTGGCGAACCTTGTTCTCCTGGCCGGAATAGCAGTGCACAACGTACCATTTGCGATCGTCAGCCGGCTCTTCGCCGGAGAGGGCCTGAATGCCAGCGGAGAGCACCGAAGAGACGTCCACCAGCCCCGTATCCTCAGACTCGCTGGCAGCGGACTCGTCAGTCTCTTCGTCCAGATAGAGTGGTTCCGGATCGAAGTCTACGTCCTCGTCGCGGAAATCGTCTTCATACATACGTGCATCCTCGTCAATCTCTCGGCCCTGTGGACGTGGTGCGTGCCCTGTTAGCTGGACGCCCCGACACAACGCGCGTGTGGCCACAGCGCAAGAAGCGCGAAAGCAGCCGCCCCGCGCTAGATGCGGTGGCGCAAGGCGAAATATCCCCCGCTCACCAGCACCGCGACCGCTGCGCCAACCGCCAGGAAAACCCACTCCGTATTGGCGTGGAAGGCCTGGCGGAACCACCAGCTATAGAATGTGTCGAGCAGGCCCAGGCCAATCGAAAAGGCGATGGTGACGGCCAGCACCACACTGGTCAGACGCGAAGTCTCTTCGCGCGAGGGCCAGGTGACCTTCTGCATCTCGGAGATGACGCCGCGAAAGTAGCCAGCCACGTTCCGCACAACCGGGATACGATCGAGCAGCCCCCCGATACCGAGGCTCAGGCCGCGTCGGCCCCTGCGCGCAGCAGGCGCAGCGCGCTCCTTGCGCACAGCGGACTGACCGTTGCTGGCTGCTTCATCAGCCGCTAGCTGTGTCCGCGCGCGACGTTCGGCGACGGCGGCAGCATTGGGCTGCGTCTTGGGGTCTTCAATACGAGTACGTGTGCGTGCCACTGTCCACTCCTCGGCGTGATCAACAGCCTATACCAAGACACCGTCGCAAGGACGGTGTCTTAACGTAGCGAGCGAGTTCTCAAGGCAGGGGTGGTAGGGCTCGAACCCACAACCTACGGTTTTGGAGACCGTTGCTCTGCCAATTGAGCTACACCCCTCAATGATCGGGCAGGAATGCCCAATCCTTGCACGCGCCGTCAGTCACTTCGTCTCACGGTGAAGCGTGTGTTTCCGGCAGCGCGAGCAGAACTTCTTGATCTCCAGGCGCCCCGGATCGTTACGCCGGTTTTTCATGCTGGTGTAGTTACGCTCTTTGCACTCGGTGCAGGCGAGCGTGATCACCATGCGAATGTCTTTCTTCTTGGCCATGTTCTACCTGTTCCGTCGTTCGGGAGTCAGGGGCCGGCTTCAGTCTCGCCGGCCCCCAGCAACCTAAGTCGTTTAGTCGAGGATCTCGGTGATGACACCGGCGCCGACGGTCAGGCCACCTTCGCGGAT
>JAHDWP010000030.1 GCA_023382715.1 Anaerolineae bacterium
CGGCGCTGACGCGCCTCGCCGCCCCCTCTCCACGCAGATGGAGAGGGGGCAAGCCGAGCGCAGCGAGGCTGGGGGTGAGGTCACTGCTCTGCTGCGCCCGGGTTGACCTCACCCCCGCTCGGCGCTGACGCGCCGTGCCGCCCCCTCTCCATCTGCGTGGAGAGGGGGCAAGCCGAGCGCAGCGCGGCTGGGGGTGAGGTCACTGCTCTGCGCCCGGCGAGTCGCTGTCAACCTTTGCACGCGCCCCTTCGCCGCAATTGCTTGTCTTGGGCGGGCCAGGTTGGCTATACTCGCATTACTGTTCTGCAAGCAGCACACAATGGGGAGAACGTCATGGCGAAGAAATCGGACAAGCCCAAGAAACAGGACGGCGACAAGGGCAAGAAGAAGGACAAGAAGAAGAAAAAGTAGCGAGCCGTCACGCGCCCTGCCGCCCGGATGCTCAAACGATCCCACAGCTACCGCGTATGGCAGGTGTGCTATTTTCTGATCCCGGTCTCGTGGACAAGAGATTATTTGAGAGGTTGTTCCGCCCCCACCCCTTCAGTTTGAGCAGCAAGGTGAGCAGGTACGCTGTGCCTCCGTGGGGCCGTAGTGCACTACGCCCCCACGGAGACCTTTTGCCAGCGGTATCGCCGGCGGGGACAGCCGGATTTCTCCCCGCTGCTTGTCAGCGGGGAAAGGGGTTAGAGCATAACACGCCCTAGAACTTGCGCGTCCACTCCTTCGGCCAGCGCTCGATGACGACCTTGGTCTGCGTGTAGAACTCAACGGCGTGGCGGCCCTGGCCGTGCAGCGTCCCGAAGAAGCTGGCCCGCCACCCGCTGAAGGGGAAGAAGGCCATCGGCGCGGCAACACCGATGTTGATGCCAATGTTGCCGGCCAGCGCCTCGCTGCGGAACTTGCGCGCCGACGCGCCGCTGCTGGTGAACAGGCAGGCCATGTTGCCAAACTCGCCGCTGTTGACCAGGGCGATGGCCTCGTCCACCGTCTCGACGTGCATCAGGCCCAGGACGGGGCCGAAGATCTCGGTGCGGGCGATGATGCCGCCGGGCACGACATCGCGCAGGATGGTCGGGCGCAGAAAGTTGCCGCCCTCGTAGCCCCTGATCACCGTGTCGCGCCCATCTGTCACCAGGCGCGCGCCCTCGTCCACGCCCTGTTGGATCAGGCTCTCGATGCGGCTGCGGCTTTGCGGCGAGATGACCGGCCCCATCGTCACGTCGGGGTCGAGGCCGTAGCCGACCACGCGCTGATGCGCCGCCTCGACGATGGCCTCGGTGAACGCCTCGCGCGCTTCGCCGACGGTGACGGCCAGGGCGGCGGCCAGGCAGCGCTGCCCGGCGTTGCCGAAGGCGCTGTCGGCGGCGATGCGCGTGGTGGTGTCCATGTCGGCGTCGGGCAGGATGATGATCGGGTTCTTGGCCCCGCCCTGCGCCTGGACGCGCTTGCCGTTGGCCGAGGCGCGCGCGTAGATGTGGCGCGCGACCGGCGTCGAGCCGACAAAGCTGATCGCAGCCACCTGGGGATGGTCGAGAATGGCGTTGGTGGTATCCGCTCCGCCGTTGACCAGGTTGACCACGCCCGGCGGGAAGCCCGCCTGCTCCATCAGCTCGACAGCCCGGTGCATGGTCAGCGGGCAGCGTTCGGACGGCTTGATGATCACCGTGTTGCCGGTGGCGACGGCGTAGGGCAGGAACCAGAAGGGGATCATGCCGGGGAAGTTGAACGGCGCGATGATCGCCGCCACGCCGACCGGCTGGCGGATCACGAACTCGTCAATGCCCCGGGCGATATCCTCGGAGAACTCGCCCTGCATCAGGATGGGGATGCCGCAGGCGACTTCCACATTTTCGATGGCCCGGCGCATCTCGCCTTTGGCTTCGCCGAAGGTCTTGCCGTTCTCGTTGGTGATTATGCGCGACAGCTCGTCAATGTGCGCTTCGAGCAGGTCCTTGAGCTTGAACAGGTACTGGATGCGCTCGGTGGCCGGGACGCGCTGCCAGCTTTCGAACGCGGCAGCGGCGGCCTGGGCGGCGGCGTCCACCTCGCTCGCTGGCGAGAGCGGCACCTGGGCCAGCACTTCACCGGTCGCCGGGTTGTGCACGGCCACATGCTGCGCCGCCCCCGAAGGGTGCCACGCGCCGCTGATGTAGTTTTGCAGTGTCTGTGATGCCATAACCTTCCCTCTGTTTAACCCATTCGTTGCACTAGCGCCGCCTTGAGCGGCGCGTCCCGAAGCGTGCCCACGTCCAGCAGTGCTGCGACACCGGGGAATTCTAACACCGGCAGGAGCACTTCGTCCGGCAGCCCAGCGACGATCTCGGCCATCGTGCGATGCGCCAGCGCCGACACGCCGGCCAGCATCTCGCGCGACTGGCGCTGTGATTCCTGGCGGTGCGCGGGATAGCCCGCCCCGGACTCAACGCTGAAGAGGCGGTCGAAGATGAAGCGCAGGTTGACATCCGCTGCCCAGCCATAGCCCTGGTTGAGCGCCAGCGAGAGGCAGTTGCCCCCGTTGATCTGGGCGAAGAGCCAGGCGTCGAGCGAGCTGAGGACGTGCCCGCAGAACACGCCGGGGTACTGCATGGCCGCGTTGAGGAAGCCCTGCCCGGTGCCGCAGCCGCCCACGACGAAGTCGGCGCGCCCGGCGTTGAGCAGCAGCGCCGCCAGCAGCCCGGTGTGGATGTAGGTCAGCTCCGGCCTGGCCCCGTTTTTGACCATGCCGGCGTTGATCACGGTGTGGCCGCGCCCATCGAGCGCCGCCAGGATGTCGGCGTTGCGGTCTGCCGCGCTTGTCTCGTTGATGACTGCGATTCGCATCAGGTTCTCCTCACCCGAACGGGCGGCGCTCAGCGCCGGCGCTCCAGAGCGCGCCGGGCGGCGGCGGCGACATCGCTCACGCCCAGCCCCCAGGCATCCATCAGCGTGTCGGGGTCGGGGCCGGTCTCGGCGAAGGTGTCCTTGAGGCCGACAAACTCGACCGGCGCCGGGTACCCACCGGCCAGGGACTCGGCGACCGCGCTGCCCAGCCCGCCCAGGATAGTGTGATCTTCGGCAGTGACCAGCGCGCCGGTTTCCTCGGCGGCCTGGCGCACCAGGTCGGCATCGAAGGGCTTGATCGAGGTCATGGACAGGACGCGGGCGCTGATGCCCTCGCCTGCCAGCAGGTCGGCGGCCTGGATGCAGCGCCCGACCATGCTGCCCGACCCGATGATCGTCACGTCATGGCCAGGGCGGACGGTCGTGCCCTGGCCGAGGCGCACCGTGTGGTCGCTGCCGAACACGTCCGGCACGGCGGCGCGGCTGATGCGCATGTAGACCGGCCCGTCGTGCTCGGCGATGATCGGCACCAGCAGGGCGGCCTCGGTGTTGTCGGCGGGGGCCAGCACGACGATGTTGGGCATGGCCCGCATCAGGGCCACGTCGTTGGTGGCGAAGTGGGTGGGGCCGTCCTTGTAGTCCGACAGGCCGGAGTAGCCGCCGATGAGCTTGACATTGGTGCGGGCGTAGGCCACACAGGTGCGAATCTGCTCGCAGGCACGCAGGGTGAGCAGCGCGGCGAAGGTGTTGACGAAGGGGATGGCCCCACCCAGGGCCAGGCCCGCGCCCACGTTGACCATCGAGGCTTCGGTCACGCCCAGGTTGAAGAAGCGCGCCGGGAAGCGGTCGGCGAAGTACTTGGTCAGGGTCGAGGACGATACGTCGGCATCGAGCACGACCACATCGGGATTGATGGCACCGTAGTCGGCCAGAGCCATGCCATAGGCCTGGCGCTGTGGAATCTCGCTCACGCTTCGTATCCTTTCAGTTCGGCCCTGGCCTGCGCGTACTCTTTCTCGCTGGGCACTGCGCCGTGCCACTTGGCGGTGTTCTCCATGAAAGAAACGCCCTTGCCCTTGGTGGTGTGGGCGACGATGACGGTGGGCATACTGTGAATCTCCAGGGCGGTGTCCAGCGCATCCAGGACCTGATACAGATTATGCCCGTTAATCTCGAGGACGGCGAAGCCGAAGGCCCGCCATTTGTCCACCAGCGGCTCCAGCGGCATGATGTCGTGCGCTGCGCCGTCAAGCTGCACGCCGTTGTAGTCCATCAGCACGGTCACTTCGCTGGCCCTGAACTTAGAGGCGGCCAGCGCGCCCTCCCAGGCGACGCCCGACTGCATGTCGCCATCGCTCATCATGACGTAGGTGTGATAGTGCGGGCCGCGCAGCCGTTGGGCGAGGGCCAGGCCCACCCCCACCGACAGCCCGTGCCCCAGAAAACCCGACGACATCTCGACGCCGGGCGTCTTCAGACGGTCGGGGTGGCCTTGCAGGTGCGCGCCCACATGCCCCCAGCGTTCCAGGTCTTCCGTCGGGAAGAAGCCGCGCTGGGCCAGCGCCGAATAGAGCGCCGCCGCCGCGTGCCCCTTGCTCAGCAGAAAGCGGTCGCGCTCCGGCCAATCGGGGCGCGCCGGGTCAATCTTGAGGTGGTGGAAATACAGGGCGGCCAGCATCTCGGCGCACGAGAATGACCCGCCAGGATGCCCCGCCGCGCGACGGTAGACCATGTCCAGCACGTCGAGGCGAATCTGGCGCGCGCGCTCCTGCAGGTCGCGGATCAGAGACTCAGAGTGATGGTGCATTATCCAACTCCTGGCGATGGCTAGATACGCTCGTCGCGCCGCTCGCGCTCGTAGACTTCGCGGCGCTTCTCGAAGTAGCCGGGCACGGGCACGTCCCACCAGCCGGGGGCCAGCCCGCCCGAAGTGCCGAGGCTGCTGTCCACCATGACCTCGATCACCGCCGGGCCGCCGAGAGCCAGCGCGTGCTCCAGCGCGGGCGCGATCTCGTCGGGCCGGCTGATGCGCACGGCGTGCGCCCCGAAGGCGCGCGCGGCGTCGGCGATGTGCGGAGTCAGCGGCTCGCGCCCGTCCTCGAACATGGTCGCGTAGACGGCCTCTTCGCCGTAGGCGATGATCTGCAGGTCGCGGATGGCCTGCCAGCCCTGGTTGTTGAGGACGACGCTGACCACCGGAATGTGGTACTGCACGGCGGTCGCCAATTCCTGGAAGGTCATCAGGAAGTCGCCGTCGCCGACCAGGGCCACCACCGGGGTATCCGGCGCGGCCAGCTTGGCGCCCATCGCCGCCGGGAACGACCAGCCCATCGTACTGAAGCCGCCCGCCGCGAGATAGGTGCGCGGGCGGGTGAAGGGCATCTCCTGGAAGACCTGGGCCTGCACGTTGCCCGACGAGGTGAAGACGATCCCCTCCGGCGGCAGCACCTTGCGCACCTCGCCGATGGCCCGGCCCATCGTCACCGGGGCGCTGTTGGACTCGCGCAGGGCGCGGCTCTGCGCCCACCAGCCGGCGACGTGTTCGGCGATCTCGCGCGTGTAGGGCGCGTCGCGCCAGTTGCGCGGCGGGGTGAGGGCGCGCACCGCCTCCAGCAGCCCGGCCAGGATCGCCTGCGCATCGCCGACAATGCCCACCTCAACCGGGTAGTTCTTGCCGATCTCGAACGGGTCAATGTCGGCGTGGATCAGCCTGGTGGGCGGGATGCTGAAGGACGCGCCCGGCTTGTAGGATGAGGCAGCTTTGTCGGCGAAGCGCACGCCCACCGCCAGCAGCACGTCGGCGTGAGTCGTCATGTAGTTACCGCAAGTCGTGGCGTTGCTGCCCATGTGCCAGGCGTAGAGCGGGTGATCTTCGGGGAAAGCGCCCTTGCCCTGCATGGTCGTCACCACGCACGCGCCCAGGTGCTCGGCAAGCTGGCGCAGCTCGTCCCATCCTTCGGACAGGATGACGCCGCCGCCCGCGACGATCACCGGACGGCTGGCGCCAGTTAGCAGCCTGGCAGCCTGCTGCAGGGCGGTAGGATCGCCGGCGGGACGATCGTGCGGGCGGCGCGCGCGCGGCTGCGGCGCGTCGGGCAGCTCCACCAGGTCAGCCTGCACGTCCATCGGCAGCGTGACCAGCGCAGGACCGGGGCGACCGGTGCGCATGGCGTTGAAGGCCTGGCTCATGGCCCGCTGAAGCTGGACGGGGCTGTCAATGTGCCAGGCGCGCTTGACGGTCGGGTACAACATGCGCGGCATGTCCGACCAGTGCTGACGCTCGATCTCCTGCAGCACGCCGACGCCGCGCATGTAGGTGTGCGTCTCGCCGATGAGCAGCAGCAGCGGAATCGAGTCCACGTAGGCGGTCGCCAGGCCGATGGCGGTGTTGGCCGCGCCAGCGCCGATGGACGTGAAGACGGCCAGCGGCTCGCCTTTGACGCGGAAGTAGCCGTCGGCCATGTGCACGGCGGCCTGTTCGTGGCGCGGCATGATCACCCGCAGATCATCCTGGCGACGGCGGAAGGCATCCACCAGCGCCAGGTTGCCGTGCCCCGGAATGCCAATGACATACGGCACGCCTTCGCGCACCAGGATGTCAGTGACGATCTCCGAACCTGTCAGTCTCATGCTCATTCCCTCCCCAGGGATGGCCTGACCGTGCCCGGCTAGAGCCGGACAGCGCGCCCGGCCCGCGCAGATTCCTGGGCGGCCAGCGCGAAACGCAGGATTTCGCGGCCTTCCCAGGCGGTGAGGCTCGGCGGCTCACCGGCGAAGTAGGCGTCAATAAAGTGCCGCGTTGAGTTGATGAAGCTGTGCTCCCAGCCGACGGGCATGTCGGAGTGGGCGTACACTTTGCGGTCGCGGTAGAGCACGACGGGCGGCACGTCCATCATCTTGCCGTGCCCGCGCGTGATCCACAGCACACCCTTGCTGCCGGTGATCTCGATGCGGTCGTCCTGAGCGTAGTGCTGAGTGTCCAGCACCAGCTCCGGCGAGTTGACCACTTCCAGCGACCCATAGCGGTTGTTGCTGAACTTCCAGGAGACGATGCCCGGCGAGTCCAGCAGGAAGCCAGGGGCGATCTCGGTCGCGCCGATCCAGGCGTGGACTTCTTCGGCCAGGCCCATGAAGAACCAGGCCAGCGAGAACTTGTGGTGCCCATCGTCGAAGACGAGCGGGCCGCCGCCGCATTCTTCGGGCTTGTAGCGCCAGGCCCAGGCCGCGTGCGGCACGTCCCACATGGTGGGGCTGGTGCCGGAATTGCTCTTGATGCGGATGGTCAGCGGGTCGCCGATCTCGCCGGCCTCGATCAGGGCTTTGGCGCGCTGTACCGGCGGGTAGAAGATGAAGTTCTCGAACACCTTGAAGAGGACGCCGGCCTGCCTGGCGGCGGCGATCATCTCGTCGGCTTCGGCGACGCTCAGGGCCATCGGCTTTTGCAGCGAGATGTGCTTGCCGGCGGCGGCAGCGTCCAGAGTCGCCTGGCGATGGAGGTGATGGGGCAGGAGGATTTCGACCAGGTCCACGTCGGGGAGGGCGAGCAGATCATGGTAATCGGTGAAGATGCGATCGGACGCGACGCCCCATTGCGCGCCGCGCGACTCGGCGAGCTGGGGGTCAATGTCGCACACGGCGACGATACGCGCCCGTTCGTTGGCCAGGTATTCCAGGGCGTGCAGGTCGGAGATGCGCCCTGCGCCGATGAAACCGACTCTTAGCAAGTCCATAGACACCGCTCCTTGTTGTGCTATGCGCAACACTGTTGCATCAAAAGAGCCTTTCATGAGCGGGGTTGCGAAAAGCCCTGCAACCTCCGATCAAGCGCGTTGAAAGCTCATACGGTTGGAAAGTTCGCGCGCGGCGTCCAGCACCACCTGCGCGAAGTGCGGGAGACGATCCAGGCCCATACGTCCCGCCGGGCCGGAAATGCCGATCGCGCCGATGACTTTGCCCCGGTAGTCGAAGACCGGGGCGGCCACGCAGCGCACGCCGAAGTCGTATTCCTCGTCGTCCACCGCGTACCCCTGGCGGCGCGTCTGCTCCAGGTGCAGGCGCAGCGCCTGGGGATCGGTGATCGTGCGCGGTGTGAAGGAAGGCAGCGCCTGGGGCGATGCGATGCCGTTGTCGAAGGCGAGCAGGCACTTGCCCAGCGCCGTGCAGTGCAGCGGGGCGAGCGTGCCCACGCCCGTCGTGACGCGCAGCGAGGCCGCAGACTCGACCTGGTCCACGTAGAGCGCCTGATCCTGGGCCAGGATGGCCAGGTGCGCGCACTCACCGGTGCGCTCGACCAACTGGCGCAGGAAGGGCTTGGCTGCGTCGCGCAGGGGCATGCGCGTCAGCAAGCTGCGGCTGAGGCGCACGACCTGCGGGCCGAGCCGGTAGCGCCGGCTGGCGGCGTCCTGCTCAGCGTAACCGTAGATGGCCAGGGTTTGAACGAGGCGGGAGGCGCTGCTCTTATCAATGCCAAGCTCTGCGGCAAGCTCGGTGATGCTGACCGGGTCACTGCTGGCGGCCAGAAGCTCCATGATCTTCAGGCCGCGCGCAAGCGATTGGATTTCCGACAAGTTGGCGTTCCTTTGCGAGCGCAATCTCCAGGCAGGTGCGGATTGTTGTGCATTATACAACGCAGCGCCGGGGATGTCAATCGGTCAGCGCCAGTTGTTGACAATGAATAAACCCTGTTGTACGATAACCAACAGAGTCCGCATACGCCGTGCCCAGGCACACGTATGCCGACCGGTGACCGAGGGCCGTATCGCCGAAGAGTCCTGGCCGGGCACAACTGATGGCTTCTGGGGTATGGGCATTGTGACCACTTCCTCCGACATACTCGAAATGCGCGGAGTGAGCAAGTGTTTCTCCACCGCTGTCGCGCTCGATCAGGTGGATTTCAGCGTGCGCCAGGGCGAAGTCCACGCGCTCATCGGCGAGAACGGCGCGGGGAAGTCTACCCTCATCAAGATTCTCTCCGGCGCGTATCAGCCCGACAGCGGCGGGTTTTCGCTCGATGGCAAACCGGTGCTGCACCGCTCCCCGGCCCTGATGCAGCGCCTGGGAATCAGCGTGATCTACCAGGAGCTGAACCTGGTGCCGCACCTGAGTGTGGCGCGCAACATCTTCCTGGGCCATGAGCCTGTGGTCGTCCCCGGCGTGATTGACTTCCAGACGATGCACCGCCGTGCTGCGGAACTGGTGAGCCAGCTTGGTGTCCCCATCTCGACCCATGCTCTGGTCACTGAGCTGGGGATCGCGGAGCAGCAGCTTGTCGAGGTGGCGAAGGCGCTGTCGTATCAGGTCAGGCTCCTGGTCATGGATGAGCCGACCGCGCCGCTGAGCGAGCATGAGGCCGAGACGCTGTTTGACGTAGTGCGCCGGCTGCGCGATCGAGGCGTCACGGTCATCTACATCTCGCACCGGCTGGAGGAGATCTTCCGGCTGGCCGACCGCGTAACTGTGCTGCGTGACGGGCGGGTTGTGGGCACCAGGATGGTCCACGAGGTTGAAAAGGACGACCTGGTGCGCATGATGGTTGGGCGCGACATCAAGGAACACCATCCCAAAGCAGAAGTGGAGCCTGGCGAGGTGCTGCTGCGGGTTCGTGGCCTGCCTGGGCGGGATGGCGAGACAGCCGAACTGACCATCCGCGCCGGAGAGATCGTCGCTCTGGCGGGGTTGGTCGGGTCGGGGCGCACTGAGTTGGCCCGGCGGCTGTTTGGCGCGGAAACGCTGAAGACGGGCGCAATGGAGCTAAAGGGGCAAACGATCGCCATCCGCTCGACGCGCCAGGCCATCCGCGCGGGAATCGGCATGGTGCCGGAGGATCGCAAGACGCAGGGGCTGATCTTGGATCGGTCGGTGAGCGACAATATCACGCTGCCGATCCTGGGGCGGCTGTCGCGGGGGTCCTTCATCCGGCGCGGCCTGATCCGCGACCTGGTGAGCAACATCATCCGCGAGATTGACATCCGTGTTTTCAGCGCCAGGCAGGCGGTGCGCACGCTCAGCGGCGGGAACCAGCAGAAAGTCACCCTGGCGAAGTGGCTCGCCGGCCAGTGCGACGTGCTGATCCTGGATGAGCCGACGCGGGGCGTTGACGTGGGGGCCAGGGCCGAGATCTACCAGGTGATTGGCAAGCTGGTACAGGAGGGCAAAGGAATCCTGCTTATCTCCTCCGATCTGCCAGAAGTTCTCGGTCTGAGCGATCGGATCATAGTGGTTTACGGAGGGCGCCTTGTCGCCGAATTCACCCGACGCGACGCTGTCGCAGAAACTATCATCCGGTTCGCCTCCGGCGCGTTCGAAGACTAGCTCGCGACGCTGGCGGTCGCTGGCGCAGGCCCTGGCCCCGCTGGTCGTGCTCATCCTGATCTGTGCGGCGGTGTCGCTGCTCACCCCGCGCTTCCTGACCGAAAAGAACCTGATCAACGTCGTGCGGCAGTCTTCGCTCAATGGCATCATGGCCGGCGGCATGACCCTGGTCATCCTGACGGGCGGGATTGACCTGTCAGTTGGCTCGCTGCTGGCCGTGACCAGCGTCTTCGCCGCGGGGACTCTGGTGGACGGCGCCAGCCCGACCCAGGCGATACTGGTTGGCGTGGCCATTGGCCTGGGGTTCGGCCTGGCCAACGGTCTGATCATCACCATCGGCGACGTTGCCCCCTTCATCGTCACGCTCGGCACGATGACCATCGCGCGCGGCGTCGCGCTCATTTACACCAATGGCGCGCCCATCGTGACGGCTAATGCCGACTTTCGCTATATCGGGCGCGGCAGTTTTGGCCCGCTGCCGATGCCGATTCTTATCCTACTCATCGTCTACGTGCTCGTGTACCTGCTGCTCAACCGGACGACGCTGGGCGGGTACCTCTACGCCATCGGCGGCAACCAGGAAGCAGCGCGACTGTCGGGCGTGCCTGTCAAAGTGTGCAAGACGATCGCCTACGCCATCAGCGGCCTGCTGGCCGGCCTGACGGGCGTCATCCTGACCGCGCGGTTAGGATCGGCGCAGCCGAATCTGGGCGTTGGCGATGAGCTGGACGCCATCGCCGCCGTGGTGATCGGCGGCACGAGCCTGGCCGGCGGGCGCGGCGGGATCATCGGGACGCTGGTGGGCGCGCTGATCATCGGCGTGCTGTCCAACGGACTCAACCTGATGAACGTCAACGCTTACTATCAGCCGATCGTCAAAGGGGCTGTCATTCTGATCGCCATCCTGGTTGATCGCCGCGTCCGCGCAACCAGCGCGGCCTGATCGTGCCCCGCAGCGGGCAGCATCGGCCGGCAAAGCGTGAGCTTTAGAAGCGTGCAAGTATCGTCCAAAGTCCGCGCAAAGAGAATTGTGAAAGGGAAACCCATGAACAAGAAACGTTCGCTCCATCTCCTGGTAATCATCGCGCTGTTCAGTGTCGTTGGGGCCTGGCTGCCGGGCGTTCCGGCCCAGGCTCAGACACTCCGCCTGGGTCTATCCGTCTCGACCCAGAGCAACTCGTTCTACCGGTCGCTGGCGCAAGGCGTCGCTGATGAAGGCAAGGCGCTGGGAGCCGAAGTCACTGTGCTGAGCGCCGACGACCAGCTTGAGAAACAGATCTCCGACGTGGAAGACCTGATCGCGGCTGACATTGACGTGCTGCTGATCAATGCCGTCCAGGGCGAGGCCGTCGGCGTGATCGAAGACGCGATCAGCATGGGCATCCCGGTGATCACGTTGCAGCGCGCTGTGGCCAGCTCGCAGGTGACGAGTCACCTGGGCACGGACAACGTGCTGATCGGGAAGCTGGCGGCGGAGTGGCTGGTGGACAAGCTGGACGGGCAGGGCAAGGTGGTGGTGCTGGAAGGCATTCCGGGCGCGGCCAGCTCTGAGGACCGCAAGGCTGGCTCCACGCCGGTCTTTGCTGCGGCGCCGGGCATCGAGATCGTGGCCCAGCAGACTGCCGAGTACGACCGGGCGACGGCGCTGAGCGTGATGGAGAACATCCTGCAGGCGACGCCGGACATTGACGCGGTGTTCTGCTACAACGACGAGATGGCCATGGGCGTTCTGGCCGCGCTGGAAGCGGAAGGGCGCGACGATGTGCTGATCACAGGCATTGACGCCTTGCCGGACGCGGTGGAAGCGGTGCAGCAGGGCAAGCTGGCCATGACCATTCGCATCCCCGTCTACGATATGGGCCGCCTGGGCGCGCGCTACGCCATGGAAGTGGCGGCGGGCAACATGGTGCCTGTGCAGTCGGTCATTCCTGCTGTGTTCGTCACGCCAGAAAATGTGGACGCGGCTGCAGAGCCGGCCCCTGCCGACACTGAACTGCTGATCGGCGTGTCGGTCTCGACCCAGAGCAACTCGTTCTATCGGTCGCTGGCCGAGGGGGCCGCTGCTGAG
Source organism: Anaerolineae bacterium (assembly GCA_023382715.1). Classification (GTDB taxonomy): domain Bacteria; phylum Chloroflexota; class Anaerolineae; order Aggregatilineales; family Aggregatilineaceae; genus UBA2029. Next base: position 12,203 of record JAHDWP010000030.1, read on the forward strand.
TCTGTGGCGCTAGGTTATAAGGCGAACGTGCTGAGCGCCGACGACCAGCTTGAGAAGCAGCTTTCCGACGTGGAAGACCTGATCGCGGCTGACATTGACGTGCTGCTGATCAACCCGACCCAGGGCGAGGCCGTCGGCGTGATCGAAGACGCGGCCCGGGCGGGTATCCCGGTGATCACCATGCAGCGCGCTGTGGCCAGCTCGCAGGTGACGAGTCACCTGGGCACGGACAACGTGCTGATCGGGAAGCTGGCGGCGGAGTGGCTGGTGGACAAGCTGGACGGGCAGGGCAAGGTGGTGGTGCTGGAAGGCATTCCGGGCGCGGCCAGCTCTGAGGACCGCAAGGCTGGCTCCACGCCGGTCTTTGCTGCGGCGCCGGGCATCGAGATCGTGGCCCAGCAGACTGCCGAGTACGACCGGGCGACGGCGCTGAGCGTGATGGAGAACATCCTGCAGGCGACGCCGGACATTGACGCGGTGTTCTGCTACAACGACGAGATGGCCATGGGCGTTCTGGCCGCGCTGGAAGCGGAAGGGCGCGACGATGTGCTGATCACAGGCATTGACGCCTTGCCGGACGCGGTGGAAGCGGTGCAGCAGGGCAAGCTGGCCATGACCATTCGCATCCCCGTCTACGATATGGGGCGCTGGGCGGCCCGCTTTGGGGCATGGACGGCCCTGGGCGAGATCACGGTACCGGTGCGCAACGTCATCCCGATCGAGTTCATCACGCCCTGAGCAGCCTGTGATAGTTCAGCCAAGGGGCGGCACCACGTGTGTCGCCCCGCTCACTCCGAAGATCTGATCGTGTTCGGGCGCGGAGCGAAAGGAGGTGATGCCCGGTTATCGAGCTGACCGATGAGTTGACAACCAGGTGGCCAACATTTCGATACAGTGCGCTTTCGCACAGACTCTGCGGTCGATCGGTCTGATAACCTCAACAATTCTGAGCGTCCTGGTGAACTGAAACGGAATCCTTAATCACAGTTGCGGGAGGCTAGGTCAAATGCGTAGGAAAACAGGCTTGCACCTGCTGTTGCTGGCGCTGATCGTGCTGGGCATCGGCGCGACCTCTGTCGGCGCACAGGAAAAGATCAGCATTGTGCATTACTTCAGCGATGTCCTCGGCAAGGAAGCGATCGGGAAGATCTTCACCGCTTTCAACGAGACACACCCCGGCTACGAAGCTGTGGACAACTCCGCTGGACATGAAGACTTCAAGACCCAGATTCTGGTCACCATCGCTGGCGACAACCCGCCCGATGTCTTCTCTTACTGGGCAGGCGCACGCACGCAGTTCGTGGTTGATGCGGGCCGCCTGATGAGCCTGGCCGACTTCTGGGAAGAGAACGATCTGGACGCGATTATCCCTGAGGGCGTGAAGGCTGCGGCCATCTACAACGACGACATCTATCTGATCCCCATGAACGCCCACCTCACCGGCTTCTGGTACAACACCAAGGTGATGGCCGACGCCGGAATCACCAAGATGCCGGAAACCTGGGATGAGTTCAAGGAAGCCTGCGTCACCCTCAAGGAAGCGGGCGTCCACCCGATCTCGCTCGGCTCGATGAACCGCTGGCCGGCCCAGTACTGGTTCGACTACACGGTGTCCTACACTGCTGGCGCGGAATATCGCCAGAAGCTGATGGCGGGCGAAGCTAAGTACACGGATCCCGAAGTCGTCACCGCCATGGAAGCCTGGAAGGAACTGACCGATCTCGGTTGCTTCGCCCCAGACTCCAACGCCTACGACTGGACTGAGGCCGCCGACATGGTCGCCAACGGCACCGCCGCGATGAACCTGATGGGCACCTGGATCAGCGGCTACCTGAACGGTCTTGGCCTGGAGCCGGGCGTTGACTATGACTTCTTCCCCTTCCCGGTGATCAACCCCGACGTGCCGCGCGTGACGCATGGCACGGTTGATGGCTGGGTCGTCCCGGAGAACGCCAAGAATCCCGAAGGCGCCAAGGCCCTGCTGCTGCACTTTGTGAGCAAGGAGTCGCAGGAGCTTTGGGCGGTGGGGCAGGGTGCGCTGGCCGCTTCGACCGCCGTGGATCCGGGCATCTACTCGCCGGTCATGGCGAAAGCAGCGGAGCACCTGGCGAGCGTCATGTTCCTCGGCGGCTATGATCTGTCCACCACCCCGCCGATGGCCGAGGGCGGGCTGGACATGTTCGCCATGTTCATGAACGATCCGTCGGGCTATCAGGAGTATCTTGAGATCGCCCAAGAGGTCGCCGACGACGTGTTTGGTGGGTAAGCTAGTCTGAAGCTCATGGCACAGGGCGGAAGCCTCCGCCCTGTGCCGGTCTCGTGGTGCAGGAGACGAACCTGGTGACGCGATCGCGACATATCTGGGCGTTTTTGTTCTTGCTGCTGCCCGTAACCTTTTACCTCGTTGTGGTGATCTACCCACTGTTTTCGTCGTTCTATTTCAGCTTCACCGACTGGAACGGCTTCAGCCAGGACTACAGCTTCGTCGGGCTGGACAACTATAAGAAGATGCAGACCGACCGCCTGTTCCGCAACGCCATCGAGAACACGGTCATCTGGACGGTCGCCGCCATCGTGCTGCCAACAGCCGGCGGCCTGGTGCTGGCCCTGGCGCTGCACGAGCGGGGCATCCTCTCCCGGCTCTTCAAGTCGCTGTTCTACCTGCCCATTTGCCTGTCCCTGGTCGTCGTCGGCCAGGTCTGGATCTGGATTTACCAGCCGGACTTCGGGCTGATCAACGTGGTTTTACGGGGCGTCGGGCTTGACAATTGGACGCGGGCCTGGCTGGCCAAGCCGGACACGGCGCTGCAAGCGGTCATTGCCGCGTGGACGTGGCAGCAGACCGGCCTGGCCATGGTCATCTTCCTGGCCGGGCTGACTGCTGTGCCGCGCGAGCTGACCGAGGCGTCGCAGATAGACGGGGCGAACTACTGGCAGTCTGTGCGCCATGTGATCGTCCCCTTGCTGCGGCCCGCTTCCATTGTGGTCATCGCCCTGGCGGTCATCAACTCGCTGAAGAGCTTCGACATCCTCTACATGATGACGCGCGGCGGCCCCTTCCACTCGTCGGACAATCTGGCGATGATGGTTTACAACGAATCATTCCAGAAATACCGCATGGGCTATGGCAGCACCGTCGCTGTGGTGCTGTTCATGATCACGCTGGTCGTCATCACCATCTACTTCCGCCAGCAGCGCGGCCTGGAGCAGCTCTATGACTAACCTCGCATCTGCCGCGACGACAGAGGCCCAGGCCGACAGGGCGAAAGAACAGGCAAAAGCACGGCGCTCGATGGTGATCCTGTACGTGGTCCTGACTCTGCTCCTGCTGATCTATTCGCTGCCGACCATCGGCGTGCTGCTGACCTCGCTGAAAACCAATGCCGAGATCTCGCGCGAAGGCGTCTGGAACCTGCCGGACAGCCTGAGCCTGGACAACTACCGGGCGGCCTTGCAGGACGGAAACGCGGGGCCTTATCTTATCAATTCGCTCAAAGTGACCATCCCGGCCTGCGTGCTCTCCATCGTCTTCGGCGTCCTGAGCGGCTATACCCTGGCCAAGCTGCCTTTCCGGGGCAGCGATATCCTGTTCATCTTCCTCGTCGCCGGGTTGTTCTTCCCGCCGCAGATCGTCATGATCCCCCTCTTCCGCATGTTCAACTCGGCGGGGCTGTACGACACGCTGTGGCCGATGATCATCGTGCACGCCGGGTTCGGCATCCCCATCTGCACGCTGGTGCTGAAGAACTTCTTCGCCACCATCCCAACCGCGATCCGCGAAGCGGCCATCATTGACGGCGCGAACGAGATACAAGTGCTGCTGCGAGTCATGCTGCCCCTGTCGCTGCCTTCGCTGGCGGTGCTGGCGACCCTTCAGTTTACCTGGATCTGGAACGATTTTCTGTGGCCGGTCATCTTCACCCGCTCGGACGAAGTGCGGACCATCATGTTCGGGCTGGCATCGTTGCGCGGGCAGTACAGCGTCGCCTATGGCACGCAGGCCGCGATGGCCATCTTGGCGAGCATCCCGACGCTGTTGATCTTCATCTTCTTCCAGAAATACTTCATTCGCGGGCTGACGCTGGGGTCGGTGAAGGGCTAGCGACGCGGGCGCTTCCGTCAGAACAGCCGCGGCTGCTCAATCGGACGCTGTCCATCGAGCAGCAGAAAAGCCGCCGCGCGCTCGACATTGGCCACGCCCGCGCCGCGCAGATCGCCCAGGCGGCGCAGCGTCCCCTTGCGCCGCGCTGCCACAATGCGCTCCGCCCCTTTCGCGCCGATCCCCGGCACGCGCAGCAATTCCTGCGGCGTGGCTGTGTTCACTTCCAGCGGCGCTTCGCGCAGGTGCACCTCGGCCCAGGCGCGCTTGGGATCCACGCTCAGGGGCAGGTTGCCGTCCGCCGTGAAGGGCATCTCCTCCAGCCCGAAGCCGTAGTCGCGCAGGAGAAAGCTGGCCTGGTAGAGGCGAATGCGCCGCATGTTGTCCGTCGGGGCGATGTTGTCGAGCGGCGTGTCGGCGATCGGACGGAACGCCGAGAAGTAGACGCGGGCCAGCCCCAACTGGTGGTGCAGGCGCTCGGTGGCGCTGAGCAGCTCGACATCCGGCTCGCCCGCCGGCCCGACGACGAACTCGGTCGTGCTGCTGGCGCGCAGTCGCCCTTCGCTGGACTGGCGCAGCTCGTGCACCCAGCGCAGCGGGTCGAGCAGCTCGGCGGTGAACTGCTTGCTGGGGGCGATGCGCGCCAGGCGGTCGGCGGTGGGCGCTTCCAGGTTGGCCGAGACGCGGTCCGCCAGAGTCATCGCCCGCAGCACCTGGTCGCGCTCGGCGCCGGGCATGATCTTCAGATGTAGGTAGCCCCGGAAGCGGTGCTTTTCGCGCAGGATGGCCCCCACGTCGAGGATCGCGTCCTGGCTGCTGCTGCCGCCGCGCACCACGCCCGACGACAGGAACAATCCCTCCACCGCACCGGCGCGATAGAGCGCCATGAAGCCGCGCGCCAGGTCGTCGGGCGTGATCCTGACGCGGCGCATGGCCGAGCGTCCGGCGCGAAAGGGGCAGTAGAAACAGTCGCGCTCGCAGGCGGTGGTCGTCATCGCCTTGAGCACGGGCATGCGCCGGTTTCCGGCGACGACGTGGGTGATGCACTCGCTCAGGTCGGGGACGTTGCGGCGGCGGGCAGGGCGCTCGTGTTCGGGCGCATCGCCCACCGATTCCAGGTCGCCGGTGCCGCGCAGGCGTTCGAGCAGGTCGTGGCCGTCCATAGGGTACCTGACTTTCGTTCGCTCAATGATTTAGGATGAGTATAGCGAACTTTTGTTCTATGCGCAATATGAAACGAGCGCGCAGGACGAGGCTGAGGATGCGAAATTCTGGAACCGCAGAGGCGCAGAGAGCGCAGAGGAAAGCGAATTATTACGTTCTTCTCTGTGTCCTCTTCTCTGTGTCCTCTGCGCCTCTGCGGTGATCCTTTGCTCCAGCGTCCGGCGCCGGGTATGCGGGGCGCGGCGCTGCCGACCTTTGCACGCCCCGCCCTGCGGCTGACCGTTTGATCATTGTCTGCCCACTGTGTATAATGCCCCCTGCGCCCGAAAGTATCGGAGATCGAAACTTCTATGGAGTCCTATAACCCGAACCTTGACCCTGACATGGGGGCAGAAGAGTCCATGCCTGAGGTCGAGCACACCCCTCCCGAAGCTCTGAATGCCCCAGAGCCGGTGGATGAAGCCACCCCCCAGCCGGAAGTGCTTTCCGTCGAGGACGAACCGCTGGCCGAAGCGGCTGAGGTAGCCAGCGCCGTTGACGAGGCTGCCGCTCAGCCGGAACCTGTCCCTGCCGAAGCCGAGCTGTTGGCCGAAGCGGCTGAGGCAGTCAGCGCCGTTGACGAGCACGAGCCGCTTGAAGATGAGGCCGAGGAAGCCGCTGAAGAAGGTGGCGAGGAACCGGCCATCAAGCGCGGCACCATTGTGGACGGCACCGTGCTCGAGACCAGCCCCACCGAAGTCCTGGTGGACCTGGGCGAGGACATCGTCGGCGTCATCGCCAGCCGCGAGCTGGAGCGCATGGATCGCGAGGCCATCGAGGCGCTCAAGCCCGGCAGCCAGGTCACGGCCTACGTGCTGAAGACCAGAGGCTCCGACGGACGCCCCGTGCTGTCATTGGCCCGCGCCGAGGAAGAGAGCAACTGGCGTCTGGCTGAAAAGCACTACACGAGCAAGGAAGTGTACTTCAGCAAGATCGCCGGCTACAACAAGGGCGGGTTGATCGTGCGCTTCGGCAAAGTGCGCGGCTTCGTGCCCGCCAGCCAGGTCAGCCGCGAGCGCCAGCAGCGCGCAACCAGCGGCAGCCCGGAAGAGCGCTGGGGGCAGATGGTCGGCGGAGACATCGCGGTCAAGGTCGTCGAAATTGACCGCGCCCGCAACCGCCTGATCCTCTCAGAACGGGCCGCCGCTCGCGAGTGGCGCGAAAAGCAGAAGGGCCGCCTGTTGAGCACGCTGCGCGAGGGCGAAGTGCGCAAGGGCCGCGTGATCAGCGTCGCCGACTTCGGCGCGTTCGTGGACCTGGGCGGGGCCGACGGGCTGGTCCATCTCACCGAGCTGTCCTGGAAGCACATCACCCACCCGCGCGAGATCCTCGAGGTGGGGCAGGAAGTCGAGGTCGAGATCATCAGCATTGACCCGCAGCGCAAGCGCATCGGCCTGAGCATGAAGCGCCTGGAGCGCGACCCCTGGCAGGAGATCGTCGCCGGTTACAGCATCGGCCAGCTTGTCCAGGCCACGGTGACCAAGCTCACCAAGTTCGGCGCGTTCGCCCGCCTGGTGGACAAGCCGGAGATCGAGGGGCTGATTCACATCTCGGAGCTGGCCGATTATCGCGTGTCGCACCCGCGCGAAGTGGTGCTGGTCGGCGATGTGCTGACGCTGCGCATCGTCAAGATTGACGCTTCAGAACGCCGCCTGGGTCTTTCGCTGCGCCAGGTTGATTCGGCCAAGTACATGGACCAGGACTGGCAGGCCATCACTGGCGAGATCGGCGAGGAAGCGCCCGCCGAGCCGCAGCCTGATGCAGACGAGCCGGCCCTTGAGTCGCCGTCCGAAGATGATGGCGGGTCAGAAGCCGAGTCTGCGCCAGAGGCCGATTAAGCCGCCCGGCCTGGCGTTCATTCGACAACACACGGCGAGGCTCTGCCCCTGATCGGGGGGCAGGGCCTTTGTGTTAACGGGTTATCGGTGGCGAACGAAGCATGCGCGGGTTTCAGTGGGGGCGCTGCGCTGCTGCGCCTCGCCAACAGTCTCCCCTGTAGGAGAAGCGCCGGAGACGGCAGCCGGCACGATCCAAGATATGGGTAACGTATAGCCCCTCGCGGGGAAGGGGTTAGGGACGAGAGCGAAACGGCGATCGCGCTATTCTGTGGAGCCACCGCTTGCACACGCGCCCAAAACGTAAAGAATACCCGCATCATGGGCGGAACATGCTACAATAGGGGTAGGGACACACCGCTGGCGCAGCGAACGGGCCGCTTAGCCTGTGCCGCAATCCCCTGTGCGCCAGTGTCCGGCCTGGCTTGCCCGACCCACCGCCGACCGACGCCTAGCCAGCACCTACCGCGCCAGGTGTGCGCGCCGCCAGAACCGCGCTAGAGTCGAGTAGTAAGCGGCCCGGTCGAGCATCTGGGGACCTGCTGAGAAGGTCGCCGCAACGCGCGTTTTTTTACACAGATTTGACGAGCCTTACTGGTAGAGTGGGGGGCGACTCATCTAAAATAAGGTGAGGACGCGGCGCGTTGCGGCAATCTGGCGATTGAGAGATATGCCGACTCTGTCCAACCTGTTCTCTGTACCGCGCCGCGTCGCACCGCACCGTCAGGGACGGGGCTAGGAGAGACAATGACCATGTCGAACAAGATGGAACGTTTCACGCAGCGCGCTCGCCGTGTCCTGAGCCTGGCTCAGGAAGAGGCCGAGCGAATGCAGCACAGCCACATCGGCACCGAACACCTGCTCCTGGGCTTGATGCGCGAGGAAGGTGGCGTGGCCGGCAAAGTCCTGCGTGAGATGGGGCTACAGCCCGACCAGGTAGAGCAGATCATCGAGCGCCTGACCCTCGCCGACCGGCGATCTAATGTCACGCGCATGGACCTGGCGCCAGCGACCAAGAAAGTGCTGGAGCTGGCCGTTGACGAGGCCCGGCGCATGGGCCATCACTACATTGGGACGGAGCATCTGCTGCTGGGGCTGGCTCGCACCAACGACGGCGTGGCCGTAGAGGTGCTGCGCGAGCTGAAGATCAACCCGGACGACATCCGCCGCAACACCCGCCGTGTGCTGCTGGAAAATCCGTTGCAGACGGCGCGCCGCGCGGCAGACCCTGCGCCGGAGCGCACGCCGCGCGCCAACGCCAAGACGCCGATGGTCGATCAGCTTGCCACCGATCTGACCGCTCTGGCCGAACAGGGCAAGCTCGACCCGGTGATTGGCCGGCAGCGCGAGATCGAGCGCGTCATCCAGATTCTCAGCCGCCGCCAGAAGAACAACCCGGCCCTGATCGGCGAGCCGGGCGTGGGCAAGACAGCCATCGTCGAAGGGCTGGCCCAGCGCATCGTAGACCGCGACGCTCCCGCCCCGCTGCTGGACAAGCGCGTGTTGCAGCTTGACGTCGGCTCGCTGGTGGCCGGGACGATGTATCGCGGCCAGTTCGAGGAGCGCCTCAAGCGCGTCATCGAAGAACTCAAGCAGTCCGACAGCATCCTGTTCATTGACGAGGTGCACATGCTCGTCGGCGCGGGGTCGGCGGGCAGCAGCGTAGACGCCGCCAACATCCTCAAGCCGGCGCTGGCGCGTGGCGAGCTGCAATGCATCGGCGCGACCACGCTCGACGAGTATCGCCGCCATATCGAGAGCGATGCCGCCCTGGAACGCCGTTTCCAGAAGGTGATGGTCGAGGAGCCGACCATCGAAGAGACGATCGAGATTCTGCACGGCATCCGCAAGCCGTATGAGGAGCACCACAACCTCGACATCACCGACGAGGCGATCTTCGCTGCCGCTAACCTGTCGGCGCGCTACGTGCCCGACCGTTTCCTGCCCGACAAGGCGATTGACCTGATTGACGAAGGCTCCAGCCGCGTGCGCATGTACAAGTCGCCCGAATCGTCGCGCGTCAAGCGCCTGGAAAGCGACCTGCGCATCGCCCACGAAGACCTGGAGATCATGGAAGACGAGCTTTCCGACGAGGAGCGGCTCAGCATTCAGGAACGCATCGCCGAGATGGAAGCCGAGCTGGAAGACTACCGCTCGCACTGGGACCTGACCACGCAGCGCGCCCGCCTGACGGCGGACGACGTGGCCGAAGTGGTCGGCATGTGGACGGGCATCCCCGTCACGGCCATTGCCCAGGAGGAATCCGAGCGTCTGCTGCGCATGGAAGAAGAGCTGCACAGGCGCATCGTCGGGCAGCACGAAGCCATCGAAGCGATCAGCAAGGCCGTGCGCCGCGCTCGCGCCGGCCTGAAAGACCCGCGCCGTCCTGTTGGCTCGTTCATCTTCCTGGGGCCGACCGGCGTGGGCAAGACCGAGCTGACCAAGGCCCTGGCCGAGTTCCTGTTCGGCAGCGAAGACGCCCTCATCCAGCTTGATATGAGCGAGTTCATGGAGCGCCACAACGTCGCCCGCCTGACCGGCGCGCCGCCCGGCTATGTCGGCTATGAGGACGCCGGGCAGCTCACCGAAGCCCTGCGCCGCCGCCCGTACAGCATCGTCGTCTTCGACGAGATCGAGAAGGCGCACCCCGAAACGTTCAACATGCTGCTCCAGATCATGGAAGAGGGGCACCTTTCAGACGCGCGCGGGCGCCGGGTGGACTTCCGCAACGCCATGATCATCATGACCAGCAACATCGGCGCCGACCTGATCAAGCGCGGCACATCGCTCGGCTTCGGCCTGCCGGCGGAGACGGACGAAGTGCCGGTGCGGGACTATGAGGAAATGCGCAAGACGCTGATGGAAAGCCTGCGCCGCGCCTTCCGCCCGGAGTTCCTCAACCGTGTGGACGCGACCATCGTCTTCCGCACGCTGAGCAAGGACGAGATCGCCGCGATCGTGGACCTGGAGATCAAGAAGGTCAACGAGCGGCTGGCCGAGCGCGCCATGTCGGTCGTGCTGAGCGAGGCCGCCCGCACGCACCTGGCCGAGCAGGGTTTCGACGTTGACTATGGGGCGCGCCCGCTGCGCCGCCTGATCACCAGCCTGGTGGAGGATCGCCTGTCGGATGTCATCCTGGCCGGAGATGTCAAGCTGGGCAGCAGCGTGCTCGTGGATTACGACGCCGACAAGGATGAACTGACCTTCGGCGAGACCCAGCCCGAAGTTCCTCTGGGCGAGCCAGCCTGATAGGCTGTTTGCGAAGTTCTTTCCCCCCGCCCCAAACCTCTCTCCGACAAGGGGAGAGGGGCTTGGCGGATGCGCTTGGCTCCCTTCCCCCTCGTGGGAGGAAGGGCCGGGGATGGGGGGCAAAGGCAGGCGCACGGCTTCTCGAATGGTCTCTCAGACGGCTTCTGAGCGCCGATCTCGACAACACCAGACAGCGGAGCGGCCCCTGACAGCAGGGGCCGCTTTTGTCGCCTGGCCGGGGCAGCGTAACCTGCAAGACTTTCGAAGTCTGCTCGAATGCGCACGCTGGAAAGCGTGGCCCCAAAACAGCTATGCTATAATGCATGAAAGTCCAGAATGTAGGCGCACAGTAGTGCCGGGCAGCTACAAGGCGGAGGGGGGATCATGTCTCATCTGATTCTGATCGTTGATGATGACACAGAGCTGCGCACGCTGTACCGCATGATCCTGGAGCGCGAAGGGTACACCGTGGACGAAGCGTCTAATGGGGCCGACGCGCTCAAGTATCTCAGCGACCACGTCCCCGATCTGATCCTCATGGATATGCTCATGCCCATGCTCGGCGGCGAGTCGGTCATGCGGCGTATCCAGCAGATGCCGGCCCTGAGCCATGTGCGCATCATCGTGCTCACCGCCTATCCGCGCTTCCGCGATACGACCCGCTATCTTCACGCCGATCAGTTCCTGGTCAAGCCGATCATGCCCAGGCAGGTTGTCGAGGCCGTGCGCGACGTGCTCAGCGAGGAGCCGCGCCCGGAGGAGTGAGGGCGTTCCGCCCGCCGCCCGCTGACTGCTGATTGCTGTCCGCCCGCCGCCCGCGCTATACTTCGCCTCATGAACACATCTCATTCCCTGCGCGCTGTTCTGATGATGGCGCTGCTGCTGCTCGCCGCGCTGCTGACCGCCTGCGACTCGGTCACCGACGTGATCGGCAATCGCGAGCCGCCCACGCCCACCCGCCGCCCGCTGACCACAGCGACGCCCGGCGGGAGGCTGTCGGTGTGGCTGGTGACGCCCACCGGCCAGTTTGCCGCTCCGTCCACGCCCCTGCCCGGCGGCGGCGTGGGCAACCCGGTCGGGCCGAACGCGACGGCGACCGCCGTCTTCGCCACCATCCAGGCGGCCACGCAGGTCGCCGCCGCCCCGCCGCCCGCCCCTTACTTTCAGCCGGACGAGTGTCCCGCGCCCGCCGTACCCGCGCCGCCGTCGCGCCCTGGCTCCTTTGGCGACTACAGCGTGATGATCGGGCGCTACCTGTCGGCGGGCGGCTCGTCCACCGTGCTCGAAGCGACCCTGCGCAACTGGGGCGCGATCACCGAGCGGGGCGGCATCGTCCAGGCGGATACCGACCTGACCGGCGACGGCATCCCCGAAATCATCGTCACGCTCTACAACCCGGCCACCTACAACGAAGAAGCGCCGCTCAACGCCGGGCAACTGCTCGTCTACGGTTGCGACAGCGGCGGCTATCGTCTGCTCTACCAGACCGTGTTCAACCCCGGCATCGCCCTGCCGGAGCTGGTGCGGGTGGGCGACATGAACACCGATGTTAAGAGCGAGCTGGTCTTTTTCGCCGAGACGTGCAGCGGGGCAGCCTGCGTCAAAGAGGCCAGGATTCTGAGCTGGAACGCGGTTGTCGGCGTGTTCGAAGAACTGAACAACGGGCAGATCGTGGCCATCAACGGGCGGATCAGCGTCCTCGACGTGGAAGGCGACGGCGTGCTGGAACTGACCGCCGCCATCAACCCGCCCGGCACGGCGGCGACCGGCCCACAGCGCAGCGTGCTCGATACGTGGGACTGGAACGGGGAGGATTATGTGCTGGCGCTGCGCGAAGAGGTGCCCGGCGCACGCTATCGCATCCACGCCGTCTACGACGCCGACGACCTGCTGCGTGGCGGGCAGTGGCGCCCGGCGATCCTGGCCTATGACGAGGCGCGCACCAACCGCGATCTGCTCGCCTGGACGCCCCCCGGCGAGACGGAGGCGCTGCGTGCTTACGCCGCCTTCCGCATCGTCATCACTTACGCGCGGCTGGGCAACGCCCGCGCCGAGACCTGGCTCAACACGCTGCTCGGCGAGAACCCCCCCGGCACGCCCGGCTACGGCTTCGCCCAGATGGGCGGGGCGTTCATGGACAACTTCCGCGCGACCAGCGATGCGCGGGCGGCCTGCGCGGCGGCGATCGCCAGCGGGGCGAACGTGCTCGGCGTGCTCAACAGCTACGGCTACGCCAACCGCGCCTATACCCTCAATGACGTGTGCCCGTTCTGATGGGGACCCAGGCCCGCACAGGCACATTTGCGGCGGACCGTGAGTCCGGCGTGAGGAGTCCTGGGTTCAGGCTGCGCGGGCCATCTCATGACTCCAGGCGCAGAACCCTTCATCCAGAGGAGAACTATGTCTGACTATCTGGCCTATTTCCAGCAGCGCGCGCCGGAGATGGTGGCGCTGCTCAAGCGGCTGGTGCTGTTCGAATCGCCCTCGCACGAGAAGCCGCTCACCGATGCGATCAGCGCCTTCGTCGGCGGGCTGTGCGCTGACCTCGGCGCGACGGTGGAGGTCTTCCCCCGCGCCGAAGTGGGCGACATTCGCCTGGCCCGCTGGAACGAAGGCGCGCCCGGCCAGCCGATCCTCATACTCGCCCACCTGGACACGGTCTGGCCTGCTGGCACGCTGGCGACGATGCCCCTGCGCGAAGAAGACGACGTCCTCTACGGGCCGGGTGCGCTGGACATGAAATGCGGCGTGGTGGTCGCGCTGGAAGCGCTGCGCGGCCTGCGCGACCGGGACGAATTACCCGCCCGCCCGCTCTGGATTCTTTTCAATACCGACGAGGAGACCGGCAGCCAGCATTCGCGTGAGCTGATCTGCACGATGGCGGTTCAGGCGGGCGTCGTGTGGGTGATGGAGCCGGCGGCGGATGGCGAGGCTCTCAAGACGTGGCGCAAGGGCATCGCCCGCTACACCGTGCGCACGACCGGGCGCGCTTCGCACGCCGGGCAGGCCCCCGAAGCTGGCATCAACGCCGTGATCGAGGCCGCGCACCAGGCGCTCACCTTGCACAGGCTCAACGACCTGCCCAACGGCACATCCGTCTCGGTGACGGTGATCCAGGGCGGCATCGCCACCAACGTCATCCCGCCCGAAGCCACATTGCAGGTGGACGTGCGCTTCCTCAAAGCGTCCGAAGCGCAGCGCGTAGATCGCGCCATCCAGAGCCTGGGGCCGGTCTTGCCCGGCGCGGGCGTGACCGTCAGCGGCGGCATTGATCGCGGGCCGCTGGAGCGGAACGAGCAGATGCTGCGCGCCTTCGGCCAGGCGCGGGAGATCGCCGCCTCGATCGGGCTGGAACTGCGCGAGGGCGGCAGCGGCGGGGCCAGCGACGGCAACTTCACGGCGGCGCTGGGCATCCCCACGCTGGACGGGCTGGGCGCGGGCGGGCTGGGCGCGCACGCCGCGCACGAGCAGGTGCACCTGCGCACGCTGCCCCGCCGCGCCGCGCTGCTGGCGAAGATGCTGCGCGACTGGGACATGGCGCGGCTGTGAGCGGGGCGCTAGCAGCCTGGAGAAGCAACCGATGACTGCTGAGATACCCACCCCGCTCCCCCTCGACGTGCTGGAACGGCGCGTTCACCTGCCCCTCAAGCCGGAGCCGATCGCGCTGCGCGGCGACTTCGTGCGCCTGGAACCGGTTGATGTGCAGCGTCACCTGGCGGAGTTGTACGCTGTCTCCAACGGCAGCCCTATCACGCTGGGGGGCCGCTCGCTGGGCACGTATGACGCGGACGCGCTGATCTGGCGCCACCTGTTCGGCGGGCCGTTCGCCTCGCTGAAGGCGTTTGAGGGGTATGTGCGCGCCCAGGTGAGCGCGCCCAACGGCCTGCCTTTCTGCGTGGTGGACAGCGCCACCGGGCAGCCCATCGGCATGGCCAGCTACCTGAACAACGCCCCCGAACACCTGCGCATCGAGCTGGGGAGCATCTGGTACAGCCCCATCGCTCAGCGCACCGCCGCCAACACAGAGACTACTTACCTGCTGCTGGGCCACGCCTTCGCCCTGGGCTACCGGCGGGTGGAATGGAAGTGCGACGCGCGCAACGAGCGCTCGCGCCGGGCCGCGCTGCGCCTGGGCTTCCAGTTCGAGGGCGTTCAGCAGCAGCACATGATCGTTAAGGGGCACAGCCGCGACACCGCCTGGTTCCGCGTGCTCGACGGCGAGTGGCCGGGCGTGCAGGCGCACCTGGAGGGGCTGCTGCGCCGGGGGAGCGGGGGCGACAAGTGAGAGAGAGGCGGGGGGCGAGGTCACTGCCCCGCGCCCGGCGAGTCGCTGTCAGCCTTTGCGCGCGCTCTCCCCGGAACTGATGGTTGTCTTCCCGGTAAAAAATGGCTATAATCATATTAACCCTATCCGTTAATGTATTCGGGAGGCGTTTAGGGAGTGGAAATAACTTTCGAGGCCAATAAGCTTCGTGAGGAATGTTCTTCTTTCAAACTCTTAGTTAAACGTTACGGCGAGGGACAGGCGAAAAAGATAAGACAGCGTCTTGACGATCTTCGTGCGGCAACGATCCTTGAAGATATGCGGTATATCGGGGGCCGCTGTCACGAGCTCAAAGGGGATCGGCAGGGACAATTGTCGCTCGATCTCGTTCATCCCTACCGCCTCATCTTCGAAGTCGCTAATGAGCCAATTCCCAGGAAGCCAGACGGTGGCCTGGACTGGAAGCGGGTCACTGCCGTCCGGATACTGGGAGTGGAGGACACACATGGGTAACGTAGTGAATGAGTATCATCCTGACGTAGTTTCCCCTCCAGGGGAGACATTGCAGGAGATTCTCGATACTATTGGCATGTCCCAGGCGCAACTGGCACGGCGCACAGGCAGGCCCATCAAAACTATCAATGAGATCATCAAGGGTAAGGCTGCGATCACGCCGGAGACAGCCCTTCAGTTGGAGCGTGTCCTGAGAGTGCCAGCCTCCTTCTGGCTGAGGCGCGAGCAGCACTACCGCGAGTCAATCACCAGGCAAAAGGAGCGGGAAGCTCTGGCCGCTCAGACCGAGTGGCTGAAGTCAAGCAGGATTCCCTGGAAGGAGATGGCGTCCAAAGGCTGGATTGATCCCTCTGATCCTGATGATCCCGTTCAGGTGCTAGAGATGGTACTCAGCTTCTTTGGCATCACTTCTCCGCTGCAATGGTCCGCCCTCGACTACCAGGCCTGCTTCCGCCAGTCTCACGCCTACGAAGTCAATCAGGCGGCGGTAGCAGCCTGGCTGCGCAAAGGTGAGCTTGAAGCACAAGCCATCCACTGCGCCCCATACGATCCACGCAGATTTCGGGATGCGCTGGGCGAGGCGCGGGCGTTGACGCGGGCAGCGCCGGAAGTCTTCGTGCCTGAACTACGTGCAGTCTGTGCGGCAGCAGGGGTCGCCGTCGTGTTCGTGCCTGAACTCGGTGGATCGCGCGTGAGCGGGGCAACTCGCTGGCTTAGTCCCACAAAAGCCCTTATTCAACTGAGCCTGCGCTACAAGACGGATGATCAATTATGGTTCTCGTTTTTCCATGAGGCGGGGCACATCGTCCTGCATGGGAAGAGCGAAGTGTTCCTTGAAACAGATGGCGAAGGGGCTGTGAACTCAAAGGAGACGAAGGCCGATACGTTCGCTGCTGATCTCCTTATCCCGCCGGCGCAGATGGCTCACCTCAGACGCCTGATCCCTGTGCAGGGGAGATTCATAAGCCTGGAGAAGATCAGGAAGTTCTCCGGCGAGATAGGCATAGCACCCGGTATTGTGGTGGGCAGGCTGCAACACGAGGGGCTGCTGCCGTACACGCACGGCAATGGACTCAAAGTGAGACTCGGATTAGATCGAGTTGTAGCACAGGCGGGTTCTTAGAGGTGTCTGGGAACCCCTCACCCCTGCACCCCTCTCCCTCACCGGGGCGAGGGGAAATTCTGCGCCTTGCTCCCCTTCTCCCCCTGGAGGGAGAAGGGGTTGGGGGATGAGGGGGAGCTTACCATACACCCTTTAGAGCGTGTCTGGGAACCCCTCATCCCTGCACCCCTCTCCCTCACCGGGGCGAGGGGAAATCCTGCGCTTTGCTCCCCTTCTCCCCCTGGAGGGAGAAGGGGTTGGGGGATGAGGGGGAGCTTACCATACACCCTTTGAGGAACGCATCCTCGCTTGCAGAGTGCGTGCAAAACCTATCAGGGGGGCACTGCGCCGCTGCGCCCTGGGTTACCTCACCCCCCCAGCCCCGCGCCCGGCGAGTCGCTGTCAGCCTTTGCGCGCATCCGCGCGCTTTTGAAACTTGACAACTCCCCGCCCACTTGCGCTACAATAACAAATGGCCATTATATATGGCAGTGCGACGCGCATCATCCCTGATAGTCCCGTCTTCGGCTTCGACAGGCGGGACTTTCATTTCGCTCACCCTTCTTCCGTCACCACCTCGTAGACGCGCGCACCGTCGCGGTCGAAGACCAGCCGCAGATAGGGCGCATCCCCCACCTTCTCCGCCGCATACGACGCCGCTTCGTCCAGCGGCGGACGCCAGCGCACCATATCGGCCAGCGCATCCGGGTTGGCGAAGACCTGCGGCACCAGCACGTAGCGCACCCCTGCCGCCAGCAGCGCCCCCCGCTGCGCCGGATCAGCCGGATCGTGCCAGAAGGCGCGCAGCGCGTCCTGCTCGGCGTCGGCGCGCGCCGTCCCGCGGAAGAACGGCTGCGGGCGGAAGAAGATAGCGTCGCGCTCGGCGATGACCGGCGCCCAGTCACCCTCGTGCGGGCCAGGGTGATTCAGCACGCGCGCATTGGAGGGCGCATGATCGCGCAGCCACTGCATCGCCGCCACGTCCGCCGCTGACGAGAACGCGCCGTAGAAGCGCACGCCCACGTCTTTGCTGACCGCCAGCAGCGGGCCGGACGCGACGACGATCGCCAGCAAAATCGCCGCGCCCAGCGCCACCGCCGGATAAGCCAGCCGCCGCGCCAGCCGATCCGTATGCGCCGCGCCCCGCCGGTCGGCCAGCCACAGCAGCCCGCTCCCGCCGAGAATCGTGTAGGGGATGATCGGCCCGTGCCAGGCCAGGCTGAACGGGTAATCGTACTTGAGCAGCGGGGCCAGCAGCGCCGGGAATGCCTGCTCCAGCAGGCCGAGCGTCGAGAACTCGACGATGGCCGCCAGCCAGACCAGCGCCAGCAGAGTCGCCGGGGATCGCTGTCGCACCCCGGCCAGCGCGCCGATCGCGGCCAGCGCCACGATCACCCCGCCGTGCATGATCACCATCGTCCGCCAGTGCGCGGCGCTGACCTCGAACGGCGATTCGATGCCGGAGCCGAGCAGCTCGCGCAGGCCCACCAGCCAGGGCGCGACCAACAGCAGCGCCGCCAGCGGTATCCACACGGCGACTGTCAGCCAGGCGCGGAGCGCCGGGCGCGGGCGGGCCAGCCACACGACGATCAGCCAGGGCACATAGCCGATGATCAGGGCGATGGTCGTGTCTGGCTGGCTGAGCGGCACCGCCGCCAGGCAGATCGCCGCCAGCGCCCCGTTCCACCCGTCCGGCGAACGCAGCGCGCGCAGGGCAAAGATGAGAAATCCCAGCGAGAAAGCCAGCGCCAGCAGCGCCGTGTAATGGGAGTCCATGAAGGCGGTGAGCAGGCCCGTCCCGCCCAGCGCCGCCAGCAGGAAGGCGCGGCCCAGCCGCCGGTCACCCAGCTCGCAGCCCAGGTCGTAGGCGGCCCAGGCGAACAGTGCCGCCGTCGCCGCGCCGAGCGCCATCTGCAATGCGTGAATGCCGGGGGTAAAGCGCGCGCTCAGGTGAGCGATCAGGCCCGGCTGCGCGGGCGAATAGAGATACTCGATCTCCGGGTGCCAGGGGGCCAGCGCCGTGTAGTCACCGCCGTCGCGCAGCGCCAGGGCCAGGCTGCCGAAGCCCTGCGCGTCTGTGTCGAGCGGCACGGGCAGCACCAGCAGGACGACGCCAAAGGCAGCGATGACCAGCGCCAGGGCTGCCAGATCGCGGGCAGTGGGCCGTTCCCAGCCACCGGGTGCGTGGTGCTGGCGGCGCAGCGCCAACCCGGTCGCCGCCGCGAACACGAGGAGCCAGGCCGCGTCGCCCAGCCCGGCAGACCAGCCGATCAGCGGGGCGAGCAGCCAGGTCAGGTCTGTGATGGCGGCCAGGGCCAGCACACTGCCCAGGCCAACGCGCAGCTCGCGCGCCGGCAGCGCGGCGGCAGCCAGCGTCCCCAGGCCGAGCAGCACGCCGACCAGCAGCAGATAAGCGGCAAAATCCATCAGCGGCCCCCGCGCGTCAGAGGTGACGGAGCCGCGCGGCGTCAAGCGGGCGGATGGGCCGGGCGGGATTGCCCGCTGCGATCACGCCGGGCGGAAGGCTGCGCGTCACGATGCTGCCCGCGCCGATCACGCTGCCCGCCCCGATCGTCACCCCCTTGAGCACCAGCGAGTTCATGCCAATAAAGACGCCATCTTCGATAATCACCGGGGCGGTCGCGCCGTCCAGCGGACGGGCCAGGCGCGCCGCCAGATCGAGCGGGTGGAAGTCGGTGTCGGTGATGACGCAGTTGGCCCCCACCCACACATCATCGCCGATGGTGATCGACTCCTCAGCGCAGATCGTCCCGCCGGTCATGCCGAAGCCGCGCCCGATGACCAGCCGCGCACCGGGCCGGCGCGTGGAGAGAATGACCGGGTGGTTGGGGCCGAGCGCGTTGCTGTGCGGCGTCGAGCGCAGCGACAGCCCGTCGCCGATGGTCAGCGTGCTGCGGCGGTGCTTCTGCAGGATAGGCACGCCGTAGAAGCGCCAGCCGCGCCCCCAGCGCACGCCCGCCAGGGCGAAGATCAGCCACGTGCCCGGCCAGCTCAGCCAGCGGCGCAGCTCCAGCCGGACGCGCCAGGGCGTGTCCAGGGCCATGCGCAGCGCGCCCGCCGAGAGCAGCCTCTCCGGCGGGGCGGGGTCGTGATCGTGCTGTGAGTGCTCGCTCATCAATAGCCAGCCTTGCTTGCCAGTTGCTCACCTCGCCCCGTCTCGCTCAGCTTCCCAGGGGGTGAGGTCGCGGGCGAAAAAACAACGACCCAGCGATCAGGACAGGTACCCCTGGATGATGCTCACCAGTTGTCTGGCGCGGTGGCGGAAGGTGTGCTCCTTCAGGAAGCGCTCGCGGGCGGCCTGGCCCATCGCACGCCGGACGTCGTCGTGCGCCAGCAGCCAAGTATACCGCTCAATCGCTTCTTCGGCGCTGTGCACGACGATCAGCTCCTTCTCCGGCTCGAACCACGTCTCGAGGCCCTCGTAAGGGTTGCAGACCATGCACGCGCCCAGCGAAGCCAGCTCGAACGGGCGCGACGACGATGAAGCGAACACCGAGGCATGGGCTTTGCGTGTGATGACCAGGTTGAGCTTGCTGCGGCAGGCGTACTCGCGCAGCTTGCTGAACGAAAGATAGGGCAGCATCTGCGCCCGGCCCAGGTCGCCCAGGCGCGTCCCGCGCACGGCGAAGCGCGCATCCGGCAGCGCCAGGCTCGGCGCGCGTACCATCGCTTCGATCCACTCAGCGCGATACTCGCGCCCGTGCCCGTAGAAGAACGCGTCGAGGTCTTGCGGCACGTCCACCGGGCTGAACAGGTCTTCGTCCGCGCCGTAGAACAGCGTGTGCACGGCGCGCGCGCCCAGGTCGAGCAGGCCCTGCCGCCCGCCCTCGCTGTTGGAGATGAACGCCGTGTATTCAGACAGGTCTGCGCCCTGGTAGATGCGGAAGCCAGTGGCGAAGCCCATGAAAGTGGGCAGGCTGGCCGGCACGTCGCCATCGTAGAAGAAGACCGGCTTGTGGTGCTGCTCGGTGATGTGGCGGGCCACGCCGGGCAGGTGGTTGGCCGGCACGGTGATCACCAGCACGGCGTCCACGTCCGGCTGCTGGCGCAGAATGTGATCCACATGTCGCCGCCAGCGGGGCGCGATCACCGTCTGCGCGATGCGGCGCACGGCCCGGTCGGCGAGGCTCTCGCCCTCGACCTGCGTCCCGGCGGCCTGCGTTTGCCTGACGCCGGTGAGGCGGCGCAGCGTGTCGCGGGCCAGCTTGAAGGCGTCGCCCTCGCGCTTGGCTGGGTTGGGCGCGGCCCGCCACCAGGGGGACTCGATGGCCGGCCCCTGGTAGGGCGCAGCGATCACGTCCACGCCCACTTCGTACAGCGCCTTGAGCAACTGCCACCAGGCGGGCGTGGCGCTGAAGGGCTGCGTCAGGTCGAGCGAAGAGACGATCACCAGCAGTTTCATGGACATGCCATCCTGGAAGAGAAGCTGGGGTCAGGAGTCGGGAGCCGAGCGTTGTGCTGAGCGCCCCGCCCGGCGGCGTGCGATGGCCCGCTCGGAGACGGCGAGCATCTTCTCGGTCTGCTGTTGCAGCGTGAAGTGTTCTTCCACGCGCGCGCGCCCGGCGGTGGCCATGCGCGTGCGCAGCGCTTCGTCGGTCAGCAGGCGGGTCAGGCGGTCAGCCAGCGCCTCGGTGTTGTACGGGTTGACGACGAAGCCAGTCTCGCCGTCGGTGACGACTTCGCGCGGGCCGCCGAAACACGTCACGACGGGCACCGCACCGGCGGCCATGCCTTCCAGGGCCGTCAGGCCGAACGTCTCGAAGCACACTGAGGGCAGCGCCACCGCCTGGGCCAGCCGGTAGGCCGTCGCCAGCTCGCTCCCTTCCAGCCAGCCGCCGGGCACGATGACCCCGGCCAGGTCGCTGTTATCACGGAGAAGCTGTTCCAGGTAGGTATTGGAACGGGCCAGCACCAGCAGGGCCACGTCCGGCACTGCCTGGCGCACGCGGCGCAGCGCGGCCAGCAGTTGCTGATCGCCTTTGGCGCGGTTGAGCCGCCCACCGAAGAGGATCACCTGCCGTCCCTCCAGCTTGTAGCGTTGGCGCAGCACAGCGATGGCCGCGTCCGGCACGTCGAAGCGGCCCGGATCGATCCCGTTGTGCACCACTTCGAACGGGGCCTGGCGGTTGGCTTCCAGCACCGTTTTCAGCTCGCCGCTGACGGCAACGCGCGCGTCCGCGTAATAGCGCAGCGTGTGGCGGATGGAGAGATTGCGCGCCGGATTCCAGCGGAGGCGCATCTGGCGCAGGTTGTAGCCGAAGGGCAGCCGGTAGTTGAAGCCGTCGCATTGCTCCGGGCGGGCCGGGTCAATGAAGTGGGTGAGCTTGCCATAGACGACGGTCATCGCGTCGTGAGCGGTGAAGACGGTCGCCGCTCCCACGTGGCGGGCGATGACCAGGCTGTGATAGCTGAGATGGCTGTGCACGTTGTGGGCGTGCACCACGTCGGGGCGCAGTTGGCGCAGCAGCCGGTTGAGCGGCCAGATAGTCTGCGGGTTGAACAGGCCAAACCACGCCCGCCAGCGCTCGGCATAGCGCGAGTGCAGCACGTGCACAGTGAAGCCGTCGCGCTTCTCTGTGCATGGCGGCCCCGGTGACGACGTGATAAAGGTGACGCGCTGCCCGGCAGCAACAAATCCCTGCCCCAGTTGCCAGGCGACGCGGCCCGCGCCGCCCGGTTCGTCGGGGGGGAGTCTGTCGCTGAGGATGACGATGTGCATGGGCGCTGACATAAGACATCGGCAGGTGGTGACCAGGACTCGGTCAGCAGGTGTCAGTCGGTGGCGATCAGGCGCGCACCTGCCCCTTAAGATACCACACCCCCGCCGCCCTGTCAGCCCGCGCGCCTGGCTCATAACAGGGTCTAGAGCCATCCCATCATTCCCCGTCAGCACTTTTGACGCGCTTGCCTAGGATGCGTGCAAAACCTGTCAGGGAGGGGCGCTGCACAAGACTTCGGAAGCCTGCCCCCGAACATCCCCGCGCAGAGGTGTGTAGCCATACGCTCCTGCGGGACCTTGCCTCGCCCGACGCCCGGCGAGCCGCTGTCACCCCTTGCGCGCCCCCTTTGCCCAGGCGCAGGTTGAAGATCGAGCCGGGGCGCGGTAGACTACAAGTATAGGATAGCGGTGAATATATACATCGCATTCTGGTCATAAAGGAGGTCAATCGAGTAAAATATCTTTAGCCGCTTCAGAAGCCTGGCCTAAGCGTTTGGGCGCCGCTCTTTTTCCCGGCTGTCTCATACTTTCGGTCCGCACGGGGAACGCGCGTTCCCACCATTGCTTCGTAGGGTTTTCAAGGAGACTATAAACCATGCGCAAATTCGTAATCCTCATTCTCGTGGTGGCCCTGGCTATCCCCCTGGCCGTCGTGAATGCCCAGGGCGACGAAGGCTTCGTCAAGACGCTCGATCTGCCGGTTGAGCCTGCCACCGAAGGCCCGCTGGCTGGCGTAGACCCCAGCGGCCAGACCGTCACCTGGTGGCACCAGCACAGCGGTGCCCGTGAGGAATTCCTCAACGGTCTGATCACTGACTTCAATGCCAACAACCCCTGGGGCATCACTGTCGAAGGCTCGAACCAGGGCAGTTATGGCGACATCTATCAGAAGATGATCGCTGGCATCCCCTCCGGCGACGTGCCGAACCTGATCGTGGCCTACCAGAACCAGTCTGCCGCCTACTATCAGGCGGGCGGCCTGGTGGATGACCTGGATGACTTCGTGCTCGATCCGCAGTGGGGCCTGAACGAGGCTGAGATCGCCGACTTCGTGCCCAGCTTCTTCAACCAGGACTACACGCCGGACGGCTCGGCGCGCATCGGCTTCCCGCCCAACCGCTCGCTGGAAGGGTTCTACTACAACCTGACGGCCCTCAAGGAGCTGGGCTACGATGGCCCGCCCACCAGCCTGGAAGAGTTTGGCGAGATGGCCTGCGCGTTCAAAGAGCAGGGTTGGAGCGGCTACGATGCGGGCGACCAGCTCGGTTACCTGATCCGCACCGACGCTTCGAACATCGCCGCGGGCACGTTCGCCCAGGGCGGCGACGTCTTTGCTGACGGCGCTTTCGTCTACAACAGCCCGGCGACAGTCACCTACATCAAGTTCATGGTGGACCTCTACAACCAGGGTTGCGCGGGCCTGATCGCGGAGCGGTATGGCGATCAGAACGCCTTCACCGCTGGCAAGGCGGCCTTCTTCATGGGGTCTTCCTCTGGCCTGCCCTTCGTTCGTTCGGGCATCGAGGAAGCCTTCACCGAGCCGTTCGAGTGGGGCGTGACCTACATCCCCTACGCCGAAGTGCCGGTGGCCGACGTCTACGGCGCGAGCGTGAGCGTCCCCAAGACCACGCCGGAGGCGGAACTGGCGGCCTGGCTGTTCGTGCGCTGGCTCACCGAGGCGGAGCAGCAGGCGGGCTGGGCGCAGGCCTCCAACTACTTCCCGGTTCGCTACTCGACCGGCGCAGAGATGGGCGCGATCTTCGCCGATCTGCCGCAGTTTGAGGAATCCTGGAACCTGTTGCAGGGCGAGACGATGGTCGAGCCGCAGTTGGCCAGCTACGACGTGATCCGCGACGAGGCCGAGGCGACGTTCGAGAACCTGCTCGCCAGCGGCGGCGATGTCGAGACGGCGCTGACCGCGCTGACCAACACCGCCAACGAGATTCACGCTTCCTTCCAGGACTAGACCTGGCCGGACGCAAAACATACAGCGAGGTCGCCCGTTGGGGCGGCCTCGCTTCTTTTTCGCTGGATTCTGCCGACGGGTACTCCGCCGGCCCGCGCGGCAACCGGGATGAAGGGGCGCTGCCTCACCGCACGGTGCTGATCAGGTGGCGCTCGACCAGCCCGCTCAGCAGCCCGCTCAGGCCGGTCAGCGGCTCGCCGACAACGCTGCCTCCCGGCCCGATCGTATAGCGGTGAATGGACGTGTTATGCGCCGAGCCGCGCATCTTGAGCACCAGCAGCGCGCGCTGGATGGCGCTGTCAATCTCCAGATAGCGCAGCATGATCAGCGTATCGGCGATGAACGACAGGCCCCCGCGCTCCTGGCGGGTGTAGTCGGCGCGCCCTTCTTCGTCCAGATACACTGCGGTGATGCCCTCGCGCCGAAACGCGCTGATCACCTGGTGATAGGCTCGCCGCCGCGCGTGATCGTCGCGCACGGCGCGGGTGAAGTGGCTCAGGCTGTCCACTACGACGCGCTGAACGCCGCCCTGCTGGATGCGGCGCAGCAGGTTGCTGTCGGGCGTGGCGAGGCTGGTGAGCAGCACTTCGGGCGACGTGAAGAGCAGGTGCAGCGCCCCGCTGGCTTCGACCTCGGCCAGGTCCCAGCCCAGGCTGGCCGCGTCGCGGTAGAGCGACTGGGGGAATTCCTCAAAGGTGACGAACAGTCCGGCCTGGCCCTGGCGCGCGCCGTCCAGCACGAATTGCAGGCCGAAGGTGGTCTTGCCTGTCCCTGGCGCGCCGCGCACCAGGATGGCCGACTGGGGGATGTAGCCGCCGCCCAGCATGGCATCCAGGCCCGGCACGCCGCTTGACACGCGCATCAGATCGGCCATGCTCCTTCCTTTCGTCGGGCCGGGCGCGCACGCCCTAATAAGCGTGGTTTTGCCGGAACTCCACGAGCGCCACATTGGTCTGGCAGGTGATGCCGGTCTCGATAGTGACAGGCTCCGAGATGGGCGCGCCCGTCGGGCCGAGCACGAGCAGGGTGAAGGTCGCCGGGCGCAGCGCGGCCCCCACCTGGAACTCGAACCCGGACCTGCCCCAGCGACCCGCCGAGCCGGAGAAGCGCACGCTGCGGAAATTTTCGCCGGTGATCTCGATGGCCAGGCCGGGCAGCGGCTCGCCGGACAGGCCCGTAACCGTCCCGGCGACGCTCAGCCATTGGCAGCCCTGGTCGTTGTCGTTCGCCTCGTAGCGCGCCGGTCCCGCCATGAAGGGGAACGGCGCGCGCGTCGGCGTGGACGGGGCAGGCTGGGGGCCGACCGCGCCCGGCACGCTGCCGCCGCTGCCATCATCGAGCGGCGGCAGGGCAGTCGCCTGCGAGAAGTCTGTCGGCTGGGCGGGGGCGGGCGCGCCGACCAGCACCTGAGTCGGCGTGGCGGTGGGCGTGGGCGTATCGGTGGCAGTGGGCGTGACAGTGGGCGTGTCCGTCGCCGTCGGGGTGGCGGTGGCGGTGGGCGTGTCCGTTGCCGTCGGCGTGGCGGTGACAGTGGGCGAGGGGGTGAGCGTCGGCAGCGCCAGCACCGGCGCGACGGTCGGCGGCGGGAACGGGTTGAGCGGCGTGTTGGGATCGTCGAGGATCAGCACCACCAGCGCGATCACACCCACCGTCAGCGCGACGAAGAGGACGGTGATCACGTCCAGGAAACCTGCGCCCGAAGACTGCCTGTGCCCCATAGAAATTGCGCCAGGGGACACCGGGTTTCAACCCGGTGGGGAAGGGCGCTTGCCTCCTTTCGGACACGGTGTAGCGAGCGAATGTGCGGTATACTTCCCGTATACGGTTGGGCGAGAGCGTGACAGCAGGAGCATAGCCTCAGCACGCGCCCCATGCGGCTCTTTGACCACTTCAGGTACAGGGTTGCAGCGGGCAGGCCGCTGCGTAACATCTGAACCGCACCTAAGCTCGACTTTGCACATGCCAATCCTTGCTTATGGCCCTTCGGCTAGAGAAGGCCGTCAAAACCCATCAGACTTTTCTAACATCGAGGTCAGCTTATGACATTTGAAAAGTCACTGGGTCAGTTTCCGCTCACCGAAGAACGCCCGAAGATGCGATTCTTAAGATGTGCAAAGTCGAGCTAAGAGAGAAACGGCTACTCGGCCCGGACGGGGCCGCCAGAGCGTAACGTGGCCTGTTGCGGCGCGCGTGCTCTGGGAAGCTCCCCGCTAAAGCGGGGAGAGTCGTCACTCAGTCTGCCTGTTTTGGATTGTTGATTGTGGTTATTGGTAAGGGCGGCAGGGCCGTGCGCTCACCAATAACCCGAAATCACCAATCACCAACTACCACCAACTTAGCCCCTCGCCGGCGCACCGGCTTCACGCTAGGGCTGGCTCGTTCGGATGAAGTTGACCATCGCCAGGTTCTGCTGGCACACGCCAGGGAAGACGATCTCCTGGCTCGGCGACGCCTGCTGGCCCGCCACCCACAACTCGACGACGTAGCTGCCCGTGTTGGGCTGGTCGGCGACCTTGATCTCCCAGCCCGACGGCCCATAGAAAGTTGCCGTCCCGCTCAGCGCTGCAAAATTGCCGCCTGCGCTGCGCACGCGCACTTCCACGCCGATCACCGGCTCGCCGCGGTCGGTCGTGACCAGCCCGGCCAGCCCCTGCCAGTTGCAGCCCGCCGTGTTGCCGAAGTTCTCGCGCAGGATCACCGAGCCGGGCTGCACGATGAAGGCCAGCTCCACGGTCGGCGTCGCGCTCGGCGTGGACGTGGGCAGCGGCGTGACGGTCGGGGTGAGAGTCGGCGTTCTGGTGAACGTGGCAGTCGGCGGCGGCAGCGTGTTGGTCGGCGACATGGTGAAGGTCGGCGACGCGGTGAATGTGGGCGAGATCGAGGGCGTGAGCGAAGCCGTCGCGGTAGGCGTGTCGCTCGGCAAGGCGGTCGGCGTGAGGGTGCGCGTCGGTTCGTCGGTCGGCGTGGCTGTGGGCGGCGGCGTGTTGGACGGGGTCCAGGTGGGCCAGGGCGTGGGCGGGGCGAACGCGGCAATCGTGGGGATGACCGCCGTATCCTGCGGCTTGAGGATCGGCGGCTCCAGCGCGTCGCCGGCGATGCCCAGCGCGACGACTGCCGCCCCGATGGTCAGCAGCACAAACAGCACCGTCACCAGGTTGAAGCAGCCATTTATCACCCGGTTCATGGCATCCCTCCCCTCGCTCGGCGAAGTGGGCGAGCAGCGGTCAGCGGTCAGCAATCAGCAATAAGCGATTGGCAGTCAGCAGGCAGTTGCCGATTGTCAGCGATCAGTTGCCAGGTTCTCAATGACCGGCGGTCAGGGGCATCGGTTCACAGGCTAACAACCGATCGCTGACTGCTGATCGCTGACAGCTACTTCGCTCTACTGCCCGCTCTCTGCGGTGGCGGCGGCTGTCGCCGTGAGCGCCGCGCCAGGGAGCGGCGAGGGCGTCAGGGTGGGCGGCTGGGCGAGGGTCGGCGGGGGCTGCGTATCCTCTGGTGCCAGGAACGGCGCATCCATCGTGCCGCCGGCCACGCTGAGCACGATGATCAGCACCAGCAGCGTCAGCACAAGGAAGATGGCCGACACAACATTGAAGAACACAGTCGCTCCCTTGCCCATCCTTTCTCCTCTCCCTGAGTGCTCAGGGCACCACTGCCCCGACGAACCGCTCGATGGTCGCCATCTGCCGCTGGCCTTCCAGCCAGGCCAGGAAAGCATTCTGACGCTTCTCGGCCAGTGCCGTGGCCGAGAGCGGGCGATCCTGGACTCGTTCCAGCGTCTGCACGACGTGATAGCCCAGGCTGCTCTGCACCGGATAGGCGGCCAGATCGCCCGGCCCCAGGGCGAAAACCGCCCGCTCAACTTCGGGCTGGAGCAGGTCGCCCTCGCTCACCCAGTCGAGATCGCCGCCCAGGCGCGCCGTTGAGCTGTCGAGCGAGTACTGCGTCGCCAGTTGCGCGAAGTCCGCGCCCGCCTGAATCTGCGCGATCAGGTTGCGGGCCAGCGCCTCATCGGTGACCAGGATGTGCCGCGAGTGCACCTGCTCGGCGTAGGGCGACACATTGGCCACCACGTCGCTGAGCCTCTGCACGGTCAGCATATCGCGGATGACGGCGCGGTATTCGTCCATTGTGTAAAGCTGCGAGGCGGCGACTTCTTCCAGCGTTGTGCCACCGGCAGCGGCCAGCTCGGCCTGGATAGTTAGCTCGGCGTCAATCTCCTCTTCGCTGATGACGATGCCTGCCTTCGCCGCCCCCTGGTTGATCAGCACCTGGTCAATCATGGACGCCAGCACCTGCGCGTCGAAGGCGTCCTGCGTCGCTGGCTCGACCATCATCCCCAGCGAGCGCCGCTCGCGCTCGCGCACGAACTGCGCCAGGGTGATCGGCTCGCCGTTCACGCGCGCGGCCAGCGCTTCCTCGGTGGGTTGGGCGGGCTGGGTTGGCTGGCTGGCGCTGACTGACACCTCGCCAGCGTCGCTGGCTGCGCTGAGCGACTCGCCGGAAGCCCCGTTGTTCGACTTGCCCCCGCAACCCGCCAGCAACGCCACCGTCGCCAGGGTGAGGACGATAAGCCAGGCAAAACGCCGTAGATCAGACCTGAGAACGGGCACGGTAGCTCCTTAGAAAGCCTGAGACTCAATGCCGAGCCGCGCCCAGCGGAGCATATCTCCGCTGGCGGCACCTTGCAGCGCGCTTAGTGTAATGTCAGCGCGTGCTTTGTGCAACCGCGCGGCGCTCGGGGTTCACGAACAAGCTGCCAGGCCGTTGTCGAGGCCCCCCATCCCCGGCCCTTCCCCCACGAGGGAGGAAGGGAGAAAAGCACATCCACTAAGCCCCTCCCTCCTGGTGGGGGAGGGGTTTGGGGTGGGGGGGAAACAGCGCCCCGGCTGACCTCACCCCCGCGCGGCGCGGGCCCGCCCCCCCCCCCCCCCACCCCCACCCGCGACGGGGGCAGCCCCCCGCCGCCCGCCGGGGGGGGTGGGGGACCCCCCCCCCAAACCCCCCCC
>JAHDWP010000031.1:0-38098 GCA_023382715.1 Anaerolineae bacterium
TCTCCACGCAGATGGAGAGGGGGCAAGCCGAGCGTAGCGAGGCTGGGGGTGAGGTCACCGCCCCCGCTCGGCGAGTCGTGCGTCTGGCTTTGCCCCCTCATCCCCGACCCTTCCCCCTCGCGGGGGGGGAAGGGAGCAAAGCGCGCCCGCTGAGCTTCTCCCTCACCGGGGCGAGGGGTTTGGGGCGGGGGGAAACAGCGCCCTGGCTGACCTCACCTCCGCTCGGCGCTGACGCGCCTCGCCGCCCCCTCTCCACGCAGATGGAGAGGGGGCACGCCGAGCGTAGCGCGGCGGGGGGTGAGGTAAAGCTCTGCTGCGCCCTGGTTGACCTCACCCCCGCTCGGCGCTGACGCGCCGCGTTCTGAGGATGCTCTGCCAACTCAGCCTTTCAACTCGCGCTCCACTAAGATAGAATCCCTACCGCTGAGGACCACCTGAAATGGAACGCACGATGCCACGAGACTACTACGAGACCCTGGGCGTCCCGCGCAATGCGTCGAAAGATGACCTCAAGCGCGCGTTTCGCCAGCTTGCCCGCCAATACCACCCCGACGTGAACTCGTCGCCAGACGCCGAGGAACGCTTCAAGGAGATCAACGAAGCCTACCAGGTGCTCTCCGACGACCAGAAGCGCGCCGCCTATGACCGCTTTGGGCACGCCGGTCTCAACGGGATGCCGGGCGGCGGGTTCAGCGGCGGCATCCCCAGCATGGAGGAGATCCTCGAGGAGTTCTTCGGCAGCCTGGGTGGGTTTGGCGGGTTTGGGAGCGGGCGCCGCCGGCGCGGGCCGGTTCAGGGACGCGATCTGCACCAGGAACTGCGCCTGAGCTTCGAGCAGGCCGTCTTCGGCGCGGAGATTGACCTCGATGTGACGCGGCGCGAAACGTGCGGCGTGTGCAAGGGCAGCGGGGCAGAGCCGGGCACCCAGCCGCGCACCTGCCCCGAATGCAACGGCACCGGCCAGGTGCGCCGGATGCAGCAGGCGTTCGGCTTCAACATGGTCAACGTGACCGACTGCTCGCGCTGCAAGGGGCGCGGCCAGGTGGTGGATACGCCCTGCCATGAGTGTCGCGGGCAGGGGATCGTCACGCGCACGCGCACGCTGATGGTCAAGGTGCCGCCCGGCGTGGATGACGGGATGCAGATTCGGCTGGCCGGTGAGGGCGAGCCAAGCCCCAACGGGGGGCCGCCCGGCGACCTGTTCGTGGCGCTGGACGTGGCCCGCCATGAGTTCTTCGAGCGGCGCAACAACGATATTGTCCTGGAGGCATCCATCAACGTCGCCCAGGCGGCGCTTGGCGACATCATCAAGGTGCCCACCGTCGAGGGCGAGAGCGAGCTGACCATCCCGGCGGGCACCCAGGCCGGAGACGTGATCCGTATGCGCGGCCTGGGCATCCCCAAGCTGCGCCGCGATGGCACGTCGTCCGGGCGGGGCGATCAGCTCGTTGTGATCAATGTGGAGGTCCCGTCGCGGCTGAGCAAAGAGCAGCGCCGCCTGTTCGAGGAGCTTGGCCGCTCGCTGGGCCATGAAGTGACGCCGCAGAAGGCGCGCGGGCTGCGCGACCGACTGACTGATTTCCTGGCGGGAAGCTGAGAGGGCGGCAGATCGATCCTTTGGCCCTTTCCCCCGCGTGGGGGAAGAGCCGGGGATGGGGGGCAAAGGCAGGCGCACGACCTTTCAAACGGCCTCGCGCTCCAGGCAGCCCACAGAGAAACGGGCACTCTTTGGGAGCGCCCGTTTCTCTTGCGCGTATCACTTTGAGGAGGAGGACGGGGCCTGGTTGGTCACGATGGGGCTACGATACTGGTTCAGCACGCGGCGATGAGACCCCGTCAACCATACTATATCACACTTTTCGTTACAGCGCGCATTACAATCATAAAAATAGAGAAAATTATACAATCTTTTACAGATTGCTTGTGCCGGGGCGCACAAGCCGCCCCGGTCCTTTGACCGCTGCATTGAGGTGCGCTTATGGATTGGCTCGAGGTTTCATTGGAAGTGGATGGAGAGGCGGCGGAAGCTGTCGCCGATCTGCTCGCGCGTTATGGGCACCAGGGCGTGGCGATTGAGCAGGCTGGCTTCCCCGTCGAGGTGTGGCCGGACGAGATTCCGCCTGCCGATCGGCTGATCGTCCGCGCCTACTTTCCCGCTGACGCCCGCGCCGACGCGGCCCAGCAGCAGTTGCGCGAGGCGCTGTGGCACCTGGGCCGGCTGTATCCCATGCCGGAGCCGACCTTCACCGTCGTCAAGGAAGAGGACTGGGCCGAAGCCTGGAAGCGGCATTACCACCCCCTGCGCCTGGGCCGGCGACTCTATATCCGCCCGCAGTGGACGACCATCCCCGACCCGCGCCCGGACGACATCGTGCTGGTCATGGACCCCGGCATGGCCTTTGGCACCGGCACCCATCCGACCACGCAGCTTTGCCTGATCGCCGTCGAGGAGCACCTGGCTGCGCGGCCCGCCCTGGACGTGCTCGACCTGGGCTGCGGGTCGGGCATTCTGAGCATTGCCGCGCTGAAGCTGGGGGCGGCGCGCGTCCTGGCGCTGGACACCGACGAGCTGGCCGTCCAGGCTACCATGCAGAACGCCGCCTACAACGAGGTGGGCGACCGCCTGACCGTCCAGCAGGGCAGCCTGGAGACGCTGCGCCGCTCCGCGCGACACTTCGACCTGCTGCTGGTCAACATCCTGGCCAAGGTGATCATCGCCCTGTGCGAGGAAGGGCTGGGAGAGGTGCTGCGCGCGGGCGGAACCGCTATCTTCAGCGGGATCATCCATGAGCAGGCGGACGAGGTGGAAGCAGCGCTGCGCCGGGCCGGGCTGGAGCCGGATCAGCGCCGCACCCAGGGGGATTGGGTGGCTATCGAAGCGCGCAAGCCATTGCCGTAGCGCGCCCGCTCATTCGCTGCGCTCGGTGCCGTGCATGTCGTCGAACATCCCGGACATCAGCCCGGCCACATAGCGCACGGCGCTGACCGCGCGCCCGTAACGCATCCGCGTGGGGCCGAGCACGCCCAGCGCGCCGCGCGCCTGGGGCGTTCCATAGCGGCTGAGCACCATGCTCAGGTGGCTGAGACCCTCCCAGCGCCCTTCGCCCGCGACGACAATGCGCAGGTCGGGCTGATCGGGGGCGAGCATCTCGCGCAGGATCGTCTCCAGCACCTCGTTCTCTTCGAGCACGCGCAACGCCTGCTGCGCCTCGTCGTCGGTGAACGAGCCGAGGCTTTCGCTCAGTCCATAGCGGACGATGTCGCGCGCCGTCTGCTGGGCGGTCTGGCGCATGGCATCGGCGACCAGCTCGGCGATCTCGCGCGTCAGCGCGTCCGGCTGCTGGGGGGCTTTGGCCTGAATCTGGGCGGCGGCCAGCCCGGCGCAGCTCAGGTTGATGATGTGCGCCGTCTGCGAGAGCACGCTCTGCGGCACCGATTCGGCCAGGGTGAGCACCTGTTGCTGGACGGCCCCCCCTTGCAGCACCAGCACCAGCAGCACCAGCCGGCCCTGCGTGCTGATCAGCTCCAGGTGCTTGAAATGATTTTCGACGGCGCGCGGCGGCGTGACCAGGGCGGCAGCGCGCGCCGTGCGCGAGAGCACCATCGCGGCGATGCGCGGCCATTCGTCGGGGTTGGTGGCGGCGCGGGCGAACTCACGGGCGATGCGCTGGCGTTCGGCGGTGGGCAGGTTGGCCGCCGTCAGCAGGCGATGGACGAAGTAGCGGAAGCCCTGTTGGGTGGGCACGCGGCCCGCCGACGTGTGCGGCGCGAAGACCAGGCCATGCTCTTCGAGCGCGCTCATCTCGTTGCGCACGGTGGCGCTGCTGATGCCCAGGTCGAAGTGCTCGACGAGCGTCTTGGAGCCGACGGGCTGGCCGGTGCGGATATATTCGCGCACGACTAGCGAGAGGATAAGCTCCTGGCGCTCGGTCAGCGCGGGCAGAGACTCTTGGGGAGAGGGGTTAATAGTCGGGCTGCGTGGCGGTGTAGTGGGCATGGTCGTCAGGGCTGTTCTGGCTCACTGTGCGTTTGCTGCGTCAGAGTATAGCGTGACGGGGGTCGGGCGGCTATGGATTGCGGGGTTAGTACATAATGTTTTATGCTGCAACCATCAGATAGCCTGATTTCTCGCACTCGTCCGGCGGTACTGGGAAGGAGATGTTTCTTGACCAGTTACAGGCAACTTTCCCTTCCCTTTGGCTCAGGCTCACAGAGCGGATACGCTGAATGCCCATCCCTCAATCCCGCCATTGAAAAACCACTACGCCTATGCTACAATGCTCGCGCCTCGGCGGCCCGCACCACCCAAGGGGCCGCCTTCTGTTGCATAAAGCGGGCGGCGCTCGGCCAGGCCGTCTCGATCTCGCGAACGTAGAAGGATGGCGTCAGATGACGGACTTGATCAAAGCGTTGGAACCGGCCCAGACCCAGCACCCGCGCATCCAGCCGGGCGACTCGGTGCGCGTGCACCTGCGCATTGTCGAGGGCAACCGCGAGCGTATCCAGGTGTTTCACGGCACGGTGATCCGCATTGGCGGCGGCGGCGTCAACACGACGTTCACCGTGCGCCGCATCGCCAGTCATGGCATTGGTGTGGAGCGCACCTTCCTGCTGCACAGCCCGCGCATCGAGAAGGTTGAAATCGTGCGCAACGCCAAAGTGCGCCGCGCCAAGCTGTACTACCTGCGCGCCCTCACCGGCAAGGCGACCCGCCTGAAGGAGCGCCGCTTCTGATCGCGCCTGGTGCACGCTGCGGAGCCGCTCAGCCTGGCGCTGCGCCTCCCCTTTACGGAGCGCGCGCATAGGCTTTTTCTGTTGATCCGCCTCGTCCGCTATCCCCGACTCTGACTCTGCGCGCCGCTCATCCTGTGATGACCGGCGCTTTTTGCTGCATCCGCTCACTCGTCCTCGCCTAGCCCGACATCGCCGGCCAGCACGCGCCGCACGTCGCCGGAGTCCAGCCGGACGAGCAGCGCGCCCGCTTCGTCCACATCCTCGGCGACGCCGCCGTAGGACGGGCTGGGGAACTGCCCCGGCGCGGTGTAGACGGTCACGCGCTTGCCGAGCGTGCCCAGCTGCGCCCGCCAGGCGGCGACGATGGCCGATTCGGCGGCGCGAGCGACCCAGTGATCGAGGCGCGGCAGCAGCGCCGCCAGCAGCGCGACCCGGCTCACCGGGCGGCCCAGCGCCGTTTCCAGGCTGGTGGCGACCGCGGCCAGGTCGCCCCCGCCGAAGTCCGCGCGCACGTTCAGCCCGATCCCCACCACGACCGCCGCCAGCCGTTCGCCGAGCCAGGTCGCTTCGCAGAGGATGCCGCACAGCTTCCTGCCGCGCACCAGCCCGTCGTTGGGCCACTTGAGGGCGAAGGCGTCGCCCAGCAGCGGGCGCAGCACATCGGCGAGAGCCAGGCCGGCGGCCATCGTCACGCGCTGCATGTGTGCGGGGGCCAGGGCGGGGCGGTAAATGGCGCTGACCAGCAGCGCACCCCCCGGCGGGGAATGCCAGCGCCGGCCCTGGCGACCGCGCCCGGCGGTCTGCGACTCGGCGATGACGATGGCCCCTTCCGGGGCGGGCGGGTCGGCCAGCGCCCAGTCGCGGGCGATGTCCTGCGTGCTGCCCACTTCGTCGAAGCAGCGGAAGGGGCGCTGGCCCAGGGCCGCGCGCAGGGCGTCGGGAGTCAGGCGGTCGGGCATGGAGTCCTCTCCAGGTAGCAACGATTCAGCACAGACACAACCTGTCGCTCTCGCTGAAAACTGATGGCTGAAAGCTGACAGCTTTTCCAGTATACCCGCAAAAAGACCCATCTCCCTGTAACCTGCGCGTAACTTGGGCGGGGTATGGTGAGGCGGACTGGGGAGCATCCTGGTTGTGCGGGCGGCGTCCGCGCCGTACAATGCGGTCAATAATGTGAGACGACCTGGTTGGCTGTGGAGTAGACCGCTGATGACTGATCCGTTTCTGTGGACGCCCTGGCGGATGCCCTACCTGCGCGGCGAAGACCGCGCGCAGTACGACGGCTGCGTGTTTTGCATCAAGGGGCTGGGGGGCCAGGCAGAAGCCGACGCCGACGCCCGCGAGTACGTGGTCGCGCGCTCGACGCACGTCTACGCGGCGCTGAACATGTACCCGTACAACAACGGGCACCTGCTGATCGTCCCCTACGCGCACGTGCCGTCGCTGGAGAATCTGCCGGCGGAGGTGCTGACCGACCTGATGCTGACGACCAACAAGGCGCTGGCTGCGCTGCGCGCCGCCTACAGCCCGCACGCCTTCAACATCGGGGCCAACATCGGGGCGAGCGCCGGGGCGGGCATCCCCGACCATTTCCATATGCATATTGTGCCGCGCTGGGAAGCAGATACGAACACCATGACCGTCATCAGCGGGACGCGCGTCATCCCGGAAATGCTCAGCGACACCTACGCCAGGCTGCGCGCGGCCTGGCCACACGACTGAGCGGGCGGCCACCCACCCCCGCTCTGTCTCGCCGGATCAACGCTCAATATTTGATGATAGTCTGATGGTAAAAGATGGCGAAAGGACAGGTTTTCATGCCAGCGAACGACAAATCCCCCCGTGATGCTGTCATCCTCAGCGGGGCGCGCCTGCCCCAGGGCAAGCTGCTGGGCGCGCTGACGCCCTTCACCGCCGTGCAGCTTGGCCAGATGGCCGCGCGCGCCGCCCTGGAGCGCAGCGGCATAGACCCGGCGACCATTGACGAGGTGATCCTCGGCCAGGTCGTGCCGGCGGGCGCGGGCCAGGCTGTCCCGCGCCAGGTATCGCTCGGTGTGGGCATTCCCCCGCACGTCGGCGGCCTGCTGATCAACAAGATTTGCGGCAGCAGCCTGAAGGCGGTCATGCTGGCGGCGGGGCTGATCCGCGCCGGCGACGGCGACCTCTACCTGACCGGCGGCATCGAGAGCATGACCAACGCGCCGTTCATGGACCTCAAGGGGCGTGTCGGGCACAAGTACGGCCATTTCGAGATGGTGGACGCCATCATGTGGGACGGGCTGTGGGATCACATCGCCGGCTGGGTCATGGGCGAGGCGGCGGAGTTCATCGCCCAGGAGTTCGAGCTTACCCGCCGGGAGTTGGATGAATTCGCCGTGCGCAGCCACCAACTGGCCCACGAAGCGACCGAAGCCGGGCGCTTCGCCGAGGAGATCGTGCCGGTCGAATTGCCAGGGCGCAAGGGCCAAGTGACGATCTTCGACCGCGACGAGTCGATCCGTCCCGATACGACGCTTGACACGCTGGCCCGGCTGCGCCCGGCCTTCCGCGATGATGGGATTGTCACGGCGGGCAACTCCCCCGGCCTCAACGATGGGGCGGCGGCGCTGGTTGTCGCCAGCCGCGAGTACGCCGAAGCGCACGGGCACCAGCCGCTGGCGCGCATCGCCGGTTATGGGCAGGCGGCGCTGGAACCCAAGTGGCTGTTCGCCGCGCCGATCGAGGCCATGCCGCGCGCGCTGGCGCGGGCGGGCTGGACGATGGCCGACGTGGATCTGGTGGAGCTTAACGAGGCGTTCGCCGCGCAGGTGCTGGCCGACCTCAAGGGGCTGGCGCGCGACGGGCACCCGGTCCCGCCGGAAAAGCTGAACGTCAACGGTGGGGCGATCGCCATCGGCCACCCCATCGGGGCGTCGGGGGCGCGCGTGCTGGTCACGCTGCTGTATGCGTTGAAGCAGCGCGGGCTGAAGCGCGGGCTGGCCGGGCTGTGCCTGGGCGGCGGCGAGGCGGTGGCGCTGGCGGTGGAGCTGGAGTAGAGGTCACTCCGCGTCGGCGGATGTGCTTGAGAAGACTTCCGAAGTTTAGCAAACTTCGGAAGTCTGCCTTTATGTGCTTGCCGTCGCAGGGGCGCTGACGCGCCTCACCGCCCCCTCTCCGAGCGCAGCGAGGCCAGGGGGTGAGGTAAACCAGGGCGCAGCCGAGCAGCGTCCCTACCCGGCAAGGTTCGCACGCCCCAAACCCCCGCCGCTTGTGCGCTGCGCGTGCTGATGGTAAACTGCGGGCACACTGACGCTGTGGGATCAGGTCCAGGGAGGGATGGCGTATGCCGATCAAAAGCCGTCGCGTGGGGTGGGTGACGCTGGCGCTGCTGCTGTCGCTGGCCCTGACGGGCTGCTACCAGTCATTGGGTGGCAGCCTGGAGCCGACGCAGGTGGGCGAAATGGGCATTGAGCAGCAGACGGACAGCACGCCGCTGCCCCAGCCGACCTTTGCCCCCCCGGAGGGCGTGCCCACCGAGGAGCAGCTTACTGTCCCGCCGGGAGTGCCTACGCTCACCCCGTTCCCCACGCTCGGCCTGCCCACCGAGACGCCCGCGCCCACCGACACGGTCATCGTCCAGCCGACAGATGTCTTCGGCAACCCGCCGGACGGGCAGGGCGGGGCGGTCGTCCCGTCGGAGACGGCGGTCATCGCGGTGGCGGTGATCGTCACGGCGACGCCGCCTCCGCCATCCGAGACGCCCAGCCCGACCCGCACCGACACACCACAGCCCACCGCGACGCGCGTGCCGCCCACGAACACGGCCGTGCCGACACAGCCGCCGACACAACTGCCGCAGCCTGGGCCGACCCTGACCTTCACGCCGGTGCCGTTCATGCCCTTCGCGGCCACCGCGACGTATACGCCCTACTTCGTTGCGTACAGGCCGGTTGAGGCAGTGCCGCTGGCTGAATCCGCGGCGGACACGACGGGAACAGGCGCTGCCGCGCCGGTCGTTCTGCCCACGCAGGCACCGCCAGCTTTGCCGACGCAGCCGGTCGCTGTGGCGCAGGTGCCCTCGGCGACGCTCGCCGAAGCGCAACCGCTGGGCGAGGTCGCTCTTCAGGCGACGCTGACCGGCGGGCAGATGACCGCGACGCAGATGGTCTACGAAGCGACGGCGACCGCCGCCGCGACGTTAGGCGTCGCGCCGCCCGAACCCCTGCCGGGCGTGGCCGGGCCGGGCGTGATCTACGTGACGGCGACGCCGCCTGTCGCGGGCCAGCAGGTGATCTACGTGACGGCGACGCCGGCGCTGGCGGGCGGAATCTGCGGCGAGCACTTTGTCCTGCCGGGCGAGACGCTTTCGCGGCTGGCGTTGCAGTACGGCGTGTCCGTCAACCAGTTCGCCCAGGCCAATAATATCGTCAACCCCGACCTGATCCGGGCAGGCGATACGCTGCTCGTGCCGTGCGTGGTGCCAGCGACGGCCACCCCTGCCACGACGCCCTTCGTCCCGGATGGGCAGGGCGGTCGCCAGGGCGTGTACGTCGTCCAGCCGGGCGACAACATCTACCGCATCTCGCTTCAGTTCGGCGTGACGATGGCCGAGCTGATGGCCGTCAACGGCATTTCGCCGGCGCAGATGAACTTCCTGACGGTGGGGCGGGAGCTGGTCATCCCTGCATCCGCCGCGCTGCCCGCGCCGACAGTTGCGCCAGCGGCGGGCGCGCCAGTCTACATCGTCATCACGGCGACGCCTACGCCGCCCGGCTTCGTGGGCTAGTGGCGGGCATTTCGTCTCTGGGACGGGGAAGACCACCGCGGAGGCGCAGAGAGCGCAGAGAAAAGAGGGGCGAGAACTCTGTAGAGTCCTCGTTGTGCCTTCTGCGTCTCTGCGGTGCAAAGAACTCCGCTTCGACCCCTGGAATGTGTCGGGCTGGTGCGATCCATTAGGAGAGGCGGGGGAGCGCTCGCTGTGACGGGCCGCTCCCCTTTTGCGTGCAGGGACAGGTGAGCATGGGCGATTTGCGTGAGAGGGCGCTGACATCGGAGCCGGCCTACCTGGGCCGCCTGGTCAAGGTCTACGTTGAGACGGTGCAACTACCGGACGGCGCGCAGGCGGTGCGCGAGATCGTGCGGCACCCTGGCGCGGTGGCGATGGTCCCGCTGCTGCCGGGTGGCGACGTGCTGCTCGTGCGCCAGTACCGCCACGCGGCGGGCGATCTGCTGCTGGAGATTCCGGCGGGGACGCTGGAACCGGGCGAGGACCCAGAGCAGGCTGCTGCGCGCGAATTGCAGGAGGAGATCGGGTACTGGCCGGGCAGGCTGGAACGGCTGACCGGCGAGTATACCGCGCCCGGCTAC
The DNA here is from genome assembly GCA_023382715.1 of Anaerolineae bacterium. Classification (GTDB taxonomy): domain Bacteria; phylum Chloroflexota; class Anaerolineae; order Aggregatilineales; family Aggregatilineaceae; genus UBA2029. The sequence continues at coordinate 10,081 of JAHDWP010000031.1, forward strand.
ACGACCGAGTTGATTCATATCTATCTGGCCACTGAGCTGATGGAATCGCGGCTGGCCGGGGACGCGGACGAATTCCTGGAAGTGGTGCGGCTGCCGCTGGCGGAGGCGCTGCGCCGGGTCGAGCGCGGCGAATTGCCCGACGGCAAGACGATGATCGGGCTGCTGCTGGCGGCCCGCCGGCTGGGGTTGTGAGCGGGGGCGGGGCGACCTTGCGGGCGGGCAAAAGATCGGTGCGGGAGCACAGAGGGCGCGGACAGAGACAGACTTCCGAAGTTTTCGAAAACTTCGGAAGTCTCTTTCTCCGCACCTCGGCAGTGCGCGCTTCTCTGCGCAAGCGCGACCCATACTCCCCCGCGCATTGAGGCTTCCCAAGCCCCCGCCCCGATGGTATAATGGCCCCCATTGCAAGCTCGTATCGTTTCTGACCGGCGGGCCAACGTCCGGCTCGCCCGGTGACAGCAGTCCACGAGGACGCCCGTTATGTCAATCACCAAGCAAGCCAAAGAAGAACTCATCCAGAGCTATGGCCGGCACGAAACCGATACCGGCTCGCCCGAAGTGCAGATCGCCATTCTGACGACGCGCATCGGGCAGCTCACCGAGCACCTGAAGGTACACAAGCACGACGAGCACAGCCGCCGCGGCCTGCTCAAGCTGGTAGGTCTGCGCCGCCGCCACTTGAAGTACCTCAGCCGCAAGAACCCCGAATCCTACCGCGAGCTGATCCAGCGGTTGGGTCTGCGCCGCTAGGCGGCGGAGGGTATGCGGAGCGCGGGTCGGACGATCCGCGCTTTGACTGCACAGGGAAGCATGAATAGTATCTGTGTCCCGCCGGCCACCGGCTCCGCACCAGCGGGGCTGATCCTGGCCGTGAGTCGACAACCTGTCTGATCGTGAAGCCAGCCCGGGGCGGCAGGAATTGGAACATGCGGTCAAGCCAGTGCTCTCGCTGGGAGCGGCGTGCTTGACACCAGGTTCCAGTCCCTGACCTCCGGGCGCATTAGTTTCGGAGGATTTTCCCCATGTCTGATTCAACCGGAATGCCGGCCAACCAACGCTTTACGGCGCTGGTCGGCGACAAGGAATTCGTCCTGGAGACGGGCAAGCTGGCCGAGCAGGCCGGCGGCGCAGTCACCGTCCGCTTGGGCGACACCGTCGTCTTTGCTACAGCGACCATGAGCGCCGCTGCCCGCGAAGGCATTGACTTCTTCCCGCTCAGCGTGGACTACGAAGAAAAGCTCTACGCGGCGGGCCGCATCCCCGGCAGCTTCATGCGCCGCGAAGGGCGCCCGTCGGAGGCGAGCATTCTCATCGCCCGCGTCACCGACCGCCCGCTGCGCCCGCTCTTCCCCCACGACCTGCGCAATGAGGTGCAGGTCATCGTCACGCCGCTCAGCCACGACCAGGAAAACCACGCGGACATGCTCTCGATCATCGCTGCCAGCGCCGCGCTGCACATCTCCGATGTGCCCTGGGGCGGGCCGATTGGCGCGGTGCGCGTGGGGCTGGTTGACGGCGAGTTCGTGCTCAACCCGACCATCCCGGAGATGGAGAACAGCCAGCTAGACCTGCGCATGGCCGGCACCAGCGAAGCGATCATCATGGTCGAAGCCGGGGCCGACGAAGTGGACGAAGAGACCATGATCCGCGCCCTGAGCTTCGGGCACGACGCCATGCAGAGCCTGATCGCAGCCCAGAACCAGATGCGCGAGCAGGTGGGCAAGCCCAAGCGCGAGTACACCCCGGCAGTGGTGGACGAGGCGCTGGCCGCCGAGGTCGAGGGCAAGATCGCCGCCGACATCGCCCGCATCCTGGCCGATACCACGGCCCGCCCGGAGCGCAACGCGGCCATTGACGAGCTGCGCGAGCGCCTGCTGGCCGAGTACGAGGCCGCCGGCCCCGCCAGCGAAGAGGAGCCGATCCCCGTCAAGGGCGTCAGCGAGGCGCTCGACGCCACGCTGAAGAAGGAAGTGCGCCGGCGCATCCTCGAAGATGGCGTGCGCCCCGACGGGCGCGACTACACGACGATCCGCCCGCTGGCCGCCGAAGTGGACCTGGTCCCGCGCGTGCACGGCTCCGGCCTGTTCAAGCGCGGCCAGACGCAGGTGCTCAGCATCTGCACGCTGGGCACCCCGCGCGACAGCCAGCCGCTCGACGGGCTGTACCCGGAAGATACCAAGCGCTACATGCACCACTACAACTTTCCGCCCTACAGCACCGGCGAGACGTGGTTCCTGCGCGGCCCCAAGCGCCGCGAGATCGGGCATGGCGCGCTGGCGGAGACGGCGCTGCGGGCGATGATCCCGCCGGAAGACCAGTTCCCCTACACGATCCGCGTGGTCAGCGAGGTGATGTCGTCCAACGGCAGCACGAGCATGGCCAGCGTGTGCGGCAGCACCCTGGCGCTGATGGCGGCGGGCGTCCCGCTGATCCGCCCGGTGGCGGGCATTGCCATGGGCCTGATCAAAGAAGATGATCGCTACGCCGTGCTGACCGACATTCAGGGCATGGAAGATCACCTGGGCGACATGGACTTCAAGGTTGCCGGGACGGAGACGGGCATCACCGCCCTGCAGATGGACATCAAGATCACGGGCATCAGCGAAGCTATCCTGCGCCAGGCGCTGGCCCAGGCGCGCGAAGCCCGCATGCAGATTCTCGGCGTGATGCTGGCCACGATCCCTGCGCCCCGCACGGAGCTGAGCGCCTATGCGCCGCGCATCCTGACGGTCAAGGTCAATGTCGAGAAGATCGGCATGATCATCGGCCCAGGCGGCAAGACTGTGCGCGCCATCCAGGAAAAGACCGATGCCAAGATTGACATCGCCGAGGATGGCACCGTCTTCATCGCCAGCCCGGACGGTCCCAGCGCCGAGCGCGCCCGCGACATGATCCTGGCCCTGGTCGAGGAGCCGGAGCTTGGGCGCATCTACACCGGGCGCGTGACCCGCGTGGAAGCCTACGGCGCGTTCGTCGAGGTGCTGCCCGGCCAGGACGGCCTGGTGCCGGTCAGCCAGATCGCCGACCACTTTGTGCAGCGCATCGAGGACGAGGTGGCGGTGGGCGACGAGATCATGGTCATGATCACCGACGTGGACAGCGACGGCAAGATTCGCCTCAGCCGCCAGGCCGTGCTCGAAGGCTGGACGCTGGAAGAAGCGCGCGCGGCGGATGTCAAGATCAGCGGCGGCGGGCGGAGCGGTGGGCGCGGCGGCGACCGTGGCGGGCGCGGTGGCGACCGCGGCGGGCGTGGCGGCGGGGACCGTGACCGGCGCGGCGGTTTTGGCGGCGGGCGTGGCGGCGGAGATCGCGATCGGCGCGGCGGCGGCGACCGGGGCGGCTATCGCGGTGGCGGCGGCGGGGGTGACCGGGGCGGGCGCGACTGAGCGTCACCCGGTCCTGATCGGTAGAAACAGCAGGGCGTGCTCAGCGCACGCCCTGCTTTTTTTTCTGGGCCAGAAGCCAGACTCGATGCTAAGGTCGCCGGTCGAGGCTCAGGCGGCTGATGAAATCGTTGATCGAGATGGTGGGCAGGCTGAGCGGCTTGAGATGCCCGCGCGCGGTCAGCTCCATGCTGACGCGGGCGATGGTCTCGTTGTCCGGCGCTTCGATGACGTGCACGAAGTCGAACTGACCGAGCGTGGCGTACTGATCGAGCACCTTGACGCCGAGCTTCTCGATGTCCATGCCGATACGGCGCAGGCACGACGGGTCCTCGACGACGCACGACACGCCTTGCTCGGTGAAGGTGCTGAGCAGAATGTAAATGGGCATAGGATTCAGGCTCCTGGAGTGATCACGGGTTCGCGCAGCATAGGACGCTGCCAGGGCCAAGTGTACCGCACTTCGCCCGCGTTGGTTAGCGGGCGGCAAGGCGGGCGTCGCAGGATGACACCCCCGCGCCTCGGCTCTCGGTGTCTCCTCGCCGCGCGATCGTTTGCCGCCGCGCCGCGCGCGCAGTACACTGCACCGCGTGATCGGCCCGGCCAGCTTTTACGGAGATGCTGTCATGCGCCCTGTGCTCTTTGCTACCGCCAACCCCGGCAAGATCATGGAAGTTCGTCACCTGCTGGCGGCGGCGGGGCTGCCCCTTGTCACGCCGCACGAGATCGGGCTTTTGCTGAATGTGCCGGAGCCGGGGGCGACTCTGGAAGAGAACGCGACGCTCAAGGCGCGCGCCTACCTCGAGCGGCTGCCGTCCGGCGAATTCGTGGTCGTGGCCGACGATACGGGCCTGGAGATTGACGCGCTGGGCGGCGAGCCGGGCATCCACGTGCGGCACTGGACGGGCGGAGAGCGTATGAGCGACGAGGCGATCATCGCCTACTGTCTGGAGCGACTGCACGGCGTGCCTCCGGCGCAGCGCGGCGCGCAGTTCCGCACGGCCCTGGCCGTCGGGGCGGAGCTGGAGGCTATCACCCTGTTCGAGGGGACGCAGCGCGGCGTCATCCTGGAGCAGCCCGACCCGCTGCGCATCGAGGGCTTTCCCTTCGAGTCGCTCTTTTACGTGGCGGAGTGGGGGATGCTGCTGGGCGCGATGCACCTGCTGCCAGCCGGGCAGAAGGCGGGCTTCGTCACGCACCGCGAACGGGCGCTGCGCCATGCCCTGCCGCATATTCGCGCGCTGTGCGGCAGCGCGTGAGCGTCAGGGCAGCAGGTAATAGGCCCCCGCGCGCCCGCCGACGCGCCGCAGATAGCCGCCCTGCACCAGCGCCGACAGGTCGCGCTGCAACAGGTCTGGGCGCAAGGCGGGGTGCAGCGCGCGCAATTCGTGGAAGGTGATGCTGCCGTGCGCGCGGACGTGGGCCAGCGCCGCGCGCTGCCGCTCGTTGAGGGCGTCTTCGGGCGGCTGGTCGGGCGCGCCTGCGCCCGTCACGCACTCGTTGAACAGGCGCACGGTGACGCTGTACGGCCCCGTCTCGATCAGCGGCGGGCGCGCGCCCCGGCGATCCATCGCGCGCAGGATGCGCAGCACGCCGCCGCCTCTCCCGTCGGCATAACCCCACTGGGCCAGCGCGCTCGCCAGGCGCGGGTTGCGGCTGTAGCGCCCGCCCACCAGGTGAGTCGTCGTCAGGAAGGCGGGCAGCCCGCCGGGGCTGACCACTTCCAGGCAATCGGCGTAGAGGCGCACGGTGAGGCGCTCGCGCAGCCGGTAATCGCGGTGACAGAGGGCGTTGGCCAGCACCTCGCGCACGGCGGCGGGGTATTCGAGCGCGTCCGGTTTGCCGACGGGCGCGTGCATCTGCGCGCGGATCGCTTCCCATAGCTGGTCGAATAGGGAAATCAGCGGCCCGGCGAAGGATCGCTCGAAGGCGAGGTGCGCGTCGCCGGCGGGGCCGAGATAGCGCAGGAACTGCGCGCTCGCCTGCGGCAGCCAGCGCGATGGGTCGCGCCCGAAGAGCAGCAGCCCGGCGACGGTGACGCCGTGATCGGGCGTGATCGCGCCCAGCGCGGCGAGCGGCACATCCTCGACGGGCTGCCCCAGGCGGCGGGCGCGCGCGACCATGAAGGCGGCCAGCAGCGCCGGGTCGAGGTCGGCGATGCGCGCGCCGGGCACGGCTTCCGCCTCGAAGTCGCCGTTGGCGCGGGCGCTGAGCAGCCCGCGAATCTCGTCGCCGCCCAGGGCGCGGTTGCCGAAGTCGCTGCGGGCCAGCACGCTGCCATCGCTGAGGGCGTGCACGCGCCGCCCGCGCGGGACGCGCACGGCCAGGGCCGGGCCGCCCGGCGTGCTGAGGATCTCTGGCGTGCCGAGCGGGATGGGCGGCGTGCAGCAGTCGGCGGCGGCGAGCAGAGCGCGGGCGACTGCCACGCCGTCTAACGGGCCGCGATAGACGCCCCCCTCGTCCAGGCCGATCACGATGGCACCACCGTCGGTGTTGGCCAGGGCGACGGCAGCGGCGGCGATGGCGTCCGGGTCGGGCCGGGGGAGGAAGGCCAGCAGCGCCCCCTGGCCCCCTTCGAGCGAGATGGTGTCGGTGAGCATGGCCCAAGTGTACGGCACTGCGGAGCCTTTTGCCAGGGGGATTGTGGCCGGCGGAGATGTGTGGGGCGGGTTTGCAAACCCGCCCCTATAAACGCTTTGGTCGGCGAGAGAGCGGCGGGGCGTAGGGCCATACGCCCTTATGGGAGCACGCTCAGCCGCTCGTGCTATTGAGCGGCGCCCGGCTACGCTTGGTCGAAGTCCTCGCCGCCGTCCTCGTCGTACTCGTCGTACCCGCCCGGCTCGTCGTCCGCTTCGTCTTCGGGCGCGTCCTCGTACTCCTCGAACGGCTCGTCGTCCTCGTAGTCGTCCTCGTCGTCGAGCAGCACGTAGTCGTCCCCTGTCAGCGCTGTCTCGCGCGCGGCAGAGCCGTTGTCTGCCGGCTCTTCCCCGCTGACCAGGGCCATGCTCACCAGCACGTCATCGTCGGGCAGGTGGATCAGCTTGACGCCGCTCGTCAGCCGCCCGTAGAGGTTGATCGAGCCGACTTCCGTGCGCAGTGCCACGCCGCCGGCAGTGATCAGCGTCAGGCTGTCGTCGGGCGTGACAACGCGCGCGCCGATGATCCGCCCGGTCTTGGGCAGATTGCGCAGCGTGCGGACGCCGAACCCGTAGCGCCGCTGCTGGCTGTACTCGTGCAGGGGGGTGCGCTTGCCATAGCCGTACTCGGTGACGACCAGCAGCGCCTTGCCCCCATCGTCAATGACATCCACGCTGGCCACTTCGTCGCCGCCGCGCAGGCGGATAGCGCTCACGCCGGCGGCGGGGCGGCCCATCACGCGCACGTCCTGCTCGCAAAAGCGGATGCTCATGCCGTTGCGCGTGACCACGATTACGTCCTGAGTGCCGGAGGAGGGGCGCACCCAGCCGAGGTAATCGTCCTCGTCCAGGCTCATGGCGATCAGGCCGTTGCTGCGCACGGCGGCGAAGGCGCTGACCGGCACGCGCTTGATGCGACCTCGCCGCGTGCACAGCACGAAATAGCCCGCCGTCTCCTCGAAGGAGGGCACAGAGGCGATGGCCGTGACGTATTCTTCCGGCTGGAGAGTCAGGAAGGCGTTGATCAGCGTGCCCTTCGCGCCGCGCCCGGCTTCGGGGATCATGTAGGCGCGCTGTGAGTAGACCTTGCCCTGGTCGGTGAAGAACAGCACGTGATCGAGCGAGCCGGCGGCGTAGAGATGCTCGACCGAGTCCTCTTCGCGGGTGGCCATGCCGGTGACGCCCTTGCCGCCGCGCCGCTGCGAGCGGTAGGCGACGACCGGCACGCGCTTGATGTAACCGCGCTCGGTCAGGCTGATCAGCACTTCTTCGTCGCGGATCAGGTCGCTGTCCACGAAGTCGGTCAGCACGTCGAGCGCCAGCTCGGTGCGGCGGTCGTCGCCGTACTTCTCGGCGAGCGCGTTCACATCGTCGCGGATGAGGGCCAGAATCTTGCGCGGCGAGCGCAGCAGGTCTTCCAGGTAGGCGATGTAGTCGCGAATCTGGCGGTATTCGTCCTCGATCTTCTGCCGTTCGAGGGCGGCCAGGCGGCGCAACTGCATGTCGAGGATGGCGCCGGCCTGGGCCTCGCTGAGGGCGAAGCGCTCCATCAACTGGGCGCGGGCGATGTCGGTGTCGTCGGCGCGGCGGATGGTGCGGATGATGTCGTCAATGTGAGCCAGCGCATGCAGCAGCCCTTCGAGGATGTGGGCGCGGGCGCGGGCTTTGGCCAGCTCGTATTCGCTGCGGCGGCGGATGACCGTGCGGCGGTGCTCGATGTAGATGTGCAGGGCGCGGCGCAGGCTGAGCAGGCGCGGCTCGCCATCTACCAGGGCCAGCATCTGCACGCCGAAGGTGCTTTGCAGTTGGGTGTATTTGAACAGCCGATTGAGCACCGTGCGCGGCTGGGCGTTCTTCTTCAGTTCGATGGCGATGGCCAGGCCGCGCCGGTCGGATTCGTCGCGCAGGTCGCTGATCATCTCCAGCCGCCCGTCGCGCACCAGGGCGGCGATGCGCTCCAGGATGGACGACTTGTTGACCTGGTAGGGGATCTCGGTGACGACGATGCGGTAGCGCTCGCCGCCGCGCATCTCCTGAATCTCGGTGCGGGCGCGCATGACGATGCGCCCCTTGCCGGTGGCGTAGGCTTCCTTAAGCTCCGCCCCGCCGACGATCAGCGCGCCGGTGGGGAAGTCCGGCCCCTGGACGTACTGCATCAGCTCGTCAATGGTGATGTCGGGGATGGCGTCGTCCGGCTCGCCGGGGCAGGCGATCATGCGGTCAATCATGAAGGTGATGGCGGCGGCGATCTCGCGCAGGTTGTGCGGCGGGATATTGGTCGCCATACCGACGGCGATGCCGCTCGTGCCGTTGATCAGCAGGTTGGGCAGCCGGGCGGGGAGCACCTGCGGCTCGTTGAGCGAGGCGTCGAAGTTGGGCATGAAGTCCACCGTGTTCATGCCGATGTCTTCGATCAACTCTTCGGCGATGGGGGCCAGCCGCGCCTCAGTGTAGCGCATGGCGGCAGGGCTGTCGCCGTCAATGCTGCCGAAGTTGCCCTGCCCGTCCACGAGCATGTAGCGCATGGAAAAGGGCTGGGCCATGCGGGCCATCGCGTCGTAGACCGCCGAGTCGCCGTGCGGGTGGTACTTGCCGAGCACCTCGCCGACGATGCGGGCCGACTTCTTGTACGACGAGTTGGCGCGGATGCCCATGTCGTACATGGCGTAGAGGATGCGGCGGTGCACAGGCTTGAGGCCGTCGCGGGCGTCTGGCAGCGCGCGAGCCACGATCACGCTCATGGCGTAGTCGAGATACGACTCGCGCATTTCCTGGTCAATCTTGACCTGTCTGACTGTCCCGGATTCCATTGAGTTCATAGGGGTTGTCCTGACTGGCGCAGGCGCGCACGAGAGGCGCGCCGCGCGGGCGAATCATCCGGGCGACCATAGTGCGCGAGTCGCCCGGAGGGTGTTATCTGTCCGCGCCTGGGCTGCTGGCAGCCCGGTCGAGATGCTGCGGGGCAGGCGTCTCGTCCCGCGATTATATGCAGGAGATTATAGCGCACGAGGGGGATTTGGGCGAATTTCGGTGGGCGCGCGTGCCGAAAAACACACCGGGCGCGACCCGCCTGTTAATATTACCGATAATCTACAGATAAACTATGTCTAGTACGAATTTCGAAACTTTTGCCATATCAACGCCTGTTGATGTATAACCTTATTAGCCGACCATTTTCAAAGGAAAGGGGGTCGAAAATGAGAACGCCGAGACTCACCGCAGCCCTTCTCATTATCTTGCTCGTCATGGGCTTGGGCGGAAGCGCAGCGGCACAGACGCCGCCAGAGACCCCTCAGGCCACCGGTGTCGCTGCCAGCGGCGCGAACCTCGTGAGAGAACAGCTCGCACCGCATGATGCAAAGCCAATCGCCAAGGCCTCTACGCAGAACACTGAAGTTTCTCCCGCTCCCCCTGACACACACTCCAAACTGACAGCCCCGCTCTCCATTGCCACCACGGGGGCGAACGCGCTCCGCGAGGCGCTGGTGCCCCTGATTATTCTGGGGGCGCTGGTGGCGGTGCTGGGCGTGGATATAAAGCCGGGGCGCTTCCCCCCCTACTCGCAGCCGACGTCCCCCCTGGAGCAGGTGCCCCTGCCAGAGAACCTGCCGGAGCCAGTGACCCGCTTCTATCAGGCCGTCAGCGGCGACACCGTGCCCCTGATCCACTCGGCAGTGATAGATGGCACCGCGCCCACGCGCCTGAACGGGTTCACGCTCCACTCCCGTTTTCGCTTCACGCACCAGGCCGGGCGGAGCTACCACCACTACATCGAATCAACGGCTTTCCGGCGGACCGTGTTTCGCGTCAACGAGTGGTACCTCAACGGCAGAGTGCGGCTGGAATCGTCGAAGGACAACGCGCTCGATGGGGCAGGAGCCGACCGGGCAGCCAACCTGGGCCTGTGGGGCGAATCGCTGTGGCTGTCGCCCATCTACGTGACCGATCCGCGCGTCCGCTGGCAGGCTATTGACGAGCACAGCGCCCGGCTGATTGTGCCCTTCGGCGCGGCCAAGGACTCTTTCACCGTCTACTTTGATGCGCGCACCGGCCTGATCGAGCGGATGGAGACGCTGCGCAGCAAGACCATCAGCCCCGACAAGATGGTGCGCTGGATTCTCATACCGGGGAAATGGCAGCGGTTCCACGGCCTGCTGATCCCAACATCCATCGCGGTCATGTGGGAGGACGAAGGGACGCCCTGGGCTATCTTCAGAATCAACGACGTGACCTACAACGCAGACGTGGCGGAATCCATTCACGCGCGCGGGCTGTAGCATATAGCTCGCCCCCTGCATATGCGCTGAGTGACGCCCGGCAATTCCGCTGACCAACCGCGCCTGGGGCAGGTGATTCCATCGCCTGCCCCACAAGCCGCGACTGCCTCCCCCCGAGACCAACGTATCTGCCTGTGAGAGACCGTTCGAGAAGTCGTGCGCCGGCCCTAAGCCCCTCCCTCCTTGTGGGGAAGAGGTTTGGGGTGGGGGGCAACAGCTTCTCATGGGGTCTCTGAGAAGCCCCTGTCCGATCGGGATTCCGGGTGGTGTATCTCATTTCCGGGGCGAAAGATCACCGCTGAGGCGCAAAGAGCGCAGGGAAGAAATGGTGCCAGGTCTGCGCCGCCCCCTCTCCGACGCGGAGAGGGGGCGAGCCAAGCGCAGTGCGGCTGGGGGTGAGGTCAAGCGGCGAGTCGCTGTCAACCTGGGCACGCACCCATTTTCAGAGTGCATTTGGCAGGTTGAGACAAATGATGTAAATTCAACCATTAGTGTAATGTGTGTTAAGAAAAGGATAAACGGAAATGAGAACGCTGAAACTCATCGTAGCCCTACTCATTGTCTTGAGCTTGAGCGGACTCGCCGCCGCCCAGCCGCCGCTGCCAGAGATTCCGGGGGCGACTCTCGTCGCTTCCGGGTTCAACGGCCCGCAAGGAGTCCTGGTTGACCCGGAGGGCAATGTCTGGGTCATTGACAGCGGGATGGGCGGTGAGCAGGTGGTCCAGGTCCCGGGCGAAACTGGCGAACTGGAGGACGCTTCCCTGGGGATGTCGGCCCGCATCGCCATGATCGCGCCGGATGGCACACAGACCGACGTGGCCATGCTGCCGTCTATCGCGCTGCCGATTGGGGAAGTCGCTGGTGGCGCGCGGCTGGCGCTGCTGAACGGGACGCTCTACGCGACCAGCGGTTGGTGGGGCAGTGATGGCACGTATGACCCACCCGACGGATTCTTCGCGGGAGTTGTCCGGGTGGACAGCGGCGAAGTCACGCTTGTGGCGGATTCGTGGGCCTTTGAGGAGTCCAACAACCCGGACGGCACGATTCTAGACAACCATCCCTACGGCCTGGCTGTTGGGCCTGACGGCTGGCTGTGGGTCACGGATGCCGGGGCCAACGATCTGTATCGCGTCAATCCCGACACGGGCGAGATCGTGCTCGTGGCGGTATTCGACGCGCTGCCGGGCGTGTTCCCGAATCCCGCGCGCGGGGGTGCGATGGAAGCCGACCCGGTACCGACCGGCGTGGCCTTTGACGCTGACGGCAATGCCTACGTCTCACTGCTGAGCGGCGCACCCTTCGTCCCTGGCAGCGCCAAGGTGCTGCGTGTCAGCGCGGACGGCGCGGTCAGCGACTATACCGTCGGCCTGACCATGCTGACCGACCTGGTGCGCGGCCCGGATGGTGAGTTGTACGCGGTGCAGTTTGGCCTGTTCTCTGAGGAAGGCCCGATGCCCAATTCCGGTGCGGTGCTGCGCATCCATGAAGGCAGCGCCTCGGAAGTGGTGGTGAGCGATCTGCCGTTCCCGACGGGGATCTCGTTCGACAGCGACGGGAACGCCTACATCACGATCAACGGTGTGGGCGCGCCGGGGTCGGGCGCGGTCGTGCGCTTCGACCTGCTGACCGAAATTGCGGGCGAGCCGCTGCCGTCGCCGCGGTAACAGATCGCCGATCTCACCCCCTCAGTCTCCCTCTCCAGCAGAGCCAGAGAGGGGGACTTTGATCGCGGTGCACCGCACTTCCCCCCTCCCTGGCTCGCCGGACGGGGCCAGGGGGAGGGGCCTTGCGCCCTTGTAGGGGCGTATGGCAATGCGCCCCTACGTCTCCCCTCCTCTCTGCACGCGGCGCGGCGGGCAGCTCGCGATGCTCTACGAGTACCTGTTCGCTTGGTTGCCCAAACTGAAAAACCTGTCCCGTCGCCCCCCAGCCCCGGCCCTGCCCCCGCGAGGGGGCAGGGAGCAAAGCGCGCCCGCCAAGCCCCTCCCTCTTCATGGAGGAGGGGTTTGGGGTGGGGGGAAATAACTTCTCAGGCGGTGGGCATCCCGCGATGTGCGCTGGCGGGTGGTCGTCCCGGCGCGCCAGCGGAAGGCCGGCCCCTGCCGCACGTGAAATTCCTATGAATTCTACATATAGGGGTATTAGACGCTGTTCCACTTCTATAGAAAGCAAGCTATACTAACCTCTCTATGGTCTGGCGAACGGCATTCGCTCCTCAAGAGGAGTACAAAGATGAGGAAAGTCCTCCCCCTTCTTGCAATCGTGTTTGTCGTGACGGGCGGTGCGTTGGCGCACCTGCCCGCAGCCGCGCGCGCCGACGGTGTGCTCGAGTACGATGCGTGCCCTATTGTAGATGGCGCTGACGGAACGTACGCGAAAGTCATATTCCTTCCAACCGCGGTGTTCTATGCCGGGGATACGCTTGAGATCTCGGCTGAGATGCTCTCGCTCACTGCCCCCTTGATGGGTCCGAGTCAGGCATCCTTCACGCCCACAATCTACTTGAACATTGGAGGTGTTCAGGTGGATACGGCGTCTTTACCCGACACGCTGACCTATACGTTCACCCAAGACACGAAGCTGGCGGACTACCCGGCGCTTGAGTGGGGGCTGGAGGCCTCTCCTTTGATCCCACTCCATGCGAAATGGTCCGCCTCGTGCGCCAACGTGCCGCTGGCGGGCTGTGACGCCCTGATGAACATTCCCAGCACGGCGGTGGTGGGAGCGTTCGTAGCCGGTGCGCCATTGTATTGGGAGCCGGGTCAGTTGGTGCAGCCATACACGGAGATTACAGCGGGCAGCACAGCCTGGGTGCTGGGCGTGGATAAACGTGGAGAGTATTACAAGATCATCTGGGGGTGCGACCTGGTCTGGGTGCCGGTGGGCACGATGGGCCCCAACTACGATGCGGTGTGGAATGGCGCGCCGCTGCCGGCTGACATGGTGGACTAGCGCTGAGGCTGACATCACAATGCGCCCCGGAGAGCATCCGGGGCGTTTTTGTGCGCCGGGGTCGGGCGCGGTCGTGCGCTTCGACCTGCTGACCGAAATTGTGGGCGAGCCGCTGCCGTCGCCGCGGTAACAGATCGCCGGCCTCACCCCCTCAATCCCTCTCTCTCCAGCCGAGCCAGAGAAGGGGACTTGGTTTGCCGGACATGGCGCCCCAGATCATGCCTGATTTCACAAATCTTTCATGAAAATCCTGGGCGATTCATATTATCCTAAGTTGAACCGGATTAACAAATGGAGGTCAACACAAAATGATCAAGAGTTTTCGATTGGCTGTCGTGATCAGCGTATTGTTGGTGGCGCTGGTGGTGGTCGTCCCGGCTTCGGCGAAGCCAACGCGGATCACCGTGTTTGGGACATGCGAAGGTGCGCAGGTGACGGTCACCTATGAAGGCGCTGACGGGGCGTATCAGGATTCGATTATTGAGGCCATGACGGAAGATGGCACTCCCCTGGACTCGACGGGCATTGTCCCCTTTGGGCGTGAGGATATGCTGACGGTCACGCTGAGCTGGGGCAAACTGCCAGAAGGCACGGTGGTGTTCATCTGGGCCGATCACATGATTTACAGCGGCCCGAATTCCGGTATGACCGTGAACTTGGTCAGCTACACCTGTAGCGAACCCGTCATTATGCCGGAGACGGACAAGATCGTGCAGATCACCGCTGACATGGCGGTTTACTCACAGCCCGATCTGAACTTCCCCATCGCGGGCGCGCAGGTCAAAGCCGGGCAGGAATTCCTCCTGCTGGATACCAAAGTGGTCGGCGACATGACCTGGTACCAGATTTGGGTGGGCGGCAAGGACTATCCCTGGGTGCCCGCAGTGGGCGCAGTGGCCGCCTCGAGGTAGCTCATCGTCCCTTTGCCCATTTCACGCCCCGGATGCTCTCCGGGGCGTTTTTGTGCGCCGGGGCGGGCGGCGGGTATGCTGGGGCCATGAACACCAGCCCCCCCGCTGATTCGCCGCCCATCTGGCTGTGGCGTGCTGCCGTGCTCGGCCTGATCGCGGCCCTGGCGCTGATCGGCGCGGGCGTTTTGCTCATCGCCGGCGGAGCGACCGATCCGCCAGTGGCCGGGCCGGTCGTCTGGGAAGATGTGGCGCTCACCTGGGCGGCGGATGCGCTCGCCAGGGGGGGCGAAGCCTGGGCCTCTGCGCCCGCGCCGCTGCCCGCGCCGCCCGCCGCGTTCACGCTGACGGTGCGCGCCCACCTGCCCGCCGAGGCCGATCCGCTGGCAGCGTGGGGCGTGTGGCTGGCGGGGGCGGATGGATCGCGGACGGTCTACGCGCTCAGCGCGGCGGGCTACCTCACCACGCGCCGCTGCCCGGCGGGGCAGCCTATCCCGGATGCGCTCGCAGGCTGCCCCGCGCTGCGCCCGGAGTGGGACTGGAGTGCTTACCCGCGCATCCATCCGCCGAGCCAGGCCAACATCATCGCGCTGCACCGCGAGGCGGGCGGGGCGATCCGGCTGCGCATCAACGGCGAGCGGCTGGGCGCAGCGCCGGTGGAGGTGGCCGGGACGTGGGGCGTCTGGGCGCGGGCGGGAGACGGCGAGTCACTGCGCGTGGTCTGGGAACGAGCCGAGCTGCGCGCCGCCGTTCGGGGGAGCGGCTGATCTCTGCGACGGAGCAGCACCGCAGAAGATACTGTTGGGGAAACGCCGGTAGGGGGCGTATTGTAATGCGCCCCTACGGGGGCACTGCTCTGCTGCGCTCTGGTTGACCTCACCCCCGCCCGGCGCAGCGAGGCTGGGGGTGAGGTCACTGCCCGGCGACTGGCGAGTCGCTGGCAGCCTCTGCACGCACCCGGCAAATTCCCCTGGTTGACGCCTGCCGCGCCCGCTGCTAGAGTCCGGCTATGCGCCGATCTTTGTGCCGCCTCACCCTTGCTTTGCTGCTCGCCTGCTGGCTGCTGGCCGATCTGCCCTGGTCGTCCAGGGCGCGGGCGGGCGAGTCCCTGGACGCGACGCGCCGTCGCATTCGCGTGCCGGTGCTGATGTACCACTACATCAGCGCGCCGCCGCCGAACGCCGACCGATACCGGCTCGATCTGTCGGTGACGCCGGCGCAGTTCGCTGCGCAGTTGGCCTGGCTGCGGGGCAATGGCTACACGACGGTGACGCTCGGCGATCTCACCGACGCGCTGGTGGGCGGCGCGCCTCTGCCCGCGCGCCCAGTGATCCTCACCTTCGACGATGGGTATGCCGACGCCTATACTCAGGCCTTCCCGCTGCTGCGCGAGGCGGGGATGGTGGGCACGTTCTTCGTGGTGACGGAATGGCTGGACAACAGGCAGGCGGGTTACCTGACCTGGGACCAGGCGCGCGAGATGGCGGCGGCGGGCATGGCCATCGAGAGCCACAGCCGCTCGCACCCCGACCTGACGGACGGCTGCGATTACGATTGCCGCGTCTACCAGGTGTTGGGCAGCGCCGAGACCATCGCGGCAGAGATCGGCGTTCGTCCGCGCTTTTTCTGCTATCCCGGCGGGCGCTACGATGCGGCCATTTTCGCGGTGCTGGAAGGGGCGGGCATGGTGGGCGCAGTCACCACGCATGGCGGGACGCTGCATGTCAGCGAGCGCCCGCTGGAATTGCTGCGCGTCCGCGTGCGCGGCACGACGACGCTGCGCGAGTTCGGCTGGATGGTTGGCGAGTGGCGGAAATAGCGATTGGTTTTTGGTGGCTGGTTTTTGGTGATTGGCCTGGGGGGGTGGTTCCGGGTGAGGGCGCTCGCCGATGCGCCGTCCGCGAGGGGAGGCAGTCAGTCCCCGCTCAGAGATTCTAGGGAGAGGTTCGCGTTACGATTTACCTCATCCCTAAATCCCCTCTCCACACGCGGAGAGGGGGCTTCACTGCACGGCGACTCCCCCGCTCTGTTTATGGCTATGCATTTTCCACAGCTTGGATCGTGCCTGTCCGCCATCCTCGGCCCTTCTTCCGCGGGGGATACTGTTGGCGAAATGCGTCCGTAGGGGCGTATGGCCATATGCCCCTACGAGGGCGCAGCAGAGCAGCGCTTCTACGGGAGGCGGCCAGAGGGAGGGGCCTTCTGCTGCAACAGACTTCCGAAGTCTTCAGAGACTTCGGAAGTCTCATCGCCGAGCGCTTTTGCTGCCAGCAGGATCAGAAGGAAGGGGGAAAGGTACTTCTCAAACGGCCCCTCAATTCCAGCCGGTTTCGACACCCTATCAGCCGCGCGAACCGGTCGCCATTTCGCCGGAAATGTGGCATAACATACGTAAGACGCCGGGCAGCCCCTAGCGGAATCGCTGGCTGGCGCCGACAGGCCGGGCCTGGGCTGGCGGCGAGTGCGCCGCGCACTGCCCTCCAGCCGCGAGGGTACTGCCAGCAGCACCGCTCGTCTGGCTGTTCCGAGCTTGCGCGTCCACTCAGCGATTGGCCGAGGCCCGCTGCCCGGCGCGCCTGGTTCTGGGAGAGGTGTTCTGGGGCCGTGAGGCCACAGACCGCTATCGCACCGAGAGGATACCCTATGAGCGAGTTTGTATTTTTCGAGGATTTGGCCGCCCTCCTGGCGGAAATCCAGCCGGACAGCATCGTCAGCCGGACGCTGCATGGCGATGGCGATGTGAAAGCTGTGCTGTTCGGCTTCGATACAGGCCAGGAACTCTCTGAGCATACTGCCGCGCTGCCGGCCTCGATCTTCGTGCTGCGTGGCGAGGCCGAGCTGAGCCTGGGCGGCGAACGGCGCCAGGCCGGCCCCGGCACCTGGGTGCACATGCCCCCTAACCTGCCGCATACGGTGGTGGCCCGTTCACCGCTGATCATGCTGCTGCTGCTCTACCGGCGGGGCGGCGAGAAGTGAGCTGGCGCGTCGAAGTGCTTGTACTGTAACGTATCATATGGAATGAGGTGTGCTATGACCATTGTTACCCAACCCCTGCGCGACGAGCATCAGGAATTGCTGCCACATATCGAGCACATCCGCACGGTTGCCGACCACGTCGGCGACATCCCTGCCGAGTCGCTGCGACGCGGCGTTGATGAGGTTTACGATTTCCTCGCCCACCACCTGCTTGTGCACGCCGAAGCAGAAGAACGCGCCCTCTACCCGGTCATCGCCGAGATGCTCGGCGCGCCCGATGCCACCGCCACGATGCGCCGCGATCACGTCGAGATCGGGCAGCTCATCGGCGAGCTGGCCGGGCTGCGCGCGCAGATCGGGGAAGGGGCGCTGCCCGTCTCCCTGGCCAAAGGGCTGCGGCGCGTCCTCTACGGGCTGTACGCCCTGGTGAAGGTTCACTTCGCCAAAGAAGAGGAGGTCTACCTGCCGCTGCTGGATGCGCAGATGAGTGCTGAGGAGGCCCGGCAGTTGTTTGAGAAGATGGAAGCAGCCGCGCAGGAGGCCAGAACGAGGCATTAGGCCAGCGAGCACTGCCACTGGCCGGCTTGCTGGAGCAGAGGGTGTAGATACAGTGTAGCCTGTTCTATCCTGGCCTGTTCAAGAGGCTAATGAAGGGGGTTCTTGATGACTGAACAACCGAGCAAGAGAGCGTCCGTCCTGACGGTAGGTCGCGTCCTGGTGCTGGGCCTGGTCGGGGTGATCCTCGTCCTCGGCCTGGTGCTGATCATCATGGCTGTTCAGGAAGCTGGAGAGACGGCAGAAGGGCCGAAGCGCGTCAACGCCCTGGCCAACAGCGACAACAAGTGCGTCAAGTGCCACGAGCGCGCGACGCCGGGCATTGTCCACCAATATGGCTACAGCACGATGGCCGCCGCCAGCGTGAAGTGCGAAGACTGCCACGAAGTGAAAGCCGACTATCCGGGCGCGGTGGAGCACGAAGGCACCTACGTCCTGGGTTCGCCCACGACGGCCATGTGTGAGCGCTGCCACAAGCAGGAAGTGAAGGAGTTTTACGCCAGCCGCCACGCCTTGCCCGCCTATGTCGCCTACTGGGGCACGGATGGCCTCAGCGAAGAGCTGCTTGCTCAGTACCAGGCCATCCCCGAAGGCAGCTTCGCCCCAGACAAAAGCCGCAATGATCTGCACGTGCTGGAAGGGGAAGCCATCACTCACTTCGCCTGCGAAACCTGCCACAACATCGGCCAGCCGGCCCTCGACGGATCGGTCGGCCAGTGCCAGAAGTGCCATCTGCGCCACGAGTTCAGCCTGGAGCAGGCGCGCAAGCCCGAAACCTGCAACGCCTGCCACATCGGCCCGGATCATCCGCAGTGGGAAATCTACCACCAGTCGCCGCACGGCATCGCCTACACGACGCTGGGCCACAACTGGAACTGGGAAGCCGAGCCGGGCACGCTCACCGTGAAAGACTTCCCGGCGGCCACCTGCGCCATCTGCCATATAAGCGGTTTCGGCGGGACGGGCACCTCGCACGACGTGGGCGAGCGCCTGACCTGGTATCTGTTCGCCCCCATCAGCGAGCGCCGGCCTGCCTGGGAGAGCAACAAAGTGCGCATGCAGGGCGTGTGCCTGGAATGCCACAACGACAACTTCATCACCGAGTTCTACGAAGCGGCTGATCTGGCGACCGAGGCGACCAACGAGTGGGTCCGCGAGAGCAACGAGATCATCCAGCCGCTCAAAGACGCCGGCTTGCTGACCGCTGCCCCCTTCGACGAGCCGATTGACTACACCATCTTCGAGCTGTGGCATCACTGGGGTCGCACGGTCAAATTCGGCGCGTGGATGCAGGGGCCAGACTATACGCAGTGGCACGGCGCGTATGAGGTGCTGTCCGATCTGGCTGAGCTGCGCGAGATGGTTGCCGACAAGCTGGAGAAGGCCGGTCTCGCGGCGGAAGAAAGCGGTGAGACGACGGACTCAGGTAGCTAGCCATGTACCATCTGGCAACCGTCTTCCCGCCGATTCGGCGCGTGCCCATCCCGTTCTCGCGCGACCAGATCATGCTGCTGATGGCGGCTGTCAACCTGGGCTTTCTCGGCCTGGACATCTATCTGGCGCACAATATCAGCGGGACCATCGTGCCGTATGAGTGGATTCCGATCATTTTCGGGCCGGTGGCGGGCGCCATCCTGCTCGTCACCGGCCTGCTCGCCCTCAGGCAGCGCCCGCTGGCGACGCTGATCGCGACGGCGGTGCTGCTGGTCAGCATCGCGGTGGGCCTGCTGGGGGCGTACTTCCACGTTCTGCGCACCGCCTTGCCCGAAGGCCCCTCCGGCGAGCAGATCACCGTCCGGCTGCTGGTATGGGGGCCGCCCTTCCTGGGGCCACTGATGTTCTCGCTGGTCGGTCTGTGGGGCATCAGCGCGGCCTGGGTCGAAGAGCCGCCCGACAGCGGGCGGCTGCGCATGCCGGGCGGCTGGCACCTGCCGCTGCCGCTGAGCAAGACGCGCGCCTACTTCCTGATGATGGGCCTGGGCATCATGGTCACGACCATCAGCGCTGTGCTCGACCATGCCCGCACCGGCTTCGCGAACGACTGGCTGTGGATTCCGACGGTCATTGGCGTCTTCGGCACCGTCGTCGGGGTGACGCTCGGCTTCATCGAACGCCCCACCCGCGCCGATCTGATCACCTACACCGTCGCCATGCTGCTGCTGATCGTCACCGGTCTGGTCGGGGCCTGGCTGCACATCAACGACAACCTCACCTCGTCTGGCGCGTTCGTGGCGGAGCGCTTCATCCGAGGCGCGCCGTTCCTGGCCCCGCTGCTGTTTGCCAACGTGGGTGCGCTGGGGCTGATCGTCCTGCTCGACCCGCGCTCGGAGGTGCTGGGCGAGAGTCAGTGATGGCTTGCCGCTGTCACAACCGTCGCTGCGTTTCAGAAACAGGGAACTGGCTGGTCTGGTTCCCTGTTTTGTGCAGATCAACACAGTTCCACGAGCCGAGGAGGCTGTACAATTGACGATTAGAGTAAGCTCTTGATCTTTTGAGGAGAGAAGATGGTGAAACACAAAATGTTCGCTCGTTCGCTGGTAGTTTCGCTCTTGCTGGTGACTCTGTTCGCTGGCATACCTGGCCTTTCGGCCCAATCCGACTCGCCCAAAGTTGTGAAAGTGCTCACCATAGCCATGTTCGAGGTGGGCGAGATGAGAGGAGATTTCGCCGGTGAGGCGCAGTTTTGGGTAGAGGGAGAAGAACTCGATGAGGTCATCGAGATTCCCGGCAGTTGGTCACCGGTCTACTGCAATGCGGACGGCCATTGCCTGGTGGTGACGGGGATGGGCATTGCCAACGCCGCCTCAACCGTCATGGCGGTGGGACTCAGTGGCAAGCTCGATCTCAGCCAGACGTATGTCGTCGTGGCGGGGATCGCCGGCATCGATCCGCACGATGGCACGCTGGGATCGGCAGCCTGGGCCGACTGGGTGATTGACGGCGACCTGGCTCATGAGATTGACTCGCGAGAGATACCCCCCGAATGGGACTATCCCCTGCTCCATCTGGGATGTGACGCGCCCTGGTGCGAAGAAGGTTGGGCGGCAGGCACAGAAGTCTACCAGCTTAATACGGCGTTGGTAGACTGGGCCTATACGCTCTCGAAGGATGTCGAATTGGCGGACAGCGAGATGGCCCAGGCGTACCGGGCCAACTACCCCGCGGACTGGCCCGCCGCTGCGCCGCCCTCGGTCGTTCGCTGCGACACCATCGCCGCCAGCACCTACTGGCACGGCGACCTGCTGGGAGCCTGGGCTGAATGGTGGGCCAGCCAGTGGAGCGGCGGGCAGGCGAACTACTGCATGACCGAGATGGAAGACAGCGCCACGCTCGCGGCCTTGAGCCGCCTGGCCAGCGCCGGCCTGGTAGACCTGGAGCGCGTGCTGGTGTTGCGCACGGCCAGCAACTTCGACCGCCCGTATCCGGGACAAACGGCGGCTGAGTCGCTGGCCTCCGATAGCGGGGGCTTTGGCCCGTCAACCAGGAATGCCTATCTGGCCGGCTCGGTGGTGACAGACTACATCATCGCCAACTGGGAGACCTGGCAGGACGGCGTGCCGCCCCTGCCGTAAGCGCGCCGTTCGTCCCGCGCTCGGAGGTGCTGGGGTAAGACCATTGGAGGGCACGCTCGTACACGGCGAGCGTGCCCCGGACTTTTTTCTTTCTCGATGGGGTGCGTGCAAAACCTGTCAGGGTAGGGTACTGCTCTGCTACGCCCGCATCGCACGCCCTCATTTCGCCTTCCTGATCGCACCCCAGGGGGCCAACCGTTCGCTGACTCACTTGCTGACCGTGTACCGCCGGCTTGATGTGCTGGAGTACTTCGCCGAACAAGGCCGTCTGCCTCGCGCGCTCATCGTGGCCCGCTGGGATGCTCACGGGGGCACCATCGCGTTCGACAGTATTGTGACAACCGATGCCCAGAAGGTCGAGCTGGGAAAATTCTAACAACCCAAAGGACACCCTATGCGCCTGCTCATCCTCGTCACCGGCGACTACGGCTGGCGACACGTCGCCAACCTGCGCCAGCACGCCCCATCGGACTGGACGATCCTCACCTGGGAGACGCCCAAAGCCCTGCCGCCGGTGGTGGACTATCCCGAAGACTACCTGCCCGACGCGCTGCCTCCCTGCGACCTGATCCTCTCCCTGGCCGAAGTCAAAGGCGTCGCCGAGCTGATCCCCGACATCGCCCGCATGACCGGCGCGCGCGCCGTCATCGCCCCTATAGATAACGTCGCCTGGCTGCCGGTGGGCCTGGCTCGCCAGTTGGAAGGCTGGCTGGCGCGGATGGACGTCGCCTGCGTGACGCCGATGCCTTTCTGCTCGCTGACCGAAACGCACACCAACGCCCTGCGCCTCAGGCGGCCCTACGACGACCCGCTCATCCGCGCCTTCGCCCGGCATTTCGGCGCGCCCGCTTTCCGCGCCAGCGTAGACCCGCAGACGCGCCAGATCATCTCCCTGGAGGTGACGCGCGATGCCTGTTGTGGCTGCGCGCTCTATGTCGCCGAGCGGCTCGCGGGGACGCCCGTTGATGACGCGGTTGAGGCGGGCGGCCTGCACCATCACCACTACCCCTGCCAGGCGACGATGGGCATTGATCCGCAGTATGGCGACACCCTGCTGCACGTGTCGGGCAACATCATGAAGGACGCGCTGAAAGAAGCGCTGGCCGATCACCTGCGCGTGCGCTACATCCGTCCGACAGGGTACCGGGAAGAGCCGTGAGACGGCGCCAATGACAAAGGACGCCCCAGCCGGAGCGTCCAAGTCTGTCTGTTGAGCGGTCTGGCGCGAATTATTCGGCCTGGCGCGCGCCCAGCTCGCGGTCGAGGATGAGCAGGGCCACGCCGGAGTCGCCGGCCAGCTTAAGCTGCTCCACGACCGCATCAGCAGACGCCTCTTCCTCGACCTGCTCATCCACGAACCATTGCAGGAAGCTGTCGCTGGCGTGGTCGCGCTCTTCGACGGCCAGGTTGACCAGCCCGTGAATCAGGCCGGTGACCTTCTGCTCGTGGGCCAGCGCATTCTCGAAGACGGCCAGCGACGACGCCCATTCGGCGGGCACCGCGCCCACCGGCTCCAGCATCACCCGCCCGCGCCGCTCCACGATGAAGTCGAAGAACTTCAGGGCATGGCCCAGCTCTTCATTGGCCTGCAGGCGCATCCAGTGGGCGAAGCCCGGCAGGTTCCTGTGCTCGAAGTAGGCCGCCATCGCCAGGTAAAGATAGGCGGAGTGCAGCTCGGCATTGATCTGCTTGTTCAGGGCGGCTTGCATTTTCTCGCTCAACATAGCGCACCTCCTGGTGCTATCAACCTGAAATGTTCGCGCCGGAGCCAGGCTCCGGCGCGGGGGAAGTGCTACTCCCAGTTCTTGAGCAGCTTGGCCGTCTCTTCGGCGTGACCGGTCTCGTCGCGCACCATATCCTCCAGCGCGACCACCAGGCCCTTGTCGCCGAATTCTTCGGCCTGCCTGGCCCGCTCGGTGTAGTCGCGGCCCGCCTGCTGCTCGGCCTTGAGGATGGCTTCGAGCATCTCGCGCGGGGTCGCTGCCGGCGGGACGGGGCGCGGCGTGGTGGCCGGCTCGCCGCCCAGGGCCACGACCTTGTCGGCCAGGAACTGGGCGTGCAGCAGCTCGTCGGCGATCTCAGTCTGCATGAACTGCACCAGTTGGGGCCGCCAGGGGCCGGTGACGCGGGCTGAATAGGTCAGGTATTGGATGATCGCCTGCAGCTCGCCAGCCAGGTCTTCATTCAACGCTTTGATCAATGTCTGTTTGTCCATGAGCAATCCACCTCCATAGTGGCGCATCTCGTAACAAGGCCAGGCCACGTGTGGAGACGGAGCGAGCATTGTGGCACAGACCGATTTTCGCGCATCGGGACCGCTCTGGCGCGGCTCGCCGATAAGGAAATTGTAAAGAATTGCAGCAGCGAAAGCAAAGCGACTCGCGTTAGAATCGCGTCAATTCGCCCGCGCAACTCGCGCCCGGCGCTGCACGTATTGATCCATGAAGCATAGCGGCACGAGTGGCCCAGCAGGAAGAGCGAACCCGATGAGCCAGCAGTCCCCCGATTCCCGTACCATCTCCGGCGAAGCCGAGCCGGTCCCTTCGCAGATTCAGCGGCGCAATCCCGACAACGGTCTGCACTCACTGCCGCCCCGCGACGCGCGCGCGCTGCCGCCGCCTGATCCGCGCGCCCTCGTCGAGGAGCGCAACTGGACGGCGCTGATTGGGCTGGTCCTGATCGGCGTGGGCCTGCTGATCTTCGTGGGAGACGTGCTGCACCTGCATCTGCGTCTGTGGGCGCTGCTGCTGCTCGGCGTGGGCGGCTGGCTGGCCGCCGACGGCTGGGGCCGTTACGAGCGCGCCGGGCAGGTCTGGGACGACACGGCGCGCAGCCGCGCTCTTTTCGGCGCGGTGACGGCGCTGGTCGGCTTCATCGGCCTGCTCGATCTCAACTGGTGGGGCCTGCTGCTGATCGCCTTCGGCGGCAAGCTCGGCCACGACACGCGGCAGCGCTATATATCTGGCGGGCGCATCTGGACCGCCGGGCTGCGCCGCCGGGCCTTCTTCGCTCTCATCGTGAGCGGGATCGGCCTGTTGAGTTTCTTCAACCTGGGAAGCGCAGGCCCGCTGCTGCTCATTCTGCTCGGCGTGGGCCTGTTCATCGAGCGCGCCAGCCGCCAACGGCGCTGAGCGTTGCGCTTCCACCCCCTACCTGTGGGCGGATGCTCCCACCCTACCGGGCATCCGCCCGTTCTTTTGGGGCAAGGTGGGCGGGGCTGGGATACAAAACTCTGGAACCGCAGAGGCGCAGAGGACGCGGAGAAGAACGTACCCTTTGCTTTTCCTCTGCGCTCTCTGCGCCTCGGCGGTGATCCTGTGCTCCAGAGTCCGGCGTTGGGTGTGTCAGGGGCGCTGCGCTGCTGCGGCCTGGTTGACTTCACCCCGCTCGGCGCTGGCGCGCCACGCTGCCCCCTCTCCACACGCGGAGAGGGGGCAAGGCGGGCGGGGCTGGGCTGGGGGTGAGGTCAACGCCCGGCGCGTCGCTGACCATCTTTGCACGCACTCTGCAGACGAAAATCCTTGCCGGGCGAACGGGCTGCGGGCACAATAGGGGCGCACGGCTTACAGACTTAACCGATCGCCGCCGGGCGAGACTCGGCGCGCAGGGCAGGAGAGGGTGCCTCATGGCGAAGATTGCGCTCGGCGCTGCGGCGTTCATCGTGGCGGCGCACGGACTGATTCACCTGGCGGGCCTGGTGGCCTACTGGCCGCTGGCCGAGATGAAGGAGCTGCCGTACAAGACGGCGCTGTTCGGCGACCGCTGGGAGGTGGGCCGGACGGGGATGCGCCTGTTCAGCGTCCTGTGGCTGCTAGTGGCCGCTGGCCTGGTGGTCGCGGTGGGCGGCTGGCTGGCCGACCGACCCTGGGCGGCGGGGCTGATGGCCGGCGCTGCCGCGCTCTCGCTGGCAATCTGCCTGGCCGATTGGTCGGTGGCCTGGCGCGGCGCGCTGCTCTCGCTGGTGATTCTGATCGCGGCTGTGCTGGCGCTGGGTTTGCAGATGAAGCCGGCTCGCTTCCCCGCTTACGCGGAGCAGACGCCGCCGCTGGAGCAGGTGCCCGTGCCGGAGGGTCTGCCGCAGCCGGTCGCGCGCTTCTACCAGGCGATCAGCGGCGACACCGTGCCGGTCATCCGCTCGGCGGTGCTCACCGGCACCGCGCCGCTGCGTATCAACGGGATCACGCTGAACTCGCGCTTCCGCTTCACGCACGACGCTGGGCAGAACTATCGCCACTACATCGAGTCGACCGTCTTCGGCTTGCCGATCCTCAAGGTCAACGAGCGGTACCTGGATGGCAAGGGGCGGATGGAGCTACCCTTCGGCACGACCGAGAACGAGCCAGCCATTGACCACGCCGCCAACCTGGGGCTGTGGGGCGAGTCGATCTGGCTGCCCTCGATCTGGCTGACCGACCTGCGCGTGCGCTGGGAAGCGGTGGACGCGCAGACCGCCCGGCTGGTGGTGCCCTTCGGCGTGGGCGAGGACTCCTTTACCGTGACTTTCGACCCGCAGACGGGCCTGATCGCGCAGATGGAGGCGCTGCGCCCCAAAGGCACCGACCCGGATAAGCTGACGCGCTGGATTCTCAGGCCGGAGAGCTGGCAGCGGGTCAACGGCCTGCTGATTCCCTCGCGCGCCTCGGTGACGTGGGAGGACGAGGGCACGCCCTGGGCGGTGTTCACGGTGGACGACGTGCGCTACAACGTAGACGTGACGGCATACATCCGGGGGCGGG
This sequence comes from Anaerolineae bacterium, assembly GCA_023382715.1. Lineage (GTDB taxonomy): Bacteria > Chloroflexota > Anaerolineae > Aggregatilineales > Aggregatilineaceae > UBA2029. The sequence goes on from JAHDWP010000031.1 coordinate 36,076, forward strand.
GGCTTTAGAGACCCTCTGGAAAGGTCTGCGTTACGATTTACCTCACCCCCTAAGTCCCCTTCCACGCGCGGAGAGGGGGACTTGACCGCACAACGACTCCCCCTCTCTGTTTACGGGAGGGAGCCGGGGGGTGAGGTTTCCGCATAGCCCCTTAGCGCGCGCCGGGCAGGTCAGAGATAGGCTTCAGAAGTTTCCGCAAACTTCGGAAGTCTCTTGTCACACACCCCGGCGAGAGCGATGCGCTGAGGGAGAAAAGACTGTCAAAAGCTCTCAGGATAGCCATCTGGTAGCTTTTGAGAGACGACCGCGTGTATACCTATCAACACCAGCGCACCGCGTGAAAAGCAGCACGAAAGCCCTGGCGGTGGGCTGAGACTCATTGTAACGCACATCCGAAACGAGGTATCGGTAATGGACATCACTCGCAATTGGCGACTCAAGACCAGCCGCAGCCAGCTTCTGGCCACCCGCTGCCCGCAGACCGGCGCGGTGATGCTCCCCCAGCAGACTGCTCCGGTCACGCAACAGGCGTTTGTCCCCTACACCTTCGCTGCTGACGACGCCCAGGTTGTCCTGGCGGAAGATACGCTTGAGTTCGCGCGGGCGGCGCGATGACCCCTATGGACGAAGACTACACCAGCGTGACCCAGGCGCGGCTGGCGCACCAGGCCGCGTACTGGGATCATCTGCGCCGCGCCCAGCCGTTGGAAGGCGAAGGCGTCGAGCTGTTCGCGCTGTCCGGCAAGGGGACGGTGTACAGCTTCACGACGGTGACCGCGCCCGCCGAGCCGTATGAGGCGTATGCGCCGTATGCGCTGGCGCTGGTGCAGCTTGACGAAGGGCCGCTGGTCACCGCGCAGCTCACCGACCTGGACGGTGAGCCGGCCATCGGGATGCGTGTTGAGATGGTCATCCGCAAGCTGCGCACCGACGGCGAGCGCGGCATCATCATTTACGGGCCGAAGTTCCGGCCCCTGCTGCGCCCGCAGGCTTAGCCAGCCGCCCACCACGCCAGATCAGAAAAGATCAGCGCGCTCCGCACCGGGGCGCGTTTGTTGTTGGCAGCCAATCGAAGGTGGCAGAAGCACGGCAAATGGTCAGCAGGCATGGGTGCACCACTTGGCGTGAGGGCGGGGCGCTGTATACTGAAGGCGAAAATCTCGTGCTAAGTCAGCCTTCTCTGGTCAGGCTGAAGGCGCTCCGGGAGGGCATTGAGTGGTGCGGCAAGGTTGGAAGTCCGTCACGCAGGTTTCGGCGCGCGAGCTTGTGTCCCGCAGATACTACCCGCTTTTTCTGGCGTCGGTGTTTGTCGCCAGCCTGCTGGCGGCAATGCTCACCACCGCCGCCGCCGAGCAGACCGAAGAAGCGATTGCCCGGCGATACAGGCAGCCGGTCTTCCCTGCTGCCAGGCCGCTGGTGGGCTGGCTGGCCCAGCGAGAGGGACGTTCCGCTTAGGTGGGCCTACAAGGGGTATCCGCTGGATGCTGAGGTATTGTCGCGCTAACGTCCGGGGCAGCCCGGCCCGGCGAGCAGCCGCGCCAGGTCGGCGCCGGTGGGGACGCGCACCCAGCCCGCGCCCGCTGCGTCGCCCGTGCCAGGCGCGACGCGCAGCCAGAGCACTTGCTCCCCATTCTCACTGCGCAGCGTGACCTGTTCGACCACACGCGCCAGGCGCGAGGCCTGCGCCGCGATCTGCCGGTCGCCCGCGTATGGCCCGCTGAGGGCGGGCAAGGGCAGGTCGTCCAGGTTGACCAGCAGGCACGACTCGACATCCAGGACAGCGAGCAGCGCGGCAGCGGTGGCGGCGGAGTCGGGCGTGGCCGAAGGGACGGGCGTGCGCGTCGGCGAAGCGCTCGGCGTGGGCGAAGGCGTGGCGGTGAAGGCGTCGGCGGTCGCCGTGAGGTCGGCGGCGAAGGCAGCGCGCACCGCTTCGTGGGTGGCGGCGGAGTCGGGCGTGGCCGACGGGATGGGCGTGCGCGTCGGCGAAGCGCTCGGCGTGGGCGAAGGCGTGGCGGTGAAGGCG
>JAHDWP010000031.1:38198-40903 GCA_023382715.1 Anaerolineae bacterium
GCGGCGAAGGCAGCGCGCACCGCTTCGTGGGTGGCGGCGGAGTCGGGCGTGGCCGTGGCGTTAGCGTCCTGGTAGGCGCGCAGCCCGACTACCCCCAGCGCCGCGCCAACGAGCAGCGCGACCAGCGCCGCCCCGACGATCAGCGATCCAACCGGGCGGGCGCCAGACGGCGGGCTGCCCGCTGCGCCGGGGGGCGCGACCGTCGCCGGGGCGCTCCATTCGCTGGCAGAGCGCGTGTCGTTCGGTGCGCGCTGCGCGCGCACGCGGTAAGTGGCGTGGACGTGGGCGACGGCGCTGGATGGCTCGCTCACGGTGATGTCTTCGCCCTGACCTTCGTCCTGGCCCTGCGGCGTGATGTGCAGAACATAGGCGCGCGCGCCGGAGACGGGCGTCCAGGCCAGGCGCTCGCTGGTCACGCGGGTGAAGACCGGCGTATCCAGGTGGGCGGGGGCCTGGATTGGCTCGCTCCAGGGCGAGGGCGTCTCTGGCGCGTAGAGCGCGTTCAGCGCGCGAGCGCGGTAGAAGCGACCGGCTGGCGTGTCCGGCGGTAGCTCGCAAGCAGGCTGCTCACCGCGATAGACGACGGTCGCCTCGCTGTTCTCGAAGCGCTCGCTGACTGATTCCTGGACTTCGTAGCCGGTTGCCTGGGGGATGGGCGTCCAGCGCAGGGCGGGGCCGCCGTCCGCCGACCAGGCGGCGGGCAGCAGCACGGGCGCGGTCATGGCCAGCGGCAGCGGGCAGACGGCCTCGCTGGGCGGCCCGGCGACGCCCTGGTTGAGCGGCACGACGCGGTAATAGGCGGTGCGGTCCGGCGGCGGCGGGAAGCGGTAGACGATCTGCCGCCCGTCGGTCAGCTCGGCCAGCAGGGAGGGGCTGGCGAAATCGGGCGCGGCAGACACTTCGAGCCGGTAGGCGGTGGCGTTGGGCGACGGGTTCCAGCGCAATTCGCACAATTGCGGCGCGATCCAGCGGCAGGTGAGGGCTACGGCGGACGGCTGGGAGACGACCGGGGCCAGATGCAGGTCGAGCAGCGCCAGGTCGCCCGCAGCTTCAGCGCCCCAGTCGAGGAGCGCCTGGCGCACATCGGCGAGGGCCATGTCCGGCAGGTCGGCGGCGAGCGGTGTCGCGCCATTCGAGACGACCACCAGGCGATCCAGCCCGAACAGGCTGCTGCGCTGCCAGCCAAGCGCGCCAGAGTCCGGGACGATCCCATCTTCTGGCGACCACGCGCCGCCGGCGGCAGCGGGGTGTTCGGCTTCGACTTGCAGCAGGGCGCGGTCGAGCAGGCGAATTCCTGCGCAGCCCAGCCAGGCCAGGGCGATGGCGCCCACCGGCTGCTGGCGGTCGAGGCGGCCCGCCGCGAAACAGGCCGGGCCAGCGGGCGCATCGTGCCACAGCGCCCGATCGGTCAGCCAGGCAGTGAGTGGGGCGGGCCAGTCGTCGCCGACCTTTTCCAGCGTCCACAGGCGATCGGCGAGTTCCTCGGCGATGATGGCAGCGGCGGGGCCTTCCGCCAGGACGAAGACGAATCGCGCGGCGTCCTGGACGATGGCCAGGGCCGCTGGCGTGCGTTCCTCGTCCGGCGCGTCAGCCTGCTGGTAGGCGGCTCGCCAGCGCCCGTGCAGGCTGTGCCCCTGCTCGAAGGCGCTGGCCTCGTGGCCTAGAAACAGGCGCTGGATAGTGGTCATGTCCGATGTCCCGTCAACGTGGCGCGGAATTCACGCTAGTGTAATGCCAGGGGGTGGAATCGGGCAAATGGTGGGGGCCTCGGCAGTGTGTCGAATTCGGTTGAAAAGGCGTGGGTACCGGTTGCTATGTGCCCCCCTCATCCCCGGCCCTTCCCCTACGAGGGGGGAAGGGGGAAAAGCGGCGAGCCTGCTCCCCTGCTCTCTGTGCAGCGTGGGGGAAGGGGCCGGCTGACAGGGGTCTTCGGCAACTGTCTGACAACTCGTTCGTGGACCCTGGGAGATGGCCTCACAAGACTTCCGAAGTTTGCCAGACTTCGGAAGTCTGCTCTGACCTCACCCCCGCTCGGCGCTGGTGCGCCTCGCCCCCCCTCTCCGTTGACAGAGAGGGGGAAAGGCCGGGCGTAGCGAGGCCAGGGGGTGAGGTTGATGACCTGGCGTCAGGTGCTCCAGTCGTCGTCCTCATCGTCGAGCGCGTCGGGGGGCAGGCCACGCTTACGCTTGTGTTTTTCGAAGGCGGGCGGGCGCACCAGCGCCCCCACCAGCGTGCTGACCCCGATCAGGATCAGGATGCCTGGCCAGAGCTTGTCGGTGGCGAAGAGCACGGCCAGCCCGGCCAGCCAGATCATGCCCTGCATTCCCGCCCACAGGCCCTTCTGGGCGATGCTTTCGGGCAGGCTGGCCAGCCCGATCACCACCAGAATCCAGGGCCAGAGAGGGATACCATCCACCAGGAAGAGAACGCCCAGGCCGATGAGCAGGATCGCCCCTGAGGACCCTTTGGATATGCCGGAATCGTATTTCATGAAAAGCGCCTTTCACTGCGTTGCTCTACGATCTTATTGTACGCGCAGCGGGCGCGGATGTTGCGCCGCAAGCCGGGCGTCGGGCGTATCTCATTGCCGGGGCAAAGGATCACCGCCGAGGCGCAGAGAGCGCAGAGAGAGGATTGTGTGGAGAGGGATTGTGGTGCGGTCGAATTTCTGGACACAACCAGAAGAGAGTATAGTAGAGGTTGTG
>JAHDWP010000032.1 GCA_023382715.1 Anaerolineae bacterium
GCGACCTCACCCCCAGCCGCGCTGCGCTTGGCTTGCCCCCTCTCCGCGTGTGGAGAGGGGGCGGCGAGGCGCGTCAGCGCCGCGCGGGGGTGAGGTCAACCAGGGCGCAGCAGAACAGCACCCCTACCGCCCCCCGCCTGGGTATCAGCCCCACACGTTCACCAGCAGCCAGGCGATCATCGCGGCGCAGGCGGCCAGCATCGCGCCAAGCTGCAAGCGCCCGCTCGCGTCAATAGCCGCCGTCCCGCGCATGTCCGTGCCCTGCCGCCACAAAAGCACCGGCACGGCCAGCGCCGCCAGCACCGCGCCCAGCCACAACGGCCACAACCCCAGCAGAACCGTCAGCGCCAGCAGCAGCCCCGCCGCCCCCAGGCAGGCGTGCATGGCCATCCGCGCCCGCGCCGCCCCCAGCAGAGCGGTCGTATTGCGCAGCCCGGCGGCGCGATCCTGGGCGTCGTCGCGCACCTGGTTGTAAAGCTGCCCGTAGGCGGAGATCAGCCCGGCGGCGGCGACAACCCACCAGGCGCGCCCCGGCGCGGCATCGAAAGCCAGGTAGCCGGCCAGGACGAGCAGCGCGCTGAGCATCAGCAGGTGGGCGATCACGTCAAGGAGGGGACGCGCCTTCAGGCGCACCGGTCGCCACGAGTAGAGCAGGCCGAGCAGCAGCGTCGCGCCGCCAGTCAGGGCGGCGGGGGCGGGCAGCGCCGCGTAGAGGGCCAGCGCCAGCCCCGCGACAATCCCGCTCGCCGCCCAGCCCGTCCGCGCGGCGAGCGCCCCGCTGGCGACCGCGTTGCGCGCGGCGCGGGCCGGGTCGCGCGCGTCGTCCGGCGCGTCGGCGAGATCGTTGACCATGAAGGCGAAGGTCACGGCCAGGGCGTTGGCGGCGAGGGCCGTCAGGACGCGGCTATCGAGCGCCGCGCCCGCGTGGTGAGCGGCCATGTTCGCGCCGAGCAGCGTCGCCGCCAGCGTGAAAGGGACGTGCTCCGGCCAGCGCGTCAGGCGCAGCAGGGCGGCAGGGAGAGCGCTCATGTGTACTGGCTGGCTTGCAGCGTGAACAGGTGCGCGTACTGCCCGCCCTGGCGCATCAGCGCCTCGTGCGGGCCGTGCTCGACGATGCGCCCGCCGTCGAGCACGACGATGCGGTCGGCAGTGCGCACTGTCGAGAAGCGGTGACTGATCATGATCGCCGTCTGACCCTCGGCCAGCGCGTGCAGCTTGCGGAAGACCTCGTATTCGGCGCGAGCGTCGAGCGCGCTGGTCGGCTCGTCGAGGATGATGATCTCGGTGTCGCGCAGGAAGGCGCGGGCCAGGGCGATCTTCTGCCATTCGCCGATGCTGAGCTGCTCGCCATCCTGGAACATCTTGCCCAGCACGGTCTCGTACTCGCGCGGCAGGCGGGCGATCACTTCGTGCGCCCCGGACTCGTGGGCCACGCGGGCGATATGCGCCCGGTCGGGCGGCGCGCTCACGTTGCCGAACCAGATGTTGTCCTCCACGGTCAGGTTGTACTGCACGTAGTCCTGCATGATCACGCTGATCGCCCGGCGCAGATCGGCCAGGGCCAGGTCGCGCAGGTCAATTCCGTCCAGGGTGATGCGCCCTTCCGTCGGGTCGTAGAGCCGGCACAGCAGCTTGATCAGCGTCGTCTTGCCCGACCCATTCTCGCCGACCAGGGCGATTTTCTCGCCGGGCCGGATGGTCAGGGTGATGTCGTGCAGCGCCTGGCGCTTGCCGCCAGGATAAGTGAAGGAGACGCCCTCGAAGGCGACGCCGCGCGTCAGCGGGCGCGGGAACGGCCTGGGATTCTGCGGAGTGACCGCGCGCGGCTCCAGGCTCAGGAACTCGTCCAGGTCGGCGATGAAGAGGTTATCTTCGTACAACCCGGCCAGGCTTTGCAGCGCGCTTTGCAAATAGCCCTGTCCGCGCTGGAACGCCTGAAAGGCCATCACCAGGTCGCCCAGGCTGATCGCGCCGGACAGCGCGCGGTGCGCGATGAACCCGTACGCGCCATAGATGGCGACGTTGGACGCCAACTGCGCCACGAAGCTGAAAAGCGCCTGCCGCCGGGCGAGCTGCAGGCGCTCGAAGCGCAGGCGCATGCGCAGATCGCGGAAGCGATCCATGAACAGATCGCCCAGCCCGAACAGGCGTATCTCTTTGGCGTGCTGCTCGCCGGTGAGCATCCACGTGTAGTACCACGTCTTGCGCTCGGTGGCCGTCCGTTTGCGCTGCCAGCGGTAGAGCGTGCCGGAATACCAGATACGCACGATGAAACCCGGCGCGACCGCCGCCAGCAGCACGACGACGAAGACCCCGTTGAACGCCAGCAACAGGCCGGAAATTGCCAGCAACGACACGGCGTCGCGGCCCAGTTGCAACAGGCCCTGCAAGATGCGCATCGGGCGCATGGAGGCTTCGCCCTGGGCGCGGCGCAGCGTGTCGTAGAACTCGGCGCTTTCGTAGAATTCGAGGTCAATGGCTACCGACTTGGCGTGCACGATGTCCTGCATGTAATCGGTGACGACCATGGCCTGCGTCTGCGAGACGATGCCGGCCACCAGGCCGACCACCGTGCTCAGCAGGGAGAAAGCCGCCATCAGCACCACGTAGAGCAGGACGCGGTTGAAGGCCGCGCCCTGGTCAGCCGCCCCCACGCTGGCCGTCACGCTGTCAACCAGCAGCTTGAGCAGGTACAGGCTGGCCAGCGGCAGCACGCCCTGCACCACCACCAGGGCGGCGCTGGCCACCGTCCAGCCGGGCGTGCTGCGCCAGATGAAGCGCAGCGCCAGGTCCAGGCGCAGCGTGCGCCAGAGCTTGGTGGTGAAGGTGTCGCGCGGGGGTTTGGAGTCGGTCATGGCCTGCATGGCCTATCGTCACGCGCACAGAGCAGCCGGGTCGGGGTCATCTCATACAGTCCGCACAGCGCCCAGCCGCTCAAGCTGGTCGAGAAAGGCGGCGACATCGCGCTCCGCCTCCTCAACGCTGACCTCGAACTCCGCCGCAACCGCCGCCGCGATCTCCTCGCCCGTGCGCACGCCGTCGAGCAGACTCCAGATATGCCCGCCCACTTCGTTGAGCACATAGGGGCCGGCGAAGCGCGTCGCGCCTGGCCCCAGCGCGACGAGGATCGTCTCGTCAATAACCCGCTCGGCGACCAGCGCCGGGTCGCGGGCGAAGCGCCTGTGGCGGAAAGTGTCCATAGTCGGGGGTTCCTCTGCCGCGCTCTAGCCCCACAGGGCGTGCAGAAAGCGGAGCTGCTCCAGCGCGTGGTGCGCGCCGCCGCCCTCGTGGTCGTTGAACCGGTAGACGCGCATCTCTTTGGGCGCGGTGACGTGGTTGTAGGCGGCAAACACGGTCGAGGGCGGGCAGATCTCGTCCATCAGCGCCGTCGAGTAGAGCGCGCGCGCCCGCGAGCGCGCAGCGAAATTCATCCCGTCGAAGTAGGCCAGCGTGCGAAAGACCGTCTCCACCTTGTCGCGGTGCACGCTGAGATAGCGCACGATCTCCTGGTAGGGATGGTCTGCGGTCAGGCCGATGGCTCGCCGGAAATGGCACAGGAACGGCACGTTGGGCATGGTCACGGCCAGGTCGGGCACCAGCCCGCTGACGGCGACGGCCAGCCCTCCGCCCTGGCTGGTGCCCGTCGCCGCGATGCGCGCCGGGTCCACGGCGGGATGACTGCGCACAGCCTCGATGGCGCGCACGGCGTCGCTGTACAGGCGGCGGTAGTAATAGGTGCGCGGGGTGAGGATGCCCTGCGTCATGAAGCCGGGCGTGTACGGGTTGCCGCCGTCGGGCAGATCGGGCGTGTCGCCCTGTCGCCAGGTGCCACCCTGCCCGCGCGTGTCCATGACCAGGTAGGCGAAGCCGGCGGCGGGGAACTCCAGCCATTCGTGCGGGAAGCCGCGCCCGCCCCCATAGCCGATATATTCGACGACGCAGGGCAGCGGGCCGTGCGCGCCGCGCGGCAGCATGAACCAGCCCTTGATCGGCTGGCCGCCATAGCCCGCGAACGTGACGTCATAAGTGTCCACCAGGCGCAGCCCGAAGTCCACCGGCTCGAAGCGTACATCCAGCGGATGCTGGCGAACGGCGGCGAGCGTCTCCGCCCAGAAAGCGTCGAAATCGGGCGGCTCTTCGCGCGCTGGCCGGTAAGCGTGAAGCTCCTCAAGCGACAGATCGAAGAAGGCCATAGAACACTCCCTGCGCATCCTGCTGCCAAACCGCGACAACTGTAGCACATCCCCCCGGTTTGCGCCCACCGGGTGCGGATTGAAGTTGCGCGCCGAGGTTGTCAGCGACTCGCCGGGCGCAGGGCAGGGACCTCAGAAGTCGTGCGCCTGCCTTTGCCCCCCATCCCCGGCCCTTCCCCCCTCGTGGGGGAAGGGAGAAGCGCGCCGGCCTTAAGCCCCTCCTTCCTTGTGGGGGAGGGATTTGGGGTGGGGGGAAACAGCTTCTCAAAGGGTCCCTCACCCTGACCGGTTTTGCACCTGTCTGCGGGGGTCCACGCACAACCTGTCGCCAGGGGAGGAGGGCCTTCGCCAACTGCCTGACCACTCGTTCGTGGACCCCGTCTGCGGATTGGAGTTGCCGACCGCGCGCATAGTAGGTTATAATAAAACTACTGGTTCGTTTCCGAACTACTATGCGAGGCGCTATGGACATTCTCAGCAACCTGAGCGTGATTGGGTTCACCGAGTACGAAGCCAAGGTGTACCTGGCCCTGCTCAAAGAGTATCCGGCGACCGGCTACCAGATCAGCAAGCAGGCGGGCATCCCGCGTTCAATGGTCTACGAGGCGCTGGGTCGGCTCGACGTGCGCGGCGCCGTGCTCAAGTCCGAAGCGCCGAAGGCCACGCTCTACCGGCCCCTGCCGCCCGACGTGCTGCTCAACCGGCTGACCGCTTCCTATGCCCGCCTGCTGGATCATCTGCGCCGCGATCTCAACGCAGTCTACCTGGCACAGGACGAGGGCTATCTGTGGACGTTTGCCGGGGAGGAGCGCGTGCTGAGCTACGCCGAGCAGATGATCGCCCACGCGCAGCGCGAGGTGATGCTGGTGCTGACTGACGCGCATCTGCGCCGCCTGCGCGACGTGATTGTCGCCGCCGACGCGCGCGAGGTGGCCATTGGCGTCCTGCTCACCGGCGAAGAGAGCTTCGACGTGGGGGACATCGCCTATCACCCGCCGCGCGAAAGCGAGCTGCACAAGCTGGCCGACAGCCTGGTCGTGGTGGTGGACGAGGGGGAAGTGCTCATCGCCAGCGAGCAGGGCCTCAACTACACGGCCACGGTGACCACCAACACCAACATGGTGCAGATCGGGCGGCAGTTCGTGTGGATGGAGCTGTTCGCCCATCGCATCTTCTCGCAGTTGGAGCCGGAGGCGCTGCGGCACCTCTCGCCGGACGACCGCAGCGTGCTCGAATCGGTGACCGGGCGTCGTCCGGGGGAATGAGGACGGCGCGCCGCCTTCCCTGGGGATTTCGCACCAATCACTTGCCGAGGCGATCATGACGGGAGCATCTGTTTCCAAGACGGCCAAGACCGGGCGGGCGCGCGCTGCGTGGACTGCGCCGCGCTGGCTGGAGCGGCGCGCCATCGAGCCAGCGCTGGTAGCCATCACCCTGGTGGCGCTGGTGCTGAGCTTTGTCGTCGAGGCGGCAGGACGACAGCACGCAGACAGCGCCCTGACCGTCCTGGGCGTCATCGCCTACCTGGCCGGCGGCTTCTTCGGCTTCCTGGAAAGCCTGCGGAGCCTGCGCGCCCGCGAGCTGAATATTGACTTCCTGATGATCGCTGCCGCCATCGGCGCGGCCCTGGTCGGTGAGTGGCAGGACGGGGCGATCCTGCTCTTCCTGTTTTCGCTGAGCAACGTCCTGCAGGACTACGCCATCGGGCGCAGCCGCAAGGCGATCCGCTCGCTCTTCGCGCTCTACCCCGAAGAAGCGCGGGTGCACACGGCAGATGGCATCAGGACGGTGCCGATCAGCGAGATTCAGGTCGGGCAGACGGTGCTCATCCAGCCCGGCGAGCGCATCCCGGTGGACGGCGACGTGCTCGGCGGGCAGACCTCGGTGGACCAGGCGACGATCACCGGTGAATCCATGCCGGTGGACAAAGGGCCGGGCGATCGCGTCTTCGCCGGGACGCTGAACAAGAACGGGGCGATTGACGTGCGGGCGACGCAGGTGGCTTCGCACTCGACCCTGGCGCGGATCATCACCATGGTCGAGGAGGCGCAGGCGCGCAAAGCGCCCACGCAGCGTTTTCTGGACGAGTTCGAGCAGTACTACGCGCTGGTCGTCATTGGCGCGTCGCTGGCCGTGCTGCTGGTCACCTGGCTGCTGCTCGGCTGGAGCTTTCACGATGGGTTCTACCGGGCGATGGTGCTGCTGGTGGTGGCCTCGCCGTGCGCGCTGGTCATCTCCGTGCCGGCGGCGTTCCTCTCGGCGATTGCGGCGGGTGCGCGGCGCGGCGTGATCTTCAAGGGCGGGGCGCATCTGGAGCAGATGGGCACGATCAAGGTCGTCGCCTTCGACAAGACGGGCACGCTGACCAAGGGCCGCCCCGCGGTGACCGACGTGATCCCCTACAACGGGCACAGCGCAGAGGCGCTGCTGCGTGTCGCCGCCTCTGTCGAGGCGCGCTCGGAGCACCCGCTGGCGGCGGCGATCTGCGCGGCGGCGGCAGGGCGCGGCCTGGCTTTGGACGAAGTGGGCGAGTTCTACGCCGAGCCGGGGCAGGGCGTGGCCGGGACCATCGGCGAGACGCTGGTGCGCGTGGGGCGCGCGCAGTACATCACCGAGTGCGCCGGGCAGCCGCCCGCCGGCCTGCTGGCGGAGCACGACCGGCTGCGCGACCAGGGCAAGACCGTGCTGCTCGCCTGTTATGGTGGGGAGTGGATGGGCGCGCTGGCCGTGGCCGACCAACTGCGACCCCAGTCGGCGCAGATGGTGGCCGACCTGCACCGCGCGGGCGTTCAGCGCGTGGTCATGCTCACCGGCGACAACGCTGTCGTCGCCCGGCAGATCGCCCGGCAGGTGGGCGTGGACGATGTGCGCGCCGAGCTGATGCCCGATGACAAGGCGACGATCATGGCCGAGCTGGAGCGCGACCATGGCCCGGTGGCCATGGTCGGCGATGGCGTCAACGACGCGCCCGCCCTGGCGACAGCGACGGTGGGCATTGCCATGGGCGCCGCCGGTACCGATGTGGCACTGGAGACGGCAGACGTGGTGCTGATGGGCGATGCGCTGGAGGCTATCCCCTACACGATCCGCCTCAGCCGCAAGGCGCGCCGCGTCGTGTGGCAGAACATCATTTTCTCGCTGAGCGTGATCATCGTGCTGGTGATCGGCACCTTCGCCATCAGCCTGCCGCTGCCGCTGGGCGTGGTCGGGCACGAGGGCAGCACCGTGATCGTCGTGCTCAACGGGCTGCGCCTGTTGTTCGGGCGCGTCGGGGATTAGGGCGATTGGCGGCAGCCTGCCGGCAGTTGTTCGCTGCGCCCCCCGAATCCCCAAGCCCGCCGATCTCGCGCAGAGGCGCGAGAGAAGAGCATTGCGGATTGTGGATTGCGGATTGAAATCCAAGACCCCAAATTCGCAATTCGCAATCCCCCGAATCCCCATCCGCGTAGGGGCGCTGCTCTGCTGCGCCCGGCCCTCACGCCCAGCCGAGCAGGCGCGCGGCAGTCGCCAGGGTGAAGGTCACGGCGAAGCCCAGCAGCAGCGGCAGGGCCGTTGCCACCGCCGTCCACTTCAGGCTGCGCGTCTCGTGGTAGATGGTCAGGATGGTCGTGCTGCACGGGTTGTGAATCAGGCTGAAGAGCATCAGGTTGATCGCGGTCAGCGTCGTCCAGCCGCCCGCGTGCAGGATGTCGCGGATGGCATTGCCCGACTCCAGTTCGAACATGACCCCCGCGCCCTGCCCCACGCCGGACAGCCGCGCCGTCAGCACGGTCAGCATGAGGATGGTGGGGATGATGATCTCGTTGGCGGGGATGGCCACAATGTAGGCCAGCAGGATCACGCCGTTCAGCCCCAGCAGCCAGCCGAAACCGTCCAGCAGGCTCACCAGGTGCTCGGCGACGCTCTCCCCGCCGACGTGCACGTTGGAGATCGTCCAGATGACCACGCCCGCCGGGACCGCCATCGTCACCGCGCGCCACAGCACGATCAGCGTGCGGTCAATGACCGACGTGTAGAGCGTCTGCCAGATGCGCGGCGGGCGGTAGGGCGGCAGCTCCAGGCTGAAGACGGACGCCTGGCCCTTGAGCATCGTCCGCGAGAGGAACCACGACACGGCGAAGGTCAGCAGCACGCCCAGCACGGCGACGCTCACCACCGCCGCCGCCGAGACCAGCCCGGCCAGCGCGGCGGGCACGGCGCTGCCGATGAAGATGGTCGAGACCATGATCAGCGTTGGCCAGCGCCCGTTGCAGACGGCGAAGTTGTTGGTGAGGATGGCGATCAGGCGCTCGCGCGGGCTGTCAATGACCCGCGTGGCGACCACGCCCGCCGCGTTGCAGCCGAAGCCCATCGTCATCGAGAGGGCCTGCTTGCCGTGCGCGCCCGCCCGGCTGAACAGGCGATCCAGGTTGAAGGCCACGCGCGGCAGATAGCCGAAATCTTCCAGCAGCGTGAACAGCGGAAAGAAGATGGCCATCGGCGGCAGCATGACGCTGACCACCCACGCCCCAGCCAGGTATGCCCCGTCCAGCAGCACGCCGCTCAGCCACCAGGGGACGCCCAGCGCGCTCGCCCCGTCCTTGAGGGCGGGGTGCACTTTGTCCAGCAGCAGCGTCGCCAGCAGGCTGGAAGGCACGTTCGCCCCCTGGATGGTGATCCAGAAGACGACCGTCAGCAGCAGGATCATGATCGGGAAGCCCCACGTCCGGCTGGTCACCAGGCGGTCAATGGCCCGGTCCAGATCGAAGCGGGGACGCTCGTCCGGGCGGGTGACGGCGCGGTCGGCCAGATGGGCGGCGTCGGTGTAAAGCGCCTCGGCAAGCTGGTCGTGCAATCCCGCGCCCACCTCTGCCCGCAGCGCGCGCGCCGTTTGCAGGAGGTCGGCGGCTGGGTCGCTCATGAGGCGACTCCGGTCAGAGCCAGCCGCTCGGCGACGGGGGCCGTCTGCAACCCGCGCGACAGGTCGCCCAGGCTGCCATCGCGGATGGCGCTCTCGATCGAGGCGTCGTCGTCGAGCAGGCGCAGCGCCACCCAACGGGCGTTGGGCAATCCGGGGAAGGCCGCCTCAACGCGCGCCACAAGCTGGCTGAGCACGCGGTCGAGCGCCGCATCGCGGGTGGAGGCCAGGCGGTGCGGGCGCGGCCTGATCTCGCCGGTTGCCACGCCGTGCACCATCTGCAACAGCTCGCCCACGCCCTCACCGCGCCGGGCGCTCATGGGCACGACGGGCACGCCCAGGTCGCGCGCCAGCCGCCGCTCGTCCACCACCAGCCGGTGCCGCCGCGCTTCGTCCATCAGGTTGAGCGCCAGCACTGCCTTGTCGGTGATCTCCAGCACTTGCAGAGCCAGGTTGAGGTTGCGCTCCAGGCGCGTGGCGTCCACGACGATCACCGTCACGTCCGGCTGGCCGAAAAGGATGAAGTCGCGGGCGATCTCCTCGTCGGCGCTGGTGGCCAGCAGCGAATACGTGCCGGGCAGGTCTACGATCTTGTAACGCTTCTCGCCGTACTCAAAGCCGCCTTCGGCCCGCGCCACAGTCTTGCCGGGCCAGTTGCCGGTGTGCTGGCGCAGGCCGGTCAGGGCGTTGAAGACGGTGCTCTTGCCGGTATTGGGGTTGCCCGCCAGGGCCACCACGTAGTCCCAGGAGTCCATGCTGACGCCCAGGCGCGCCAGGTGGCGGTTCATGGGGCAGGTCGCGCAGGCCGACCCAGGCAGAGTGTTAGTTGTCATCGTCATGAGAGCATCTCCGGTGCAGGGCTGCGAATCTCAATCTGAACGGCCTGGCTCTGGCGCAGCGCGATCAGCGCGCCGCGCACCCGGTAGGCCACCGGGTCGCGGAGCGGGCTGCGCAGCTCGGCGATGATGCGCGTGCCGGGCACGATGCCCAGGTCCATCAGCCGGCGGCGCTCGGCGCCGTCGCTGTGCAGGGCGACGACCTCGGCGGTTTCGCCGGGCTGCAGGTCGGCCAGGGTGCGCTGGGCGGGCTGTTCATGGCCAGGATCGGGGTTCAGTGACATGTGCCTGTCTTCACAAAGATTTCAACGGACGGAAACAGCAAATCCTTACCATGAGAGATTGTATTTTAGGTGTGCCGAAATGTCAAGTCGTAAATGCGCGAAAAAACAGCGGCGGTCTGCCAGCGACACGCTCAGCCAGGCACCCCGCAGGCGAACCAATTGACACGCCGCTGAATTCGTGCTATATCGCTTCATAGTGCGTCTCATTCTCCTTTGCACACTGTTGAGCGGCAAGAATGAAGAGCGATGCGTTTGACAGCAAGACCGGGGGCCAGCAGCGCAGCCCGAAGAGCAAGCTCCGCGCGCGTTGTCCGTCGTGTAATGCCTGGGTGCCACTGCGGGACAATGTGGAAGTGTGGGACCTGGTGGACTGTCCCGAATGCAACACGCAGTTGGAGGTTGTTGACCTGCGCCCGCCCACGCTGGAACATGCGGGGGCCGGGCTAGAGGAGGAAGAAGAGTGGGACGAGGAGGACTGGGAGGAGTGACACGCCCGGCTCGCGCCAGATGAGTCGGCCCTGCGCCCTTCGCCATCATCACATAGCGCGCTGACACATCCCCACCCCTCGCCGGGCGGGGATTTTTCGTTTGGCGAGATACTTTCGCAGGGCGTCTCGCCATACACCCTACCGGGGCCGCAGCAGAGCAGCGCCCCTGCGAAACCTGCGCGGGTTTGGCTCGCCAACGGTATCGGATGACGCTGCCCGCAAAAACATGGCATAATAGGCAGAGTGCCGCGTAAAAAAGCGCAACGCAGCCCCGCCCGCTGCGTATACTCTGGTAGAACGCTGGCGGGCAGCCTGCGCCCCGGCTTTCCTGGGCCGGAAAAGGAGCCAGACCGATGGACTTTGGACGCGCCCTCAGCTTCCCCTTCGACGACGAAGAGTGGCCAGTGAAGGTCATCCTCGGCACACTGCTCTCGCTCGTGCCGTTCTTCGCCCAGGGCTACCAGGTGCGCGTGGCGCGCAGCGTCGTGCGTGGCGAGAAGCGCCCGCTGCCGTCCGCCGAGCGGCTGGGCGAGGTCTTCATAGATGGGGTGGTCATGGCCGCTGCCGCCTTCGTCTACTTCCTGCCGCTGGTGCTGATCGGCTGCGTGATCGCGCTGCCGGCCATCCTCACCAATGACGGGCTGCTGGCCGTCTGCGCGAGCTGCTGCGTCGTGCTGGCAGCACTGCTCTACGCCATCCCGGCGCTGATGCTCACCTACATGGGCATGATCCGCTACGCCGAAACAGGCAACTTCTCGGAATATTTCCGGCTCGGCGCGCTGATCCGCGATGCGCGCCAGAACGCGAGCCTGCTGGCTGTGCTGGTGATGTATGTGTTCTTGTTCGGTCTGCTGGCCGCGGTGGTGACGCCGTTCGTGGCGGCATTCATCGTCGGCGTGCCGCTGGTCAACTTCTACTATCATGTGGCGACAGGACACCTGATCGGCCAGGCCGGGCGCATGATCCTGGTGGAGTTCTGAGGGTGAACGGCGGTTGGCTGTTGGTTAGTGGTGAGGGCGGCTCGGTCAGGGTACGTTCGACCATCAACCAACCACCACCAGTCAATAACCACCCTTCTCCTTCCGCGCGAGCACGATAAGGAGATAACGAATGAACGACACAGGGCGAATTGTGGCGACGACGATCATCTGGGTCGGCCTGATGGCCCTGCTGGGCGGGCTGCTGACCACGTCGGTCGGGGCCATCGCCAACGCTAACAGCGCGACCGTCCTGGGCATCGTCATCGTGCTGAGTGTGATGGCAGTGATCATCACGGCTGTCGTGTGGCACGATGGGGCCTCGTCGCACCGCGCCGATAATCGCGCCCTGAGCGGCAAGCGCAAGCGCCTGCAAGGGGATCGCGTCGCCCGCCTGCTGGACGAACTCAGCGATGAGGAAGTGTACGAGTTGGAGGCGCTGCTGCTGCACGAGGCCCGCGCCGAACGCGAGTCCGCCGCGCGCCGGGGCAGCGAGTGACCGGGGCAGCCAGGACAGCGAAGCCCTATGCCGCACATCATTGACGAAGCTGAAGCGACTCTGCACCAGCGCGGATTCAAGGTCACGCCGCAGCGCACGCTGTTGCTGCAGGTGCTGGCCGCGCAGTCGTCGCACCTGGACGCCGAGGAGATCTACGCGCTGGCCCACGCCCAGGACGCCAGCATCAGCCTGGCGACGGTCTATCGAGCGCTCAACCTGTACACCGAGTTGGGGCTGGTGGATCGCCGCTATGTGGAGCCGGAGCATCGCCGCGAGGTATATCGCCTGGCCGACGGCCCGGAGCAGCACTACCTGACCTGCCTGCGCTGCGGGACGCGCGTGCTGATCGCCACCGACCTGCTCAACAGCATGGCCCGCGAGCTGGTGCGCCGCAAGGGGGTCAGCGTGACCAGCGCCTGCGCCTGCTTCACCGGCTACTGCCCCGACTGCACGGCTGCTCTCAAGCGCGAGGGGAAGCTCTAGTACAGGCTGGCGGAAGTCCGCCGGTAGTTGTTCGCTGCCCCCCACCCCAAACCCCATCCCCCACAAGGAGGGAGAAGCTTAGCGGACGCGCTTTTCGCCCTTCCCCCCTTGTGGGGGAAGGGCCGGGGATGGGGGGTCAAAAGTGCATAACACGCTCCAGAGACGATGGTTATGTTGGGCTGCGCCCGCGCAGCCTACGTCGCGTGTTCGCCCGCCTGGCGAGCGATCTCCTGACGCAGCGAATCTAGCAGCCTGAGCTGACCTGTCGCGCCGTCGCGAAAATACCAGTGCGTCCACCCGTTACAGGATGGGGCGTTTTTCAACCACGCGCTGACCTGGTGAATTGAGCCGATGTGCCCGTTGGCCTGTAACCGCCCGTCCCCCAGGATGATGGCCCGGTGATCGGTCCGCTCCAGGTATAACTCCTGCCCGGCCCGAAGGTATCCCCGCTCGAGGAGGGCTTTGAAGGGCACGCGCGCCGCGTTTTTGCGGGAGGGCGTGTCGAGGAGGGGGTCGGTTGGGCTGAGAGGCTTGACCGCCGCCACACGCTTTTCCGCCGCCTGGAAATAAACCTCATCGCGTTCGATCCCCAGCCAGTGACGGTGCAGCAGCCTGGCGACCGCCGCCGTCGTGCCGGTGCCGCTGAAGGGATCGAGGACCAGGTCGCCTGGCAGGCTGCTGGCCAGGATGATGCGCTTGAGCAGCTCCTCTGGCTTCTGTGTCGAATGGAGCTTCCGGCCAGCTTCGTCCCGCAGGCGCTCCTCGCCGCCACAGACGTTGATCGGCCAGACACTGCCCAGTTGCTTGCCCTCGTTGAACTGCTTCATGGCGTGGTGGTTGAAGGTGTAGCGCGCGCCCTGGCTGTGCTGCGCCCAGATCACGAACTCAACGTCATTCTTCAGGCGCGTGCCGCGAAAGTTGGGCATGGCGTTCGGCTTGTACCAGGTGACGGTGTTCAGGATCCAGAAGTCGAGGTCTTGCAGGATGGCCCCCACGCGGAAGATGTTGTGGTAGGTGCCCGAAATCCAGATCGTCGCCGTCTCCTTCATGACCTCGCGGACGGCCAGCAGCCAGGCGCGGGTGAAGGCATCGTAGGCGTCGAAGCCGTCGAACTGATCCCAGGCGTCATCTACGGCGTCCACGCGGGTCAGGTTGGGCCGCCAGAGTTCCTGCTGCAATTGCAGGTTGTACGGCGGATCGGCGAAGACCAGGTCTGCGCTGCGCCGGGGCAGCGCCGGCAGGATGTCCAGCGCATCGCCGAGCAGAATCGTGTCCAGGAAGAGGTTGTCGGCCATCGTATCGCTCACCGCGCCACCCTGGGCGCATAGTTCAGCGAAGCTCAATGAGCGACTCACAGACTGCTTACGCTATGAGTCATATCTATTTTAAACTATTTGCACTCAGAAGGGAACCGCTTGCGCGGCAGGGGGCATTTTACGATAGGGGGAAAGTGCCTGAACCGCAGAGACGCAGAGGGCGCGGAGAACAGCAAAGAAACTCTTTAGCCTTTCTCTGCGCTCTCTGCGCCTCTGCGATGATGCTTTGCTCCACAATTCGCCCACGCCTACACCCCCCAACTCCGCCCTCAACAGGCCCCCGGCGCGTGTGGTATAATCGCCGCACAGCAACAACGACGTTTCCAGGCCCCCGGTGGGGCCTTTGTGTGAGGGATTGACTGCATGGCCGACAGGACGCTGCTCGACAAGCTGGCCGGCATCGAGGCGCGTTACGACGAGCTGGAGCGCCTGATCGCGGACCCGGCCAACGTCAGCGACTACGAGAAGGTGGCCGAGTACGCGCAGGAGCGGGCCGAGCTGGCCGATCTCGTGGGCACGGCGCGCCAGTACCGCGCGGCGCTCGACAACCTGGAACAGGCCGAGGCGCTGCTGCACGACCCGGATATGGCCGACCTGGCCCGCGAGGAAGCCGATCGGCTGGCCGAGGAAGTGCCCGCGCTCGAAGACCGGCTGCGGCGGATGCTGCTGCCCAAAGACCCGCGCGACGCCAAGAACGTCATCGTCGAGATTCGCGCCGGGGCGGGCGGCGACGAGGCCGGCATCTTCGCCGCCAACCTGTTCCGCATGTACGCGCGCTACGCTGAAGATCACGGCTGGAAGGTCGGGGTGCTCAGCGCGCACGAGACGGGCGTCGGTGGCTACAAGGAGATCATCTTCGAGGTGCGCGGGGCGGGGGCCTTCTCGCGGCTGAAGTACGAGAGCGGCGTGCACCGCGTGCAGCGCGTGCCGGTCACCGAGAGCCAGGGGCGCATTCACACCTCGACGGCCACCGTCGCCGTGCTGGCCGAGATGGACGAGGTGGACGTTGAGATCGATCCGCGCGATTTGCAGATTGACACGTATCGCTCGGCGGGCGCGGGCGGCCAGAATGTGCAGAAGAACGAGACGGCTATCCGCATCACCCACCTGCCAACCGGCCTCGTCGTCGCCTGCCAGGACGAGCGCAGCCAGCTTCAGAACAAGCTGCGCGCGATGGCCGTGCTGCGCGCCAAGCTCTACGACATAGAGCAGGAGCGGCTGCGCGACGAGCAGGACGCCGCGCGGCGCAGCCAGGTCGGTTCTGGCGAGCGCAGCGAGAAGATTCGCACCTACAACTACCCGCAGAACCGCGTGACCGATCACCGCATCAACGTGTCGAGCCACAACCTGCCCGCCGTGCTCGACGGGCGGCTCGACGAATTCATTGACGAGCTGGCCACCCGCGAAGAAGCCGAGCGGTTGCAGGCCATTGGCGAGTGAGGGGTTGCTGGTGATCGGCTGTCAGTGAGCAGAGAACAGCGGGCGTGCACGATCGTGGCCCCCTGCGATCAGGCTGGCGCCTGATCGCCCGGCACCCCCACTGCGCCACCTTGAGTCTCTCCAGCGGCGCAGGGCCACACGCCCCTGTGAACTCCCGCCGATCAAGACACAGGGGAGAGGTCGCGACCTCTCCCCTGCGACACCCTACCCCTGTGGCACCAGGCTGACGACGGTCACGCCGTCGCCGCCCTCCTTCGGCTGGCCGGTCTGATAGCGCCCCACCAGCGGATGCCCGTGCAACCGGTCGCGGATGGCCACGCGCAGCGCGCCGGTGCCCTTGCCGTGAATGATACGCACGAAGGGCAGCCCGGCCATGTAGGCCGCGTCTAGGTAGTCTTCCAGCGCGGGGACGGCGTCCTCGATGCGCTGGCCGCGCAGGTCAAGCTCCAGGCCGGGCGAGGCGACTTTGGTCGTCACCTCAGCGGCAGAGGCGCTGGCCCCGCGCACGCGCGACACGGTACGCTTCTTCTTGTCGCGCTTGCTCTCGGTCTGCGAGCGGGCGGACAGATCGTCCAGCCTGGCCCGCAGCCGCAGTCGCCCGACCATCACCTCGGCCTCGTCCTCGCCGATCTCGGTGATCTGCCCCTCGGCGTTGATCGAGCTGACCCACACCAGGTCGCCCAGCCGGAAGCGCGGCGGCTCCTCGTCGTCGCGCAGGCTCTCCGCCGGCCCCGGTACGAAGGTTATCCCGTCCTCTAACTCCTTAACCTCGCCCTCCACCTGGCGGATCACGTCGAGCGGCTGGGCAGCGGCGCTCAGCCGCTTGCGCAGCCGGCGCATCTCGGCGCGCAGCGCCTCCAATTCCTGCTGCGCCTCTTCGCGCGCCTGGGCCAGCACCGCCCGGCGCTCGTCCTCGATGGATTCCAGGCGACCGCGCAGCTCGGCGCGCAACTCTTCGACGGCGCTGAACGACCTGACGCTGGCTTCGGCGGCGCGGCGCGTCTCTTCGCGCTTCTTGTGCAGCTCGTCGAGCAGGTCGTCGGCGATCAGGTCGTCCTCGGTCAGCAGGCCGCGCGCCCCCTCGGTGATACGCCGGGGCAGCCCCAGCCGCTCGGCGATGGCCAGCGCGTTGGAGCGGCCCGGCAGCCCTACAACCAGGCGATAAGTGGGGGCGAGCGTCTTCAGATTGAACTCGACGCTGGCGTTCTGCACGCCCGGCGTCTCGTGGCTGTAGATTTTCAGTTCCGGGTGATGCGTCGTCACCAGGGTGGTGATACCCCGCCCCACCAGGTCGTTGAGCAGCGCGCGGGCCAGGGCCGCACCCTCGGCGGGGTCAGTGCCCGCGCCCAATTCGTCGAGGATGACCAGCGACTCGTGGTCGGCCTCGTCCAGGATGCCGATGATGTTGGTCATGTGCGAAGAGAAGGTCGAAAGCGACTGCTCGATGCTCTGCTCGTCGCCGATGTCGGCGAAGATGTCGCGGAAGACCGTCAGGCGCGACCCCGGCGCGGCGGGCAGATGCAGCCCGCACTGGGCCATCAGCGCCAGCAGCCCGACCGTCTTGAGGGCGACGGTCTTGCCGCCGGTGTTCGGCCCGGTGATGACCAGCACGTAGGTCTGCTCGTCCATCTCCACGTCAATAGCGACGACGGTTTTGGGGTCGAGCAGCGGGTGGCGGGCGCGCAGCAGGTGGATCGTGCTGCCGGGGTGCGGGTGCGGCGCGCCGCTGAAGCCGACCAGCTCTGGCGCGGCGGCCTCGATAGCCTCGGCGTACTTGGCTTTGGCGAAGGCCAGGTCGAGCAGGGCCAGCGTCTCGACGGTGCGGATGATGTAGCGCGCCTCGTGGCCGACCAGGTCGCTCAACTCGCGCAGGATGCGGCGAATCTCGTTCTCCTCCTCAAGCTGAAGCTCGCGCCAGGCGTTGTTCAGCTCGACAGTGGAGAGCGGCTCGATGAACAGCGTCGCGCCGCTGCTGCTCTGATCGTGGACGATGCCGGGGATGCGCCCCTTGAACTCGGCCTTGAGCGGGATGACGTAGCGCCCGTGCCGCTGCGTGATCAGCTTCTCCTGCAGGTAGGTCGCGTTGTTGGTGTTGTTGATGATGTTGTGCAGCTTGTCCTGCAGCCGGTCGAAGGCGATGCGCATCTCGCGGCGCACGGTGGCCAGCTTGGGGCTGGCGGAATCCAGGATTTCGCCCGTCTCGTCGAGCACGCGCGCGATCTCGTGCTGCAGGGCGGTGCACTCTTCCAGCCGCTCGGCGATGTCCGCCAGGCGCGGGAACTGGCTCCCCAGCCGCCCGATGAAGCGGTGCAGGGTGGTTGCCTGGCGCAGCGTGGCGCGGATGTCGAGCAGAGTCTGCGGCTCCAGCAGCACACCGCGCTCGGCGGCCAGGACATCGGGCCGCACGTCGCGCGCCCCGCCGACGGTGATGTGGTCGTGGCTGGCCAGCAGCAGGCGGGCCTCGCTCGTCTCCTGCAGGCGCTCCTGGGCTTCGTCCAGATGGGGTGTCGGCGTCAGGGCGAGGGCCAGCTCGCGGCTGGCCGAGAAAGCCGTGTGGCGCGCCAGCCGCTCCAGAATCTTCGGCAGCTCAAGGGTTTGCGCCGATTTCTCGTTCATTGTGTGTTCCAATCTGTATAGGTTGTTGGTTATTGGTGGTTGGTGGTGAGTGGTGAGCGGTGGGGTGTCTATCGCTGACGGCCCTGCGCTCGCCACCACGCTGCCCAATAAAAACGCCGTGGTGCGTCTCTTCGACTCCCACGGCGATCGGTCTCACAGGCCCGCCCGACGGCGCGGCGCGCTCAGCGGTCGCGCCCGGCGCCGAGACTGGCGGCGCGCTCGGAAGTCGAACTGGATGGGTTGGGACGACCTGCGTTCACCGGGCGGCCTCCTTTCTACCAGACTCGTGCGCGGACGATACCAGGGAGAAGTATACGTGATGACGGCGGGAATTGTCAACGGTCAGCGCGAGGCGCGTTCCCCCAGAGAACGCCCGCCCCAAGCCCTTCGCTGACCGCTGACTGCCGACCGCTGGCGGCTGCTCACCCCAGCGCCGCGCGCAGCGCTTCTTCGCTGAG
This sequence comes from Anaerolineae bacterium, assembly GCA_023382715.1. GTDB lineage: Bacteria > Chloroflexota > Anaerolineae > Aggregatilineales > Aggregatilineaceae > UBA2029. The sequence goes on from JAHDWP010000032.1 coordinate 18,488, forward strand.
CGGGCCAGGGCGCAGGATGCGCAGTTCGTCCCCCTCAAAGGCGACGACCGTCGAGGGCACCCCGCCCAGGCACGTCCCGCCGTCCACATACAGCGCGACGGCCTCGCCCAGGTAGCGCATCGCCGCCTGGATGGTGCAGGCCGGCGGCTGGTCGGAGCGGTTGGCGCTGCTCACGGCCAGCGCGCCGCCTGCCGCCGCCAGGATCGCCCGCGTCTGGGGCAGGTTGGGCACGCGCACGCCCACTGTGGGCAGCAGCGAGAGGCTGGGGGGCAGGTCGTCGCGCCTGGGCAGGGCCAGCGTCAGCGGGCCGGGCCAGAACGCTTCGGCCAGCCGCCGCGCCGGGGCGGGGAATTCGCGGGCGACGCGCAGCACGTCGTCGAGGTCGGCCAGCAGCACGGGGATCGCGCGCTCTGCCGGGCGGCGCTTGGCGACGAACAGCCGCTCGATGGCCGCCTCGTCAATGCGCGCCCCGACGCCGTAGACGGTGTCGGTCGGCAGCACGATCAGGTCGCCGCGCGCGACGGTCGTCGCCGCGATCAGGGCTGTGTCCGCGTGATTGAGCGAGATAATGCGCGCCATCTAGTCCCCCAGTCGGATGCGTGCAAAACCTGTCAGGGTGGGGCGCTGCTCTGCTGCGCCCTGGTTGACCTCACCCCCGCTCGGCGCTGACGCGCCTTGCCGCCCCCTCTCCATTCGAATGGAGAGGGAGCAAGCCGAGCGTAGCGAGGCTGGGGGTGAGGTCAATGCCCTGCGTCCAGCGAGTCGCTGTCAACCTTTGCACGCCCCCCATTCCGCGCTAATCACGCGGTCGAGACCGGCGTAATCGGCATGCACCGTCACCCGCGCGCCGGGCAGCGCCGTCGCCGCCAGCGCTGCCGCGCGCTCCCCTTGCTCCGCCTCAATTTCTAGCAGCAGCAGCCCATCCGCCGCCAGGATACGCGGCACCTGGGCCAGCAGCCGCCGGATCACGGCCAGGCCATCCGGCCCGCCGTCGAGGGCCAGGCGCGGCTCGTGACGACTCACCGGAAGCGTCTCCAGCGCGCTCGTCGGCACATAGGGCAGATTGGCCGCGATCAGGTCGAACGCGCCGCGCGCGCCCAGCAGCGGCCCCAGCAAATCCGCCTGCACCAGATGCACACGCTCAGCCAGATCATAGCGCGCTGCGTTGCGGCGGGCTACGCCGAGCGCCGCCCGCGACACATCCAGCGCCCAGACCCGCGCCCCTGGCAGGTGGCGGGCCAGGGTCACGGCGATGACCCCGCTGCCCGTCCCCACGTCAGCAATGCGGGGCGATCTCGCGCGCGCCCGCGCCCAGGCCAGCGCCCGCTCGACCAGGTGCTCCGTCTCCGGGCGGGGGATGAGCACGTCCGGCGTGACGATCAGCGTCAGGTCGAAGAAGGCGCGCTCACCAGTCAGATAGGCGAGGGGGACGCCGCTCGCACGGCGCTCCACCAGGGCGCAGAAAGTCGTGAATTGGGCGGGAGTCAGGGGGCGCTGCGGGTGCGCGAGCAGGGCGGTCCGCTCGCAGCCCAGGATGTGAGCCAGCAGCAGCGGCGCGTCGAGCGGCTCGGAGCCGGCGACCTCGTTCAGCACGGCGCGCGCCCAGGCCAGCGCTCCGGCGATGGTAGTTGGTGGATGGCGGTGGGTCATGGGTTGGTTTTTAAGGAGACACGGAAAGGACAAGGAAAATCGGATACCGATCAGATATCGAAACCGAACAGGCTCCGAGGAACCAATGCCCTATCCACCCGAATTGTCCCAATGGACGAGCGGCGTGTCAACTAACTCACCGCGGCTGTGGTTGTGGGCCAGGTCGCCTGGCCCGTAGGGGTGCTGTTCTGCTGCGCCCTGCCCGCCCGCACCGCCCGTTCCTCGCACTCGCACCGTAGACCGGGCGGGCAATTACGGTATAATAGCGCCCCGTTGGGGTGGATCACAGAGTAAGGACGCGGGATGCCCGTACCGTACTGCCATATGTGTGAACAGAACGAGCTGGAAAAGCGCCAGTACGGCGCTGCCTCGCTTGAGCAGGGCGACTACTGCCCGGTTTGCCACCGCCCAGTGTGCCGCTTTCATATGGGGCGGGTGCGCTGGCGTTGGAGAGCGACGGGCCAACTGGACAGCGCGCTGGTCTGTATGGAGTGCAAGAACGCCTATCGCCACCGCGATTGGGACGCCCACAACCGTGACTGGATCAGCTAAGGCGCGCCGTCTTCTCTGCCGCGTGAGTCCCTTTGCCTGTCCCAGGCAGACGTGAGCCAACCGGGCAAGCGTGCTACAATTCGCGCTGGCGGGCGATCTGAGGGGCACGCGCCGCTGGAACCGCTGGCAGGTGATGGGGACATGCTGGCTGGTCCCGGCCTTGAGGAGTGATCGTGAGCCGAAAAACTGAACTGGTGCTGGTGACGGCGCTGCTGCTGTTGGCAGCGCTGCTGCGCCTGTGGGACCTGTCCCACCTGCCGCCCGGCTTCAACCGTGACGAGCTGGCCCATATTCGCATCACCGAAGCGATGAAGGCGGGCGAGGTCTCGGTCTATTATCAGATCGGCGACCGCCTGACTCGTGCTGCGCTGTTCGGCGCGCTCAACACTGCCGCTTCTGATCTGGTGGGCAGCGGACTCCTCGGCTACCGGATGCTGCCGCTGTGGGGTGGGCTGGTCACGCTGGCGCTGCTCTACGCGCTGGGGCGGCGGCTGTTTGGCGCCCCGGTGGCGCTGATTGCGCTGGCGGCGATGAGCGTCAATCTGCGCGCGGTGCTGCTGGCGCGCACGGTGACCGCCGAGTCGCTCGTGCCGCTATTCACTCTGCTCATGTTGCTGTGTCTGGCGGTCGCCTTCAACCTGCGCCGTGAGGTCACGTTTCGCGTGCCCTACACGCTGCCCTTCGCGCTGCTGGCGGCCCTGGCCGGCCTGTCGGGTTACCTGCACTATTCGACGCTGTTCCTCGGCCCGCTGGGGCTGCTTTTCTTCCTGCATCTGTGGCGGACGGGCCAGCCGCTGGCGCGGCGTGCGTGGAGCATGTGGATCTTTGTCGCGGTGCTGGCAACCATCGTCGCGCTGCCCTACCTCGTCTCCACGCTGCGCGATCCTGAGCTGAGCGAGGCGTATATCCTGTGGCGCGAGCGCCCGACCACGATTGGGCAGGCTGCCGAGGGGCTGTTGAACGCGGCAGGTGGGTTGGTGTGGCAGGGGGATGAGCGCGTCACGGTCAACGCCGGAAGACACGCCCTGCTCGGCCCCATCCTGGCGCTGCTATTCATTGTGGGGGTGCTGGAAGCGATCCGGCGCTGGCGCGATCCTCGCCACACCCTGCTGCTGCTGAGTCTCGCTGCCGGGCTGCTGACCGATGCCTGGGTTAAGCCGGGCGTCACGTTCACAGCCCAACTGGTGGCTCTGCCCGCTGTCTTCTTGCTGGTGGGCACAGGAGGGCAGGTCGCCTGGCGCGAGCTGCACGGGCGCGGCGTCGCCAGGGCATGGCGTCCGCTGACCGCGCTGCTGCTGTTTGTCCTGGCGGTCAACAGTTGGGGCATGCGCGACCGCCTCTACCAGGACTGGAAGAACAGCCCGGCGGTGCGCGCCGCCTATCACAGCGATCTGGCTGCGCTGGCCGCCTATCTTGACCACACGCCGGACAATCTGCCCGTGTCGCTGTGCATCACGGGCCTGAACGCGCCGGGCGATGCTGGTCTGTCGCCGCGCCAGATTCTCGGCCTGATGCGTCACCGCACCAGCGAGCCAGTGCGCCATTCCGACTGCCGGGCCGGGCTGGTGCTGATCAACGCCGGGGCGCCGATGCGCTTTGTCTTCGCTGACCCTGCCGATCGGAAGACGATGCCGCCAGAGCTGGCCGACTGGCTGGTCGGGGCCGAGCCAATTGCTGCCCCAGGGCTGCCCGCCGGGTCTGTGCTGCGGCTGGACGTGGAACAGCGCCTGCGCGACGCGGGCGGGCGCTGGGGCCTGTTCGCGCCCGCCTACTTCATGCCGGAAGCCGACAGTCAGCCCGTTCAGGCCCGGCTGCCCGTACCGCTGGAGGAAGGCCTGACCTTTGCGGGCTACGATCCGAGCGCGCTCGACGGCGAGCGGCGGCCCGGCGGCGACCCGATTGTGCTGGTGACTTATTGGCGTGTGGACGAGCCGTTGCCCGACGACCTGGGCATCTACGCGCACCTGCTCGGCTATACGCAGACCGAGCCACCCGTCCTACAGATCGAACCCTGGGCCGAGGCGAACTCGATTGATGTGAAGCCCGGCGAGTTGAAGCCGCGTGACTTCTTCATCCAGGTGTCGTATATCTGGCTGCGCGAGAATCTCCGGCCCGATCGCTACGCGCTGACGGTGGGCGCCTACCGCGACGAAGTGGCCGTGCTGGAGAATCACCTGGACGTGCTCGACGCAGCGCAGAACTACGCGCCGCACGGCGACCGCTTGCTGCTGGGGCACATTACGGTCGTGGAGTCGTGAGTGGGGAGTGGTCAGTTTTCAGCTTTCAGTGATCAGCCGTCAGCTTTAAGAGGTCGTTTGAGGAGTTGTGCGCCCGCTTTGCCCCCCATCCCCGGCCCTTCCCCCACGAGGAGGAAAGGGAGAAAAGCACGCCCGCCAAGCCCCTCTCTCCCTGTGGAGAAGGGTTTGGAGTGGGGGAATAACTTCTCAAGCGGCGCCGATCGCTGACGATCAGCAACCAAGAACCAACCACCAGGAGCCGCCATGTTGTACCTCGATGGGAGTCAGGGCGAAGGCGGCGGGCAGATCGTCCGCACAGCCCTGACGCTCAGCGCCATCAGCGGGACGCCGGTGCGCGTCGAGCGCATCCGCGCTGGCCGTCAGACGGCGGGGCTGCGCCCGCAGCACGTGGCGGCGGTGCGGGCGGCGGCGGACCTCTGCGCGGCGCAGGTCGAGGGCGCGGCGGTCGGATCGGAGACGCTCACTTTCGTCCCAGGCGGGCCAGTGCGCCCCGGTCGCTACGAGTGGGCGATCGGCACGGCGGGGTCGGCGGTGCTGGTGATGCAGACGGTGCTGCTGCCGCTGGCGCTGGCCGCCGGGCCGTCCGAAGTGCGCGTGCACGGCGGCACGCACGTCCCCTACAGCCCGTCGGGCCACTACCTGCGCGATGTGTACGTGCCCTTCCTGCTCGGCCTCGGCGCAGACCTGGCGCTGTTTCTGGAAGCCTATGGGTGGATGCCGGAGGGCGGCGGGACCATCGTCGCCCAGGTGCAGGGCGGCGCGCAACTCAGCGGGGTGGACATGCGCCAGCGCGGGCAGATCGAGCGCGTTTTCGGGACGGCGGTGGGCTGCAATCTGCCGTCGCACATCCCACAGCGCCTCGCCAACCGCGCCATCAACCTGCTGGGGCCGCTCGAAGTGGCGGCGGACGTGCGCCCGCTGCGAGCGCGGGGCATCAGCACCGGGGCGGGGATCTTCCTGGCGGCGGAGTACGCCAACGGGCGCGGCGGCTTCGGCGTCCTGGGGCGCAAAGGGATGCCGTCCGAGGTTGTGGCCGAAAAGGCGGTCACGGCGCTGCTGACCTTTCACGCGGGCGGCGCTGCTGTGGACGCGCACCTGGCCGACCAGATCATCGTGCCGCTGGCGCTGGCGCAGGGAGCCAGCGCGTTTGTCACGCCGAAGATCACGGCGCATCTGCTGACCAACATCGGCGTCGTGCGCGCCTTCGTAGAGCGCCCGATCGCGGTGGACGAGCGTTCGCGGGCGGTGGTGGTTGGTGACTGATGGTTGGTTATCAGTGAGCGATGATCAGTGACCGCGTTCTATAGCCGATTGCTGATAGCTGTTTGCTGATAGCTGATCACCAATAACCAACAACCAGCCCACAACCAACAATCAGCGAGACTGTCATGTTCGAAATCGTCTTCCTCGGCACTTCAGCGAGCGCCCCTTCGGTGCACCGCGGGCTTTCGGCCCAGGTGGTCATCGTCAAGAACCGCCGTTTTCTGATTGACTGTGGCGAGGGCACGCAGCGCCAGCTTCTCAAGAGCGGAATCGGCTTCAAGCGGCTGAGCCGCGTGCTGATCACGCACGGGCACCTCGACCACATCCTGGGGCTGGGTGGGCTGATGTCCACCTTCATGCGCTGGGAGAGCATTGACGAGCTGGAGATTTGGGGCGGCAAGTGGGCCCTCGACCGCGTGCAGGACCTGCTCTACGGCGTGGTGCTGCGCGGCGCACAGCCGCCCATGCCGCTGCACCTGATTGATGTCAAGCCCGGCGTGCTGATCGAGGAGGCCGATTTCTCGGTCTCTGCTTTTCCGGTGAGCCATCGCGGGCGCGACTGTTTCGGCTACATCTTCCAGGAGAAGGCGCGGCGCCCCTTCCTGGCCGAGCGAGCGGAAGCGCTGGGCGTCCCCGCCGGGCCGGAACGGGCGCGGCTGGTGCGCGGCGAGGCGGTCACCCTGGCCGATGGGCGCGTCGTCCGGCCCGATGACGTGCTGGGCGAGGACACCCCCGGCGCGCGGCTGGTCGTCACCGGCGATGTGGCTTCGCTCGACGGCCTGGAGAGCGTCGCGGCGGGAGCGCACGCCCTGGTCACCGAGGCGACATACCTGGACGAAGACGCGGAGATGGCCGCCAGTTTTGGGCACCTGACGGCGGGCCAGGCGGCGCGCTTCGCCCGCGAGGCCGGCGTGCAGACGCTGCTGCTGACGCATATCTCGCGCCGCTACCGCGAGCGCGACGTGGTGCGCGAGGCGCAGCAGCACTTCGCCAACAGCTACGTCGTGCGCGACTTCGACCGGTATTCGGTGACGAAGGGACGCCCTGCTCACAAGGTGCTGCCGGGCGAAGAGCCGGACGAGCCAGAGCAAGTCTGATCGCCCCCCCCCGACGATCCGCTCTCACGGCAGCACGAAGCCGCCCCACGTCCCCGTCAGCGCGTAGCGCAGCGCGTCTATCGCGCCGGTCACCAGCAGCGCGAAAGCGAGTCCGGCCAGCGCGAGGGGGATCAGGTCGCGCCAGCGGGCAGCGCGGTTCTCGCGGCGCGCAATCCCCAGGATCAGCGTGCAGCCGACGATGCCGAACATCAGCAGCACGCCCGCCGCGCTGATTGCGCCCAGGGCCGCGCGCAGCGGCGGCCAGCCGCGCAGCACCAGCGCCCCGGCCCCCATCGCCAGCGCGTAGAGCGCGATCAGCTCGCCCCACGAGCGGACGGGCGCGGCGTCCTGCGGCGCGCGCCAGAGCAGGCTGTTGAACACCGGCCAGACGATGGTGATCAGCGCCAGGCCGAAGGTCGTCCCGGTCAGCAGGCGCAGGGTGTTGTGCGGCTCATAGGGCGGCGTGTAGCGCGCGAAGATGCTCAGGTAGCTGTTCAAGCCGTCCAGCCCGTACATGCCGACGCCCAGCAGCATGGCCGCCAGCAGGCGGGCGCGCGGCAAGCGGGCGGCGCGCAGCCGCCCGCGCGCGGCGAAGACGCCCAGCCCCGTCCACACGCCCAGGTAGATGCCTGTGCAGCGCGCGCACAGCGGCAGCGGGCGTTCGTGGACGTGAAACGAGCGCTCAACGATGCGGTGGCAGACCGCGTAGCCGAGCGCGTCCGCTTTGCCCAGGATGCCCGGCGGGGTCAGCCACAGCCAGATCGCGGTGATAGCGGCAGCAGCCAGCACCAGCAGCGCCACCGCCCGCCGCCCGAAAAGGGGCGCGGGCTGGGCAGCGGAAGCTGAGGGCTGTGCGGGCATGGTCATGCGGACTCCTCGGCGCGAGTCTAAGCGCGATCGGGGGCGGCGGCAAGTTGCCGGGCGCTAGAACGAAGGCTCACCGCAGAGGCGCAGAGAACGCAGAGGAAAGTAAAAAAATACGTTCTTTTCTGTGTCCTCTGCGTCTCTGCGGTTCCAGGAGTCTGCACCCCAGGCCGAGTCCCCGCCCAGCGGGGGTGAAGCCAGCCGGGGCTGACGGCTTACCTCCGCCGGGGCCACGCGCTTTGGACTTCGGGGCGCTGCCGTGTTACCCTTGCGCGTGGTGCTCATGCCCCCCTGCTTTTGTCGCCCCGACCTGTTTTGGCCCTGTTGTCGGATCAGATGACAGGGCGCTGCCGAACGGCGTCCCTGTGGAGCTGCGCACAAGGAGCACACCAGAACCCGTGACCGACGCACACTCCTCTTCGCCTCGCCGCAGCCGTGGGCTGCGCGCGGCGCTGACCATTGCGCTGATGATCGCGCTCGCCGGCGGCGCGGTGAGCGCTGGCCTGTTGCTGAGCAATGCGGGCGAGTCTCGCCCGCCCAGCCCGACCGCCACCCGGCCAATCCCCAGCGATCTGGCTCCGGACGCTGTGAGCGAGCGCGCCTTTCCCTCGCTGACCTACGGCATCCACGCTTTTCTGTGGTGGAACGAGACAATGCGCACCATTGACCTGGACAACATCCGCCTGATGAAGTTCACGCACGTCAAGCAGCGTTTCTCGTGGAGCACGATGGAGCCTGTGCGCGGCGAGTGGCACTGGGATAAGGCTGACGGCGTGGTGGGCGAGGTCAACTATCGCGGGCTGGAGGTGGTGGCCCGGCTGGACGGCCCGCCGGACTGGGCGATTGCTGCGCCCGGCGCACCCAGCGATCCGCCGCTTGACCTGGCGGCCTGGACGGAGTTCTGCGGGACATTGGCCGCCCGCTACCGGGGGCAGATCGCCGCTTACCAGGTGTGGAACGAGCCGAACCTCACCCGCGAGTGGGCCGGCCACCCGCCGAGCGCGGCGGCTTACGTCACCTTGCTGGCGGCCTGCGCCGAAGCCATCCGCGCCGCTGACCCTGGCGCGATCATCATCTCCGCCGGCCTGGCCCCCACCGGCACCGGCCTGCCGGAAGCGATCCCCGACATGGACTACCTGCGCCAGATGTACGCGGCGGGTGCGGCCCCTTATTTTGACGTGCTGGGCCTCAACGCGCCCGGCTATGGCAATCCGCCAGAGATGTCGCCCGCCGAGGCAGAGGCCGCTGGCTTCTTGCGCTGGATGTGCTTCCGCCACGTCGAGGACATGCGCGCCATCATGGTCGAGGCGGGCGACGCGCACAAGCAGGTCGCCATCCTCGAGCTGGGCTGGACGACGGATCGCATCCATCCCGACTACGCCTGGCACGCGGTGGACGAGGAGACGCAGGCCGCCTACCTGGTCGGCGCCTATCGCTATGCGGCGCAGCACTGGCGGCCCTGGGCGGGGCTGATCACCGCCATCTACATCGCCGACATCAGTTGGACGCCGGACAATGAGGAATACTGGTGGGCGGTCAACATCGCTGGCTACGACAACGGCTGGCAGGGCCGCCCAGCCTACTACCAGCTTTCGTGGATGGAGCGTTATGTGGATGACACCTTCATCCCCGCCCGCGACCCGTCTGACCCCGACGCGGTGATCGTTGACCCGCTGCCCCCGCGCGAAGAGTCGGACGGCGAGCCGTAGGGGTGAATCGCCTGCGAGGGCATTTTGTGGCCGGGGCAAAGGATCACCGCTGAGACGCGGAGAGCGCAGAGAAAAGAGAGTATCGAGACGGTTCTGGCTCTTCTCCGCGTCTTCTGCGCCTCTGCGGTTCAGGCGTTTCGCCCTTGTGAGGAGATACCCCCCCGCATCTCACGTCATCCCCGCGTTGTCAGTGTAAAATCTGGGTAAGAAAGCGCCCCGATCATGCACCGTTTGCGCGGGCCGGGCGTATTGATCCGTAGGGCGCAACCAGACTGCGCCTGACAAGAGCGCGATCTCACCAGGGCTATTCACCGGAAGGGACACACACGATGCGCATCATCGTTCACACCGGCAAGGGCGGCGTCGGCAAGACGAGCATCTCCGCTGCCACTGCGCTGCGCTGCGCCGAGCTGGGCCTGCGCACCATCGTTATCTCGACGGACACCGCCCACTCGCTGGCCGACTCGCTGGAAATGAGCATCGGGCCGGAGCCGGTGCGCATCACCGACAATCTGTGGGCGCAGGAAGTGGACGCCCGCTACTCGATGGACAAGTACTGGGGGCGCATCCAGCACTGGATGCTGAGCGTTCTCAGCGAGCGCCACATCAACGACATTGTCGCCGAGGAAGTGACGATCCTGCCCGGCCTGGAAGAGGGCGCGCACCTGCTGTGGATCAACAAGTACCTCGAAGACGGCAACTTCGACGTGCTGATCGTAGACGCCGCGCCCACCGCCGAGACGCTGCGCCTGCTCAGCCTGCCCGATACGACGCGCTGGTGGTTCCAGCGCATCACCTCGCTGCTGCGCGGGGCCAGCGGGCGCCTGCTGCGCCCGGTCGCCAGGCCGCTCCTCGGCGCCGATCTGCCCGACGCCGAGACGCTGGACAGCATCAATGGCCTCTTCGACACGCTGGACAGCGTGCGCGAGATTCTGACCGATCCGCAGCGCAGCAGCCTGCGCCTGGTCGTCAACCCGGAGCACATGGTCATCAAGGAGACGCAGCGCACCTATACCTACCTGAACCTGTACGGCTATGCAGTGGATGCCGTGCTGTGCAACCGCGTCATCCCCGACGCTGTGACCGACCCCTACTTCAAGCTGTGGAAGGAGCACCAGGCCGAGAACATCGCCTATATCGGCGAGGCGTTCGGCGAGCTGCCCCTGCTGCAAGCGCCCATGTTCGATGACGAGGTGGGCGGGCTGGAGGCGCTGCGCCGCCTGGCCACCGCGCTTTACGGCGAGCGCAACCCGGCCCAGGTGTTGGCCCGCGAGCAGACGCACCGCATCGAGCCGGACGGGAACGGCGGTTACTACCTGATTGTGCCGCTGCCCTTTGCCGAAAAGCGCGATCTCGATCTCTATCGCGCAGCGGACGAGCTGACGCTGCGCGTCGGCCCCTACCGGCGCAACATCGTGCTGCCCTACGCGCTGTGGAATCTGAAGACGGCGGGCGCGCGCTTCGAGCAATCGCGCCTGCGCATTCACTTCGTCAAGGCGGAGTCGCCGGAAGGCCAGCACAGCCCCATCTGACACAGGTTCGCGCGGCACGGGCAGAACGCCCCTCCCCCTGGCCCCCTTCCTGGCCAAGCCAGGGAGGGAGATTTGGGAGGAGGGGCGGCTTGGCTTAAGGCCTATGGGGTTGCAAACCCGCCCCCGCCATGCCCCTGCTGCCCAGTCACGGCTGCATGCCGAGCCAACGCCAGCGGCCAGCGGCCAGGTCGAGGCCGATGACAGACCCGTCGGGGACGGAGATGGATGCCGGGACGTTGTTCTCCAGGCGAGCGGTGGCCAGGTACCCTTGTTCGGGGCGGGTCGCCCAGCCGAGAGCTTCGCGCACAGCAGGCGTGTTGCCCCACACCTGCCCGAACCCGAACTCCGGGCGGACACGCCCCAGCGGAACCGCCTGATAGGGGTTGGGCGGCAGGCTGCTGTAGGCGCTGTGCGGGAACACGCTGACCCGCCCGCCGCCCGTTCCCAGCCTGCCGAAGTCCAGGAATACGTAGATGTCAAGCGTGTCGGCCCGCCAGATCATGAAGCCGCGCTCGAAGCTCTGGAAGGTCGCGCCGGGCGAGTTCTCGACGATCGCCGGCTCGACGATCTCCACAGCGATGGTCTTCTCCTCAACGGTGTCGTAGAGAGTGCCGGCGCTGGTGAATGTGATCTTCACCGCCGACAGCGTGATGTTGAGAGTCCGGGGGGTCATGCCCACCGGCACGGTGATGGTCTGGCTGCCGGTCAGCGGCAGAAAGGGCAGCTTTCCGATCAGGCTGGCCGCCGCCGGATCGATCACCTCAATCTGGACGGCGTCCACGCCGTGCGCCGCCCAACTGACGGTGACTGCGCCGCCGGTGCTGATCTGCTGGCTGTCTGACGTGAGCGAGATGATGTGCGGGCCAGGCTCTGCCGGCTGTTCCGCGTAGACCCAGGTGTTGTCGGGGTTGATCTGGTAGACGACGCCGTTGGACTGAGTGAGGTACAGCGTGTCGCCGACTGTGCGGATGCGCATGAAGAAGCCGATTTCCTGATAGATCGCCGGGCCGATCAGGTCGCGCACCTGCGCGAAGTTGCTCCACACCTTGCCGAAGCCGAGGATCGGACGATTGCCGATGACGCCGCTCAGGGGTGGGTTGTCCGGCAGGCTGCTGTACGATGACGCCGGGAAGCTGAGCACCTGGCCGCTGTGGGCAATGACCCAGATGTGGCCGGTATCGGAGCGCCAGAGCATGACGCCGTTCTGGAAGTACTGGCCTGTCGAATAGACCACCTGGTCGGTCTGGGCGGCGGCGGGCCAGGCCAGGGTCAGCGCCGCAACCACGGCCAATAACAGAAGACTGCACCGCAAGAGTTTCATTCCCCCCTCCTTTCGGGCAGGGGCAGGTCTGTGACCTGTCCAGCGGGTGATGAACCCGCGCTACAGAGGCGTGCGACCTGTTGTGACGAGCTGTCTTCATAGTAGTCCAGATCGCCCAGCGGACAAGCGCCGCCCAGCGCGGCGATTTGCTGGCGGTCAGCGGGTGGAGCGTGCAGAGAGGCGCTCTTTGCCATCCCAGGAGGATCAAGAGGTATACTGCCGGGCAGTGAGCGAATGGAGATTGCGAGCGCCCTATGTCTGAAAATCGCGCGCCTGGCGACGCTGCTCGCGCGCCTGACGAGCGCCCGTTGAGCAGCGCGCGCGCTTCTGCCGGCGGCCTGCCAGAGGAGCTTGCCAGGCATGGCATCGAATGGCGGCGCTACCGGCGCACGCTGCGCTTTGCTGCGTGGCTGTTCGCCCGTATCCTGGGCTGGGAGCTGGTGCTGCGCCGCGTCATCGGGCGCGAGCGCGTGGCGCGCGGACGCCCGGCCCGCCTGAGGCGCTGGGCGGGCGAGTTTCGCGCCCTGGCCGCCGACATGGGCGGGGTGATGATCAAGCTCGGCCAGTTCATCTCCAGCCGCCTGGACGTGCTGCCCCCCGAAGTGATCGCCGAGCTGGCTACGCTGCAGGACGAGGTGCCCAGCGTGCCCTTCGCCCAGATTCGCCGCGTGCTGGTTGAGGAGCTTGGCCCGCCCGAAGAGCGCTTCGCCGCGTTCGACGCCACGCCCGTCGCCGCTGCCTCGCTCGGCCAGGCGCACCGCGCTCGCCTGCCGGACGGCACCCGCGTGGTGGTCAAGGTGCAGCGGCCCGGCATCGGGCGGCTGGTGGCGACCGATCTCAAAGCGTTGGGCGTGGTGGCGCGCTGGGCCATGCGCCTGCCCTTCGTGGCCCGCCGCGCCGACGTCCCCGCCCTGCTCGACGAGTTCAGCGCCGTGCTGGTCGAGGAGCTGGACTATCTCCACGAGGCGGACAACGCCGAAGTCTTCGCGCGCATGTTCGCCGCCGACAAGGGCATCTACATCCCCCGCGTTTACCGCGAGCGCTCCACACGCCGCGTGCTGACGCTGGAAGACGTGACCGCGATCAAGATCACCGACTACGAGCGCCTTGAGGCGGCGGGCATTGACCGGCGCGACGTGGCCCGCCGCCTGATCAATACCTACCTGTGGATGGTCTTCATCCAGCGCTTCTACCACGCCGATCCACACCCCGGCAACCTATTCGTCTACCCGCTCGCCCCGGACGCGCCGTCGGGCAGCGGGACGCACGCCGATGGCGCGCCGCTGCGCGGGCGGCCCTTCTATCTGATCTTCGTGGATTTCGGCATGGCCGGGCGGCTGACGCCGGAGATCGAGGCCGGGCTGCGCGAGACGCTCTACGCCCTCACCGCGCGCGATGCGCACCGGCTGGTGCAGTCCTACCAACGGCTGGGCGTGCTGCTGCCCGGCGCGGATCTGGGGCGCATCGAGCAGGCGTCGCGCGCGGTGTTCGACCGCGTGTGGGGCATGAGCATGTCCGAGATCAGCGCCATGCAGTTCCAGGAGATGACTGCGCTGGGGCGCGAGTTCCGCGACCTGCTCTTCGCGCTGCCCTTCCAGGTGCCACAGGACTTCCTCTACCTGACGCGCTGCGTGGGCATCCTCAGCGGGCTGGCGACGGGGCTGGACCCGTCGTTCGACCCCTGGCGGGAGATCGCCCCCTTCGCCCGCGATCTGCTGGCCGAGCGCGAAGACCTGCCACCTGTCCCTCTGCCGCTCAAGCTGACCCTGCGCGATCTGCTTGACCCTGGCACCGTGCGCGCCCTGCTCAGCGGCGAGCGCGTCGCCCCGTTGCTGGACAGCAGCTTTGACGCGCTGCGCCGCGCGGTGCAGCTTCCCGCGCTGGCCGAGGACATGCTGCGCCGCGCCGAGCGAGGCGAGCTGACCGTGCGCGCCGCGCTCACCCCCGACGCCGAGCGCCAGGTCGCGCGGCTGGAGCGCGGGCTGGCGCGTCTGGCAACGGCGATGGTTTTCGCCGGGACGGGCATCAGCGGGGCGGTGCTCTATGCGGCGGGCGAGCAGGCGCTCGGCGCGATCGGGTTCGGGCTGGCGGGGCTGGCGCTGCTGCGCACCCTGGTCGGCTGGCGCGCGCGCTGAGCGGTGGCGCGGAGAGGCGCCGCGCCAGGGGGGACTTCCGAAGTTTCAAAAACTTCGGAAGTCTGGCAGAGGGTACAGCCGCGCAGCGCCCCGCAGGGATGTGGAATCCACCGCTAGCTGTTCGCTGCGGCCCCTGCGAAGTCTCACTCCTCTTTGAGCAGCGGGGCCAGCGTCTCGCAGGACGGACAGGACTCGTCGGGCCGGACAAGCGCGTAGCCCGCTTCGGGGCTGCCCTCGGCGAAGGCGCTGGCGTCCAGGCTGAACAGGATGAGCAGGCGCACCCGCGCATCGGTCATCGCCCAGCCTACGGCGTCCATCAGCCAGCGGGCCTGCTGGGCGAGCGTGGTGTTCTGCGCCCAGGCGTAGTCGGGCGGGAAGGGCGGGAGTCCCTCCGGTGACAGATAGCCGAAGCGCGTGAAGCACAGCGGCCTGGCTTCGCCGAAAGGAGCGGCGGCGCGCTCCGTGACGTCCGGCAGATAGTAAAGCGGGCTGTCGCCGCGCGGATCGCCGGTCGTGCTCACCGGCGACACAGCCCCCAGCGTGTACTGCACCCCGATGCAGTCGGCCCAGCCTGCCGCGCCGAGCGCGGCCAACTGCTCCGCGTAGGCCGCGTCGCTTGCGCCGGGGGCGGCGGGATCGTCGTCGAGGGGGCGCAGCGCGCCGCTGATCACCAGCGTGTTCGGGTTGGCGGTCTTGATCGCATTGTACGACAGCGCCAGCACGCGCAGGTAGTCTTCCGCGGTCATCAGCGCGTTCGGCTCGCGCCAGACCTCAACCGCGTCCGGGCCGTAGGAGGCCAGCCCGCCCATGTACGCCGTGAGCAGGGCCAGGTACTCGGCCCGGTTGAGGGCGGCGAACTCTTCTGGATCGCCGCTGACGCTCAGCAGCACCTTGAAGCCGTTGCCCTGCGCCTGAGAGATGATCTCTCCCTGCGCGCCGGGCATCGCCCCCACGCGGAAGCGCACGTCCAGCGCGAGCCACTTCATGTGCATCCGCCCTGCCTGGAGCAGCGTGCGGCTGAGCGCGCCGGTATGCACCCCGACGGCGAATTCGGTGCCCAGGTCGGCAGCGGCCAGGACCGCCGGGTCCACGGTGGGCAGCGCGGCCAGGTCGGGCAGCGCAGCGGTGGGCCTGGGCGTGGACGGGGGCATGGTGGGCGGCAGAAGCGCGGCCTCGGTTGCGACCTCGGTCGCGGTCTCAGTCGTGGTCGCGGCCTCGGTCGCGGGCGGCGTGGGCGTCGCGGGGGGCGGCGTGCTGCTGGGCGTGGGCGTGGGGGCCTCGGTCGCTGTCGCTGTTGGCTCTGGGGCGGTGACGGTGATCATGCCGGCATCCATCAGGGTCTCGCCGAGCCACGCTTCGACGGTCAGCGATCCCGGCTGTTCCCAGGCGGTGAAGGTGAATGGCTGGCCGGGCTGTCCTGCGCCGCGCGCGACGACTGTTTCGCCGGAGAGGACGCGCCATTCAAGCGCCAGCGACTCGGCCTCCAGCGGGCGGCCCAGCCGGTAAGCCAGCACAACCGCGTCCAGGCCGGGCGCAGCACCGTCGTCCAGCAGATCGCTGACGATCACCCCGCCGAGGTCGTGCTCGACGGCGCGGGCCAGGCGCGCGGCCAGCGCCCCGGCGTCGGTGATCCACATCGTGCGCAGCAGAGCGCCCTGAGCGTCGCGATAGACGAGGGACGGGGTCTGCGCCGCCTCGTCGAAGCGCCATTCCGCCGCGATCCCGGCGGGGTGGGCCAGGCGCGCGATGATAGTCTGGCCGGGCACGGCCTCGCCCGCTGGCTCCAGGGTCACGCTGCCCAGGTAGGCCAGGGCCGCGTCGAAGTCCAGCGGAGCCAGCGCCCCGCCCGCCGTCTGTTCGACGCTGAGCGCGCTCAGGCCGAGCCGCAGCCGGCTGCGGCTGACCTGGGTCAGCGCCCAGTCCAGCGCCTGGTCCACGTCTGCGCCAGGCGCGTAGGCGGCGGGGTCGGGCGGTCCCAGCAGGGTCAGCGCATCGGCGATGCTCCCCAGGGCGGCCAGGTTATAGCCGCCGCTGTCCCAGGTGTCTACGCTCAGCGGCACGGGCATGGGCACGATGAGCATCAGTGTCCGTCCGGCGCTGTGCAGCGTCGCGGCCAGCTCGCGGACGAAGGCGGTGTAGGCGTCGCGCAGGTCGGGCGCGATGGCGCGATAATCCACCACAGCACCGGCATACCCGGCGTCGGCCAGCACAAAGGCGGCGATCTGCCGGACGTGCTCGGTGCGCAGCGCGGGGTTTTCCAGGATGGCGCGCACAGTCGCGGTGTCAATCACGGCGGGATCAACGAAGTTCTGCACGTAGGGCAGCACCGCATAGCCCTGCCCGGTCGCGTAACCGGGGGCCAGCACGACATCGAGCGCGCCGGAGAGCATGGGACGCAGCCGCCCCGGCAGAACAGCCGGGTTGGCGGCCAGCACGTCCGCATCCAGCGCGTCCTGCAAGCCCAGCACCAGCCCGACGCGCCGCTCGTCGCCCGTCTCGCGCAGCAGCGCCACGCAGCGCGGCAGATAGGGCAGCTCTACGCTCACCGCGCCGGACTCGTCCGCCCCACCCGCCAGATAGTCCCATGCGCCAGCCGCCGCGTTCCAGGCGTAGAGCGCCAGCCGCTCTGGAGAGGCGATCCCCGGCAGCGCCGTCACGCTGACGGTCAGGCTGGCGGGCGGCTTTCCCCGCTGGCTCAGGCTGTAGATCGGGCTGGCCAGCGCGCGCTGCGGCGGAAGATCGGCGGGGCAATGCCAGCCGCGCGCCGGAAAGCGCCCGGCCAGGTAATCGGCGGGCGTCAGGGCGTTGATCTGCACCCCGAACGACGCGCTCAGCGCACCTGGCGCGGCGGCGACGGCCAGCCCTTCGCGCTCGATACGCGGCGAGTCTGCTGTCAGCGTGAGCTGGCCGGGGGCGGACGGCGTCCCCGCTGGCGCGCTGCCCTCGCTCCCCAGCACGCTGTCCGCGATCTCCGCCGCATCGAGCAGCGAGAAGGGCGGCAGCAGCAGCGCCACCAGGAACAGCGGGAGCGCCAGCGCCAGGCCGATCAGCGCGGCGCGCGCGTAGCCTTGCCGCTGCCTGCGGCGGCGAGAGGGTCGCCCTGGGCGGGACGGGGCGGGCGGCGGGGCTTCCTGCTCTCCGGAGAACTGCGGCGTCACCGTCGTGACCGGCAGATGGCGCGAGGGCCGCTTGCGACGCTCTGACGCTGGCAGGCGCGATGGCTCAGCGGGGGTGGGGCGGTCTTCGGGTGGGTTGCCGCTCATGCGCACAGTCTCTCTGCTGGTGAGTGCCGGGGCAAAAGGCCAGGGCACGTGCAAAACTTGTCAGGGCGACCTCTGCACACGCCCAAAACGCCGCACCCCTTTGCGCTTTCCGCTCAACGCCCGGCCAGAGCGTCGCAGGCCGGACAGCCGCCGCCGGGCCGGATCATGGCGTACCCGGCCATCGGGTCGTCGCCGTAGTTGGAGAAATCCATGTTCCAGATGATCACCAGCCGGACACGCCCGCTGCTGCGAGCCAGACTCACCGCATCGGCCAGCCAGCGCGCCTGCTCGGCTACGGTGGTATCTGCGCCCCAGGCATAGTGACCAGGCAGCGGCCCATAGCCCTCTGGCGACAGATAGCCCAGCTCGGTAAAGCACACCGGGCGCGCCCCGCCGAAGGCGTTGTAGTAGGTATTGACCATGCCCCAGAAGAAGCGCGTGTAGTAGTCACCGCGCGGGTCGCCGGAGCTTTGACCGGGGCTGACAATGCCCTCGTTGTAGTGCGCGCCGATGCAGTCCATATAGCGAGCAGCCCCGGCAGCAGCCATGCCGCGCACGTAGCGGTCGTCGTTCCACACTGCTGCCGTGCCATAGTGACCCTCTGCGCCGGTGGGCGCGGGCGCGCCGCTGATCACGGCGACGTTGGGGTTGGCGCTCTTGATCGCGTTATAGGCCAGGGCGAGAAGCTGCGTGTAGCTGGCCGGGTCAATGTGGCCGTTGGCCCATTCGCGGTCAATGTTCTGCTCGTTCCACACTTCGATGGCGTCCGGGCCAAGCGCGGCCACCTCGCCGACGAAGCGCGCATAGTCCTCGAAGTAGCCCGGCTGGATCACGTCACCGGCGCTGCCAACGATGCCCAGCAGCACCTTGAAACCGTTGGCGTGCGCCTGGTCAATCGCCCCCGCGGCCACACCGCCCGGCGTGCCGCGCGTGAAGCGGATCTGCCGCTTGACCCAGGTCATGCCCGCGTAGCGCATCAGGTCGGGGCGGGCGAAGCTGTCCACGTGGCCGCCATAGCCGAAGCCGGCCAACCCTGCGCCCCTGGTCACCGGGATGGGCACCCCGCCAGGGATCGCCGCCGCTTCGCCGGTGAGCGGCGTGGCGATCTCGTTGACGAGGGTCGTCACCAGCGGCAGCGCGGTCACATCGCCGGACAGCAGGTGCAGGTAGCCGGCATAGGCCCAGCCATCCTGCCCGCTCACATTCAGGAAGACCCATTCCAGCGATCCATCGCGGCCTTTGGCCAGCCCCGCCGCGCCCGCCGCCAGCGTGGTGATCACGCGGTAGCCCGTGCCAGGGCCAACGCGCAGGTTCACCTCGGCGGCTGTCTGGGCGGGGATGCCCGTGCCCTCTGGGAAGCCTGCGGCGGGCGGGGCTTCCGGCGCGGGCGCGTCCGGCGCGGCAGGCTCGCCCTCGGCGGGGCGAACCGGCAGGGCGTCCAGATTCAAGTCCGGGCGAATCTCCAGATAGTCCGACAGCAGCCAGCCCTCGGTGCCGTCTGCGGTACGGCTGTAGAGCCACAGCCCGTTGGCGGGCACGTCATCACGGGCCAGCAGCGTCAGCGCCGTCCCGCGCAGCAGCGTGGCGACGACGGCGTGCCCGGTGCCGGGGCCGGAGCGCATATAGAGCTGATCGGGGAAGGTGGTTGCATCCGGGCCAGCCTGCGCGCGCGCCGGGCTAAGTCCGGCTGTGCCGGCGAGCAAGACGAGCGCGATCAGCGCCAACAGCCACATGAGCGCCAGGGAACGGGGGGGCATGGTGTCTCTCCGCGTGATGGGAACCGGGCGTACGTGCAGGTGAACGCGCGGGCAGCCTGTATAGAAGATGGCGGAAGTGTAACATGCGCGATCGGGCTGTGCAAGGCAGGGGAAGGAGCGCCAGAGAGCGGTGCTCGTCATGCGGTGGCCGGGATGCGCGACGCCTGTCAGGGAGGGGCGCGGCGCTTGCCCCGCCCGACGCAGGGGTAGGCTACGGAATCCGGCCATAAGGGGTTTACCATTTGTCGGTGGTGACACGAGCAACCGTGTCGCGCCAGAAGCCGGTTGACCTCACCCCCCAGTCCCCACTCCGGCTTTGTCGGAGAGAGGGAAGGTCACCGACAATCACTCACTGATCGCTGACTGCTGACCGCTGATCGCTGCCTACTGCCCCGCGCCCGGCCTGGTGCCCCAGTGAACGGCCATCGTGCCCAGCATGAAGCGACGCCAGCCCACGTCCTCCAGGCCCGCCGCGCGCATCAGGGCGGCCAGCTCTTCGGCAGACTTGAAGCCGAGCGTGCTCTCTGGCAGGTAGCGGTAAGCGTCGGCCTGCCCGGTGATCCAGCGCCCCAGCAGCGGGATAATCCACCGCAGATAGAGCCGGATCAGCGGGCGCAGCGGGCCGCGCGGCGGCGTCGTGTCGAGCGTGACCAGCCGCCCGCCCGGCCTGAGCACGCGCACCTGCTCGGCCAGCGCCCCGCTGATGTCCGTCACGTTGCGGAACAGGTAGCCGCTTGTCACCGCGTCGAAGGTATGGGCGGCATAGGGCAGATGCAGCGTATCGGCGGCCTGCCACGAGAGGGGGCGCCGCCCGTCAGCGGCGGTCAAGCGCTCGCGGCGCTGTCCGATGCGCATCATCGGCAGGGTGAAATCTGCCGCGACGATGTGCAGGTCACCGACCTGCCGCTGCGCCTCGAAGGCGATGTCGCCGGTGCCGGTGGCGATGTCGAGCAGCCACGCGCCGGGGCGCAGCGCCGCCCGCTCGACCACGTAGCGTCGCCAGCGCCGATCCTGCCCGAAGGTCATCAGCCGGTTCATCAGGTCATAGCGCCGCGCGATGCGCCCGAACATATTGCGCACATAGGCGGCGTGGTCAGCTTGTGAGGTGGTGTGCGTGTCCATAGGAGCGTGAGACCATCCTGAGCCGCGCCGGGCGCGCGGCTGCCTGTATGCTGCGATTGTAGCAGACTTGGCGATGCGCGTCCTGCGGCCTTTTTCACATTTTAGCCAAGATCCGCTATACTCATAGATGGGTCTGCGGACCTTAGAATCGTGCATAGAATGCTTCAAGGAGATTAAGGATATGAAGCGGCTGTTGACATCGTTACTCGTGTTGATGCTCGTGCTCATGGCGGCACAGGCTGTCGTCGCCCAGGAGGGAGAAGAGGAATTTACGGTCAAAGACCTCATCGCCTGCGAGGACTACGATCTGAGCGATCTGACGATCGGT
>JAHDWP010000033.1 GCA_023382715.1 Anaerolineae bacterium
CTTCTCCCCTTGGAGGGAGAAGGGGTTGGGGGGATGAGGGGGAGCTTACCCCCGCCCGGCGAGTCGCTGTCAGCCTTTGCTCGCCCCCCCGCGGCCAGTCCTTGACATTACCCGGACGATCTGCTAAACTTCCCACTATAGACCCAACCCCCCTGGGGAGGGGGTAACGGAGTGACTGATGGACAACAAGACACAAACCGAGGCGATCCATCGCCTGAAAAGCGTCGCCGGGCACGTCAACGGCATCATTCGGATGCTCGAAGACGACCGCTACTGCATTGACGTGATCAAGCAGATTCAGGCCACGCAGACGGCCCTGGCTCGCGTCAGCGAGAGCATCCTGGAAGCGCACCTGCGCACCTGTGTCACCACGGCCATCCAGGGCGATGACGTGACCGAGCGCGAGCGCCTGCTCTCCGAGGTCGTCGAAGTCTATCGCCATACCAACAAGCCCTGACTTGTGCCCTTCAACACATTCACCAAGGAGAGTAGGACATGCCTGCCAAGACATTCGAAGTCCCCAACATTTCCTGCGGTCACTGCGTGATGACCATCAAGAATGAGGTCAGCGAGCTGACCGGCGTCAGCCGCGTGGACGCCGACAGGAACACGCGCATGGTCACGGTGGAATGGTCAGAACCGGCTACCTGGGAGCAGATCAAGACCCTGCTCGTCGAAATCAATTACCCGCCCGCCGAGCAGAACTGAGTGCCATCCAGGCCCGCGATCTGTTAGCGAGTTAACCGCGCACCGGTTTCGTGGAGGGGCGTGGTGTAATACGCCCCCAAGGGAGATTTCGCCAACAGGGTGGGGTGCCTGGGTGCCAAGCCGAGGAACCTATGTCTGAGAAGACACTGACGCTGCCTGTCAGCGGCATGACGTGCGCCAACTGCGTCGCCACCGTCGAGCGCAACGTGCGCAAGCTGGACGGTGTGCGCGAGGCCAATGTCAACTTCGCCAGCGAGAAGATCAGCCTGGTCTATGATGATTCGCTGCTGGGGGCGGGCGACATTGTCAGCCGCATCCGCAAGGCTGGCTACGACGTGCCGCAGCAGACGGTAGACCTGGCTGTGACCGGCATGGACTGCGTGAACTGCGCGGCCAATGTCGAGCGGGCGCTGAAGAAAGTGGACGGCGTGCTCGATGCGCAGGTCAACTTCGCCAGCGAGCACGCGCTGGTCACGCTCGCGCCGGGCGTCACCCGCCAGGCGCTCGTCGCCGCCGTCGAAAAAGCGGGCTACGGCGTGGTGCAGGCGGAGGGCGAGGACACCCTGGAAGACGCCGAAGCTGCGGCGCGCCAGGCTGAGATTCAGCACAACCTGCGCCGCGTGATCGTCGGCGCGCTGTTCGCCCTGCCGCTGTTCGTGCTGAGCATGGGCCGCGATGTCGGCCTGTTTGGCCACTGGGCGCACGAGGCATGGGTCAACTGGCTCTTCTGGGCGCTGGCCACGCCCGTCCAGTTCTGGGTCGGGCGCGATTTCTACGTCAGCGCGGCCAAGTCGCTGCGCGGCGGCTCGGCCAACATGGACGTGCTGGTTGCGCTGGGGTCGAGCGTGGCCTACTTCTACAGCGCCGTGATCACGCTGGGCCTCATGGGCGGCCACGTCTATTTCGAGACCTCAGCGGCGATCATCACCCTGATCGCCACCGGCGGCCTGCTGGAGACCATCGCCAAGGGGCGCACCAGCGCTGCGATCAAGGCGCTGATGGGCCTGCGGGCCAAGACCGCCCGCGTGCTGCGCGACGGCGTTGAGCAGGATATCCCCGTAGAGGACGTGCGCGTCGGCGACCTGGTGCTGGTGCGCCCCGGCGAGAAGATTCCGGTGGATGGAGTCGTGCGCGACGGGCACAGCGCCGTGGACGAGAGCATGATCACCGGCGAGAGCCTGCCGGTGGAGAAAGCACCGGGCGACGCCGTGATCGGCGCGACGATCAACCGCCAGGGCTTGCTCACCTTCGAGGCGACGCGCGTTGGGCGCGAGACGGCGCTGGCCCAGATCATCCGCCTGGTCGAGCAGGCGCAGGGCAGCAAAGCGCCCATCCAACGGCTGGCTGACCAGGTATCGGCCATCTTCGTGCCGGCGGTCGTCACCATTGCCCTGATCACCTTCGCCATCTGGATGATCGGCACCGGCGAGTTGGCCCCGTCGCTGGTGCGCATGATCGCCGTGCTGATCATCGCCTGCCCGTGCGCGATGGGCCTGGCCACGCCGACGGCGATCATGGTCGGCATGGGCAAGGGGGCCGAGACGGGCATCCTGTTCAAGAGCAGCGAGGCGCTGGAGCGGGCGCATAAGCTGACCGCCATCGTCCTCGACAAGACGGGCACGCTCACGCGCGGCGAGCCAAGCGTGACCGATTACGTGGTCAGCGAGAAGGCCGGCTTTGATGACGACACGCTGTTCAATCTGGCGGCGAGCGCCGAGCGCGGTAGCGAGCATCCGCTGGGCGCGGCCATCGTGCGCGCGGCAGAGATGCGCGGCCTGGACCTGAGCCAGCCGCAGCGTTTCGAGGCGATCGCCGGGCAGGGCGTGCGCGCGGATGTGAATGGTTACACGGTGCTGCTGGGCAACCTGGCCCTGATGCGCGCCCATGATGTGCATCTCAACGGGCTGGAAGCCGAGGCGCTGCGCCTGCAAGGCGAGGCCAAGACGGCCATGTGGGTCGCGGTTGACGGCGTGGCCAACGGCGTGATCGCCGTCGCCGACACGCTCAAAGAGGGAGCAGTTGAGGCGGTGCGCCAGATGCACGAGCTTGGGCTGACTGTCGTCATGATGACCGGCGACAACCAGGCCACCGCCGAGGCTATCGCCCGCGAAGTCGGCATCGAGCGCATCTTCGCCGAGGTCAAGCCGGGCGACAAGGCTGCTTACGTCAAGCGCCTGCAGGACGAGGGTTACCTGGTGGGCATGGTCGGCGACGGGATCAACGATGCGCCGGCGCTCGCTCAGGCCGACGTGGGCATCGCCATCGGCACGGGCACGGATGTGGCCATGGAGACCGCTGACGTGACGCTGATGAGCGGCGACCTGCGCGGCGTGCCGCGCGCCATCGCCCTCAGCAAGAAGACGGTGCGCGCCATCAAGCAGAACCTGTTCTGGGCTTTCGCCTACAATGTGACGCTCATCCCGATCGCGGCGGGCGTGCTGGCCCCGTTCGCCTGGGCACCGGAAACCCTGCGCCACCTGCACCCGATTCTGGCGGCGCTGGCGATGGCCCTCAGCGACGTGTTCGTCATCGGCAACAGCCTGCGCCTGCGTCGGATGAAGCTGCACTGATGCCGCTTGCCGCCAGCGTGCGGCAGCGCCTACAATGGAGCCGGGAGGTCTCGCCGCTGGACGAGCCACCCGGCTTCTTATGTTACAGATCGCCTGCTCTTGCTGATCGCTGACTGCCGAAAGCTGAAAGCTGGCCCCCATGCCGCTGCCCGCCGGCCCGATCACTGCGCTGCCGCCCGACTACCGCGAGGCATACGCGGTGCGCGTCAGCCAGCCGCGCGCCTGGCCCCCGCTGCTGGCCCTGACGCTGACGGCGCTGGTCGTCAGCGGGGGGATGCTGTTCGGCGCGCTGGCCGCTTACCATGCTGTTGGCGCGCCCCTGGTGATCGGCGCGCTGCCGGGCGACCTGCCGCGCCTTCCCGGTTACGCACTGGTGCTGGGCGTGCTGCCGCTGCACGAAGCGGTGCACGGGTGGATGATCCGGCGCTGCGGACATTCGCCGCGCTATGGCCTGAAGTGGTACGCGCTGTACACGACAGCGGACAGCGCCTACTTCCGCCGCGACGAATACCTGCGCGTGCTGCTGGCTCCGCTGGCGGTCATCACGCTGGGGGGCCTGGCTGCCCTGCCGTTCCTGCCGCTGGGGTGGGCAGCGTGGATCGCGCTGGCGGTTGTCGTCAATGCGTCCGGGGCGGGCGGTGACCTGTGGATGGCGCTCATCACCCGGCGCTGTGACCCGGCGGCGCTCATCCGCGATGAGGCGGACGGGATGCGCGTCTATCTCCCGGCTGCGGCAGCTTCTTAAGATTGCGAATTGCGGATTGCGGATTGAGAAGCTCTCTTTGGACTCCTAACTGTGGCGCGCCCGGAAGTGAGCGATGATCTGGTCAATGGTCGTGTCGAGCGACGTGGACGGCGCCCAGCCGATGGCGCGGTTGATCTTGCTGATGTCCGGCACGCGGCGGTGCATATCCTCAAAGCCGACCTCATACGCCTGGTCGTAGGGCACGCGCACGATCTCCGACGCGCTGCCGGTGCGCGCCTTGACGCGCTCGGCCAGCGTGCCGATGGACACTTCCTCGTTGCTGCCGATGTTGAACACTTCGCCGGCAGTGCCGTCCGTGTGCGCCAGGCGGGCGATAGCGTCCACCACGTCGTGCACGTTGGCGAAGCAGCGCGACTGCGTGCCGTCACCGTAGACCTGGATCGGCTCGCCGGCCAGCGCCCATTGCACGAAGCGCGGCACGACCATGCCATAGTTCCCCACCTGGCGCGGGCCGACTGTGTTGAACAGGCGAATGATGATCACCGGCAGGCCGGTCGCCTTCTGATAGGCCAGCCCCAGAAACTCGTCCAGCTCTTTGGAGGCGGCGTAGCTCCAGCGGCTCTTGGTCGTCGGGCCGAGGATGCGGTCGTCGTCCTCGCTGAAGGGCACCTTGACGCCCTTGCCGTAGACCTCTGAGGTCGAGGCGATCAGCACAGGTCGTCGGTAGCGGCGGGCCGTCTGGAGCACGACCTCCGTCCCGCCAACGTTGATCTCCAGCGTATCAATCGGGCTGTGCACGATCGAGAACACGCCGACCGCCGCCGCCAGATGGTAGACCGCGTCGCATTCGCTGACCAGGCGATCCATCACGGCGGCGTGACGGATGTCCTCGATGGCGTAGCGGAAGCCGGGCGTCTTTTCCAGGTGGGCGATGTTCTCGAAGCGCCCGGTGGAGAGATTGTCAATGACTGTCACCTGCTCGCCGCGCGCCAGCAGGTATTCGGCCAGGTGACTGCCGATAAACCCGGCGCCACCCGTAATCAGAGCGTGAGTCATGCGCGTATTCCTTCTCGTCGCAGAAGAGCGCTGCACCGGCAAACGGGCGCGATTATACCAGCCAGCGTGTGCCCGCCCCAATGCGTGTTCCGCTGCTGTAGATGCGTGCAAGGGTTGTCAGCGACCCGCCGGGCGGGGGTCAGCTCCCCCTCATCCCCCAACCCCTTCTCCCTCCAGGGGGAGAAGGGGAGCAAGGCGCAGGATTTCCCCTCGCCCCGGTGAGGGAGAGGGGTGCAGGGGTGAGGGGTTTCCAGGCACGCCCTAACGCACCCGACGCCGGGCGCCGGAGCAAAGGATCACCGCAGAGGAAAAGCAAAGGATACGTTCTTCCCCGCGTCCTCTGCGTCTCTGCGGTTCCAGAATCCCGCATCCCAGGCCGAGTCCTCGCCCGGCAAAGCCCCCTCTCCGCGTGTGGAGAGGGGGCGGCGCGTCAGCGCCGCGCGGGGGTGAGGTCAATCAGGGCGCAGCAGAGCAGCGCCCCCTGCCGGACGGATTTTGCGCGCGCTCGCGACGCGGTGTCCTTTGGCACCCATACGAAACCTGCCCGTTTGCCCGCTGCGCGCCGCTACTCCTGAGGTCCCTGCTGGGGCAGGTTGGGGGCCAGCCAGGCCAGAAAAGCATCTTCTGAGCGCGTCTGCATGTACACGCGCCCCGGCCCGGTGAGGTCCACCACCAGGCCCTCGCCGCTGAGCAGGGTCGAGCGGACGCCGCCGGCGGGGCGCACCCGGAAGCCCATCCCCTCGCTGAACGAGACCAGGTGCCCAGTGTCTATCGTGTAGCGCTGACCGGGGGCCAGGTCAATAGGGTGGATGGCCCCATAGCTGGACAGGATGAGCAGCCCTTCGCCGCGCGCGCGCAGCATGATCAGCCCTTCTGAGGCGAAAAATGTCTGGGCGCCGCCCCATTTGGTATCTATGATGATGCCCAGCGACGAAGCGACATATGAGCCTCCCTGCACCAGCAGTGATTCGCCATGCATCTCCAGGATCATCATGTCGCCCGGCATCGTCGGGGCCAGGTTGATCTGCCCGCCTTGCGCCGGGGCCTGGAAGATGTTGAGGAAGAAGCTCTCGCCGCCCAGGACAGAGCGCGTCAGGCTGCGCAGAAGGCCGCCCTCCATCTGCGTTTTGAGCCGCATGCCCTCGGTCATGCTCACCATCGAGCCGGATTCGACGCGTATCTCTTCGTGGGGGGCCAGGTCCACAATCGCCATCGAGTACGAGGGCCGGTACAGGATTTCGGCGCGCATGGGAACCTCCTTGTTTCATGGCCGGGCGAGCTGCCGCTTGCGCCACACCTTCGTTCTATTGCAGTCTGCCGCCTTCGTGCACCAGAGCGGAAATGGGCATACAGCCTGGTCTGGTCCAGCCCCCCATCCCCGGCTCTTCCCCTTCGTGGGGAAAGGGAACAGGGCGTTGGGGTGGGGGGGCAGCGAGCCGCTGCCGGCGGAAGTCCGCCAGCCTGTCCTAGTATAGCGCCGGGGATGCGCTGCGAACCAGTCCCTACGCGGCCAGGCCGGACGCACTATCCGGGCCAGTCTTCCCGTGCCGAGTCCGTCTGGCGGCGATTCTGCCTGGGGGCCAGGAACGCTATATGCGGCGGGTAGTGTTCGATCAGGCCCCCCGCATACAGGGTTCGGAATTGCCAGAATTCAGCGCCGGAATCTATTTGACAGCGTTTGGGCTGTCTCGAACGCCTGTGCTATCATTGCATTATTGACCGGCTCGATACCTACTAATGTTGTACCAGGTGGAGGGACGGAACGTGATGACTCGGAAGATGTTGCTCCTGGTGTGTCACAGCGAAGATGGGCGTTTCGCCGATGGAGATCGTGCGGCGATCCGTGCCGCATTGGCCGACTCAAAGTGTGTTTCCCGCGTGATGGATGTGGGTGCAGGGTGGATCGAGATTGTTTGCGCGGACGGCGGGCGGCTGGCATTGCGCGCGCCAGGGCTGAATGGATGCTGTGTGTTTCACCGGATATGCGTGTTTGTGGAGACAGAGACCTGGACGGCGGCCATGCTGCGGCTGGTCTATACGCTGATGTGCGCCGGCGGATTTGGGCTGGTGCGTGACCTGGATGCGCCGCAGTTTCTGGTCACGCGCCCTCAGCAGGTGACGTACTTCCCCTGGCTGCCGGAGCCACCGCGCCTCGTGCGCAGCTCGCGCGACCTGGGCGCGTTGCTGGGCGTGGCTGTCTGATACTCTCCGATACACTCCGCAGCAAAGCGAACGGCGGACATACTTCGTCCGCCGCTCGCCTCCTCAAACGGCTGCCCGCCGGAGGTTACTTTGCGTAGTCAACAGCGCGCGTTTCGCGGATGATGGTCACCTTGATCTGGCCGGGGTACTGCATGGTCTCTTCGATGCGCCTGGAGATGTCGCGCGCCAGCCGTGTGGCAGCCAGGTCGTCAATCTCCTCCGGCTTGACCATGATGCGCACTTCGCGCCCGGCTTGCAGCGCGTAACTCTGCTCCACGCCGGCAAACTCGCGGGCGATGTCTTCGAGCGCCTTGACGCGGCGGATGTAGGTGTCCAGGCTTTCGCGGCGAGCGCCGGGCCGCGCGCCGGAGATGGCATCAGCGGCTTCGACGATCATCGCCTCGACGCTCTCCTGCTCGACTTCGTGGTGATGCGCGGCGATGCAATTGACGACCTTCGGCGGCAGGCCAAAGCGCTTGGCGAAGTCTGCGCCGATCTGGGCGTGCGTGCCTTCGATCTCGTGATCCACTGCCTTGCCGATATCGTGCAGCAGCCCGCCCGCCTTAGCGGTGGCCACGTCCGCGCCCAGCTCGGCGGCGATCATCCCGGCAATGTGCGCCGTCTCGATGGAGTGCGCGTGCTGGTTCTGGCCATAGCTGGTGCGGAACTTGAGGCGGCCCAGCAGCTTGATGATCTCGTTGTGCAGGCCGGGCACGCCCGCCTCGTAGGCCGCGCGCTCGCCTTCCTCGCGCACGATGCGGTCTACTTCCTTGCGCGCGTCGGAGACCAGCTTTTCGATGCGCGCCGGGTGAATGCGTCCATCCAGCACGAGCTTTTCCATCGAGCGGCGGGCCACTTCGCGGCGGATCGGGTCGAAGCTGGAGATAGTGACGGCTTCGGGCGTGTCGTCCACCACCACGTCTACGCCGGTCGCCTGTTCGAACGAGCGGATGTTGCGCCCGTTGCGCCCGATGATGCGCCCTTTCATCTCGTCCGAGGGCAGGGGCACCACGCTCACGGCGATCTCGTTGACGTGCTCGGAGGCGATGCGCTGGATGGCCAGGGCGATGATGTCGCGCGCGCGGGTGTCGGCTTCGAGCTTGGTCTCGGCTTCCACCTCGCGGATGCGGCGCGCCATGTCCTGGCGGGCATCTTCTTCGACGAGGCGCAGCAATTCCTGGCGGGCCTCGTCGCGCGTCATCTCGGCGACGCGCTCTAGCTCTGCCTTCTGCTCCTCCAGCATTTGCGTGATTTCGTTCTGTTGTTTGTCGAGTTTGCTCTGGCGTTTGTTGAGCGTTTGCTCGCGCAGTTCCAGGCGTTCATAGCGCGCGTCGAGGTCTTCGCGGCGCTTCTGGAGACGGTCGCTCTCGCGGTCAAGCTCGGCACGGTGTTTTTTGGCAGTGTCTCCGGCTTCTCGCTGGATATGCAACGCTTCGTCTCTGGCGTTGATAACGATCTGTTTCGCCTGATCTTGTGCGTCGCTGACGAGGCGATTGGCCTCGTCCTCTGCCTGGCGCTTTTTGCTCGCCCCCTGCGAACGCTGGTAGATGAGCAATGCGCCGATGCCTAGCCCAACCCCAAGCGCCAGCCCGAAGAGAAGGGCTAACACGATTTCCATGGGGCTTACTCCTCGTAGTCATTCATTGGCTTGTCAGGTGAAAAATACTCTGGGTCTTCCTCATCCAGTTGGGACAGAATTGCTTCCACGGCCTCGCGGATGATGTCGTAGTCGAAGCCGCGCCGGGCCAGGAATGCGCCCAGCCTGATCTGCACTTCTGCCCGCGTCTGGCCGCGCAAGCGGCGCAGCGGTTCCTGAGCCGCGCGCACAGCCGACTCACGCGCATCCAGCGCGCTCAGCGCGGCCTCGATGATGTCTGCGGCCAGCCCCTTCTGGCGCAGCTCGTGGCGCAGGGCCTGCGGGCTGCGCGGGCGGAAGCGCTCGCGGTTTTCGACCCAGAATTGGGCGAATGCGCGATCGTCCACGTAACCCAGACTCTCCAGCCGGGCCAGCGCCTCCTCGATGGTGGTAGGCGCAACCTCTCTGGCGGCCAGACTGCGACGGATCTCGGCACTGCTGTAGGGACGGCGGGCCAGCAGACGGGCGGCGTAATCTATCGCGCGCGATAGATCGTCCAGCGCGCGCAGTGCCGCGATCTCGGCCTCCGCAAGCACCTGTCCCTGGTGGAGGCGAGCCGCTTCGATGGCCGGCAGCCCAAAAGCGAACTCGCCATCCAGGTAAACGCTGACGCGCTCCGGGCTGCGCTTCTGGACTTCCAGACCTGTGATCGTGTGCTCCACGTCGGCGTCCCCACAACAAAAGACAGCCGTAGCGTAGTCACCACGGCTGTCAGTCGCATGAATCGCGGAACTCGCGCGAGACCCTGCGGGGTGCGCCCGCCCGGAGTCGCGTCCATCTCGAATGGGTGATCGATCCTGCGGACGGTCAGACCGTTATGGAGTGGCTGCCCGCCGAGAGCGATCGGTTGTCGTCCTCGCCAGGAGGTCGGACAAACGCATCATCTTCAGCACACGTTGTCGCTGTGTTCCCGTCCGGCTCTCCTACCCGATTGACAGGGATCCTCATCGGCGAATCTCCTGAGGATGATGCTCCATCGGTGAGCGCCCGCGCCAATGCCGTGTGGTTTTTATCGTACCCACCTGCGCGGGCAATCCGGTCGGCTGATCTACTCGCGGGTGCCCCCGCGCAATGAGTGCCTGCCGTCAACATCCATTCGAGGATGGACTCACTGTCGTGCGTTCGAGTTCCTTACCGCAACCGTGATTCGAAACTTTTACCACATTGGCTTTATATTATCCACATCTGAAGTTGAATGACAAGCCACATTGCCCCGGTGTATTTCGAGGTGAAGGCGAAATTTCTGAACCACAGAGATGCAGAGAGCACAGGGGAGAACCCTACAGAACTCTTTTACTCTTCTCCGCGCTCTCTGCGCCTTGCAGTAAGGCTTTATCCCGGAACTGAAATGTTGTCGCACCCGGCGCGCAGACTCAATTGCCCCACTCATGGAGGGCCAGATGCTCAACGACTCGTTTCGCTATGGCGACGGCGCACTGCGCTGCGACGGCGTGCCGCTGAGCGCCATCGCCGCAGCCGCCGGCTCGCCGCTCTACGTCTACAGCGCGGCGCGTGTTCACCACAACGTCGAGCGGCTGCGGCGTGCCTTCGCCCCGCTTGGCGCGTCCATTCACTACAGCCTCAAGGCGAACCCCAGCCTGGCCCTCGTCCGGCTGCTGCGCGAGATGGGCCTGGGCATGGACGCGGTGAGCGCGGGCGAGATCGCACGGGCGCTCGCCGCCGGAGTCGATCCGGCGCGGATCGTTTTCGCCGGGGTGGGCAAAACCGCCACCGAGATCGCCTATGCGCTGGATGCCCGCATCGGCTGGTTCAACGTGGAGAGCCGCGACGAGCTGCGCCTGCTGGACAGGCTGGCGGGCGAGCGCGCTGCCCGGCCCCAGGTGGCGCTGCGCCTCAATCCCGGCATCCGCGCCCAGACGCATGAGCACATCGCCACCGGACACCTGGGGGCCAAGTTCGGCCTGCCCGCCGCCGACGTGAGCGCGCTGCTCGACGAGCGCAGCGCGTACCCGCACCTGCATGTGGCGGGCCTTCACGTGCACATCGGCAGCCAGCTTGGAGACGTGGCCGAGACGGTGGAGGCGGTGCGCGTGGCCCAGGCCGTCGCCGCGCCTCACCCGGACGTGCGTACGCTCAACATCGGCGGCGGGTTTCCCGTGCGCTACACGGCGAGCGATCCGGCCCCTGCGCCGGATGATTTTGCGCGGGCGCTGGCCCCGCTGCTGACGGGCTGGCGCGTGCTGATCGAGCCGGGGCGCGCCCTGGTCGCTGATGCGGGCGTCCTGCTGGTGACGGTGCTGTACGTCAAAGAGCAGGATGGGCGGCGCTTCGTCATCACCGACGGCAGCATGACCGACCTGCTGCGCCCGGCGCTGTACGGGGCTGTGCACGAGATCGTGCCGCTGCACGAGCCGGCAGGCGAGACGGCGCTGGCGGTCGTCACCGGGCCGGTCTGCGAGTCCGCTGATGTGCTGAGCCGGGCGGCGCTGCTGCCGCCGCTGGGCGCGGGTGACCGGCTGGCTGTGCTCACCGCGGGCGCTTACGGCATGGCGATGGCTTCCAACTACAACCTGCGCACCCGCCCGGCGGAGGTGCTGGTTGAGGGCGACACCTGGCGCGTGATTCGCCGCCGCGAGACGTGGGATGACCTGCTGTGCCTGGAGCGGGGAGAAGATTCTTAGTTGTTGATTATGGGGTCTGGATGATGAATTGCGCGCGGTTCTGATCAGGGCCGGCAACGGACTGCCAGCAAACCAGGATCACCGCGCGCAGGCGGCCAGCGCCAGCAGTCCCGCGCCTACCACTGGCGTATGGCGCGGCTGGGGCAGGGCGCTGAGGCCGAGCGCGGCGCACAGGGCCGTGCTCAACGGATTCGGCGCGCTGAGCAGCCCCCCGGCGAAGGCGATGCGCGGGGCGGCCAGGTCGAGTCGCCGCATGACGGTGCGCGCGGCCAGGGTCAGCTCGGCGCAGGCGGCGGCGACGATGCGCCGGGCGACGGCATCGCCCGCTTCGGCGTGAGCGAGCACCAGCGGGGCCAGCGCGGCCACGTCGCGGGTGCGCGGCCCGCCGGGTTGATACAGCCACAGCACCAGGTCGAGCGGCTCGCCCAGGCTCAGCGCGTCCAGGATGGCGCGGGTCAGCGTCGTGGATGGGGCGCGCCCATCGGCGGCGCGGGCTGCGGCCTGTAGAGCCTGCTGGCCGAGCCAGTAGCCGCTGCCGGCGTCGTCAATGAGATAGCCCCACGCGCCGACCAGCGCCGATTCGCCCGCCGCGTTGACCCCGTAGGCCAGCGAGCCGGTGCCGGACAGCACCAGGACGCCGCATCGCTCGCCGAGCGCGCCCACCAGAGCGATCTCGTAGTCTATGCTGGGCACGACGAGCGCGCTGGGCAGCACGGCGGCCACCACTTCGCGCAGCCAGCCCTCGGAGTAGCGCGGCAGCGCCCCGGCGATGCCGATCCCTACGGCGGCGATCTGCTCCGGGGGCATGTTCGCGGCAGCGAGCGCCGCGCGCATCCCGGCGCGAATGGTCTCGGCGGCAGGCCCCGGCCCGGCGACGACCGGGCTGGCCGTTGGCCCTTCGCTCGCGCCGAGGATGGTCAGGTCGCGGGCCAGCACGACGGCGCGCAGGTTGCTCCCGCCGCCGTCAAGGCCCATCACGTAGGGTGCGCTCACGCTCAGCCGTCCGTTCGCTCATGACTCTCGCGCCCATCGGCGAGCAGCGCCAGGTCGAGCGCTTCGCCGATAGTGCGCACGCGCAGCAGCTTGACGCCAGCGGGGGGAGCCTCATCCTTGCGGTGCGTGCGCGGCACCATCACCTGCCTGAAGCCGAGCTTGGCCGCCTCGCGCACGCGCATCGAGGTCTGGCTGACGGCGCGCAGTTCCCCGCTGAGGCCGATCTCGCCGACGAAGGCCATGTCCGCATAGACTGGCCTGTCGCGCACGCTGGAAGCGACGGCGATGGCGATGGCCAGGTCTGCCGCCGGCTCGTCAATCTTCAGGCCGCTGATCACGTTGATGAAGACATCCTTCTCAAACAGGCGAATGCCCACGCGCTGCGTCAGCACGGCGGTGATCAGCAACATGCGGTTGAAGTCAATGCCGTTGGCGGTGCGGCGCGGGTTGGGGTAGACGGTCTGGCTGGCCAATGCCTGCACCTCGACCAGCAGCGGGCGCGTGCCCTCTAGCGTCACGGCGATGGCGCTGCCCGGCGCGCTGACCACGCGCTCGGCGATGAACACCTCCGACGGGTTGGCGACCTCGATCAGGCCGCGGTCGCGCATCTCGAAGACGCCGACCTCGTTCGTCGGGCCGAAGCGGTTTTTGACGCTGCGCAGCAGCCGGTACGCCTGAAAGCGGTCGCCTTCCAGGTAGAGCACCGTGTCCACGATATGCTCCAGCACGCGCGGCCCGGCGATGATGCCCTCTTTGGTCACGTGGCCGACCAGGAAGATGGCGATCCCGCTGCTCTTGGCCAGCTCGCGCAGTTGGGCGGCGCAGTCGCGCACCTGGCTGACGCTGCCCGCCGCCGCAGCCTTGCCCTCGAAGTAGGTTGTCTGGATCGAGTCCACGATCAGCAGGCGCGGCTTGACCTGCTCGACGTGGGCGAGGATGGCGCCCATCTCCGTCTCGGTGACCAGGAAGACCTGCTGCGCGGAGAGGCCCAGCCGCTCGGCGCGCATCCTGATCTGGCGCTCGCTCTCCTCGCCGCTGACGTAGAGCACCGGCCCGGCGACCTGTTCCAGCAGCGCGGCGACCTGCAGCAGCAGCGTGCTCTTGCCGATGCCGGGATCGCCGCCGACGAGCACCACGCTGCCCGGCACCAGCCCGCCGCCCAGCACCCGCGACAGCTCTTCGACGGGCACCGGATAGCGCTCCTCGGCGTCGGCGACGATGTCGCCCAGGCGTTGAGGCTGCGAGCGCGGGACGCCCTTGCGCGCGGCGGCGGGGGATGGTTCTGGCTCCTCGACCATCTCGATCAGGGTGTTGAATTCGCCGCAGCCGGGACACTTGCCCATATAGCGCGGCGAGCGCCGCCCGCAGGTCTGGCACTCGTAATAGACGCGCGACTTTGCCATCGGCCATCGCTCCCCGTTACTGAAAGTGACGCCTCTAGTCTAGCGCGAACAGGTGTTCGGTGCAATGGGTGATCGGCAAAGGGGGTAGGGGTAGGTTAGCCGATGACTTGCCGGGCGCGCAAGATTGACCTCACCCCCAGCCTCGCTGCGCTCGGCTTGCCCCCCCTCCATGCATGACGATACATTACCCACATCTTTGGCTGTGCCTGTCCCCCCATCCCCGGCCCTTCCCCCACGAGGGGGGAAGGGAGAAAAGCGCCGGGCCTGCTCCCCTTCCCTCCGCGCAGCGCGGGGAAAGGGGCTGGGGGATGGGGGGCATTTGTGGGTAACGCATAGCTATGCATGGGGCGAGGGTGAGGTCCCGTAGGGGCGTATTGCAATATGCCCCTACGGGAGCGCAGCGGAGCAGCACCCCTACCACCCGCCGGTTCGCTCAGACTGCGCTGCGCCCGTCATCCATTGATGCGCGGGTCGCCCGGCGCAACCTCGAACTGGCTGGCCCAGGGGACATAGTGGCTGCGGAACTCTTCGCGGTCAATGATCACGCGGTCGCCCTCGTACACAGTGCGCCAGACGTACACATCCGCGCCGCTCACGGCGTAGTCCACCTGGCGGATCTGCCCTGGTGCCAGCGCGCTGCTGGCCCGGTAGATGGGCGGCGGCGGCGAAGTCTGGTTGCGGACGACCGGCCCTTCCTTCGTTACGCGCCGGTTCATGCTCGTGCTGTAGAACTTCCAGGTGATGGTGCTCGCCCCAGGGTTGACGTAAGTCTCGATCAGCAGGTGATAGGGCGTGTCGTTGCGGAAGCGGAAGTCCACGATGGGCGAGTAGACCGTCGCGTCCATGCCGGGGCCTTCGCCCTCTTCATAGTAGCCAACGCGGTAGGCGTGCTCAATGCGCTCCAGGATAGGATACCCGCCGTAGAACGCCGTCTGGAAGGCGGTTGTCGCCACCTGGCAGACCCCGCCGCCGACGCCGGTGATCGTCTGATTGCCGACGATGATCAGCCCCTGCTCGTAGCCGCTCTCGGCGCTGACATCGCCCAGCCATTCATTGAATGAGAAAACCCCGCCCGGCGGGATGACCAGCCCGTGAAAGTTGGCCGAGGCCACCTCGATATTGTGGCGGCGCGCGGCAGTAGACCCGTAGTAGTACGTTGTCTTTTGCACGACGCGCTCGATGATGCCTAGCTCGGCGGCGGTCGCTGTATCGGGGATGGCCGGCGATGTCTGGCTGAAGACCAGGCGGACGCGCCGCTCAGCCGGGTCGCTGGCGAAGACGGCCCGCTCGAACTGAGCGACGGTCTGCTCCACGTCCAGCGCGCGCCCGGTGACGCTGTTCTGGATGACCTCAAGCTGCTTGGTTTCGTCGTTGAAGATGAAGCGGGCGTTGGCAGGCCGGACGGCCAGCGACGGGGCCAGCTCGCTGAGGAAGGCGCGCGGCTCGTCCAGGCGCACGGCGACCGTGTAGGTCCCCGTGCCGTCCGGGTTCTGCTCCAGGGTCATGTCCAGCATCTGTTCCAGCGAGTTCACCTGGGCCACCCAGGGGCCTTTGTCTATGCCGTCCTCTGGGGCCACGTAGAACTCGACGGGGGCGGAAAGCGCCAGGTTAACCCGCTCGGCGGCGGCGCTGGCATCCCAGGTGGTCGGCTCTGTCTCCGCGACGACCAGGGTGATCTCGCTGCGCGTCGCCAGGCGCACGATCTCCTGGCGCAGCGCGGAGAGCGTGGCGGCCACGTCCACTGTGCGCCCGGCCTGCGCCGGCGCGGCGATGGCCCGCCCGTCGCGGATGGTCAGCGTGGCGTTCACCACCGGGCGGTTGACGTAGGCCCCGGCGATCTCGCTCAGGACGCGCTCGGCCACCGACTGGTCGAAGGTGACGACCGGCACGATAGGCTGCCCATACAGGCGCGTTTCAAGCTGAGTGAACAGGTTCTCGAACGCGCCGCCTTCGCGCCCGACGCGATAAGCGGCGTCCACCGTCGCCTCGATATCGAGCGCCACGCCCAGTTGGGCGGCGCTGTACTGCCACGTCTGGCTGCCGTAATGGAAGGTAAAGGTGGCGCTGTCGGCATAGGCGAAGCGACCCGCCAGGGCCTGGATCGCTTCCTGGCGCGTCATCCCGGCCAGGTCTACGCCCATCACGGTCGAGACGCCGGGGTGAATCTGGTCGCGGTGCAGGAACTGATAGCCAGAGACCAGGATCGCCAGCACGCAGAGCAGCAGGACGACGCCGGTCAGGGTCAGCATGAACAGGCGTGTCACCCAGGGGTTCAGCGGCGGGCGAACAGGTCGGGCGTAGGGACGCGGGTGAGAGTAGGGAAGGTTGGGAGCGCTCATGATCACCACCCGTAGGACACTCATTTGCGGGCAGCAGGAACCCCCTGCCGTTGCTTGTATGGTAGCACCTTTGGGCAGAGGCGACAATTCGAGCGCAGGTTTGCAGTACCGTATCTCTGGCGGCTGCCCCCCCCATGCAGGCATGGCCCCCCATCCCCGACCCTTCCCACGAGGAAGGGGGAAGAGAAAAGGGTGTCCTAAGCTCCTCCCTCCTCGTGGGGGAAGGGCCGGGGAGGGGGGACACACGGCAGCCGGTACTCACGCCATTTCAACCGGATTCGATGCGCTACCCGGATTTGCCTCACCCCCTGGCCGCGCTGCGTCCGGCCAGGGGTGAGGTCACTGTCCTGCACCCGGCGAGTCGCTGTCAGCCTTTGCGCGCACCCGCGGAGAGCAGTCGCTTTTGAGCGGCGCTGATCCTGCGCTATCATCCAGCGCACTGCTGCACCACGACCTACCAGGAAGGCGACCAGCCCATGATCACGCTGATGATTCTGTTCAGGCAGGCGGCTCACGACGGCACGTTCGACCTGCGTTACGCCCGCAACCTGGCCCTGCTGCGCAAGATGCCGGGCGTCGAAGGCGTGACCGAGGGGCAGGTGATCGGCGGCCCCGGCGGCCCGGCACCTTATCGCCGTGTGCTGGAACTGAGCTTCGCGTCGTTCGAGGCGCTGGACGCGGCGCTGCGCTCGCCGGAAGGCGTGACCGCCGGCAAGGACCTGATGGACTTCGCCGGGCAGGACGCCGAGCTTCTGTTTGTCGAAGTGACTGAAGAGCCGCCGCCCGTTGTGCTCAGCCCCGCCCACCTGCAAGCCTTCCTCGACAACCACCACATAGACGCGCAGATCGTCTATCCCGGCGCGCCCACACCGACCGTGCCCGCTGCGGCGCGGGCGCTGGGCGTTGAAGAGGACCAGATCGTCAAGTCGGTCGTGTTCCTGGTCGAAGATCGGCCTTTTCTGGTGTATGGCTGCGGCACGCGCCGTGTAGACCCGCGCAAGCTGGCCGACCGGCTGGGCGTCAGTCGCAAGAAAGTGCGCCTGGCCGACGCCGACCAGGTGCTCGACCTGACCGGCTACCCGGTGGGCACGGTGCCGCCTGTCGGCCTGAAGACGCCTATGCCCGCCTTCATGGACCCGGCTATCCAGTCTCACGAGGTCGTTTACGCGGGCGGTGGGGGGATTGACGCCCTGCTGCGCATCCGCAGCGCGGAGCTGATTCGCGCCAGCCGTGCCGAGATCGCGCCAATGCTGCGTGGCGACGAGGCGGACGATGCGGGGGAGGCCGAGGCTTGACGCAGAAGGCGATGTTGGTACAATTGGAGACACTCTCGCCCCCATAGCTCAGAGGATAGAGCGTTGCCCTCCGGAGGCAGAGGCCCAGGTTCGAGTCCTGGTGGGGGTACTGCGCGACCGGCGCCGAATGGCTGCCGGTCGTTTGTTTCAGCGGGGCTAGAACAGGTGCTCCGCCGCCAGGCGCGTGCCCGGCCCTGGCCGGTTGGCGATGACCTCGCGCACGCCGGGCAGCGTGCTCAGCGCCGCCGCAACGCGCGCCGCATCGGCCCCCAGGCACAGCACGTGCACGTTGGCCCCCGCGTCAATGGTGCAGTACGCTTCCAGCCCGTTCTCGCGCCAGGCGCGCACGGCACGCAGCACGCGCACCGTCTCCGGCGACCAGTAGAGCAGGCTGGGCTGCGAAGTCATGGCCACCGCGTGCATGCGGATCGCTTCCTGCTCCGTCTCCTGGCCGAAGGCCGTGAAGTCGCGGGCCAGGATCGCCGCGCGGATGACCGGCAGAGCGCGCCCGGCGGCGGCCAGCCGCGCCCCGGCGAAGGGGCTGGCGTCCACCAACTCCTGCCCCCTGGTCGAGCCGACCTCTTTGTGCTCGGTCTGCACGACGGCGACCAGGTCGCGCAGATCCCAGTGTTCGGGCGGGGCGATGCTCTCCGCGTAGGACTCCTCGCTGGTGTCTGCCGCGTGCCATTCCACGAACCCCGCCGGAATTGAGCGGCAGGCCGACCCTGATCCGAGCCGGGCCAGGATGGTCAGCTCGCGCTCGTCGAGGGTCAGCCCCGCCGCCGCGCTCGCCGCCGCGCTCAGCGCGGCGAAGGCCGACGCCGACGAGGCGATGCCCGCGCCCATCGGGAACGAATTGCGCGAGGCGACGCGCGCCGGCTCGGCGATGCCCGCCAGCATCCGCACGCGGTCGAGATGCTCGCTGACGCGGTGAGCGGCCCGCTGTGGCGCGGGCGCGCCGGCGATGCTCACCTCGTCGGCGGGCAGCGCCGGGTCGAAGGCGACGGTCGTGATCGTCGTCGCGCCATCCAGGTTCATCGAGATCGAGTCGTTGAGCGGCAGGCGCAGCGCGTGATCGCGCCGCCCCCAGTACTTGATGAAGGCGATGTTGGCGCAGCTTATGGCCGTCGCTTTGGCCTGGGTCATGGTGTGCTCTCCGTCTCCACGCGGACGCCGGGCGCGTTCGGCGCCACGCGCAGCAGGGTGCCCCCTGCGGCTTCCAGCGCCTGCTCTGCCTCGGCGCGGCGCTCGTCCGCTGCCAGGGCGATGACGCAATCGCCGCCACCCGCCCCGCTCAGCTTCGCCCCATATGCGCCTGCCGCACGCGCGGCGAAGACCAGCGCCGCCGTCTGGGGGATGTCCACGCCGAGAGCGTGGGCCAGGCCGTGCCCCATGTCCAGCAGTTCGCCCAGCCGCGCCCAGTCGCCCTGGGTCAGCGCTTCCCGCCCGGCGATCACCAGCGCACGCATCGCCTCAAAGACGTGCCCGATG
Source organism: Anaerolineae bacterium (assembly GCA_023382715.1). Taxonomy (GTDB): domain Bacteria; phylum Chloroflexota; class Anaerolineae; order Aggregatilineales; family Aggregatilineaceae; genus UBA2029. The sequence goes on from JAHDWP010000033.1 coordinate 19,042, forward strand.
GTCGCCGGGTGCGCGGCCAGGCGCGCGCTCACCCGCTGGACATACGCAGCCGTGTCCGCCTTGACCCCCGAATAGGCGGCGATCAGCGGCAGGGCAGGGGCGTCCAGCGGCTCGATGCGGCGCGGTGCGGCGTTCTCGTAATACAGCGTCCCGCCGGAGATCGCCGCCGCCAGGTCGAAGCCCGACCCGCTGCCCTGCACGCGGCGAATCGCTTCCAGGCCCAGGTCGAACAGGCGATCCGCCGCAAGCTCAACGCCCTGCAAATGGGCCAGCCCGAACAGCGCGCAGGCGACGGTGGCCGACGAGCTGCCCAGCCCAAGCTGGCTGGAGAAATCGCTGCGGGTGGCGATGTTGACGCCCTCTTCCAGCCCGATCCGTTCGGCGAAGACGCGCAGCGCGCTCTCGATGAAGCGCGTCCCGCGCGCCAGCGCACGCCCATCGCGGAAGGCGTCGGCCAGGCGACCCGTCACACCGTGCGCGCCCACGTCCGGCGCGTCCAGGGTGAAGCGGTCGTCGCCGCTGCGGGTCAGGGTCATGTGCAGGCGGGCGTCCATCGCCGTCACCAGGCAGGGACGCCCGTGCACGACGGCGTGCTCGCCCAGCAGCATGAGCTTGCCCGGCGCGGAGACGTGGATCGTAGAGAGCATGGGCGCGTTTCCCGTTGATGGTGCTTTCTTCGCTCGCGTAGTGTAGATCGTTTGTGGGCGACCGGCAATGCCAAACGTGGTAGAATGAGCGGCGAAACGGGCGGGTGCGCGTCGGGAAGGATTGGCGATGGCAGCTTCGTATGAGTCTATGTTCGGGGGCATCCTGGCCGCCATTGACGCCGAGATGCGGGCTGTGCGCCAGCAGCAGGTCGAGATCGCGCCCCTGCTGTGGGAGATGCTCGATCACCATTTCGGCTGGGGGGCAGGGACATCCGGCTTCCAGCCCGGTGCGTCTGGCAAGCGAGTTCGCCCGCTGCTGATGGCGCTGGTTGCCCAGGCGATCAGCGGTGAGTATCGCCACGTGCTGCCCGCAGCGGCGGCGCTGGAATTTCTGCACAACTTCACGCTGATTCACGACGACGTGATGGATCACTCTGCCGAGCGCCGGCACCGCCCGACGGTATGGGCGCTGTGGGGTGGCGACCAGGCGATCAACGCCGGCGACGGGCTGTACGCGCTGGCGAACCTGGCTGTGGCCAACCTGCTGCACGCCGAAGTGCCCGCCAGCAAGGCGGTTCGCGCCGCGCAGGTGCTCGCCCAGGCGTGCCTGTGGACCGCCGAAGGGCAGGTGCTGGATATGAGCTTCGCCGGGCGGGAGCAGGTGACGACCGCCGAATACCTGACCATGATCGCCCACAAGACGGGCGGGCTGCTGGAGGCGGCGACGAAGATCGGCGCGCTGCTCAGCAGCGACGACGAGCCGGTCATCCGCGCCTATGCGCAGTTCGGGCGTGACCTGGGGCTGGCCTTCCAGGTGCGCGACGATTACCTGGGCGTGTGGGGCGACGAGGCGGCGACCGGTAAATCGGCGACGGGCGACATCCGCGAGAAGAAGAAGTCGTACCCCGTGCTGGTCGCCTTCGAGCGCGCCGCAGCAGCCGACCAGGCGGTGCTGCGCCGCATCTACGCGCAGGAAGCACTCTCCGATGAGGATGTGGCCGACGTGCTGGACATCCTGGAGCGCAGCGGGGCCATTGCCGAGACCGACCGCTCGGCCAGCGAGTATTTTGAGAGGGCGCTGGCCCACCTCGACGCGACCGGCATCGCCAACCCGACACAGGACGGGCTGCGCCAGCTTGCCGCGTTCCTCATCCGTCGCGCATATTGAGGGGTCAGCCGCTCAGCGCGGCGATCAGCGCGCGCAGTTGGCGCTTGTAGTCGTCGCCAGAGAAGTCGAAGCGCGGCTTGCGCCGCAGCGAATCCGGCAGATCGGCGGGTTCGAGCGTGGCGACGACGACTGGCTTGCGCGTCTTGACGAAGTACTCCAGCGCGTCGCGCACGGCTGTCGCTTTGAGGGCCAGCGGCGTGGCGATGACCAGCATCGCCGCGCACTCCACCAGGGCGGGATGCACGCCGGTGGCCCACTGCACGCCCTCGTCTTCCGGGCCGGGCAGCCAGGTGTGCACGCCCGCGCGCTTGAGGTCTTCGGCCAGAATCTCGGCGAACTCCGCATCGGCCACGCTGTAGTTCACATAGACGACCGGAAATGCCTTGCGCCCCCCCTTGCCGGGCAGCAGGTCCGCCAACTGCGCCGGTTCCGGTCGTTTGAGCCGGTCGTGGGAGGCGGTGCGGCCCATGCGGATCACCGTCGTGCCACAGTCGGCGCAGGTGCCGCGCGTGCCGGGCGTCCCGCGCCGCGTCCAGATGGCCTGCGGATTCTCGATGGGCGTCTTCTGCCTGCAACTCACGCAGTACGCTTCCAGCAGGTCGCCCTCGTCGGCGTGATCGTCGAAGGGATCAGAGTGGTCGGTCATGGGGCTTGCTCAATTCCCTGGGCTGGCAGCGCAGGCTGCCCGCTGCCGCGCGAAGATAGCATACCATACGGCGCAATTTATGCGTAGTCGTGCGGGGAGGGTACAATGGGGGCCGTTTGGTCGCTGCGGGCCAGGGCCGCGCGATCCCTGGCGAATATCTCGATTGCGCTGTGACATCAACACACATGGGAAGGATTCCATGACCGACTTCGACCAGAAAGCCATCAACACCATTCGTATGCTGGCGGTTGACGCCATCCAGAAGGCCAACTCCGGGCACCCCGGCCTGCCGCTGGGCGCGGCGCCGATGGCCTACGTGCTGTGGACGCGCTTCCTCAGGCACAACCCGCGCGACCCGAAGTGGGCCGACCGCGACCGGTTTGTGCTCTCCGCCGGGCACGGCTCGATGCTGCTCTACGCGCTGCTCTACCTGACCGGCTACGACGTGACCCTGGACGATCTGAAGGATTTCCGCCAGTGGGGGAGCATCACCCCTGGCCACCCGGAGGCAGGGACGACGCCCGGCGTCGAGACGACGACCGGCCCGCTGGGGCAGGGCTTCGCCACCGGCGTGGGCATGGCTATCGCCGAGCGGCACCTGGCGGCGCGCTTCAACACGCCCGATCACCCCATTGTGGACCATTACACCTACGCCATCGTCAGCGATGGCGACCTGATGGAAGGCGTGGCGGCGGAGGCGGCTTCGCTGGCCGGGCACCTCAGGCTGGGCCGGCTGATCTACCTCTACGATGACAACTCTATCTCGCTGGACGGCCCCACAGCCCTCTCTTTCAGTGAAGACGTAGGCCAGCGTTTCGAGGCCTATGGCTGGCAGGTGCTGCGCGTGGCCGATGGCGGCGACCTGGACGCGATCGAGGCGGCGCTGCACGCCGCCCGTGCCGACGCCGAGCGTCCCTCGCTGATCATGGTGCGCACGGTGATCGGTTACGGAAGCCCGAACAAAGCCGGGACGTCCGATGTGCATGGCTCGCCGCTTGGCGCAGACGAAGTGGCCCTGACCAAGCAGAATCTTGGCTGGCCGACGGAGCCGCCTTTCCTCGTCCCTGACGACGTGCTGGCCCATTTCCGCCAGGCGGTCGAGCGCGGCGCGGCGGCCCAGGCGAGCTGGCAGCAGACGTTCGCGGCGTGGCAGAGCGCGCAGTCGGACAAGGCGGCGGAGTGGGCGGCCATGTTTGCCGATACACTGCCGGACGGCTGGGATGCTGATCTGCCGGCCTTCCCGGTGGGCACGTCCGTCGCCACGCGCGTCGCATCGGGCAAGGTGCTCAACGCCCTGGCTCCGCACCTGCCGGGGCTGATCGGCGGCGCGGCAGACCTGGACTCGTCCACCCGGACGTACCTGAGCCTGAGCGAAGACTTTCGGGCGGGGCACTACGAGGGCCGCAACCTGCGCTTCGGCGTGCGCGAGCACGCCATGGGGGCCATCGTCAGCGGCATCGCTGCGCACGGCGGCCTGATCCCCTACAGCGCCACTTTCCTCGTCTTCTCCGACTACATGCGCCCGGCGATGCGCGTGGCGGCCCTCAGCCACTTCGCGCCGGTGTTCGTCTTCACGCACGACAGCATCGGCCTGGGCGAGGACGGTCCGACTCATCAGCCCATCGAGCAGGTCATGTCGCTGCGCCTCATCCCGCATATAGAAGTCATCCGCCCGGCGGACGCCAACGAGACGGCGGCGGCCTGGCGCTGCGCCATCGAAAACCGCGATCATCCGACAGTCCTGGCGCTGACGCGCCAGAACGTGCCCGTGCTCGATCCAGCCCTGGGCATAGCCGAGGGTGTGGCGCGCGGCGCGTATGTGCTCGCCGACGCGCCCGGCGGCGCGGTGGACGTGCTGCTGATCGCGACCGGCTCGGAGGTGCACCTGGCCCTGGCCGCGCAGAAGCTGTTGGCAGCAGAAGGCATCGGCGCGCGCGTGGTGAGCATGCCCAGTTGGGAGCGGTTCGAGCGCCAGCCGCCCGCCTACCGCGACAGCGTGCTGCCGCCCACCGCGACCGCCCGTGTGTCGGTCGAGGCTGGCGTGACCACCGGCTGGCAGAAGTGGGTGGGCGCGGAGGGAGTGGCTATCGGCGTGGATCGTTTCGGCGCGTCGGCTCCGTACCAGGTCATCTACGAGCAGTTCGGCCTGACGGCAGCGCACATCGCCGAGCGCGCGCGGGCGCTGGTTGGGCGGGTGTAACGAAGCGGCAGTGGGGTAGCGCGAAACGGAAATGAATCAGACTTCCGAAGTTTTCGAAAACTTCGGAAGTCTTTTTTGAGGCGTCGGGGATATATTGCAAGAGGGTGTGGCAAGCGCATGCCACGCCCTAATCCAGCACGCCCTCGCGGCGCAGGATGTCGCGCAGATGATCGCGCCGCGCCGTCCCCGCCAGCGTCTCCAGGCGGCGCACGCCCAGCGGATCAATCTCCTCGCGCAGCAGGCGCACTTCTTCGGCGGTGGGCGGGGGCGTCTCGTGCAGGTCGGGTGCGACCGTCAGCGGGAAGCCCGTCCTGGCCTGGATGCGCTCGACGGTCGCGCCCGGATGAACAGTCACCAGGCGCATTGTTCCCTCCGCCCAATCGAACACGCCCAGGTCGCTGACCAGGATGCGCGGCCCCGCCCCCGCCCGGCGCGCGCTGCTGTGCCCCAGGCCGCTGCGCCAATCCAGCCGGGGCACGAAGATCGCCCGCGAGTGGCGCGGCACGTAGAGGTACACCCCTGGGGAATAGACCGTCACGTCGGGGATGCCGCCTGTACCGGGCAGGCGCAGGCGGGGGTGCGCGTGGTCTTCGCCGATGGCAATGTTGTTGAAGTTGCCGGCGGGATCAACCTGTCCGGGGCGGAAGAACTCCTTGGGGGCGAGCGTGGGCAGCGCGTCGCAGGCCAGCGTGACAAAGCTGGCGTGGGCCAGCGCCTTGCCCGACCACAGCTCTTCGGCGCGGGCCACGCCGAGCGGCGCCCAGTCCTGCACCATGCCCTGGCCGATGGCCGAGGCGAAGAAGGCGTTGGGGGCGTGCGTGCGCTGGGCGAGAATGTACCCGGCGGCGACCAGCGGCGTGGCCAGGCCCTGCGCCAACAGGTCGCCATCTTCAACCTGGCGCGCGATGCAGACGGCGATCAGCTCGTCCAGGGTGTGGCTGACGACAGACCGGGCCTGGAGAGACACAGCGCAGGCGCTCGCTGCGGGCTGTGCCCGTCAGTCGCGGTCGCGACCGAAGACGAGCATCGCGTAGTAGAGCAGGGTGAGCAGCGAAGTGGCGACCGCGGCCACATAGGTGAAGGCCGCCGCCCGCAACACGGCCTTTGCGCCCGCCGCGTCTTGCTCGTTGGCGAGCAGGCCGGTGTCGCGCAGCAGGTTCATGGCCCGACGGCTGGCGTCCAGCTCAACGGGCAGCGTGACCACTGTGAACACCGCCGCCCCGGCGAACAGGACCAGCCCGACCACGGCCAGCCCGGTGACGTTCAGGATCAGCCCGGCGATGATCAGGCCGATGCCCAGTTGCGGGCCGAGCGTCGCGCTGGGGATGAGCATGGCGCGCAGCGCCATCAGCGGGCTTTTCTGCTGATCCTGCTGGACATGGCCGAACTCGTGCGCGGCGATGGCCATCGAGGCGACCGATGGCTGCGAGGCTACGCCCGGCGACAGGCGCACCACGCCCGCGCGCGGATCGTAGTGGTCGGACAGCTCGCCCTTGCCCACTTCCAGCCCCACGCGCTGGATGCCCCCGTCGCGCATCAGAATCTGGGCGGTCTGCTGCCCGGTGACCCTTTGGCTGTTGGGCACGTTGCCCCATTTCTGGTATGCGCTGCGCACCCACGCCTGGGCCAGCCCGCTGATGACCAGGGTCGGCAGCATGACAAAGATGATGTAGTTCGGGTCGAAGAACATCCCTCACTCCTTCGGAGCGGCTGCGCTCCGCGCGATCCCTCAAATGGACAGGTCTGGGACCTGAGCCAGCTATGCCATATGGAGTATACCCAGGTACGCTAAGAGCGGCATTAGAACGGGCTATGAAATGCGTAAGATCAGCGACCTAAGACGCCCGCCCCCGCCTGCTTGCGGGCGAGCGTCTTCTCGGCAGTGGCGTATGTCCCCTCAAGCACGGCCACTGCTGCCGCAAGCTGGTTGTCGTCGCCGCCGCCGGCATCTGGCTCGTAGGCGACGACCACGTCCGGCTGGATGCCGTGCTCGCTCACCGAGCGCCCGTCGGGCGTGTACCAGCGCGACACGGTGACGCGAATGCCGCCGCCGTTGGAGAGCGCATACCACCGCTGCACCGATCCCTTGCCGAAGGTGGGCATGCCCACCACGATCGCGCGGTGATGATCCTGTAAGGCCCCCGCGACCAGCTCTGAGGCGCTGGCGCTGCCCTGATCTACCAGAACGACCATCGGCACGTGGGAGGCGATAACTTCGCCCATGCGCGGGTACTCGGTGGTGCGGTCGGGGGTGCGCTCCACAAGAACGTTGCCGTCTTCCAGGTACGCGCTGGCAACCTGGATGGAGGTTGTCAGGTAGCCGCCGGGATTGCCGCGCAAGTCCAGGATCAGCCCGCGCAGCGTGTCGGCGTTCATGGCCTGCAGCGCTTCGACCATCTCAGGCGCAGTATCGCCCTCGAAGCCGTACAACTGGATGTAGCCGATCTCACCCTCCAGCACGCGGCTGGTCACGCTCGGCACGCTGATCCGCTGGCGCATGACCTCGAAGGTCAGGGTTCCGGCCACGTTGGGGCGGCGGATGCCCAGCAGCACCTGAGTCTGGGCCGGGCCGCGCACCAGGCTGATGATCTCGTTCTGCGACAGCCCGGTGACGTCTTCTCCTTCGACCTCGACGATCACATCGCCGGCGCGCAGGCCGGCGGCTTCGGCGGGCGACCCGGCGATGATCGTGACCAGCTCCAGCCCGCCGTATTCCTCGTTGGTGCGGACGGTGGCGCCGATTCCCTCATACTCGCCGCTCATGCCTTCCGAGACGCGGGCGTATGTTTCGGGGTCCATGTAATCGGTGTGCTCGTCGCCGGCGGCGGCCATCAGGCCGTACAGCGCCGCGTCGAGCAGCTTCTCGTCGTCCACCAGCGGGTTGGCGCGGTGAATGGCCGCCCAGGCGTCCCACAGCGGCGCGAGGTCGGCATCTCCGCCGGACGGCAGGGCAGGGTTGTTCGCAGTATCCGGCGTCTCGGCGAAGCGGGCCATCGAGGCGATGGCCCCGCTCAGCAGAACGCTGTCGTCGAGCGGGTCTACGTAATTGTCGTGCAGCAGCTTCCAGGCCTCGCGGAACGCTGTGAAGAGCGTCTCAGCGCCCGCTGGCGTCTCGCTCTGGGCAGAGGTGAGCGCGATCGCCGGGACCTGCCAGGCGAGCAGGGCAGCGGCCAGCAGCGCGCTCAGCAGGACGAAGAGGGCAGACCTGCGACGGGCACGAAACAGCAACGGGTAGCACATGGGCAACTCTCCAGCCAAACGCGATCTGACCAGATTATAGGCATGGTGCCCGCAAAAAAGCATGAGAAACTGCTGGGCAGGCGGTCATGATCATCCTGCACCCTGCTCAAGGACTCCCGCCAGGTATCCGGCAAAATCGCCGTCGGCGCAGGCCTCCACGTAACGCAGCAGCTCGCCGCCACCGACTGGATAGAGCGGATAGGCGGAGGAGGGCCACGCGCCACGCGGGGCGAGCGTCACCGCTGTGACTAGTGGGCCGGGCAAGTCCACATCGCTGGTCAAGCGCTCGACGATCTCTTCCGCCGTGACGATCACCCTCTCCGCGACTCCGGCCAATTCGGGGTCAATGCCCAGGTTCTTGTTCAGGCGGGCGTTGCCGCGCTGGTCAGCGACCAGGGCGTGAATCACGGCCACGTCGCACGACACGGCAGGGAAGGCGACCAGCGTCTCGCCGCTGTACGGGTCGCGGATGGTCTGCACGTCCGGGCGCAGCGCCAGCAGGTCGGTGCCCAGCCAGGCTGATGAGGGCATGAAGCCCACGCCCGCCAGCTTCGCCCTGATTCCGAAGGCCAGGCTCGCCTCTGTCTCCTCGATCACGCGGAGCTGCCCGGCGCTGGCGGCGGCAGTGAACATGGGCGCCAGCCCGAACGCCTCCAGCCCGAAGTAGCAGGTGCGCGTCTGGCGGACGCAGCCCGCCCCGACCAGCAGATCGGATTCGTACCCTGCGGTGAAGCACAACAGGGTCAGGTCGGTGGGCGGCTGGGGGCGGCGCAGCAGCTCGCGGACGAAGGCGACCGGGCGGCGGTAGAGCATATTGCCGCCCAGGGCGAGCGTCTGGCCCGGCTGCACAAGCGCGGCGGCCTCGGCCAGGCTGAGGCGCTTGTCGGCAGGCGAAAGGCGAGACAGGGCAGACATAACAGGGCATGCTCCTTTGCCGCAGGGCAGTGCAGCGCGATCACGGTAACACATTGCCCGGCGCTGCACAACCCCGGAACAGGCAGGGGTGCATGCAAAGGTTGTCAGCGACTCGTTTGATGCCGGACAAGGTGAGGTCCCGCAGGGGTGTATTGCAATACGCCCCTGCGCGCGCGGGCGCTCGAAGGGCAGACTTCGGAAGTCTTCGGAGACTTCCGAAGTCTGATGCGGTAGAAGGCCCCTCCTCCTGCCCCCTCCCAGGCAGGGCCAGAGGGGAAGAACGCCCCAACCGGCGGTCCAAGTCCCCCTCTCTAGCTCGGCTGGAGAGAGGGATTGAGGGGGTGAGGCGTGCACGGGGGCGTAGCAGAGCAGCGCCCCTACCGCCCGAAGAGTTTTGCGCACCCCTCCCCGCATCCCACTATTGCAGAGGCGGTGGTCAACGGCTATAGTTGACGTGTCCGAACAGGTGTCGGACGATCCCTTGAATGTATCAGATAGCGAAGGTCCTGACTGCATGACAGTTCACAGCGAACACCCATCACAGACTATCACCGCTCGCGTCGCCGGTGTGCGCTTTTTCGAAGTTGGCAAGGTCTACCATTTCAGCTACGCTCACATCCCCGACCTGGCAGTGGGCGACCACGTGGTTGTGGAAACCGCGCGCGGCGTCCAACTGGGGCAGGTGATGAATCTCGTCGCGCCAGAGCCGGGCACCGACCTGCGCGACTACAAGCCCGTGCTGCGCCGGGCCACCCCCACCGACCTGATGAGTCAGCGCCTGTGGAAGTCGCGTGAGGTTGAGGCGCTGATCACCTGCCGCGAGAAAGCCGCCGAAGTGGGCGGCCTGCAGGATGCCAAGTTCGTCGCCGCCCAGTACAACTTCGACGGCTCGCTGCTGACATTCCTCTACAGCGCGGAGGACAAGCTCAACACCAACAAGCTGCGCGCTGTGTTGCAGCGCGGCTTCCGCGCCAAAGTCGAGCTGCGCCAGGTCGGGCCGCGCGACGTGGCCAAGCTGATCGGCGGCATGGGGGCCTGCGGCATCCCGCGCTGTTGCAGCACGTTCCTGACCGACTTCAGCCCGATCTCGATCAAGATGGCCAAAGCGCAGGGCATCTCGCTCAACCCGACGGAGATCACCGGGATGTGCGGGCGGCTGCGCTGCTGCCTGATCTACGAGTACGAGCAGTACGTTGAGGCGCGCAAGCAGCTTCCCAAGCGCAACAAGCGCGTCGGCACGCCGCACGGCGAGGGCAAGGTCATTGACGTGCACCCGCTGCGCGACGCCGTCACTGTGCTGGTCGAAGAGACGCAGCATATCGTCAACCGCGAAGACATCGTTCCCCTGGACGAGCTGGCGGCCTTGCAGGCGAAGGCCGCTGCCGGCTGCGCCAAGGCGGAGAACGGCGGCTGCGACTGCGGCGCGCGCCAGCCTGTCGCCGAAGAAGCGGACGAGGGCGAAGCGGATTATGACGACGAGGCCCTGCCCGGTGAGCCGATCTCGCCGGAAAGTTATCACGCTGCCGCACCCGGTGCCCCAACTGGCGCCGCGCCGCGCGAAGAGCGGCGTGGGCGCTCGCGCCGGGGCCGGCGCCATCGTCCGGGCAGCGGGCCGAGACCAAACCGTACCAGACAGGAGAAGCCAGACCAGAATGAGTGAGAGTACTTCGCCCAACGGCACCGCAACAGTCATGGGTATTTTCGCTCATCCCGACGATCCAGAGTTCTTTTGCGGCGGTACCTTTGCACGCTGGGCCGCCGAGGGCAAGCGCGTGATCTTTGTGCTGGCCACCAGCGGCGACAAAGGCTCGCAGGACCTGACCCTTACCTCGGAGCAGTTGGCAGCAATCCGCGAGGAAGAGGAGCGCGCCGCCGCCGCCCGGCTGGGCGTGGAAGAGGTGATCTTCCTGCGCTACCCGGACGGTGAGTTACAGCCTACGCTCGACCTGCGCCGCGAGATCACCCGCCTGATCCGCCTGAAGAAGCCGGATGCGGTCGTCACCAACGACCCGACTGCGCGCTGGTATGGCACGCAGTACATCAACCATCCCGATCACCGCGCCATCGGCGACGCGGCGCTCGACGCGGTCTTCCCGGCAGCGCGCGATCACCTGACCTTCCCGGAATTGTTCCACGTGGAGGGCCTGGCTCCACACAAGGTGATGACGGTCTACCTATGCGGCACGCACGAGCCGAACGTCCGCATTGACGTGACCGCTTACCTTGAGGCCAAGATCGCCGCTTTGCGCGAGCACAAGAGCCAGATCGCTGATATGGAGGAGATGGAGCGCCGCCAGCGTGCCAACGTGGACGCCGAGTTCGTCGGCGATGGGCCGCGCTACACCGAAGCGTTTCGCATGTTCACCCTGCACTGAGGCCCGCGCCACCGACGCGGCCCGGCAGCCTGCTGAGCAACCTGCGCGGCGGCGGCTCTGTTGTGCCTGTCAATACGCTTGTGGGGGAGGGACCCCTGGTGACTGACTTCAAGCCGCGCATCGCTGCCCGCCAGGACGCCTGGATCGCCCTGCGTCGCGACCTGCACCGTCACCCGGAGCTGGGCTTCCAGGAAGTGCGAACAGCGGGGATTGTCGCCACCACGCTGCATAATCTGGGCCTGGAAGTGCAGACTGGCGTCGGCCAGACGGGCGTCGTCGCCCTGCTGGAAGGGGCGGCGGACGGGCCGACCGTGCTGGTGCGCGCCGATATGGACGCCCTGCCCATCCAGGAAGAGAACGAGGTGCCCTACGCCTCGCAGACGGCGGGCGTCATGCACGCCTGCGGGCACGACGGGCACACGACCATCGCCCTGGCCGTCGCCGAGCTGCTCAGCGCACACCGCGCAGAGCTGGCCGGTCGGGTCAAATTCGTCTTCCAGCCCGCCGAAGAGATCGGGCGCGGCGCGCAGGCGATGATCGCCGCCGGCGCGCTGCAAGCGCCTGTGCCGCAGGTCAGCCTGGGGCTGCACCTGTGGAACGAGGTATCGGTCGGGGCGGTGGCATTGGTGGACGGCCCGATGATGGCCGCAGCGTGCGACATGACCATCACCATTCAAGGGCGTGGCGGGCACGGCGCGCTGCCGCACGAGACCCGCGACCCAATTGTGGCCGGCTGCCAGATCGTCAGCGCGCTGCAAACCATCGTCAGCCGCAACGTGCGCCCCACAGAGGTCGCCGTCGTCTCTGTGACCGAGTTCAAGGCGGGCGACTCGTTCAACGTCATCCCCGCTTCGGCGCGGCTGCGCGGCACGTTGCGCGCCTTCCGCACCGAGATGATCGCCTTGTTAGAGGAGCGCGTGCGGGCTGTCAGCGAAGAGATCGCCGCCGCGCTGGGCTGCCAGGCGGAAGTCGCAGTCGAGCAGGTGACTCTGCCGGTGATCAACGATACCGGAGTCAACGAGCGGCTGGCGGCGGTCTTCCGGGCGGTCGCGCCGGACGTGCGGCTCATACGGAACTTTCAGACGATGGCCGCCGAGGATATGTCTTACTTCCTGGAAGCGGTGCCGGGGGCGTTTTTCTTCGTCGGCTCGGCCAACCCACAGCGCGGCCTGGATTACCCGCACCATCACCCGCGCTTCGACTTCGACGAAGCGGCCATCCCACTGGCCGCCGAGTTGCTGGCGACGGCGGTCGCCTCGTATGTCCTGCCCGGCGCGCAGCCGGAACGCGCAGAGTGAGGGTCGGGGCGTGCCGCAGCTCAATGTCTTTCGCTGGCAACCAGGGCGCGGGTGGCTCGTCCTTTCGGGCGGCGGGCCGCCAGAGTCCGACGACGTGCAGAGCGTGGAAGCGCACCTGCTGGCCCGGACGGCCTCGCAAGGGCCGCTGGCTTATATATGGGCGGCGGGCGACCCGGACAGCGCCGATCACCACATGGACTCGCTGCGCGATCTGGGTGCGCGCACAGGCTACCTGGTAGACATTCTGAGCGAGCCTGACGAGGAGATTTACGCCCAGATCAGCGAAGCGGGCGTGATCATCCTCGGCGATGGCCCGCAGCAGGAGGTGCTCTACGACGCGCTGAGCGGCGTGGTGCTGGACGCCATTCGCTCGGCCTTCAGCCGGGGGGCGACGGTCTACGCCGTTGGGCTGAGCGCCGAGCAGTTTGGCGCGCACCGCGTCGGCCAGCGCGATCTTGTGCCCGGCCTGCAATGGCTGGAGCGGGCCATCGTCGTCGCCGGCTACACGCCGGACATGGCCGAAGGGCTGCGCCAGGTCGTCCGCCAGACGCCGCACAGCTTCGGCCTGGGCATTGGCCAGGGGGCGGCGGTGGCGCTCGGCCCGCTCGGTGAAGTCGAAATATGGGGGAGCGCCGCGGTGACGGTGGCGCTGGGGCAGGAGTATACGGCGGGGGCTGATGAGGAGTTGTGAGTCGTGAGCAGGAAGTTGCGCGGTCGCAGGACTCCTGACTCACGAGTCAAGGCCCGCGACTCCGGCGCGAATTACATTCCCGGTTGAGGAGGGACAGGCATGCCCGCGACGGTCTTGATCGGCGCGCAGTGGGGCGACGAAGGCAAGGGGCGCATCGCTGACTGGCTGGCCCGCCAGTCGGACGTGATGGCGCGCTATGCCGGTGGCGACAACGCCGGGCACACGGTCATCATCGGTGAGCGCGAATTCAAGCTGCACCTGGTGCCGTCGGGCGTGGTGCACCCCGGCCTGCGCTGCATCCTGGGCAGCGGCATGGTCATCAATCCCTTACGCCTGGTCGAAGAGCTGGATATGCTCGCCGCCCAGGGGGTGGACATCTCGCCGCAGCGCATCCATCTGAGCGCGCGCGCCCACCTGATCACGCCCGGCCACCTGGCGCTGGACGGCGCGGCGGAGCGGGCGCGCGGGGGGGCGTCCATCGGCACGACGCGGCGCGGCATCGGCCCGGCGTACATGGACAAGGCGGCTCGCACTGGCCTGCTGGCCGGGGAGATGCGCGATCCGGGCACGTTTGCGGCGCAGGTGAAAGCCGCGCTGGAGCGGGCCAACGCCGTGCTCAGCGGGCAGTACGGCCTGGAGCCGGTTGACGTTGAGAGCCTGGCCCAGGCGTGCGGTGACGCGGCGGCGCGCCTGGCCCCCTACGTCACCGACACCACGACACTGCTGCTCGACCTGCTGGACGCGGGCCAGCGGCTGCTGTGCGAGGGCGCGCAGGGCACGCTGCTCGACCTGGATCACGGCCATTATCCCTATGTGACCAGTTCCTCGGCCACCGTGGGCGGGGCGCTGACCGGGCTGGGCATCGCGCCACAGCACATCACGCGCGTGGTGGGCGTCGCCAAAGCCTACTGCACGCGCGTCGGCAACGGCCCGTTTCCGACCGAGCTGTTCGACGCGACCGGTGAGCGCCTGCGCGCTGCCGGGCACGAGTTCGGCACGACGACCGGACGCCCGCGCCGCTGCGGCTGGCTGGACGCCGTCGCCCTGCGCTACGCAGCGCGCGTCAACGGCTTTACTGAGCTGGTCGTCACCAAGCTCGACGTGCTCAGCGGGCTGGACACGGTGCAGATCGCGGTGGCCTACGAGAGCGACGGCGGGCGCACGGCGGCGATGCCCGTCTTCACGCCGGATTTCGAGCGCGTCCGCCCCGTCTACGAGACGCTGCCCGGCTGGGCCGAGGACATCTCCGCCGCGCGGCGCTTCGACGACCTGCCGCCCAACGCTCGCCGCTACATCCGACGCATCGAAGAGCTTGGCGGCGTGCCCGTCTCGCTGGTCAGCGTGGGGCCGGAGCGCGAGCAGGCCGTCCGGCTGGTGGACTAGGGCGATGAGCGAGCCGCCGGTGAGCCAGCCGCCGCGCCGCGTGGTGTCGCTGGTGCCGAGCCTCACCGAATCCCTCTTTGACCTCGACCTGGGCGACCGGCTGATCGCGGTCAGCGACTATTGCACGCGCCCCGCCGAACGCTTGAGCAGGCTGCCGCGCGTCGGCGGCCCGAAGACTCCCGACGTGGCGCGCATCGTCGCCTTGCAGCCCGACCTGGTGCTGCTCAACGACGAGGAGAATCGCCGCGAGGATGGCGAAGCCCTGGCCGCAGCCGGGGTTCCGCTGTGGGTGACCGGCCCGCGCACGGTGCTGGACGCGATCCGGCTGCTGTGGCAGATTATGGACGTGTTCGATCACCCGCTGATGATCCCCCGCGTGCGCGAGATCGAGCGCGCCTACGACTACACGCTGGCCGCGGCGCAGGCGTCCGCGTCGGTGCGCGTTTTCGTCCCCATCTGGCGCGACCCCTGGATGACCTTCAGCGCTGCAACCTATGCCAGCGATATGCTGCGCGTCTGCGGTGGGGAGAATGTCTTCGCGCACGGCGTCGCGGGCAGCGCCGCGCGCTACCCGCAGATCGCGCTGGACGATGTGCTGGCCGCCCAGCCAGAAGTCATTTTGCTGCCGGACGAGCCGTACCCCTTCAACCAGGACAACGCTGCTGAGCTAGCCAGGCTCGACTTGCCAGCAACACGATTCGGGCGTATTTATTCGGTTGATGGGAGTCTGCTCATGTGGCACGGCACTCGCGCGGCCTATGGGCTGCGCGACCTGCCGCTGCTGCTGATGGGGGAGTGAGTTCATGATGATCCGGTCAATCACCCACCACGCGCTGGAAGCGCTCTGCGTCCAGGCTTCTGAGGCGATTGTCGCCGTGGATGCACAGGGATGCATCATTCTCTTCAACCCGGCGGCGGAGGCCGCCCTGGGCCTGCGCGCAGCGGAAGTTGTGGGGCGTTTGCTGAGCGACCACGCTGCGCTGCAAGCGCTGGCCGTCTTGCTGAGCGAGGCGGACAGCAGTCAAGGGGCGATTCGCGTCAGGCTGCCGCTCGCGTCTGGCGGGCAGGTGCCCGTGCAGGTGATCGCTTTGCTCGACGGGACACCGGCGGCGGGCGAAGACCTGGTGGAGAACCTGGTGCACGATCTGAAAGTGCCCGCGGCGTCGGCGAAGAACTTCATTGATGTGGTCCAGGAAGCGGGCGAGCTGAACGCGCAGCAACTGGACTTCGCCAACCGCGCCCGGCTGAAGATGCTGACCATGGTGGACGCCATCAACGAGGTTATTGACACGTTCTGGATGAACGCCAGCGGGCGGCTATATCCGCAGCAGACCGATCTGGTGCCCATCATTCGCAAGATCGGGCGCGAGGCGGGCGACTTTGCCCGGCTGCGCGGCGTCACCATCGAGCTGGCTCTGCCCGAAGAAGGATGCACCGTCCTGGTTGACTCCACCCGCGTCCGAAACGCGATCAGCAACCTGGTCAACAATGCCATTAAATACTCGCTCAACGGAGGCACGGTGCGCATCGCGCTGACTCAGGAGCCAGGCTCGATCACCTGCCAGGTGACTGATCAGGGGATCGGCATCGCTGCCGAGGAGCTGGAGCGCATCTTCGAGCGGGGTTACCGCGTGTCTAGCAAGGCGACAGAGCGCGTTGAAGGCACCGGCGCCGGCCTGGCGATTGTCAAGACCATCGTCGAGAAACATGGCGGGGAAGTCTTCGTCAGCAGCACGCCCGGTGAAGGCAGCGTCTTCGGCTTTGCGCTGCCCACCGGGTAACCGTGCGCGGGGGCGCGCCCCGCGCCGCTATTCGTCGCCGGCGAGGTGCTGTAGCCAGTCGGTGGAAAGCCACTCGAAGGATGACCAGGGGCGCGGTCGCTCGCGCGGGACAACGATCGGCAATGCGTGCGGCATGAGATCGGCGATGATCGGCGTTGTGCCCAGCGGGTCGCCGTCAATCTGCGTGGGCTGCGGCGTCCTGGCGTCCACCACGATGCGCTTGCGCGCCGAGAAGTAGATGATCGACTCCGGCGGCAGGCCGCTGCCCGCCACGAGATTGGCCACACCGGTGAGCACGCGCGCCGGGTTGAGCGGGCGCAACACCCCCGCATAGAGCAGCCCATCATCCGGCTGGATCGCGTCGTTGATCACGGAGATGCCGTTGATCCAGGTCAGCGCGCCGGTCGCGGTGACAAAAGCCAGAATGCCCTCCACGCGGATGGGCGACTGCCCGTCCAGCGAGATCAGGTACTCCACTGGCCTGGTCTGGCGCAGCGACTTGATCCCGGAGAGGCCATAGGCGAACACGCCGAGCCGATCTTTGTCTTCGCGCGTGACATCGAAGGCCACCTCCGCCTCAAAACCGGTCGAGACGCGCAGCACCGAGCAGCGCTCGCCCACGCGGGCCAGATCAATGCGCCGGATCAGCCCTGGGCCGAGCGCGACCTTCAGGGCCGGCTCCAGGCGGTGCGGCAGCCCCAGAAAGCCGGATACCACGTTGCCCGTGCCGACCGGCACCCAGGAGAAGGGCAGCACCGCTTCGCCCAGCGCGCGGAATGCGCCGGAGACACCTTCCATCAGCGTGCCGTCGCCGCCCGCGATGAGGATGCGATCTGCGCCCGCAGCCACGCCCTGCTCGATGGCCTGCGCAAAGTCAAAGTCCGGCGTGGTGGCGTGCAGGGTGATGTGCGGGTGGCGAATCGCACGCAGGCGTTCGAGGACTGCTTGCCCCCGTTTCGATCCCGACGCGGGGTTGACCATCGCCAGAACGTGCTGGGGCGCGTCCACGCCCGGCCACTGCGTCTCGGTCGTAGTCACTTGGGTTGCGTGTCCCTCCATCTACAGTATACCCGCAACTGCTCTGCGCCAGAAATCTTTTGTCGGGCGGGGCGCGTCTGGGTGCCAGGGCAAAGGATCGCCGCCGGGGCGCGAAGCTCGCGCCCTTCGCCGCAAACTTCGCGTTACTCTTCTCTACGTTCTTCGCGCCTCTGCGGTTCGGAATACCTCGTCACCAATCCACAGGCCCCTGCATCAGATGGACACCTGATGCGTGGTCGGCGTCAGGGTGGGCGTGGGAGTCGGGCTTGGCGGAGTGGCCGAATGCGGGGTGACCGTTGGTGTGGATGTGACCACCGGCGGCGGCGTGAACGAGGGGGTTGGGCTGACGGTCGGCAGCGGCGTGTAAGTGACGGTCGGCGTCGGCGTCGGGTTCACCGGCTCGATCACGCTCTCGTGCATGAACACGGTATCGCGGTACGCGCCGTCAGGATTCAGCTCGACCACGTACCATTCCGGGTTGTCGGGCGAACGGCCATAGACGCACAGCTCGGTGCCGTAGGTGACGACTTCGCGCACCGGGCATTGCAGCCGGTCCGTGCTGGGGCAGTCGCGGTACACGGCCCGCTCGACGCTGACGCGGAACATCAGGCAAGGGGGCAGCGGCGTGAACGTGGAGGGAACGTACAGCGTCGGCAGGCTGAGCAGGGGGGCCGCGCCCGCCGTCGCGGTGGAGAACGCCTGGCGGGTGACATCGGCGGTGATATCACCCTTGTCCTCAAGGAATGAGAGGACGCCTGTCCAGACGTAGTAGCCGCCAAACACAACCAGCGCCCCAACCAGAACGATCAGCAGCGGCGAAGGCCCGGACGAGCGGTACGCCATTGTGCTCTGCTCCGTCACCACTCGGTTGCGCGCGTCGTGCCAGGTGTGTGTCCGGCAGGGCCGCCCCCAGCGACCTGCCATGAAAGGTGATTGGTTTTGGGTGATGGGTTGCCGGCTGTTGGGAGGACACGCCCGGCATGGAGGCGCTTTCACCAATCACCGATCACCAAAAACCAACCACCATCTCTCATCTCAGCCCCACCAGCTCGCGCCGCACGTCCTGCGCCGTCCAGGTGCGCGTGCCGTCCAGCATCAGCACCGCGCACTCGGCCACGGCGGGGCCGAGCAGCCAGTCATCGTGGCACGCCTCAAGCTGGCGCAGGTAGTCCAGCGAGACGCCCTTCTCCTCGCGGCGACCGCGCGCTTGCAGGCGGCGGTGGCATTCCTCGGCAGGCGTGCGCAGGTAGATGATCGCGTCGGGCCGGGGCGCAGACTCCTTGAAATGATCCCAGAAATGGCAGTAGAGCGCCCATTCCGTATCGTCCATCAGCCCTTGCTGGTGCAGGCTCCTGGCGAAGACGTGGCGGTCGCAGTAGATGGATCGCTCGCAGACGATATCCTGCCCTGGCGCAAGCGCCGCCTGCGCCGCCTGCGTCCGCGTCACATAGGCGCAGATTTGCAGCGTGAACGCCCAGCGCGGCGTGTCGGCGTAGAAGCGCTCCAGCAGGTTGGCAGCGAAGCCGCCCTGCCAGCGCTCGACCGGCTCCGGCACGAACACGAAGTGGTCGCCAGAGGCCAGCGCCCTGCCCAGCGTGGTCTTGCCCGCCGCAATATTCCCTTCCAGCAGGACGAGCATAATCTGCTCCTCGTTGCTAGTCGCCAGACTTGCTTGCCGGTTAGTCTCAGCGCGCCCCGCGCGCGATGGCCAGCTTGACCTCACCGATGGCCCGCGTCACTTCGATGTCGCGCGGGCAGGCGGTCGTGCAGTTGAAGATCGTCCGGCAGCGCCACACCCCCGCCGGCTCAGCCAGAATCTTGAGGCGCTCATCCGTTGCCTGGTCGCGGCTGTCGAAGATAAAGCGATGTGCCTGGACAATCGCCGCCGGGCCGACGTACTTGCCGTCCGCCCAGAAGCTGGGACACGCGGCGGTGCAGCACGCGCACAGGATGCACTTGGTCGTGTTGTCGAAGCGGGCGCGGTCTTCTTCGCTTTGCAGCCGCTCGCGGCCATTGTCGGGCGGCGGCGAGTCGTTGACGAAGTAGGGCATCACCGCGCGGTAGTGCGCGAAGAATGGCTCCATGTCCACGATCAGGTCTTTGATCACCGGCAAGCCGAGCATTGGCTCGACCTGCACCTTCACATGATCGCCCGTGCCCAGCGCGCTGATCAGCACCTTGCACGCCAGCCGGTTGACGCCGTTGAGGCGCATCCCGTCCGAGCCGCATACGCCGTGCGCGCACGAGCGGCGAAAGGCGAGCGTGCCGTCCTGCTCCCACTTGACGCGGT
>JAHDWP010000034.1:0-34388 GCA_023382715.1 Anaerolineae bacterium
CTTGGCCAGCATGTCAATCCCGTTGCGCAGCCCGTTGCGCGCTTCCTGGTCGAACACAAGTTGCTTAGGCATTTTACGTTCTCCTCATTTCAGTTGTTTGTGAATGATTCTGGTCAGCGCGCGACGGGCCGACACGCGCGTTCGAACTCGTTGCTGCGGCGGACCAGCAAGGCGCTTAGCACTCACTACAGGTGAGTGCTAATTCCGCGCCCGATCTTACCAATGCCCGATCGCACTGTCAAGCACAATTTAGCACTCTGGCCCATTGTGTGCTAACGCCAGGCATTAGAAATGCGTATGAGATTTCCGCGTCTGCCAGCCGACAGGGCTGCTACTCGGTGTCCGTGTTAGGGGAGGGCGCGGTGCGCACGCCACATGACTGCAGGGCGTTGGTGAAAGAGGCCTGGCGGCGGGCATCGTCGCGCTCCAGCACGATCTGGTAACCTTGCTGGAAGAAGGGTATGGCCAGGTCGCAGCGCCCCAGCGAAGCGTGCGAGTGACCAAGCTGGTAGTAGTCGTCCGGGTCGGTTGAACCGAGCGAGATGGCCCGCTCCAGGTTGACGGCAGCGGTGACGAAATCGCCATCGCTCCATTGCAGCCCGCCCAGATAGGACAGGCAGGGCACATTCTCCGGGTCAACATCCAGGCAGCGCCGGTAATACTCATAGGCGCGCTCCGCGTTGCCGTTGCGGGTGTGCGCGCTGCCCAACGAGAACAGCACAGACGCATCGCGCGGGTTGCGCTCCAGCGTGGCGGATAACACCTGAATCGCCTGGTCAAGTTCGCCCAGCGCCACGTAGTTGTTCGCCAGCTCGACGGCGATGTAGGGCTGGTTGGGCGCGTTTTGCAGCGCCGCCTGGTAGGGCGGAACGGCGTCTTCCCAGCGTCCCTGGTTCGAATAGAGCAGCCCCAGGTTGCGGAATGTGTCGGCGACGGCGATGCCGGAAGTGTCCAGCTCGAGCGCCTGATCCAGGTAGCTGCGGGCGACGTCGTACTGGCCCAGGTCAATATAGATTTCGCCCAGAAAGGCGTAGGTGGGCGCGTAGGTCGCGTCGAGCGCGCGCGCGTGCAGCGCCGAGGCCAGCGCTTCGCCATACGCGCCCTTCCAGTCCAGCGCCCTGGCGCGAATCGCCCAACCGTGGGGAGCCGCCGGATTGGCGTTGATGGTTTTTTCAGCGAAGGAAAGCGCCTGGCCCAGGCGGTCGGCATTCCGCCCGAAATTTGAGGTGATGACCAGCGTATGGGCGACCTGGTAGTGCAGGGCCACGTCGTTGGGGTGGGCCTCGGCCAGCACGGTACACTGGCGGATGGCCTGCTCCAGATCGCCCTGACGATAGGCGTTGCTGCACTCGATCTCAGCCGTCACCACGTCCGGCGTGGCGGTTGGGGTAGGCGCGGGCGCGATCTGCGTCTGCACGGCCTCAGCCAGGCTTTCCAGCTCTGGCAGCACGGAGGTGCGCACGCGCTCGCGCTGCTCCCAGATCAGCCAGCCGACCCAGGCCAGGACGAAGACGAGCAGCAATCGCACCAGAGCGCGCCCGGAAAACAGGCGTAGCTGGCGCTTGCGCCCTGGCCGGTACCGTTTGGGAGTGCGCAAGTACATGGGAGCTGTCCTAGAACACGCCGATTGGCTCTGGCGGCGGGACCGCCGTCGGCACTGGCGTGGGAATCTCGCTGATATCGTAATCGTCGTCGTAGTTCACGCAGAGCATCAGCCCCTCGTTGATGAACCCTTTGATGTTATCGGCGGGGTTCATTTGCAGGGCGTCCTGGAGAATTGGCCACGCCTGATCGCAGCGTGCCAGCAGCGCCCAGGCCAGGCCACGCAGATAGTAGCAGGCCTGCTCACGCTCCGGCAGGAGGATGCCCTGTTCTTCCTGGAGCTGCGCGCAGGTTTCGAAGGACTCGATAGACCCTTCGTAGTTACGGCTGGTGTAGCGCACCATGCCAAGCTGCCGGTGCGCTTCGGGGTAGGTTGGGTCAAGCTGAATAGCCTGCTCGCACGCTTCCTGGGCCAGCGCATCTTCGCGCATTCCAAAATAGGTCTCGCACTTGCGCGTATACGCCTTGACGTTGTCCGGCTCCATCGCCAGCACCTGGTCGTAGGCGGCGATGGCCGCCTCGTAGTTGTCCTGGGCCTTGTAATATACTGCCAGCTCGAAATAGAGCGCGTCGAAGCGCGGGTGAATCTGGATGGCGCGCTCGTATTGCTGGATGGCCGCATCGAACTGGCCCACGAAGGCCAGACCCAGGGCCAGCGCACGGCGGGCATCCAGGCTGTTCCCGTCCAACTGAACGGCTTCATCCGCCTTCTGGAACGCCTGGTTGGGGCGACCCGCGCCGCGATAGGCCATGGACAAGTAAGCGCGCGCCTCGGCGTAGTCCGGGGCAAGCTGTTCGGCGCGCAGCCCGGCGGCGATCGCTTCTTCCGGGCGTCCATTTTCCAGCAGGGCCAGGCAGAACAGCGCCTGGGCACGCGCGTTGTTGGGGTCTATCTCGATCGCTCGGGTGGCCACCCCCAACGCCTGTTCTGCGCGGAAACGATAGCTGCGTCCGGCGTAGCTGCGATAGATGAGCATCCGGCCATACTCAAAGAGGATATCCATATCATGGGGCATCAGGCGCACAGCTTCGCCGTAATGGACGATGGCGCGCTCGATGTCGCCGACCAGGTAGGCCCGCTCGCCCAACTGCGCCTGGGTGATGGCATCGAGCGTCGGCGTGGGCTGTGCCCCGACGCCGCTCAGCACCCACTCCTGGACGGTATTGAAGCGCCAGATGACGCCGATCACCAGCAGCATGGCTATCGCCCAAAAGGCCAGCAGCATCCGGCTGCCGCGCCGCCGTGCCGGGCGACCGAAATGGAGATTGGACCGATCCCGACGGATATACATAACCTAAGGCTCCGGGGCGCGGCACATGCTGGGCGTCTGCCCGCTACCGACGCTAGTTGCACTGCCACCAAAAAAAGACCGGCGAGTGCGTGTACCCCCCGGTAGCAAGCATGATGTCCCATTGCGCGCGCCGTGACGATCCTAGCATCGCGCCCGTGACCTGTCAAAGTGCGGCGCGGGGGCGGATCTCACGATAGGGGCGAGATTCCTGAACCGCAGAGACGCAAAGGGCGCACAGGAGAATAGCGGGGATAGCGGGGATAGCCCTTTGTTTTTTCTTCACGCTCTTGGCGTCTCTGCGGTGACGCTTTACGCCGAATACGCGAAGTTGCCCAGTCGCGGCGTCGTGGTGGAATCATTCGCCAGCGGTGGGGAGTCGTGCTATAGTCTTGGCGTGTTTCGCCAGCCGATGGGGACTCTCATGCGCGTTCTGATCATCTCCGACATTCACGCCAATCTCGCCGCTTTTGAGGCGGTGCTGCAAGATGCCCAGGGGGACTGGGATTTTGTCTGGTGCCTGGGCGATGTGGTGGGGTATGGCCCCGATCCCAATGAGTGCTGCGATCTCCTGCGCAGTATGCCGCACCTGTGCCTGGCGGGGAACCACGACTGGGCGGCGCTGGCTCGCCTGGACATTCGCACGTTCAATGCGGACGCGCGCCGCGCGGTCACGTGGACGCGCGACACGCTCACGCCCGATAACCTGGCCTATCTGGCGGCGCTGCCCACCACGTTCGTGCTCGGCGAGTACACCCTGGCACATGGCAGCCCGCGCGAGCCGGTGTGGGAGTACATCCTCGACCCGCTCATCGCCGCCCTGAACTTCCCGCATTTCGAGACGCCCTACTGCTTCGTGGGGCACACACATACGCCCGTGATCTACCAACTGACCGACGACCGGGGCGACACGGAAGCCGTGCTGCCCGCCTACCGCCAGCCGAAACATCTCAACGGGTATCGCCTGATCATCAACCCCGGCAGCGTGGGCCAGCCGCGCGACTCGATCAAAGACGCATCCTACGGCATTCTGCACGTTCAGGATGCGGTCTTCGAGCACCGGCGCGTCCCGTACCCGATCGGCGTCACGCAGGACAAGATGCGCCGCCTGGATATGCCGGAGCGCCTGATCGCGCGCCTGGAGCACGGCTGGTAGGCTCTGGCCGGGCGCGTTGTGCCAGAAAATGAAACAGCCGGACGAAAAGCCCGGCTGTGTTGATTCTAAGGGATAGGTTCAGCTACCGAGTTCGGGGACGTAGGCGTACAGCCACCAGAATATCTCCGGGGGATAGGCGGGCCTGAGCACTTTGTCGGTGATGAACTCGCCCTCGCGCAGCAGCGCGCGCAGCTTCTGATCCACGTGCCGGATACGGGCGCGCAGGTCGTCTTCCAGGATTCCGAGTTCGCTGGCTTCTTCAGCCAGGTGGTAGATGATGGTCCGCTTTTCGGCCTGAGTCGGATAGTGCGCCGTGCAGGGCTGCGCGTCTTCGTCGCATTCGCGCATAAAGAGTTCCAGCGCTTCCAGCCGCGCTCGCAACTCGCGCCTGATCTTGTTCTCAAAGTGAACAGACCAGTTGGCGCGCTCTGCTTCCAGGTTGATGCGCGCATCGTGGAGCAGCGTCTGCTGCTCGGCGCTGAGCGAGTCTTCCAGACAGGTCAGCCGGTACAGCCGCAACAACAGCCCACCCAGGGTCAGTTTGGGCAGGTCGCCCGCCAGGTACCCGTATAGCTCATCTTCGTAGAGATAAGGGGTCAGGCTGGAGGCCATTGCTGCCACAACGCGTATATCGCGCTCCAGGTCGAACGCGAGCTTGGGGGGAGGGGCGTTCATGTGATTGCGCCTCACAACTCCCTGTATAGGGCGATCATTTGTAGCGCTTGATCTGACGAAAGTTCGGGTTGCCCTGGATGCTCTGAATGCGCCCCTCGATATCGGTGGCGTACCACTGAGTGACCATGGCACCTTCCGGGTCTACATAGGAGATCGTCGGCGCGAAGCCGAGAATCTCCTTGATGCCCAGCAGCAGCGGCGTGACGTCTTCGGCAGAGCGCGTGGTGAGCGCCAGATAGTCGCCGGGCACCCACTCAATGGCCAGCGGGACGGAGCGCCATTCGCCTTCCATCTGGAACGGCGGCTCGCTGTGCGTGCACGCCAGGTGCAAGGACGTGATGCGGTTGCTCCAGAAGGTGTGGTTGACCCGCTCCTCGATCAAATACGCGTTGTGCTCCGGCTCGCGATAAAACCAGGTGCTCGCGTTGGTCGCCATGAACTGTATTCGCCTCCTGCAAGCCTACGAGATCCGGCAGTATGATACCACTGAATCTCGCACGAGGGCGAGATTCAGCGAATTGCAGTGCAAAGCCCTCTGCCTGGTTCAGCCACGCGGGCCACAGCGCCCAGTCGCGCCGCCGAGCGCGCGGGCTGATTCCGGCATTTCGTGACAGCGCGGTCTACCAGACTACTTCGATGCCGCCGTGCTGCACGGTGATCCGCTCCTCGATCAACTGATCGCTGCCGGAGTCGAAGTCTGAATAGCCGACCGCGCTGATCCAGGCATCGCGCAGCACCCAGCGGCGTGTCTCGACGCCTTCGTCCATCGCCACAACCGCTATCTGGCGGACGATCCTGGCTGTCGGGTTGGCCAGCGTTTCGCGAAGCCAGGCGTTGAAGGGCAGGTCCGGATCGCGCTGCACCATCTTGGTGATGAGCACGGGCGGGTTGACCAGCTTCCCGGCCTCCAGATCAACCCGGCGGCTATACAGGCCGCTCACGCCGAAAACGCCGCTGACGGCCATTCCGTTGATCTCGACATGAAACTCGTTGGCCGACAGGCTGTCTACGGCCTGAATGCTCGTGGATGTCTCAGCCATGCCCTGTCCTCCTTTGTCAGAAATCTCTCGCCCAGTATACCTGATGACAGGAAGGGCGCGAAACCGGCCCTGCGCCGGTCAGTCTTCCGCTTCCACGACGCGGATGTGCAGCTCGGCAAGCTGGCCCGGCTCCGCTTCGGATGGCGCACCGGCCATCAGGTCGGCGGCCTGCTGCGTCTTGGGGAAGGCGATCACCTCGCGGATGTTGGGCTGCCCGGCCAGCAGCATCACCAGCCGGTCAATGCCGGGGGCGATGCCGCCGTGCGGCGGCGTGCCGAACTCGAACGCTTCCAGCATGTGGCCGAAACGTTCTTTGGCCACTTCTACATCCAGCCCGATCAGCCCGAAGATCTTCTCCTGGATGGCCCGATCGTGGATACGGATGCTGCCGCCGGCGATCTCGTAGCCGTTGCAGGCCAGGTCGTACTGCTGGCCACGCGCTTTGCCGGGGGCGCTGTCCAGCAGGGCGACGTCTTCCCACATCGGCGCGGTGAACAGGTGATGGCTGGGGTCCCAGCGCTGCTCGTCCTCGTTCCAGGTGAAGAGCGGGAAGTCAATCACCCAACAGAAAGCCACCTTTTGCGGGTCGTCCAGGCCCAGGCGGTGGGCGATCTCGCGGCGCAGCGTGTCGAGCACTGCGCAGACAACCGCCTCAGTGTCCGCCGCGAAGAGCAGCAGATCGCCGGGCCTGGCCCCCGCCCGCGCGATGATCTCCGCGAGCTGATCGGCGCTGAAGAACTTGGCGATGGGCGAGCGCACCGGCCCGGCCTCGCTCTCTTCGATGGCCATCCAGGCCAGGCCCTTCGCGCCCGCTTCTTTGGCGAGCGCTTCCAGCTCGTCAAGCTGTTTGCGGCTGTAGGTGCCGCAGCCGGGCGCGCAGATGGCCCGCACGGGGTTGCCAGCGGCGACGGCTTCGGAGAAGACGCGAAAACCGGCAGTGGCCACGAAGTCGCTCAGATCAGCGAATTCCAGCCCGTAGCGCAGGTCGGGCTTGTCCGTGCCATAGCGCCGCATGGCTTCGGCATAGCTGAGGCGCGGGAACGGCTTGGTCACCAGCGTGCGGTCGGAGACCTCTTCGACCAGGCGGGTGAACATACCCTCGATCAGATCGAGCACGTCCTCGCGCTCGACGAAGCTCATTTCCAGGTCGAGCTGGGTGAACTCTGGCTGGCGGTCGCCGCGCTGATCCTCGTCGCGGAAGCAGCGCGCGATCTGGAAGTAGCGCTCGTACCCGGCGACCATGAGCAGTTGTTTGAGCTGCTGCGGGCTTTGGGGCAGGGCGTAGAACTTGCCGGGATGCAGGCGGCTGGGCACCAGGTAGTCGCGCGCGCCTTCCGGGGTGGTTTTGAAGAGGATCGGCGTCTCGATCTCGATGAAGCCGCGATCCGACAGGTAGTTGCGAATGAAGCGGATGACGTTGTGGCGCAGCACCAGGTTGCGCTGCATGGCCGGGCGGCGCAGATCGAGATAGCGATAGCGCATCCGCAGCGCCTCGTCCACAGAATTGTTCTTGTTGATGTAGAAGGGGGGGGTCTTGGCCCGGTTGAGCACGCGCAGCCCGGTGACTTCCAGCTCGATGGCGCCGGTTGCCAGGTCGGTGTTCTCCATGCCGACGGGCCGCCGGATGACGGTGCCCGTCACCTGCACGACCCATTCGCTGCGGACTTCGTGCGCCAGGGCGTGGATGTCGGGCGTGGTGTCCTGGTTGATCGTCACCTGGGTGATGCCCCAGCGATCGCGCAGGTCCCAGAAAATCAGCCCACCGTGCTCGCGCCAGCGGTGAATCCAGCCCGCCAGTGTGACCTGCTGGCCGGCGTGCTCGGCCCGCAGCTCGCCGCAGTTGTGCGTCTTCAACATACCGGTTATCCCCCGTTCGGACAGCAAACAAGCGGCCTGCGCCGCGCCTGTGCCCTCAGTGTGATCGAGAAAGCCAGTGAAGTGGAAAGTGCGGCCAAAGATTAGCACAGAGCCGCGCAAAGAGGCAACACTGGGTGAGGAGGGGGATGCGTGCAAAGGTTGACAGCGACTCGCCGGGCGCAGGACAGTGACCTCACCCCCAGCCGCGCTACGCTTGGCTTGCCCCCTCTCCGCGTCGGAGAGGGGCGGCGAGGCGCGTCAGCGCCGAGTGGGGGTGAGGTCAACCAGGGCGCAGCGGAGCAGCGCCCCCGCCTGACAGGTTTTGCATGCACCCGAGGAGAGAGGTCCACGAACGAGTTGTCAGGCAGTTGTGGAAGGCCCCCATCACCCCCGCACAGCGCTGCGCAACCGGTGAGAACCGGCTGAGCGCAGTGAAGCCAGGAGGTGAGGTCAAGCTCGGTGCAGCAGGATGCGAGGCGCTTGCCCGGCTGGGCGTGGACGCTGCCTGCTGCCCGCTATCCGCCCCAGCTTTCGCCGTGCATCTGGCTGTCTACCCAGCGCGCAATATAGGGGTAGCGGTAGTTGTGACCGTTCCAGGTCTCTACGGCGGCGATCACCGCGTAGATGACCATGCCAAGCGGCAGCAGGAGAGACACCAGCACGAACAGGATGTAGGCCAGGACGATGATCGGAGCCAGGACGAAACCGACCAGCACGATCATCAGGATGACCGAGACGAACAGCAGCGCCACGCCGACAATCGTGCCGATCACGATCAGCGCCAACCAGCCGATGGTGCCGATAAGCTGGATGGTGAACGCCTGCAGCGCGTGAAAGGCCACGAACTCCGAGCGCTTGCGGAACGAGAAGTAGATGGCCAGCGGGACGAACATGGTCAGCAGCACCCCCAGGCCGCCGCTGGCCAGGGCGACCAGCGCCGTGAGCAGGGTGCTGGCGTGAGCCAGCGCCGCCCATTTGCGCTCGTTCTCGCTGACAGTGCTCGCCGCATTCGCCCGCTTGACTTTGACCGGAGGGCGCACCCCCTCGATCGGGGCGTCCGGCGTTGCCAGTCGGCTGCGCGCGGCGCCGTGATAGCGCTCCTCGTACTCACGGACGATCTCATCACTCCCGCGCTCTCCCTCACTGGCGCGCTGGGCCAGGTCTGCGACTGCTGCGCGCAGCCGCGCCGGGATTGGCTCGCCTTCGCCCTCCGTGATGTGCTCAGAAGGCGAGGAATCGGGCGTCTCCTCGTGAGTGTTGCGCTCCTCGTCACCCATGATCTTTCTCCTGGAATGGAACCCACCACACCTGCCGCCAGCCACGCACTAATCAGCCAGCTTTCATCCAACTATACGCAGCGTTCTGGCGGATGGTTGCGCGGCCAATCATACGCAATCCCGGCGGGCATCTCAAGACGCGGTATACTGGGAGGCGCTGCAAGGGAGAGGTCACCATGCGACGGGTCTTCAGCGAGGATTTCACGGTCAGTAAGCGCCAGTTGGGGGCAGGGCTGATCGTCCTGGGCGCGGCGCTGCTGCTGGTGGCGGGCGCGCTGACCGCCCTGGACGGGGTGCGCCTGACGGCGATCTTCAGCGCGGCAGCAGGCGGAGCCGGGGTGCTGGTCGGGCTGACTCTGCTGCCGCTGGGCGACAGGCCCGCGTAGGGGGTGCGCATGGCGATGGGGGAGACTGCGAGCGCCCGGCACCGTTCGCCCTGGGCGGTGGCCGGCTGGCTGCTGACCGGGCTGGCCTTTGCGCTGCTGGCCGGCCACCTGCTGATCTACGTGCACTACGCGGTCGGGCTGATGCGCTTCCCGTTCGACTACGACCAGGGCGAGGGGTTCGAGCTGGTTGACACGATCCTGTTCAGCCAGGGCGAATGGCCCTACCGCAGCAGCGAGACCTATCCTTTCTACGCCAGTAACTACCCACCGCTGTTCCACGTGATCCTGGTACCCTTCGCCTGGGCGTTCGGCCCGGCGTACTGGTATGGGCGGTTGGTCAGCTTCGTGGGGACGCTGCTCACGGCGGGGACAATTGGGCTGATCGTCTGGCGCGAGGGGCGTCACCGGGGGGTGGCGGTGCTGGCCGGGCTGGCTTTCCTGGCGTCCAACTACGTCTATCACGTCGGCCCGCTGTTCCGCCAGCACATGACGATGGTCCTGTTCGAGACGCTGGCCGTCGCTGTGCTCGCCCAGGCTCCGTCCATCCGCGACACAGCGCGGCGACGCCGGGCGTTGGCTGGAGGCATGGCGCTGCTGCTGGCGGCGGGCTATACCAAGCAGCACGCGGTAGCGACCTGCGCCGCCGTGTTCGTCTTCCTCTTTCTGCGCAATCCGCGCCGCGCGGCGATCTGGGGGGCCGGGTTCGCGCTGGTGGCGGGCGGGCTGTTTTTGTGGATTGACTGGGCGACGGGCGGCGCGTGGTGGACGAACATCATCGCCGCCAACGTCAACGACTATTATCTGGCGCAGTTCACCGGGCTGCTGCGGCAATGGCTGCGGCTGCACGGCGCGCTGATCGCGGTGGCGGCGCTGTTTGCGCTCTACGAGCTGTATGCGGCGCGGCTGTCGCTGTACACGATCTGGTGGGTGATGGCGGTGGCCAGCACCGTCCTCGCCGGCAAGTGGGGGGCGGGTGACAGCTACTTCGCCACAGCGATTGCGGCGACGTGCGTGCTGTCCGGCCTGGCGGCGGCGCGGGCGCTGCGCGGCGGCGCACCGGCGGCGCTCAAGAGGGCGGCGGGGATCGTCGTGCCGCTCGTCTATGTCGTGTACGCCCTGAGCGTGGTCAAAATGCCCACAGAGGGCCGCTTCTTCGGCTGGCTGAGCGATGCGCTCGGCCTGGAATCCACGCATGGCAGCCGCTACGCCTTCTACGATGCGGCGGGCTGGACGCAGGGCTACGCCACCATCGGTCACGTGCCGACGCAGACCGATGTGAACAACGGCTGGCGCATCGTGGACCGCGTGCGCACGGCAGGCGGCCCGGTGATGAGCGAGGAAGCGGCCTTCAGCCTGCTCGCGGACAAGGACGTGATCACTAACCCGACGCAGCTCAAGAACCTGTACGAGAATGGGCTGTACGATCCGTCTGCTCTTGTGGAGGCGCTGCGCGCGCACGATTTCGCGGCGGTGATCTTCCGCGCCCAGTTCTATCCGCCGCCCGTGCTGGACGCTGTGTACGAGGCGTACTACCCGGCGGAGGCGATTCCCATGAACGGCTTCAGCTACGAAATCTGGCGACCCGGCCCGCCGGCGGAGCAGCGCGGGGCATTCGCGGCGAGCCTGGCCGCATTGCTGCCGGGCGAAACGCGGACGGTGGCCCTGGCCCTGCCCTTTGACAGCGCCCTGGCCTGGCGGAGGCACGCGATGAGGCTGTGGGAGGCGGCGGGCGGCAAGCCCCGGCCTGCGGGCGAGGGAAACGAGTGCCTAGCCTCCGACTTCAGCCAGGGTGAGCGGGCGATCAGCATCGAAGTCTGCCCGGCGGGGGCTGAGACCCTGCTGGCTCTGAGCCGGACCCGGTGAGGCGATGCGCGCGCTTTCTGCTGGCGGACGGCGACGGCTGTGGGCGGCGGGGCTGATCCTGCTGGCCATCGCGGGGGGGCTGGCGGCTCAGTGGCCGGGGCGCGGCCTGTGGTACGACGAGACGGTCAACGCCTATTTCGCCGGGCAGCCCTGGTCGGCCCTGTGGGAGTGGTGCGCGCGCATTGACAACCAGGTGCCGCTGCACTTCGCCCTGCTCAAGCTGTGGACGGGCGCGGGCGGGACGAGCGAATTCGCCCTGCGCGCGGTCTCTTTCTGGAGCGCGCTGCTGGCCGCCGCCGGGCTGCTGGCGCTGGGTCGGCGCCTGGGCGGGGCGACGGCGGGCGCGTTGGCGGCGGGGGCTTTCGCCGTCACGCAGAGCTTCGCCTACGCCGCGTTCGAGGTGCGGCCCTACGGCCTGGCGCTGGCGCTGGCGGCGTGGTCGAGCGTCGTCCTGTGGGAGCTGTGGCGGCGCTGCGGCGAAGCGCCCTGCCGCGAGCGGCGCTGCTCTGGCCTGCTCCTCGCCTACTGGCTGCTGGCCCTGGGGCTGCTCTATACGCATTACACCGGCGCGCTGGTGCTGGCTGTGCACGGTGTGGCGGTCGGCTGGCGCGCTCTGCGTGTCCGCTCGCGACGTGGGTGGACGGTGGCGGCGGCGCTTGCGGCGGGCCTTGTGGTGGGATACCTGCCCTGGGCGGTGGCCCTGGCCGGGCGCGACGTGCGGGCGGGCACGGCCTTCGCCGAGCGCATCACGCCGGGCGAGGCGCTGGACGCTTACCTCACCTTCTACGCGCACGGGCAGCGCGCCGTGCCGCCAGACGCGCCCCCTTATGGCCCGGCGATGGTCGCGGTCATCGCCGGGTCCGGCGCGTTGTGGCTGGCGCTGCGCCGCAGATGCCGCTGCGCCACGCGCGAGCTGGTGCTGCCTCTGCTGGCGACTCTTCTCCCGCTGGCCGGGCTGATCGTCATGGTCTACGGCGTGCAGGGCAAGCTCTCCGGGCGGCATGGCTGGGTCGCCTGGCTGGGCGCGGCGCTGATCGCGGGGGTGGGGCTGGCGGCGCTGCGCCGGGTGCGCTGGCTGCGCTGGCCGGTCTGGGCGGGGGCGCTGTTTGTGCTGTGGCTCCCTGTCACAGCCAACTACCCGCCGGCTTACAACAGCTATCTGCGCGAGGCTTTCGCGTACCTTCGTCAGCACGCCGAACCCGGCGATGTGCTCGTGCTGCGCGATGGCACGCTGTTCACCGCCGCCGGCTACTATGAGGCCGCCGTCCCCTGGATTGGCCTGCCGCCGGACAAGCTGACCGATGTCAATCGTTTCCTGTTCTTCGACGAGGCGATCGCGGCGCTCGGCGCGCTGATTGATACGCACAGCGCACAGCGGGTGTGGGTGCTGGCCTGGCAGGGCGACATCATGGACCCGCAGAATCTCGTCGGCGGGATGCTGGAGTACCTGGGCGAGGCGGAGCCGCTGTCGGGCGCGCTCGGCTTCGGCGATGTGGCGCTGGCCCGCTGGCGGCTGCTGCGCGATCCCGCTGATCTGCGTGCGCGGGTGGACGCCCTGCGGACGGTCATCCAGGCTCCGCCCGATGGCCCGCGCTTCCTGGGCGGCTACGTGCTCGGCGCGGACACAGCGCCGCGCGGGGGCCTGGTGCGCCTGCACACCTGGTGGCAGCGCGGCGAGTCGATCATGCCGGACGCGCGCGTCAGCGTGCGTCTCTACGCGGGCGATGGGCAATTCCACGCGCAGGTGGATCAGCCGCCCGCCGGACCGTCCTTTGGTCAGGAGAACTGGACAGCAGATCAGCCGGTGCTGGGCCGCTATGCGCTGACCGTCCCGCCTGAAATGCCTCTCGGAGAGGCGGAAGTGCGCCTGATTCTCTACGATATGCGGGGCGCGTTCGCGCCGATAGAGGTGGTGGTGGATCGCCTGACCGTCGGCGAATGAGGGCGATTTCGCCGAACAAAAAGGCAGGTCTGGCCGCCGGGCCAGACCTGCGCGTTGTGACGATGACGTTCTCTGCGCGGGCGCGCTACCTGCGCAGCGCCAGGGCGAGGCCCAGCAGCGCCAGGACTGCGCCTGCCGCAATAGCCACGTAGGGGATCGTGGTGCCGAAGAGCGCGATCCGGTCTTTGGCGTCCAGCGCGTCCTGCTTGGCATCCTGGACGGACTGATCGGTGGCGCGGTAGTCCAGGTGGAAGACGGTCACTGGCAGAAGCCGCTCAACATCTTCCGGCGTGCGGCCCAGCGCGCTGATCTTCTCGATCAGTGAAGCCATCAGCTCATCCGAAAAGCCGGCGCTGCGAATCTCGACCTTATGCGTGTCAATCAGCACGCCGGTGACCGGCTCGACCCAGTATTCAGCCTCGTAGCCATAGCCGTAGGTCAGCGGCACCGGATCGGGCCAGTTGGCCTGCTTGATCAGCGTGGGCAACGCCGCTGCGACCAGCGGACTGATGTCCAGCCCGCTGATCATCTGCCCAAGCTGCGCGTGCGAAAGCTCGGTGGGCAGGCCCATCGCGGCGACGGCGTCTGGGTGAATGGGCTGCGGCTCGGACGAGGATGTGTAGCGATACGTTTTGATCTTGGCGCGGTCGTGCTCTTCTTCGCCAGCGAAAGCCAGCGGCACGGTCGCCTGGTAATCGTCGCTCCAGCCGACATAGTCTCTCTTCTCGGCGTCCAGCGGCCAGCCCAGGACCAGGCCGCTGCGCTCGGTCAGGCCCTCTTTGTCGGCCCACTTGGCGGGGTAGTCGTTGACGAACTCCATCGTCTTGCGGTCAATGACGTGGTGTTTGACCATGTCCAGCAAGGGCGCGCCCTGGCTGGCGAGCGTTTGCTCTTCGAGCACCAGCGCCAGATCGCCATCGGTCGCTTCTGTCTTGAAGTGACGGGTCAGCTCGACGGGGATGTCGGTCAGGAATTGCAGCGCTTCGGCGTTGAGCAGGACGGGCATGGTGCCCTCGTAATTGCGCGTCGTATCTACGTCGGCGGGGAACTGCTTCATGCCGGGCACGATGACGAGCATCAGCACCAGGCCGGCAGCAATGATGACCAATCCAATGAGGAATATCAGGAATCCAGTGGCTCGACGGTTCATAGGTGTTCCTCCCTGTGCAGACCTGGCTGAGACGCGGACATTAAAGGTAACTATACCGTCCCTGCCAGCAACGGAAAAAAACTGCTCCAATAGGGGGTGACCGAAGTCCCCGTGCTGCCTTCGGCGGGCGCGCGCGGAATCTGTCAGGGTGGGGCCGAGGGTGAGGTCAATGCCCGGCGTCAAGCGAGGTGCAGACAACCTGCGTGTACTCTTCTTTCGCCCCTCGACACCTCGGCACGCCGGCCTATACAACATGGCGGAATGTGGTACAATGCCCTGCGGGCTGCCCAGCCGGGCAGCCCTTTCTCTGACAGAGACTGCGCGCCCGCCGGCGGGCTGCGGCGCGGAATATAGCGAAGGACGGCGAACGATCATGACCGATCAGCAAGGCTTCACGCTCTGGTTCACGGGGCTTTCCGGGGCGGGCAAGACGACAGTGGCCCTGGCTGTGGAGAAGGAACTGCGCGCGCGGGGGGTGAAGGTCGAGCGGCTGGACGGCGACACGGTGCGCAAGAGCCTGACGCGCGACCTGGGCTTCTCCAAAGAAGACCGCGACAAGAACATCGAGCGCGTGACCTTCGTGGCCAAGCTGCTATCGCGCAACGGGGTGGCCGTGCTGGCCTCGTTCATCTCGCCCTACCGCGAGACGCGGGCGATGGTGCGCGCCGAGACAACCCATTTCATCGAGGTCTTCGTGCACGCGCCGCTCGAAGTCTGCGCGCAGCGCGACGTGAAGGGCATGTACGCCAAGGCGTTCGCCGGCGAAATCCCCGAATTCACCGGGGTCAGCGACCCGTATGAGGAGCCGCTCGACCCGGAGATCACGCTGCACACACACCAGGAGACGGTGGAAGAGAGCGCCGCCAAGTGCCTGGCCTACCTGGAGGAGCACGGTTACATCCCCGTCGCGGAGAGCGCCTGATCGCCCTGGCTGATCAGCGCGCATTCTGGCGAAGCGAAGCCCCCTGCACAGGGGGCTTTTTGCTGCGGGCGCCAGTCAGGGATGACGGCGCTGGATGCCGGTCACGCGGTATATCTCGCTATAGACCGGGGCGGCGCTGGTCTTGCGCGGGGCTAGCGCCTCGACGGTGACCACCTCGGCGACGAGGCGATACGTATGCGGGCTGAGGAGAATCTCGCCGGATAGCGCGTTCTCCTGCAGATATTTGGCGTGATTGAACGGCGCGCCGATGGCTGTGAACTCCTTGCGGCTGGGGCTGCCGACGTTGCCGAGCACAGCCAGACCCGTGTCCACGCCGATGCCGTAGAACAGGCGTTGTTCCGGCGGCAGGATTTCGTGCAGGGCGCGCACGTCGTAGGCCATGGACAGCGCGGCGCGCACGGCGCGCACGGCATGATCTGGCTGCGGGTTCAACTGCGTGTTGAACAGCCCCACCACAGCGTCGCCCAGGTACTTGTCAATGATGCCGTCGTGCAGTTGGATGGCGTCCGTGCACACGGTCAGATACTGGCTGATGATCGTCATCAGGCGTTCGGGATCAAGCTGCTCGCTGAAAGCGGTGAAGCCGCGCACGTCGGCGAAGATGACCGAGATCTCGCGCTCGTCGCCGCTCAGCCCCAGCCGGTCAATGCTCTGGATGTTGCGCACCAGCGAGGGGGGCAGGTAGGTGCGCACGACTTTGAGCGTGGCATCGCGCTGGCGAATCTCGGTCAGGTCGTCCACGACGATGGCCGTGCCGACCGTGAAGCCCTGCGCGTCCTTCAGCGGCGTCAGCTTGAGGCTCAGCGTCACCGCGCCGCGCCCCGGCAAGACCGGCTCGATCTCGAAGGCTTGCTGCCGGTTCTCCAACTGGACGGTCTGGGCCGCCTGCCTGAAGCCGGTTGAGAGGTCGGGCAGCACCGACTCGACGGGCTGGCCCAATGCACGCTCGGCGGGCACGCCCAGAATCTGCTCGGCGGCGCGGTTGAAGATGACAATCTGGCTGTGCCGGTCGGTGGTGATCACGCCGCTGGCGATAGAGGTCAGCACATTGTCGAGAAGCTGCTTAAGCTCGGTGATCTCGGCCAGGGCGCGCCGCGCGCGGGCGAAAAGACGCGCGTTCTCGATCGCGATGGCGGCCTGGTTGGCGAAGGCGACCAGCAGCGCCACCTCGCGCTCGCCAAACAGGTCGGCCACCTGCCGGTTGTCGGCGTAGAGCACGCCGGTCACCGTCCCCTTATGGATCAGCGGGACGCAGATGACTGAGCGCGGGCCGTGCGCCATGATGCTGCGCTGGATGCCATAGCGCGGGTCGAGCAGCGCATCGCCGGCGAGCACCGGCTGGCCGGTCTCGGCGGCCTGGCGCATCACCGTCTCGCTGACGGCGAAGCGGCTGGCGTCCAGCGGCTGGCGGTGCAGATCGCGCCCGATGCGGAACTCGAGCTGGTCTGTGTCGGACGAGCGCAGCACAATGTAGGCGCGCTCGGCGCCGATCATGGCGATGGCCGTGTCCACCACCTCGGCCAGCACCGCTTCCGGCTCCAGCGAGGAGCCGAGCAGCCCGGTCGTCTTGGCCAGGGCGCGCAGTTGGTCCAGCTCCGTGTTTTCCTCAACCGACTGGTGCATCAACCCGTGCAACTGGGCGCGCACCTCCAGCAGGCTCTGCAGCGTGCCCGGCGGCGTGGTCATGCCGCGCTGGCGCAGGGAGTCCTGCTCGGTGCTCAGCATAGCGGCAAGCTCGCCTATCTGCTGACGGAGGCGTCCGATCTTGGCCTGGGCTTCGTGGTTGATGTTCGCCGTTTCGAGCATCGTGGCTGTGTATCCCTGGCGCGATGGCCGATCAAACGTGCTCGCGCTGTATCTCGTAGATGGCGGTGGCCCGGCTGCGGCCCCTCACCTGTGCGCTGCCCCGCGCGATGACCAGCAGGCCGTTGGCCGGGTCCGCCAGTTGATCGGCGCAGGCCTGGTAGCAATCTTCGCTGATGATGATCTGGCCGGGCGCGGCATGTTCTTGCAGGCGCTTGGCCAGGTTCACCGTGTCGCCGAGGGCGGTGAAATCGCGGCGCGAAGGACTGCCTACGTTGCCCACCGTCGCTACGCCGGTGTGCACGCCAATGCGAAAGCAAGGGACCGGCTCTTCGCCGAGAGTGAGGGCCAGGGCCAGGAAGTCGTCGGCGATCTTCAGGGCGGCGAGGACGGCCTGCCAGGCGTGGTCGGGGGCCGGGTTGAGCTGCGTATTGAACAGGCCCATGATCTCGCTGCCCATGAACTTGTCAATGACGCCGTTCCGGGCGTGGATCGCCTCGGCGCCGACGGTCAGGTAAAGGTTGAGCCGCTCCATCAGCTCCTGGGCGCGCAATGCTTCCGGGAAAGACGACAGCGGGCGCGACTCGACGAAGAGGATGGTGGTCTCGCGCCGTTCGCCGCCCAGCCCCAGCCCGTCGAGGCTCTGGATGTTGTCCAGCACCGCCGGAGGGAGGTAGCGGCGCACCGCTTCGAGCGTGGCTTCGCGCCGCCTGATCTCGGTGAGGTCGTCCACGACGATGGCCGCGCCCTCGATGGCCTGCTGGTTGACCAGCGGGGACAGCTTGAAGGTCAGGCTCACCTCGCCCCGTTCTGGCAGCACCGGCGCGATCTCGATCCAGTCCTGCGCTCCGCTGGTGATCACGTCCGCCAGCGAATCGGCCAGATGCTCGTAAATGGGCGGCAGCGCCTGGGCGAGCGCGCGGCCCACCACGCCCTGGCTGGCGACGGTGAGGATGCGCTCTGCCGCATGGTTGCAGGTGGTGACGACGGTCGCCGTGTCGGTCGTGAGCACACCGCTGGCGATGGAGGCGAAGACGTTGTCCATTAGCTCGGTCATGGCGGTGACTTCGCTGAGGGCGGCCTGCACGCGGGCGAAGAGCCGGGCGTTTTCGATGGCGATGGCGGCCTGGTTGGCGAAGACAGACAGCAGCGACAGCTCCTTTTCGCCGAAAACGCCATCCTTGACGCGGTTATCCACATAGACTACCCCGGTCAGGCGATCCCGCAGGACCAGCGGCACACAGAGGATCGAGCGCAGAGCGTGGATGACCACGCTCTCCTGCGTGCTGAAGGCGGGGTCGGACAGGGCGTTGGTGGTCAGCACAGGGCGGCCCGTCTCGGCTACCTGGCCGACGACTGTGCGGCTGACGATGAACTCGCTCCGCTCCAGCGTCTCGCGGTCGAGGTTGCGGGCGATGCGGAACTCCAGGTCGCTGGTCTGCTCGTCGCGCAGTACGATGTAGCCGCGCTCGGCCCCGGTCAGGGCGATGACCGTATCCATCACTTCGTTGAGCACCTGGTGGATATCCAGCGAGGAGTTGATCAGGGCGGTGGTGTGGGCCAGGGCGCGCAGTTGTTCCAGCTCGACGGCGGCGGCGCTCAGAAACGCGGAGACGGCGCGCAGGTCCGTGGTGACCTGCGCCAAGCCGCCCAGCAGATCGGGCGGGAGGCCCAGCGCGCGCTGGCGCAGCAGGCTATGCTGGGCGTGCAGCGCGTCGGTGACATCCTGGACGACCTGGCTCAACTGGGCGAGTCGTGCGGCAACCGGCAGGTTCTTCCCGGAGCCAACCATGACAAGGGGTCTCCGCTGACGAGATACAGGGACGCTGGGGTTGATTATACCCGTGCGCGGAAGGTCAGCAATGCGCGCCGGCGCCGAGCGGGGGTGAGGTAACCCAGGGCGCAGCCGGGCCGTGACCTCACCCAGGCAGGTTTTTGCGCGCGCCCGGATGTGGGTGCCGCGCTGAACGCCCGGCGGGTAGTTACCTGGCGTTAGCGGACTTCTTGCGGCGGGGTTTAGCTGTCGCTTTTTTCGCCAGCAGCGCCAGCGCCGACTCCAGCGTGACCTGGTCGGCGGCCATCCCCTTCGGCAGGCTGGCGTTCAGCTTGCCGTGCTTGACGAAGGGGCCATAGCGCCCGTCGTAGAGGCCAACCGGCCCGCCATCGTCGGGGTGCGCGCCCAGCTCGCGCAGCAGCTCTGTGCGCTGGCGGCCCTTTGCCTGGGCCAGCAGCGCCAGCGCGCGCTCCAGGGTGATGGTCAGCACATCGTCGCCGGGTGCCAGCGAGCGGTACTCACCGCTGTGGCGCACATATGGCCCGAAGCGCCCGATGCCCGCCTCGACCGGCTCACCGGAGTCGGGGTGCGCGCCCAGCGTGCGCGGCAGGTTGAGCAGGGCGATGGCCTGTTCCAGCGTCACCGACTCAGGGGAGACGCCTTTAGGCAGGGAGACGCGCTGCGGCTTGGGCCTGGATTTGCCCTCGCCGTTGCCGTTTTCGCCACGCTGAGCGTATGGCCCATAGGGGCCTTGCAGCACGAAGATCGGCTCGCCGCTGGCCGGGTCATGGCCGAGCGGGGCGGGGCCGGACTGTTTTTCGGACAGCAGGCGCGTGATCTCGCTCTCCACCAGGTCGGCGGGCGGCATGTTATCCGGCAGGGAGACGCGCACTACTTCGCCGTCGCGCTCCTGCTCCAGGTACGCGCCATAGCGCCCGACGCGCACGCGCGCGCCCGCCTCGTCCAGCGTCAGCGCATGGATGGTGCGCGGATCGATCTCTTTTTCCTTGACCTTGACCTGCTGCTCCAACCCGTTTTCGCCGAGAAAGAACGTGTGCAGGTAAGGCTTGCCGGCCTGCCCGCCCTCGGCGATCTCGTCGAGCACCTGTTCCATCTGCGCGGTGAAATCCATGTCCACCAGGTTCTGGAAATGGTTCTCCAGCAGGCAGTTGACGGCGAAGGCGGTGAAGGTGGGGATCAACTGTTTGCCGGCTTTGTGCAGGTAGCCGCGCTCCTCGATGGTGCTGATGATGGTGGCATAGGTGCTGGGCCGCCCGATGCCCTCGCTTTCGAGGGCCTTGACCAGCGTTGCATCGGTGTAGCGCGCCGGCGGCTTGGTGTCGTGGCGGACCGGTTCCAGCGCCTTGCAGCGTACCTGCTCGCCCGCCTTCAGCGGCGGCAGCAGCGTCTCCTGATCGTCGAGCGCGGCGGAGGGGTCGTCGGCCCCTTCCACGTAAGCGCGGAAGAAGCCGGGGAACAGCACGTGCCTGCCCGTCGCGCGGAACTCGGCGTTGTCCACCGTGATCTGCACGGTCGTCAGCCGCAGCCGGGCATCGGCCATCTGCGTGGCGATGGTGCGCTTCCAGATCAGGTTATACAGCCCGTACTCCTGCCCGCTGAGGCCCAGCTCTTCGGCGGTGGGCATCTGCGCCCCGGCGGGGCGGATCGCTTCGTGGGCTTCCTGCGCGCCTTTGGCCTGTGTGCGATACTGGCGCGGCGTCCGGCTGAGGAACTCCACGCCGTACTGATCGGTCACGCGTTGGCGGATGGTGTGCAGTGCCTGCTCGGACAGGTGCACAGAGTCCGTGCGCATGTAGGTGATCAGGCCGCGCTCATAAAGGCGCTGAGCGGTGCGCATCGTCTGCTGGGCAGAGAGGCCGAGCTTGCGGTTGGCTTCCTGCTGGAGCGTCGAAGTGGTGAAGGGCGGGGCAGGGCTGCGCGTCTGGTCGCGCTCGCTCACATCCGTCACCAGCCAGTCGCCCGCTTTCAGCCGGCGCGCCAGGTCTGTGGCCTGCTCCTCGTTGAGCAGAAGGACCTTCTTGCCCTTCGGAATCCGGCCCGTCGTCTCGTCGAAGTCTTTGCCGGTCGCCAGGCGCATGCCATTGAGCGTCACAAGCTGCGCGGTGAAGGTGCCGCCGTGCGCGACCAGGGTCGCCTTGAGGTCCCAGTACGCGCCAGAGCGAAAACGGCGCCGCTCCTCTTCGCGCTGGACGAGCAGATGCACCGCCGCCGACTGGACGCGGCCTGCCGACAGGCCGGGCGCGATCTTCTTCCACAGCAGCGGCGAGATGGTGTAGCCGACCAGCCGATCGAGGACGCGGCGCGTCTCCTGGGCCTCGACCAGCTTGTCGTCAACGGTGCGGCAGTGCTTGATGGCGTTCTGGATGGCCTCTTTGGTGATCTCGTGGAAGACCATGCGCTTGACCGGCACCTTCGGCTTGAGGACTTCGGTGAGGTGCCAGGCGATGCTCTCGCCTTCGCGGTCTTCGTCGGTCGCCAGGATCAGCTCATCGGCTTTGGCCAGCGCCTCGCCGAGCGCCTTGACGACCTTTTTCTTGTTCCTGGGGATCACGTAGAGCGGCTCGAAGTCCGCCCCAATATTGACGCCCAGCCGCGCCCAGTCCTCATTCTTCACTTTGGCCGGAATCTCCGCTGCCGAAGCGGGCAGGTCGCGGATGTGCCCCATGCTCGCCTCGACACGGTAGTCGGCGGGCAGGAAGCCGCGGATGGTGCGCGCTTTGGTCGGTGATTCGACGATGACGAGTTTGCTCACGATGACCCCAGGTGGCTAAGTTGATCGGTGTGGGCGTCCGGCGGCTATTGGGCGTCGGGCCGGGCGAAACGCAGCGAAGGGTACCATTATGTCGGGCGGCTGGCAAGAGCCAGTCAGGTGCGCCAGCCTGGGGGTGAGGGGGCCTGAATCGCGGAGGCACGAAGGGCGCAGAGGAGAAAACCGAGAAGAATCAAACCCTCTGCGCTTTTCTGCGCGCTCTCTGCAATTTCGCGGTCGAGGTTCCTGGCGGTTGGTTGTTAGTGACTGGTGCGGCCAGGAGCGCGCGACGCGGCCATCGCCACTCACCGACCACCGCTCACCAATCACCCTATCCGCCGCTTACCCCGCGCCTGGCGACGCGCTGTCCGCTGGCGCGAAAACCTGCGCCACCGACAGCTCGGTCAGGCCGTCCAGGCTGAGGAAGGAGGCATCACCGGGCGTCAGGTGCAGGGCCAGGTGCGCGTCGGGCGGGACGGTCAGCGCCAGTTCCAGGCGCGCCGCCGCGCCCACCACCGGCTTGCGCCGGGCGACGATGTAGATGCCCGCTTCGTCCTGCTCGGCAGTCAGCTCGACGCCGAACGCCCGCGCCAGGTTTGCTTCCAGCTCGACGCGCGGCGCGTCGTGCCGGCGCACGGACACGGCGCAGTGCGACCCGCGCACGTAGACAGTCACCGGGCAGGTGACGGCGAAGATCTGGGTGAACGAGCGCTGCCCGCCCCGGGGTGCCGCTTCGACGGCGGCGCCGACTGCCGACTCGACGACCGAGCGCCCACCGTGACGCATCAGCGCGCTGAGGGCTGCGTGCCCGCTGGCGCGCATCAGCCAGCCTGTTGATCGCCTGAGCAAGCTCACCATACCCCTGCCTCCAACCACTCGGTGATGGCGCGCACGACTTCGGCAGTGCGCTCCAGGGGCACCATATGCCCGGCTCCCTGGATGACGGCCAGCGCTGCGCGCGGGATGCGCTCGGCCAGCGTCGCGCTGAATGAGAGGGGCACCATGCGGTCATCCGCCGCACCAATGACCAATGTCGGTGCCGTGATCTGGTGCAGCCGGTCGCGCACGTCGAAGGACTGGCAGGCCAGGTAGTCATCGCGCAGCACGGTAGGCGGCGTCTGGGCCATGCGCTGGCGGGCCTGTGCTCGCAGACCATCCGCCACCGGATGTCCCCAGGCGTTGGTGATGATCCAGTCCAGTGTCGCGCCGGTCTCTGCGAGAATGCGCTGGGGCAGGGCGGGATCAACGGGCAGCTTGCTGCCGGTGGCGATCAGCACCAGCCCGGCGACGCGATCGGGATCGCTCAGCGCGATCTGCTGGGCGACTGCGCCGCCCATGCTGTGCCCGATCAGGATCACTTGTCCCAGGCCCAGGCGGTCGAGGAACAGGCGCACGTCCTGGGCGTAGCCCTCAATGGTGCCGCGCCCCGGCCCGGTCGAGCGCCCGTGACCGGGCAGATCGAGGGTGAGCACGTGCGCGCCCGGCAGCCGGCGCAGCGCGGCGGGCCAGTCCAGCCGCGAGCCGCCCGCGCCATGCACCAGCAGCAGCGGCGGCCAGCGCACGCTCTGAGCCTGGCCGGAGAAGTCTGAGTAGTGGATCACGCCGTGTCCGGCTGCGACTGATGGCATTGGCTCCCTGCCGCCAGAAGCCTGTGAAGCATTCATCTGGTGCCAGTGTAGCGCGGAGTGGGGCGCGTGCGCCAGCGCTTGACGGCAGCCGGGCAGCAGGGCTATACTGGCGGCGTACAACCTAAGCTGAATCCGGAGGAACCGATGCCCGACATGACTTCGCCCGGCGCTGCGATCAGCCCGGATTTGTTCGAAATTCTGCGCTGCCCCGAAGCGGTGCATTACACAGATAAGGGCGATGACCCAGGCCGCCTGGAACTGGCACATGGCTGCTGGCTGGTCTGCGCGGATTCGGGCTACAAGTACCCGATCCGTGAGGGGATCCCGGTTATGCTCATCGAGGTCGGCAAGAAGTACAAGGACGTGCCGGTGGCCGATCTGCCGGTGCCCCCACCTGACGAGGACTGAGCGCTGCTCTTCCGCGATCTGCTCCTCGCTCGATGAGAGGTGTATAGCTCATGCCGCCCGGCTAGTGCCAGCGGGCGGCATTTGTTATACTGCTGGCAGGACTTACGTCCCAGACCGGGCTTCGCGTGAGTTGACGGGTGGTATTCATGAACGGACAACTTCCTTTTCGTGATGGTGCGCCGCTCCACAGCAGCCGCTATCTGCCGGGCCGTCCACTGCAAGGGTTGGTGGGGCGCCAAGCCGACCTGGACGCGCTGCACG
Source organism: Anaerolineae bacterium (assembly GCA_023382715.1). Taxonomy (GTDB): domain Bacteria; phylum Chloroflexota; class Anaerolineae; order Aggregatilineales; family Aggregatilineaceae; genus UBA2029. The sequence continues at coordinate 23,825 of JAHDWP010000034.1, forward strand.
CGGCGCTGAAGACGAACGCCGCCGTCCTGCTGCACGGTCAGCCTGGTGTGGGTCGCACCGCTCTGGCGAACGCCCTGGCTGCCAGCCATATCGAGCATCCAGGGGGTGTGCTGTGGCTGGACGGGCGTGATGAGACGTCCCTCGCCCTGGCGAACCGCGTGGCGCGCGCTTACGGCGCGGCGCCCGCATCGCCTGGCCCAGACCGGGCGGGGGGCTTCGCCCAGGCGCGGTCGCTGCTCGAAGCGCAGCGACCGTTGATCGTGCTCGATGGGCAGGTGCGGCTGGACGCGGCGCGCGAATTTGTTGACGTGTGCGCGCCTGGGCTTCCGCTGGTGATCGCGGCCCGCCACCCGCTTGCTGGCCCCTGGGCGCCGTTCGAAGTGGCCGGGCTGGAACGCGAAGCGGGCCGGGCGCTTTTGCTGCGCTTGGCGGCGGGGGCGTGGGATGCTGGCGATGACGCAGCAGAGCACCTGGCCGATGCGCTCGATGGCAACGCGCTGTCGCTGACGGTGGCCGGCTTGCAGCTTGCCGCCGGAATCGGCCTGGAGGCCCTGCTGACGCAGATGCCCGATCTGCCGCCGGGGCCGGCCAACCGCGTCATGGCGATGCTGATGGCGGCTTACCGGCTGCTGCCGCAGGATTTGCAGGGCATGGTCATGCTCATCGGCACGGCGTTCGCGGGGGAGGCGAGCGACGAGCTGCTCTCCGACGTGACCGGCGCGCCCACCGATGGCATCTGCGCGCGGATGCGCCAGCTTGTCGAGCGCGGCTTCGTCGCCGAGCGCATGGGCGCCGACCGCCCGACTTTCAGCGCGCACGAGATGGTACAGCGCTTCGCCCAGGCCTTTCTGCGCGGCAAGCGCCGCCTGGATACCATGCGGGCGCGCCACCTGCACGGGCTGCTCGTCTACGTGCGCCGGCATTCGGACGAGGCCAGCGCCACCCAGCACGAGCGCCTGGCTGCGGAAATGCCCAATATCATCGCGGCGGGCCGCCATGCCGCTCTGCACCACAAGGCCGACTTTCTCCAGGAGCTAACGCAAATGCTGGCTCCGGCGGGCGAGGAGAGCTTCGTCCGGGCGTGCGGCTTCCTGGCGGAGTACGAGTGGCTGCGCCACCTGCAAGGGACTCCTGAAGCGGCGGAGGCGGGCGTCCTGGGCGGCATTGTGCCAGAGCCTGACTCGCCAGCGCCCGATTCTGAGCCGGGCGACGAGGCGGTGAGCGAAGACGCGCAGGCGACGGTTGAGGCTCCGCTCGCCGAGCCGGACGCCGAAGCCGGGCCTGTGGCGGAGGCAGGTGCCGCGGAAGCGGTGAGCGAGGCTGCTGACTTGCCCGTGCCGGAGACGATGCCTGAGGAAGCGGCGGTCGCTGCGGAGCCGGCCGCTGCGATGCCGGACGAAGAGCCTGCGGGCGACCTGGAGCTTCCATCCGATACTGAGACTCTGGAACGGCTGGCCAGAGAGGTCAAGGAGCGCGGCGATCCTCACGAGACCATCAACCGCTATGCGCAGGCCGCCGACAGCTTCAAGGCGGATGGCAATGTGGACGACGAATTGGCCGCCATCGAGGCGCTGGCCATGCTCAGCCTGGAAGGCGAGCGTTACGAGGATGTGCTGGCTTATGTGGACCAGGGGGTGAGGCTGGCCCAGGAAGCCGATAACCCGCGACGCGAAGGTGAGCTGCTGGTGGTGCTCGGCGATCTGCAGGTGACGTTGGAGCGGTGGGAGGGAGCTGAGTCCGCCTACAAAGAGGCGGTCGAAGCCTTCCGGCCCAGCGAGGCCTGGCTGGACGTTGGCGTGGCGCTCGACAAGCTCGGCTCGGTTTACTGGGAAATGGGGCGCTTGCAGGACGCTGTGATGGTCTGGGAGCAGGCGGTGGTTCTGTTTGAGCGCGTGGAGCGCGACGATCTGCTGCGCGACACGCTGCACAAGATTGCCGACACGCGCGCTGAATCCCTCGAATGGGACAGCGCCCGCGCCGGATACGAGCGCCTGCTGGCGCTGGCGCGCGCCAGGGGCGACCAGGCGGCGGAACACGGGCAGTTCATGAGCCTGGGCGCGCTGTTCGAAGCGCAGGGCGATCCGGCCCACGCGCTGATGAACTACCGTCGCGCGCTGCATGTGGCCTTCGACCTGGCGCAGCGCGAGCCGCTCGGCGCGGCGCTGCTGGCGCTGGCCCGGCTGCTCACTGACGACACGGTACAGCTCAACCGGACGTTGCAGCTTCTGGAGGCGGCGGAGGCCGTGCTGCCGGATGATTCTGAGATCAAGCGACTGCTGGGGCGCGCCAAGACGCGCCAGGAACGGCTGATGCGCGGCGGTGTGGCGCTGCCGGTGGTCAGCAACAGCCTGCAAGATTACGCCCGTGAAGCCTACGAGTCGTCTGCTGGCTGAGCACGGGGCAGGTTTTCCCTCAATAACGGGGGAGTGACGCATCAATCTGGCGCGACCAGGCGTCAATCCCGCCTTCCAGATTGATCAGGTTGGCGCGGCCCTGGGCTTGCAGCCGCCGGATCAGGCGCGCGCTGCGCACCCCGTGATGGCAGAGGACGATGACGGGCCGGTCGCCGGGGATTTCGTGCCAGCGCGCGTCCATCTCGCTCAGGGGGATATGCAGGGCGTTCTCCAGGCGGCTGAGCAAAAGCTCGTATGGCTCGCGGATGTCGAGCAGGACGAGCGGCTCGCCGCTGGCCAGGCGCTCCTGTACCTGGCGCGGAGTCAGCGAGCGCACGCTTTGCCGTGCTTTCTGCGCCCCGTGATAGGCGCTGCCGTTGTGCGCCGGCGCACCGCAGAACTCTTCATAGTCCACCAGCCCGGTGATCGTCGGCGCGTCCCCGCAGAGCGGACACGCGGCGCGCTTGGGCAGGATGATCGTGTCGAAGGTCATGTCCAGCGCGTCGTAGAGCAGCAGCCGCCCGATCAGCGGCTCGCCAATCCCCAGGATCAGCTTGATGGCTTCGGTGGCTTGCAGCGTGCCGATGGTGCCCGGCAGGACGCCGAGCACGCCCGCTTCGGCGCAGCTTGGCACGAGATGGGGCGGCGGCGGTTCGGGCAGCATGCAGCGATAGCAAGGGCCGCCCGGCGCGCCGAAGACGCTGATCTGGCCCTCGAAACGGTAGATGCTGCCGTAGACCAGCGGCTTGCCGAGCAGCACAGCGGCATCGTTCAGCAGGTAGCGCGTCGGGAAGTTGTCGGTGCCGTCGAGGATGAGGTCGTAGCCGTTCAGAATGTCCAGCGCGTTGTGGCTGGTCAGCGGCGTCTCGAAAGTTTCGATGGTGACGTGCGGGTTCAGCTCGCGGAGGCGCTCAGCGGCGGAGAGCACCTTAGGCAGGCCCACTGTCGCCTCGCTGTGAGCGATCTGGCGCTGCAGGTTGGTCACATCCACCACGTCGAAGTCCACCAGCCCGATGCGCCCCACGCCCGCCGCCGCCAGGTAGAGAGCGGTGGGACTGCCCAGCCCGCCTGTGCCCACGACGATCGCGCTGGCTTCCTTCAGGCGGCGCTGCCCGTCCACGCCCACCTGGGGCAGGGCCAGGTGACGGCTGTAGCGCCGGAGTTCGTCTCTGGTCAGTGAGGGGGCGATCTGAGAAGGCTGGCTGGTGCTCACGTTCGCTCGAATCCATGTGCGCTGGCGTGTATGCGGCGTGGCGGAGGCTGCCTGCCAGAGCTTAACACAATGCCCGGCGGCGCGCGAGGGTCGGGCGCGGATTGCCAGGGCAAACGTCTCAAAACTGGTTGCGCCCCTGTGCATGGCTGGTTCGCCGCAATTCTGGGACGCACCCAAGCGAAAAGCGAAATATTACGATTGACAGATTGGCGCGCTGTGGTATACTACTTATTCTTGTGCCCCGTGACTGTCTAGACAAACCATTGACCTCGAAAACGGCCTAACCAGTGTTGAGGACACGTTGCAGTCTCCCCGTCCCCTCGGCGACCACGTCTGGCTGGTCGCAACCTTTGGCGACAAGTGACCTCAAGGAGTGATGCATGCAGCGGCGGCTTGATGAGAAGAACTACGCACGAGCGCTAGACGTGCAGGATCTTCCTTCGCTCATTGAAATCCAGCTGGAATCGTTCGACCGCTTCCTGCGCGAAGGGCTGAGCGAGCTGTTCGATGAGATCAGTCCGATCGAGAGCTTCAACGGGAACTTGCGGCTATATTTCCCTGGTAGCAGCGTCGAAGCAGAGCAGTTCGGCCTGACCTACTGGTTCGATGAACCGAAATACCCGGAAGAAATCTGCCTGGAGCGCGATATCACCTTTGCGGCGCCGCTCTATATCAAGGTGGCGCTGGTCAACCGCGCCGCCGGCGACGAAGTGGTGATCTCCGACATCTTCATGGGCGATTTCCCGTTGATGACGGACAAGGGTACGTTCATCATCAACGGCACCGAGCGCGTGGTGGTCAGCCAGCTCATTCGCTCGCCCGGCGTCTACTTCGCCGCCGAGGAAGATCGCACAACGGGTCGCCTGCTTTCGACGGCCAAGCTGATCCCCGATCGCGGCGCGTGGATGGAGTTCGAGACGCGCAAGAGCGATTACCTGGCAATCAAGTTCAATCGCAAGCGCACCATCCCCGTCACCATCCTGCTGCGCGCGCTGGCTGCCGTCCATGACGGCTTCGACGCTCATTCGCCAATTCAGGAAGGCACGGACGAAGAACTCCTGGCGATCTACAAAGAGGTTGACAACAGCCCGGATCACCGGTACATGGAAGGCACCATCCGCATGGAGCCGCAGTGGGACCTGCGCGATGATATGACCATCGCCCAGGCCGCGCTGCTGGAGTTCTACAAGCGGATGCGCCCCGGCGACCCGCCGACCCTCGACAACGCGCGCGAATACCTGGAAAGCCAGTTGTTCGATCAGCGCCGCTATGACCTGGAGCGGGTAGGGCGCTACAAGCTCAACCAGCGGCTGCACATTGACGACCCTGTGCTGCCCGCCATGCGCACCATCACCAAGTACGATCTGGTCAAGCTGATTGGCCGCATGATCCTGATCAACAACGGCCTGGAAGAGCCAGACGACATTGACCACCTGGGCAACCGCCGCGTCAAGACGGTGGGCGAGCTAATCCAGAATTCGCTGCGCATCGGCCTGCGCCGCATGGAGCGCGTCGTGCGCGAGCGCATGTCAATCCGCGAGTCGGATAGCGTCTCGCCGATGACGCTGATCAATATCCGCCCGGTGGTGGCGGCGGTGCGCGAATTCTTCGGCTCCAGCCAGCTTTCGCAGTTCATGGAGCAGACCAACCCGCTGTCGGAGCTGACGCACAAGCGCACGCTGTCGGCCCTGGGGCCGGGCGGTCTGCGCCGCGAGCGTGCAGGCTTCGACGTGCGCGACGTGCACCACAGCCACTATGGGCGTATCTGCCCCATCGAGACGCCGGAAGGGCCGAACATCGGCCTGATCGGTCGCCTGGCCAGCTACGGGCGCGTCAACGAGTACGGCTTCATCGAGACGCCCTACCGCCGGGTCTACCGCGAGATGGCGCTCGACGACGAACGACTGATCGGGCGGGTGCTGCGCTCGGACGTGACGGACGAGTCTTCCGGCAAGAGCCTTGCGGCGGGCACGGTCATTGACACGAAGGCGCGGACGCAGCTCGCCAAGTGGCAGATCAAGACGGTGCCGATCGTGCCCTTTGTCAGCGAGGAAATCGAGTATCTGTCCGCTGACGAGGAAGATCGCTATACCATCGCCCAGGCCAACGCCCTGCTAGACGACAGCGATCATTTCGTCAATGAGCGCGTATCAGCGCGCCATCACCAGCGTTTTCTGGTGGCATCGCGCGACCGCATTGACTACATGGACGTGGCTCCGCGCCAGATCGTCGGCATCTCGGCGGCGCTGATCCCCTTCCTGGAGCACGACGACGCCAACCGCGCGCTGATGGGTTCGAACATGCAGCGCCAGGCTGTCCCCCTGCTCAAGCCGGACATTCCCATCGTCAGCACCGGCGTCGAACAGCAGGCCGCCATTGACTCCGGGCAGGTACTCATCTCTGACCGCGACGGCGAAGTGGTCTCGGTGCAGGGTGACCAGGTGGTGCTGCACACAGAAGAGGGCCTGAAGGCTTATCGCCTGCGCAAGTATCACCGCTCCAACCAGTCTACGTGCATTGATCAGCGTCCCGTCGTGCGCAAAGGGCAGATGGTGCGCAGGGGCGATGTCCTGGCCGACAGCTCGTCAACGGTGATCGGGGAGTTGGCGCTGGGCCACGACGTGCTGGCCGCGTTCCTCTCCTGGGAAGGCGGCAACTACGAGGACGCCCTGCTGATCAGCGAGGAGCTGGTGCGCCAGGACAAGTTCACTTCGATTCACATCGAGAAGCACGAAATCGAGGCGCGCGATACCAAGCTCGGCCCAGAAGAGATCACCTACGACATCCCGAATGTCGGCGAAGAGGCGCTCAAGGACCTGGACGAGTTTGGCATCATCCGCATTGGCGCGGACGTTGGCCCCAACGACATTCTGGTGGGCAAGATCACGCCGAAGGGCGAGAAGGAACTCAGCCCAGAGGAAAAGCTGCTGCGGGCGATCTTTGGCGAGAAGGCGCGCGAGGTCAAGGACTCGTCGCTGCGCCAGCCGCATGGCGAGCGCGGCAAAGTGGTGGACGTGAAGATCTTCACCCGCGAAGAGCACCGCGATCTGCCCGCTGGCGTTGACCAGATGGTGCGCGTCAGCGTGGCGCAGAAACGCAAGCTGGCCCAGGGCGACAAGATGGCGGGGCGACACGGCAACAAGGGCGTCATCTCGAAGGTGGTCTCCATCGAGGATATGCCCTTCCTGGAAGACGGGACGCCGGTTGACATCATCCTGAACCCGCTCGGCGTGCCGGGCCGCATGAACATCGGCCAGGTGCTGGAGACGCACCTGGGCTGGGCGGCCGATCGCCTGGGCTTCCGGGCCATCTCGCCCGTTTTTGATGGCGCGGAAGAAGACCAGATCGAGGCCGAGCTGGGCCGGGCGTGGATGATCGATCGCGCCTGGGACGACATTGGCGAACGCGCCTGGGCGTGGCTGGCGGCTGAGGAGTACGACACGGAGTACCTCGAGGACGACGAAGAGGTGCGCCGACTGTACATTGACCACTGGCTGGGCGCTCTGAACAGCTATGACGTGGAACGCCTGGCTCTCGATCATGCGTATGCGCGGCGCGCTGTCCTGCGCGAGTGGCTGCGCGAGCGCGGCTTCGACCCGGACGAGACGCTCGACTTCGGCCAGGAACCGCTCGACCTGGAAGTTCGCCAGCGGCGCGATGCGAACGCGCGCCGGGCGACGCTGATCTTCTGGATCGAGCGCATCAGCGGCGAGCACCCGCCAGCGGACCTGCCAGAGGCGGAGTTGCGCGAGCTGGCGCGACGAGTCGCGCTCAAGTACAGACAACCCGTGCCCATCTATGGCAAGCAGCGCCTCTTCGACGGGAAGACCGGCGAGGAGTTCGATCAGCCGGTGACGGTGGGCATCATTCACATGCTCAAGCTGGCGCACCTGGTCGAGGACAAGGTGCACGCCCGCTCGACCGGCCCGTACAGCCTGGTGACGCAGCAGCCGCTCGGCGGCAAGGCGCAGTTCGGCGGGCAGCGCTTCGGCGAGATGGAAGTGTGGGCGCTGGAAGCCTACGGCGCGGCGCACACCCTCCAGGAGATGCTCACCGTCAAGTCCGACGATGTGCAGGGCCGTGTCAAGACCTACGAGGCCATCGTCAAGGGCGTGCCGATTGAGGAGCCGGGCGTGCCGGCGAGCTTCCGGGTGCTAGTCAAGGAGCTGCAAAGCCTGGGGCTGGCCGTCGAAGCGATCTCCGACACCGGCGAAGTGATCAAGTTCGGCAAAGACGAGGAAAAGGCGCGCCAGCCGAAGATATCAATGGGCCTTCTGGGGTTGGCGGGCAACCACTAAACGCGGCGCGCAGTGACGCGAGTCCAAGCGGGCGAGGCGAAAGCCTGGCCCGCTTTTTGTATCAGTTCGCCGCGCGTCCGGCGCTGTTCAGAACGCCGCTATCACCCGCCCTGGGTGGGGGTCGCGCACGGCGCGCGTGGGGTAGGCGCTTTGTACGGGCCAAGCAACAGTTGTACAATGAGGCCAATACTAGAGGATAGGCGGGCAAGAATCGCTGTATATTGGGTGAAGTCCGATCTGGATGAAAGGGTGGCGAGATGCTTAAGCGACATTCAAAGCTGGCCCAGCTTGGGCTGGTGCTGCTGATCCTTGCCGTCATTGGGACGGGATGCAGCCTGAGCGGGGGCGACGGAGGGGGCAAGAAAGCTGAGACACAACCGACCGCGCCGCCGACAATCACGCCGCCCATGACGCGCACGGCGTTTCCGACCTTCACACCCTTTCCGACGCTGACGCCGGGCGGGCCGATCTTCACTGGGCCGACGGCAACGCGCATCGTGCTGGCCCCGACGTTCACGTTGTACCCGACGCTGTTCCCCACCTGGACACCTCCGGTGCCGGCGTATCCGTATGACGTGCGCATCTCCTACCCGGTGAGCGGTAGCCAGGTTGCCGGCTATATCACCATCGTCGGCAGCGCCAGCCATCCGCGCTTCCTGCAATATGCGCTGGAATGGGGGCCAGACCCCAATCCGGGTAACCTGTGGTACCCGCTGATGTCGCCGCGCAACCAGACGGTGATCAACGGCGGGCTGGGCGCGTGGAACACGACCAACGTCAACGATGGCATATACCAGATTCGGCTGCACGTGTGGCTGAACGATGGCACTGAGACCTTTGCGGTGGCCACCGGCGTGCGCGTCTCCAATCGCCAGCCAACCGCTGTGCCGACCCTGACGCCCACGCCCAAGCCGAACCGTCCCCCCACCATTGACCCTATCGCCAGCCAGGAAGTTGACGCAGGCGCAGCGCGCGACATCAGCGTGCAGACCAGCGATCCTGATGGCGATGCCGTCAACCTGTTCGTGGCGTCGAGCAATGTGGCGATCGCCACCGTTCAGGTGACTTCCCCGACACAGATTCGCGTGACGGGCGTGACTGCTGGCACCGCGACGATCACCGTGACCGCCAACGACAATCGCGGCGGCCTGACCAGCACGGCCTTCATCGTCACGGTGAAGGGTCTCAACCAGGCCCCGACAATCAGCCCAATCCTGGAGCAGAAGGTGGATGTGGGCGCGTCAAAGGACGTGACGGTATCCGCCTCCGACCCGGACGGCGACACGCTGACCATCCTGGCGGAGTCCGACAACGTGGGCGTGGCCCTGGCGACTGTGCTGAACACCAGCACGCTGCGGCTGACTGGCGTTGGTGAGGGGACGGCGAACATCACCGTGACGGCCAGCGATGGTAAGGGCGGGGTGATCAAGACCGCCTTTCTTGTCCGCGCTGGCAAGCCGAACCTGGCCCCCATCGTCGGGACGATCCCCGCCCAGACGCTGACCGTCGGCAGCACGCTGGACGTGCCCTACATCGCCAGCGACCCCGATGGCGACGCCATGAACCAGGCTGCGACTTCGGACACGCCCGCTGTGGTCACCGCCAGTGTGACTGCTCCGGGGATGATCCGGCTGGCGGGCGTGAGCGCGGGCACGGCCACGGTGACGCTCACGCTGAACGACGGCGTCAACGCACCGACGATCACCACCTTCGCGGTGACGGTCGTCGCGGGCAATGCCGCGCCGGCGATCAGCCCGCTCGGCCCGCAGACGATGGGCGCTGGCGAGTCGCGCGATGTGCCGTATGTCGCCACGGACCCGGATGGCGACGCGCTGAGCGCCGCGGTCTTCTCCGATAACACGAATGTGGTGACGGCGGCGCTGGGACAGCCCAGCCTGATCCAACTGAGCGCGGTCGGAGCGGGCACGGCGACCGTGACCCTGACGGTTGATGACGGCAAGAACGCGCCCGTTACTGCCTCCTTCACGGTCTCTGTGGCGGCGGCCAATCTGCCGCCAGCGGTGGAGACGATCTTCCCGCAGACGCTGGGCGCGGGCGACAGCCTGGACGTGCCGTATGCGGCAGTTGACCCGGAGAGTGACGCGCTGACGGCGACGGTGAGCGTGGACAATCCGGGGGTGGTCACGGCGGCGATCAACACGCCGGGGACGATCAGCCTGGTGGGTGTGAGCGCCGGCTCGGCCACGGTGACGCTCGCGGTGACTGATGGCACCAACCCGGCAGTGACCATGCCGTTCACGGTGACGGTGGTGGCCAACGCGCCGCCGAGCGTGGCCGCGATCGGGCCGCAGGCGTTGGGGCCGAACGAGGCGCGCGACGTGCCCTACACGGCCAGCGACCCCGAAGGCGACCCGCTGACGGCGACGGCCAGCTCGGATAACCCCGGCGTGGTTGTGGCGGCGGTGAATGTGCCGGGCACCATCACGCTGAACGCGGTGGGCGCAGGTGCGGCGACGGTGACGCTCTCGGTGAGCGACGGCGTGAACGCGGCGGTGACGACCTCGTTCGCGGTGACAGTCAGCGCGCCGAACCAGCCGCCGAGCGTGGCCGCGATCGGGCCGCAGGCGCTGGGGCCGAGCGAAGTGCGCGACGTGCCCTACACGGCCAGCGACCCCGAAGGCGACCCGCTGACGGCGACG
>JAHDWP010000034.1:34488-37433 GCA_023382715.1 Anaerolineae bacterium
GCGGCGACGGTGACGCTCTCGGTGAGCGACGGCGTGAATGCGCCGGTGACGGCTTCGTTCGCGGTGACGGTCAGCGCGCCGAACCAGCCGCCGAGCGTGGCTCCGCTGGGGCCGCAGGCGCTGGGGCCGAACGAGGCGCGCGATGTGCCCTACACGGCCAGCGACCCCGAAGGCGACCCGCTGACGGCGACGGCCAGCTCGGATAACCCCGGCGTGGTTGTGGCGGCGGTGAATGTGCCGGGCACCATCACGCTGAACGCGGTGGGCGCGGGCGCGGCGACGGTGACGCTCTCGGTGAGCGACGGCGTGAATGCGCCGGTGACGACCTCGTTCGCGGTGACGGTCAGCGCGCCGAACGCCAACCCGGTCATCCAGTCGATCCCCGACCAGGCGGTGGATATGGGGGCCAGCCTGAGCGTGCCGGTCAGCGTCTCCGACCCGGATGACGACGCGGTGACGCTCACCGCCGTCTCGGATAACCCCGGCGTGGCGACTGCCTTCGCCGGCGGGCCGGGCGAAGTGATCCTGGGCGGAGTGGCGCCGGGCACGGCGACGGTCCTGGTGGATGCCAGCGACGGGCGCGGTGGCTCGGCATCGCTCAGTTTCCTGGTGACGGTGCAGGGCGTGAACAATGTGCCGGTCATCCAGCCGATCCCCGACCAGGCGCTGTCGGTCGGCGAGCAGATCGCGGTGGCTGTGTCCATCTCCGACCCGGACGGCGACCCGCTGGTAACCTATGCGGTGGCCCAGAATACCGGCGTCGTCTTCAGCGAGATGCCGGACACGAGCACTATCAATCTGCAGGGGCTGGCCGAAGGCGTGACGGCGGTTGACGTGTACGCCGACGACAGCAAGGGCGGCCTGACGACCGCAACCTTCACGGTCACTGTCTCCAGCCCGACTCCGTCGTTCGACCTGATGGCCTACCCGGTCGTGCCGCAGATTTCGGACAGCATGGCTGCCTTCCTGAGCCAGCTTTACGGGAGCGCGGTGACCAACTTCGGGACGCAGGCGGGCGTGTTCGCCAAGGTGGGCGATGACGCGATGGACAGCCCGAACTTCATGGCTCCCTTCGCGGTCAGTGGCTACGACCTGGGCGGCTTCGGTTACTTGCAGGCGACGGTTGACTTCTACGCGGCCACTGCGGTGCGCCCGGCGCTCGATCCGGCGATCAACAGCTTCAATGTGGACAGTGTGGCCGCCAGCAATGGCTGGGGCATCGAAGACCTGTCCGGCCCGGCGCCGGGCGGCGCGCCGTGTGATGCGGTGGGCGGCGGCACGCGGCTGTCGTGCGAGTACCAGGTCGCGCGGCCCAGCATCGCCCTGATCAGCTTCAGCGCGGCGAACGTGACCCACCTGCCGGCGGAGCAGTTCCGCAGCGAGCTACAGACGCTGGTCTTCGACAGCATGAGCAGCTACGGTGTGATCCCGGTGCTGGCGACGATCCCGGCAGGCGGCGGCTACTCAACCGAGCAGCTTGCCGAGTACAATCGGGCCATCGTCGAAGTGGCGTCGGAGTCGGATGTTCCGCTGTGGAACCTGTGGCGGGCGATGCAGGAACGCGGCATCAGTGACCCGTTCAGCGTGGCCCCGCAGGGTGCGGGTAACCTGACCGACGCGGCGCTGAGCTACGGCTACAACATGCGCAACCTGACGGCGCTCCAGACGTTGCAGGCAGTGCGCCAGGCGGTTGGCATCAACTGACAGAAGTGGCAGACTGCCCACAGACGCCCCCCGGCGCTCAACAGCCGGGGGGCGTTTCCTGTAGGGAGACCATTTGAGGAGTCGGTTCCCCCTCGGAAGATCTGACGACCAGGACGGGCAATCCATGCATAGGCCCTGCAAGGGGGAGTAAACCCGCCCCGGCAAGCGGCAGCCGGTCATGATCGTCAAAATCCAGGGGGGATGGAAGCCGGCGCGCTGCTCAGCGCTCGCGCGGCGGCAGGGTCAGGTGCGGCAGGGTATCATCATCAGCCGTGGCGCCCACCGCGCGCATGGGCTGTGTTCGCTGTTGGCTGAGGGTTTCCTTCCAGCCGGGCAGCAGGCACCAGTAGCCGGGGCCTTCGGTGTGCGGCTGTGGCCGGAAGGGCAGCGGGCGCGCCTGTAATGCAGAGAGGTCCGTCTGGCGACCGTTGACGGACTGGCGGTAGTAGTACAGGCGGAAGACGTGCGCGCCATCGGTGGCGGCGAAAGCAGGTTCCTGGCCCTGGTTGCGCACGTATGCGCCGGGGCTGATGATCAGGGCCACGTCCAGGTAGGCAGCGTCCAGGGCGAGAGCTTCTGTCGGGAAGATGAAGCAGGTGGCGCGGTCGTCGTGCGCCAGGTCGAGTCGCGAGCGGTAGACCGGCAGCATGCGCCCACGTCGCACGAGGGGGAGATAACGGCTGGGGAACGACCCAGGGACGAGGGCGACATCGGTGCTCTCTGATTTGCGCCATTCGCGGGCTTTGTGGTAGCCGCCGGCGCTGGCCTCGATGACCTGGTAGACCCGTCCTTCTGCCCAGAACAGCGTCCCAACCGGCAGGCGCGCCGTGTCCACCTCTGGGAGACTCTCCAGATACCGCAAGGCCGCCGGATCAACCACGTTGCCCACCCCTAAACTTGATCAAAGCGCCGCGTGACGTATACCATATGGTACAACCTGTTTTAACCGTTTTCGTTGCGCATGGCAATTCCGTGTTTCAGGCTAGCAGCGAGCCATGTTGTTAGGATTGGGGTTGGGCGAATGCGTAGACTCCGTTGGATAGTGCTCTGGCTGGCCCTCCTCGGCGTGCTGGTGGCGTGCGGGGACTCTGGCTCCATTGGCCAGGGCGACCTGACGATCACGGTGGATGTGGACGGCGAGCGCCTGGTCTACCGCTTTGACCGGGCGGTCTCGGTGGGGCAGTTTCTCAGCGAGATCGGCGTGACGCTGGGCGAATTCGATGAGGTCAACCCGCTGCTGC
>JAHDWP010000035.1 GCA_023382715.1 Anaerolineae bacterium
CTCTGAAAGGGTGTATGGTAAGCTCCCCCTCATCCCCCCAACCCCTTCTCCCTCCAAGGGGAGAAGGGGAGCAAGGCGCAGGATTTCCCCTCGCCCCGGTGAGGGAGAGGGGTGCAGGGGTGAGGGGTTTCCAGACACGCTCTCTGAGAGACCATTTGAGGAGCTGTTCCCCCCCATCCCAAACCCCTCCCCCACAAGGAGGGAGGGGCTTAGGGCCGGCGCTCTTCTCCCTTCCCCCCTCGTGGGGGAAGGGCCGGGGATGGGGGCAAAGGCAGGCGCATGACTTCTCGAACGGCCTCTGGGTTGGGAAGAGTCTAGAAGGGTCTCAGTCGGGTAGAGTGAAGTGAGGAGAGACAATGATGCGATATAGCGTAACAAGACTGGCCGGGATGATCGCGGTGCTGGTGGTGGCCTTGCTGACCACTGCCCTGGTGCTGGCTGCCGACGGGCCTGGCTCGCCAGAGCACGCCGCCGCAGGGCCGGGCGTCACTGGCGCCGAGCTGCTCCACTACATCCTGAATGAGGATCCGTACACTGCCTGGAAGTCGTGGCCGGCAGACCGCTGGAACGACTTTGGCGACTACCTGGTGGGCGGCACACCGCACGGCGCGACCGTCCGCATCTTCGTCAACGACGTAGCCCTTGAGGCCCTGGAGGCTGAAGGGTTTGATGGCGTGCTGCCCTACAGGAGCATCATCGTCAAAGAGAACTTCATGGGGACCGTGGAGGAGCCGGGCGAGCTGGCTGCGCTGACGGTCATGTACAAGGTGGAGGGCTATAACCCCGCCGCTGGCGACTGGTTCTGGCTCAAGGCGTCCGGCGACGGCAGCGCCATTGCTGCCGAGGGCGCCGTCGAGGGCTGCATGGCCTGCCACGCCCAGGAAGGTAATGCCGACTATATGCTGCGCTACAACTACGGCCAACAGCCGGCAGCTTTCTTTGGCGAGCCTCTGCCTGAAGCGACTGGCGCGGCTCTCGTCGAGTACGTCCTGAGCACCAGCCCCTACACAGAATGGGGATCGTGGCCGGCCAATGACGTGGATGACTTCAGCGGCCTGCTCGCCAGCGCTGAGCCGCACGGCAGCACAGTGCGCATCTTCGTCAATGACCGTGCGCTGCGGGCCATTGCCCGCGACAGCTTCGACGGGACGCTGCCCAACGGCAGCATCGTCGTCAAGGAGAACTATGGTGGCCCACTGGACGCGCCCGGCGACCTGTCCGCGCTGACTATCATGTACAAGGTTGGCGGCTTCAATCCAGAGGCGAACGACTGGTTCTGGGTCGCGGCGTCCAGCGATGGCAGCACCCTTCGTGCGGAGGGCGCTGTCGAAGGCTGCATCAACTGTCACGGCCAGGATGGTAACTCCGACTATCTGCTGCGCTACGATCTGCCGCAGGGCGCAATGGCTGGCGAAATGATGGAGCAGCCGGCCATAGATGCCAACGCGCTCATTGATGTGCGCTGCACTGTCTGCCACACGCGCGAGCGCATTGACAGCGCCAGCAAGGACGCGGCGGGTTGGGCAGCGACCATTGATCGCATGATCGGCAAGGGGGCGCAGCTCAGCGCGGAAGAGCGCGAGGCGCTCATCAGCTACCTGAGCAGCCGCTAGCGCTCTGCACCCCCAGCGCCCGAACTCAAGACAAACGCGCGGCCTGGAGTGATCCGGGCCGCTGCGTTATCGGGTACCAGCCAGACGGGTGGAAAGCGCGCAGAAAAAGAGTCATGAGTCGTGAGACAGGGGCTTGCCCTAGCCGGAGACTCAGGACTCCAGACTCGCGATTCATCAAGCACGGGATCAGCGATCGGTGCCAACCTCGACGTAGCGTTTCCACGCTTCGGGGCCGTTGCCCACTTCGAGCACCAGGTAGCTGGTGCGCGGCGTCTTTGGCTCCCACAGCAGCTTCATGCCCGCTTCGCCGGGCAGCCGGTTGCCCTTGCGGTGATTGCAGACGAAGCAGGCGCAGGCTGTGTTGGCCCAGGTGTTCTTGCCCCCGCGCGAGACGGGCACGATATGATCCACCGTCAGGTCGTGGCGGGTCAGGGGTTGCCCGCGCAGCAGGTCGCCGACCGTCGCCCCACAGTAGATGCAGGTGAAGAGATCGCGCGCCAGCACTCCCTGGCGGCTCCAGTGGGCGTGACGGCGCGGCACGTTGATGTAGTGCCGCAGCGCGATCACCGAGGGCACCGGGAAGCGCGAGCGCACGGTGCGCAGGAAACGTCCCGACTCTTCGACGACGATCGCTTTGCCAGATAGCAGAAGATTGATCGCGCGTGGGATGCTGACGACGGTCAGCGGCTCCCAGGTGCCTCCATTGAGGAGTAGAACTCGCCCTTCGATCATGGTCGTTCACCCGCCCCGTTCCGGGCGAGCGCCCGCATCACTGAGCAGATGCGCCTAATTATACCGCATTTCACGAGCCGTGTGGGGGAAAAAGTGGCGGGCGGGTGCGCGCAAAGCTGTCGGGCGAGGCGCATCGCCAGCCGCCGCTGGCTGGCCGCGCTCTCCGCAAGGTCGGGCGCAACGAGGCCAGGGGTGCCTCATTTCTGGGGCGAGAGATCATCGCTGAGGCGCAGAGACAAGAGGGAGGCGGCTCTTCTCCGCGCCCTCTGCGTCTCTGCGCCTCAGGCAGTTCGCCCTCATTGTAATAAGCTGCACCCTCAAGGCTGGCGGAGTTGCTCAGGGGTCGCTGACGCGCCATAATTGACCATATGGCCACACAGACGATTCAACATGGGCGCGTCACCTGGATCAATATCGAGCGCGTCACGCCGCCGGACGTCGAGGCGCTGCGTGAGGCGTACCCATACTTCCATCCCCTGGACCTGGAAGACCTGCAAAGCCGCATCGAGCGCCCCAAGATTGACGAGTACGACGACTACCTCTTTGTCGTCATGCAGCTCCCGCTGTGGGACCCCGTGCAGCGCGTCAGCCGCGCCACCGAAGTGGATATGTTCGTCGGCAGCGGCTATTTCGTCACAGTGCACGACGGGTCGCTCAAGCCGCTGCGCCAGCTTTTCGAGCAGTGCCAGTCCAGCCCCGCCACGCGCGAGGCCGTGATGGGGCGCGGCGCGAGCAAGATTCTGTACACGGTCGTTGACAAGCTGGTGGACTATATTTTCCCCATCCTCTACAAAGTGGACGCCAATATCCGTCACCTGGAAGAAGAGATCTTCATCGAGGACTCGCGCCAGGTGATGCAGGACCTGTCCTTCATCCGGCGCGATATCATCGCCCTGCGCCGCATCATCCGCCCGCAGATCGCCATCGTCGAGAACCTGGAGAAGGTGGATCGCCCCTTCATCCGCGAAGACCTGGAAGTGTACTTCGGCGACATCGTGGACCACATGATGAAGGCCTACGAGATCATCGAAGACCACCTGGAGGTGATCAAGGGTCTGTCCGACACGGCCAGCACGCTGGTCAGCTACCGGCTGAATGAAGTGATCCAGATACTCACCGTGATCTCGGTGATCATGCTGCCGCTGACGCTGATCAGCGGCATCTATGGCATGAACGTTGATCTGCCGCTGATGGAGCATCCGGTCACGTTCGTGCTGATCCTGGCGCTCATGGTGATCATCGCGACGGGAATGCTGGCTTACTTCCGGCATCGCAGGTGGCTGTGATGTGCGCCTCGGCCCTGCCCCCCGTCCAGATCATCCGGCGCAGCGCCGACCTGCGCCGTGCCGTTGACCGGCTGCGCGGCTGTTCTCTGCTGGCGGTGGACACCGAGTCTAACAGCCTGTTCGCTTACACAGAGCGCGTGTGCCTGGTCCAGCTTTCGACGCGCGGGCACGATCTGATCATTGACCCGCTGGCTGTGGATGATATGCGCCCGCTGGGCGACCTGCTCGCAGACCCGGCCATCGAGACGATCTTTCACGCGGCGGAATACGACATTATCTCGCTCAAGCGCGATTTCGGCTTCGGCTTCGCCAACCTGTTCGATACGATGTTGGCGGCGCGCGTCTGCGGCTGGGACAAGACAGGGCTGGGCAACATTCTGGAAGAGCAGTTCGGCGTGACGGTGGATAAGAAGCACCAGCGCGCCGACTGGTCGCGCCGCCCGCTGCCGCCCGACCAACTGCGTTACGCGCAGATGGACACGCACTTCCTGCCCATGCTGCGCGACCGGCTGTACGCGGAACTTGAAGCGCAGAATCGCCTGGCCGAGGCGCGCGAGATGTTCGCGGCGCTGTGCGCACTGCCCGCCGCCGAATCTCACTTCGACGCGGAGGGGTACTGGCGCATCCAGGCAGTGCGCGACCTGGGGCTGCGCCAGGTGGCCATCGCCCGCGAGCTATACCTGCTGCGCGACTCCATCGCCCGCCGCCTCAACCGGCCCCCTTTCAAAGTCTTCACCGACCGCACGCTGGCAGCCCTGGCGGAGATGGCTCCTCGCAGCCTGGAGGATTTGCGCAGTGTGGCGGGGCTGAGTACGCGCCTGGTTCACCGCGATGGCGCGGCGATCCTGGAAGCGGTGGCGCGGGGCCGGCAGGCCGAGCCACCACGCCCGCCCCAGCGCCGCAGGCCGCCCGATCCCGCCATTCAGGAGCGTTACGAGGCGCTGCACGAGTGGCGCAAGCAGCGTGCAGCAGAGCGCGGCGTGGAGTCCGACGTGATCGTGCCGCGCGAAACGCTGTGGGCGCTGGCCCGCCAGATGCCCGCCAGTCTCGAGGAGCTGGACGATATTCCCGGCCTGGGGCCTTGGCGGCGCGCTGAATATGGCGCCGAGCTGCTCGCCATGCTGGAGCGGCTGAACGGAACAGCCTGACCGGCGCTATCCTTTTCTTATGGCCGACTACGCCTGACAGGGAGAGTGAGCCATGAACCTCACATTTCACGGCGCAGTGCGCACGGTGACCGGGTCGCAACACCTGATCGAAGTCAACGGGCAACGACTTTTGCTCGACTGCGGGCTGTATCAGGGGGCGCGCCGCGAGTCGTTCGAGCGCAACCGCAACCTGCCGTTCGACGCCGCCTCTGTGGATGTGATGGTGCTCAGCCACGCCCACATTGATCACAGCGGCAATATCCCTAACCTGGTGAAAGCGGGCTTTCGCGGCGACATCATCTGCACGTTCGCCACGCGCGACCTGTGCTCGACCATGCTGCTGGACAGCGCCTACATTCACGAGCGTGACGCCGAGTTCGTCAACAAGAAGCGCGCTCGGCGCAACGAGCCGCCCATCCAGCCGTTATATACTGCCGACGACGCAGTGACCTCGCTCGAATACTTCAACGCCATCGGTTACCACCGTCCGCGCCAGATTCTGCCGGGCGTCACGGTGACGCTGCTGGACGCGGGGCACATGCTCGGCAGCGCCATCGTGGTGCTGGATATTGAAGACCGCGACACCGGGCGCGACGTGCGCCTGGTCTTCAGCGGCGACCTGGGCCGCGAGGGGATCCCGATCATCCGCGACCCGGAGACGGTGGATCACGCCGACGTGCTGATCATGGAGAGCACCTACGGGGGCCGCCACCACGAGCCGTACCCGGACTCCGAGAAGAAGCTGGAGCAGATTATCCAGCAGACCTACCGGCGCGGCGGCGCGCTGATCATCCCCGCCTTCGCTGTAGGGCGCACGCAGCAGCTTGTCTACAGCCTGCACAAGATGATGGTCGCCCGCGACATCCCGGCGCTGCCCGTCTTCGTGGACAGCCCGCTGGCGATCAACGCGACGGCGGTCTTTCGCCTGCACCCGGAAGCCTACGACGCCGAGATTCGTCAGTTCATGCTGGCGGAGGGCGATCCGTTCGGCTTCGACACGCTGCGCTACACGCGCTCGGTGGAGCAGAGCAAGGAACTCAACTTCCTGCGCGAGCCGTTCATCGTCATCAGCGCCAGCGGCATGGCCGAGACGGGGCGCATCCTGCACCATCTGCGCAACCGCATCGGCGACCCGGCCAACACGATCCTGATCGTCGGCTGGCAGGCGCCGGATACGCTGGGCCGTCGGCTGGTGGAGCGCGAGCCGGTGGTGCGCATCTTCGGCGAGGAGCACGAGGTGCAGGCGCGCGTGGAAGTGCTCAACGGCTTTTCCGGCCACGCCGATCATGATGAGTTGCTGGACTGGGCGCGCGCCTTCACCAAGCGCCCGCGCCGGACGTTCTTGGTGCACGGGGAGGAGGTGGCGGCGC
This sequence comes from Anaerolineae bacterium, assembly GCA_023382715.1. GTDB lineage: Bacteria > Chloroflexota > Anaerolineae > Aggregatilineales > Aggregatilineaceae > UBA2029. The sequence goes on from JAHDWP010000035.1 coordinate 6,150, forward strand.
TGGCCCTGGCCGAGGGGCTGCGCGCAGACGTGGGTTTCGAGCAGGTCGAGGTGCCAGAGCTGCACCAGTCGGTGACGCTGTAGGGCGTGCCTGGAAACCCCCTCACCCCTGCACCCCTCCCCTTCAACGGGGCGAGGGGAAACCCTGTGTCTTGCTCCCCCTCTCCACCGCGTGGAGGGGTGTACAGACCGGAGACATGGTTGACAGGTGTTCGGGGACATGGTTGACACATGGCGAGCGTGTAACCTTGATGGCCGAGCCTGATAAGCGACGCTTTTAGAGGTAACCGTTACAGTATATGATAAGGTGTGGGCGGCTGCTGTGCCGGGTGGCCAGCCTAGCACGCAATGGTCGGTTGGACGCGAGCGATCGGCCCTTTTGGGGGGCAACGTGCTTCGGCGATTGATCGAGGGGCTGGTAGACCGCGTGACTCGAAGCCCGCGCAAGCGCGTCGGGCACGATCCGCTTGCCCTGCTGACCGCCATCCCCGATCAGGTCTTCCTGCTGGACCATACGGGCGTGTTCCTCGATTATAAAGCGGGCACGAGAGATCTCTACGCCCCGCCGGAACAGTTTCTGGGCCGCTCCATCACCGAAGTCATCCCGCAGCTTGAGCAGCAGGTGCTCACCCAGATCGAGCGCGCGCTCGCCACCCACAGCGTGCAGACCATGCACTACCAGTTGCCCGTCGGCGGTGAATTGCGCGACTTTGAGGCGCGGCTGTGCCCTGCTGACCGGGATTCAGTGGTGGTCATCGTGCGCGACATGACCGACCTGTTGCAGGCTCAGCACGCCCTGAGCGAGAGCCAGCGCCGCCTGGAAATGGCGCTGCATACGGGCGGGTACGCCTTCTGGGAATGGCACGTGCCGACCGGCGAGACCATCCGCGATCCGCAGTGGGCGCAGATGCTAGGCTATCAGCCGGAGGAAGTTGCGCCACACACCAGCGCCTGGGAGGCGCTGCTGCACCCGGAGGACGCGCCGGGCGCCATCGCCGCGTTCGACGCCCTGGCGAGCGGGCAGATCCCCTACGTGGAGTGTGAATACCGCCTGCGCGCCAAATCGGGTAGCTACCTGTGGTTTTATGATTATGGCGTGGTGACCGAAAGGGACAGCGCCGGGCGGGCGCTGCGCGTCATCGGCATGCACCGTGATGTCACCGAGCGCAGACATGCCCAGGAGGTCGAGCGCGAGCAGGCCGCCCTGGTAGACGCCCTGCGCGACACGTCCGCAGTGATCAGCTCCACGCTCGACCTCAACGAAGTGCTCGACCGTACCCTGGCCAACATCGCGCGCGTGGTGCCCCACGACGTGTCGAGCATCATGCTGCTGCAGGGCGAGCTTGCTTCGGCGACGCGCTACCAGGGCTACGCTGAGCACGGGCTGCAACACGTGCTGGACCTGATGCAGCATATACGGGTGGATGATTTCCCCAGCCTGCGCCGGATGCGCGAGACGGGCCAGCCGGTGCTCATCGGCGACATCCGCCAGTCCCCGGACTGGGTGAACCCGGTGGACGTGCTTGTGATGCGCTCGTATCTGGGCGTGCCAATTCTGTGGGAAGGGGAAACTCTCGGCTTCATCCATCTGCAAAGCGTCACGCCAGATTTCTTCACACCGGCCCACGCAGATCGCCTGCAGGCTTTCGCCGGGCAGGTGGCCTTCGCCCTGCACAACGCGCAGGCCTATGACACGATCCAGCACCAGGTGACCGAGCTGGAAACGCTGCGCCAGGCCACGCTGGAGCTGACCGCGCAGCTTGACCTGGACGTGGTGCTGCTGGAGCTGATGCGCAGCGTGATGCGCCTGCTGGACGTGGACGGGGGCGGCCTGTATCTGTATCGGCCCGACCGCGACGTGATCGAGCGCGTGGTCAACGTTGGCTCGGCCCAGATCCCGGCCGGCTCGGTGCTGAAGCGTGGGGAAGGGCTGTCCGGGCAGGTGTGGGCGCAGAACGCGCCGATGGTCGTTGCCAATTACCGGGACTGGCCGGGCCGCGCGGGCATTCTGGAGCCGCACGTCAGCGGCTCGATCAGCGTGCTGGGCGTGCCCATCTGCTGGGGCGAGCAGTTCCTGGGAGTGCTCAACGCGCGCGCCGACCGGCCCGATCGCGATTTCTCCGACCACGATGTGCAGTTGGCCACCCTCCTGGCCAGCCAGGCGGCCATCGCCATCCACAATGCGCGGCTCTACGAGACGGTGCAGCGCCACATGGCCGAACTGGAGGCTCTGCATCGCGTCAGCCTGGACATCACAGTTCAGCTTGACCTCACCAGGCTGCTGGAGACTCTGGCGGCCAATGCGCTGCAGATTCTGGAAGCGGCATCGGGCGGCATCTACCTGTACCGGCCCGAACACGATGACCTGGAATGGGTCGTGGCGGTGGGGCCAGGCGTGGCCCCGGTGGGGTCGCGGCTCAAGCGCGGCGAAGGGCTGGCCGGCCGGGTGATGGAGCGCGGCACGACGATGATCCACAACGACTACTCTCACTGGGAGGGTCGCGCCAGCGCCTACAGCCACTTTGAGTGGCAGTGCATCATCAGCGTGCCGATCAGTTGGCAGGGGCAGTTGCTCGGCGTGTTCAACGCGGTTGGTGACTCGCGCCGGCAGTCCTTCACGCAGCATGATGCTCAGCTTCTCGACCGGTTTGCCAGCCAGGCGGCCATCGCCATCAAGAACGCCCGGTTATTCGCCGCCGAGCGCGCGCAGCGCGCGCTGTCGGACGCACTGCGCGATACGGCGGCGGCTATCAACAGCACGCTCGATCTCGACCGCGTGCTCGATCATATCCTGACGGCCATTGCCGGGGTCATTCCCCACGATGCGGCCAACATCATGCTGGCCGAGGATCAGAATGTTCGCATTGCCGACGCGCGAGGCTACGCCGCCCATGGCTACGAGGCGTGGACGCACGCCTATGAGTTCGTGCTCGATCAGCGGGTGCTGACCTATGAGCTGCTGCGGTCGGGGCAGGCGTACCTGGTGGAGGACACAGCCGCCGATGAGCGCTGGTTCCATATGCCCCAGACGGCATGGATTCGCTCGCACATAGCTGCCCCGATCCGCATTGAGGGCGAGACCATCGGCGCCCTGAACCTGGACAGCGCGCAGCGTGCGGCCTTCAGCGCAGAGCAGCTCCAGACGCTGATGGCGTTCGCCGACCAGGCAGCGCTGGCGATTCGCAACGCGCGGCTCTATGCCGAAGTGCGCCGCTACACCGAGGAACTGGAGCAGCGCGTCAGCGAGCGCACGGCGGACCTGAGCGTGCGCAATGCCGTTGCCGAGACACTGAGCAGCTCGCTGGATGTAGATGAGATGCTCAATGGCGTCCTGCGCATTGCCGTGCAGCGCCTGGGCGTGCTGGGGGGCGGTCTCTATCTGCTGGCGGACGATCAGTCCTCTCTGGCCCTGGTCGCTCACTATGGCGTGCCGGTTGAGACGCTCAACCTGATCACCGGCATTCCGCAGAACGACAGCAACGGGCTGCTGGTGGGTCCCCTTCCCGCCCCTGATCTGGTAGAACTCACCGACCGGTCGGGCATCTCGTCGGTGCTCAATGTCCCCATCTGGCGGCAGGAGCAGATGCAGGGGGTGATCGCACTGGTCAACAACGAGCCGCGCCCCTGGACGAGCGAAGAAGTGCGGATGCTCGATGCCATTGGGCGGCAGATCGGGGTGGCCCTGGCCAACGCGCGACTCTACGCCGAGGCCGTGCGCGACGAGGCGCGCGTGCACACCATTCTGCAGAGCGTCGCCGATGGGCTGCTCGTCTTTGACCCCGCCGACCACCTGACGCTGATCAACCCGGCGGCGGAGGCGCTGTTCGCCTTTTATCCACAGGAATGGGGCGGGCCAGCCCAGGCGGCCACGCTGCTGTGGGGCTGGCTGCGCGAACGCCAGGCTGCGCCTGGCAACGTGGAGTTCGCGCTCCCGACCGGGCTTTCTGGCGAGGCGCTGAAGCGGCTGGTTGAGGACCAGTGCGCAGCCGAGGATTGCCCCGCCAAGGTGGGCAATTCCGCGGCCAGGCTGTGCTGGTTGTGGGAGAGCGATAGCGAAGGGCGGCTGCGAGGCTGCCCGGTAGACGATCATCTGCGGCGCCGGGCTATTCAGGCGCAGAGCGCCGAGGTGCGCGATGCCGAGGAGCAGGTGCAGGGCACGGTGATCGTGCTGCACGACGTGACCTATTTTCGCGAATTGGACGACCTGAAGGGGCGCTTCGTCTCGACCGTGTCGCACGAGCTGCGCACGCCGCTGTCCACTGTGCTGCTGCAGGTCAGCACGCTGCTCAGGTACTACGACCGCCTGTCGGAGGAGGAGCGGCGCAGCATGGTGGCGGGCGTGCAGCAGCAAACCTATGTGCTGCGCGAGCTGGTGGAGGACATCCTGGAGCTGTCGCGATTCGATGCCAGGCGCGCCACCCTCCAGCGCCAGTGGTTTGACCTGGCCGTGCAGTGCCGCAGTGTGATCGAGTCGCTGATGCTGATCACCCGTGAGAAGGACATCACCGTGCAGGTGGAAGGATGCGACAGCCCGTGCTACATTCAGGGCGACATCAGTCAGCTTGCGCGCGCCCTTCGCAACCTGGCGACCAACGCGGTGAAGTACACACCTCCGGGTGGGCGTGTGACAGTGCGCCTGGAGCGCGCCGAAGGGGGCGTCCGCCTGATAGTGAGCGATACCGGTATCGGCATTGCGCCCGAAGCGCAGAAGCATATCTTCGACCGCTTCTACCGCACCGACCAGGCGATGGAAATGGCCGTGGGGACGGGGTTGGGCCTGTCAATCACCAAAGAGATCGTGGATTTGCACGGCGGGCGCATTGAGCTGCAGAGCGCGCCCGGCCAGGGCAGCACGTTCACGGTCTGGCTGCCGGCCCCGTTCGATGTGCCGGACGGGGAGGCGGATGAGCCTGTGCCAAACGCCTGATGGCCTTGCCTGTTCTCCCCCACTTCCTCGCCTATGACAGTTGACGAATCTGCTCCCCTATGCTACACTGCTCTGCCACAGTTCACCGTCCTCATCCACAGGTGGAAACTCGAAAGGATATGGCCATCAGCGCAGGAGACTATCGGATCAACGAGCGTATTCGCGCGCGAGAAGTCCGTCTGATCACAGACGGCAACGAGAACCTCGGCGTGGTGTCTGTGCAGCGGGCGCTGGAATTAGCGGCGGAGCGTGGGCTGGACCTCGTGGAAGTGGCACCCACCGCCGATCCGCCCGTCTGCAAGATCATGGATTTCGGCAAGTTTCAGTATGAACGCGCCAAGAAAGAACGCGAGGCGCGCAAACAGCAGAAACAGATCGAAGTCAAGGAAATCCGGCTGCGCCCCAAGACGGACGACCATCACCGCCAGTTCAAGGTGCGCGACGCACGGCGCTGGCTGGCCGAGGGCATGAAGGTCAAGGTGCGTATTCGCTTCCGGGGGCGCGAGATCACCTACCCGGAGATTGCGCGCGAGATGCTGGACGAGGTGGCCCAGGACCTGAAAGACATCGCCGTGGTCGAGCAAGAGCCGAATATGGAAGGGCGCACAATGCTGATGGTGCTCGCCCCGGCGACCGACAAGAAGAAGTGATGAGGATCGCCTGCGTGTGACGGTGGCTTGATCCCGCTGCTATCACGCTGCTAGCTGCGCGCCGCACCTGTGTGCGGTGCCAGCCTGTTTATAGGGAGTTCTGGTCGTGGCAAAGACGAAGCAGAAGAAGTACAAAATCAAGACCTACAAGGCCGCTGCCAAGCGTTTCAAGGTCACCGCGACGGGCAAGGTCATGCGCACCAAGGGTGGCAAAAGCCACCTGCGCCGCCGCAAATCGGCGCGCACCAAGCGCGCCCTGGCCCGTATGCACGAAGTGGTCACCGGCGCCGACGCCAAGCGCGTCAAGCGGCTGGCCCCCTACCTGAGCAAATACAAGCAGAATCCGCCGGCCTAGCGCCCGCCTTCCCAGACGGGCCGGGTCGGGACCTGACAGCAAGGAGCATTCATCATGACTCGTGTGAAGGGCGGTTTTGTCACGCGCCGCCGCCATAAGAAAATCCTGAAGATGACCAAGGGGCAGTGGGGCACCAAGCACCGCCTCTTCCGCCGCGCCAACGAGGCGATGATGAAGAGCGAGTGGTACGCCTACCGCGACCGCCGCAACCGTCGCCGCGACCTGCGCCGCCTGTGGATCGCGCGCATTAACGCGGCGGCCCGCCTCAATGGGCTGTCCTACAGCCGCCTGATGCACGGCCTTAAGCTGGCCAATGTCGAGCTGGATCGCAAGAGTCTGGCCGATCTCGCCGTGCGCGACGGCAGCACGTTCGCTTCCCTGGTTGAGCTGGCCAAAGGGGCCTAGCTCGCCAGTCGGCGTCCGCCTTGAGCAAAACCGGCGGCTCCACCGAGCCGAGACGCCGGTTTTTTGTATTATGAGGCCGGGGGCAGAGTGCCCGCCGCCCGCCGGAGTTGGGCTATGTCGCTGATCAGCAGCCCCAGCAATGAGCGCGTTAAACGGGTGCGCCTACTCCAGCGCCAGGCGCGCGCCCGCCACAAAGAGCGCCGGCTCGTCCTGGAAGGCGTGCGCCTGATCCGTGACGCCGTGGGGGCGGGCGTGTCGCCGGAGTACGTGCTGCACGCGCCCGAACTCGACGCGCCCGCCCAGGAACTGCTGACGGCGCTGCGCGAAGTGGGCGCCCTCTGCCTGGCGGTGAGCGAGCCGCTGCTGCGCGACCTGACCGAGACCGAGACCTCGCAGGGGGTGTTGGGCGTATTCCCCTGGCCCGCGCTGCCGGTGCCCGCCGCGCCCACTCTGGTGTTCGTCGCCGATGGCTGGCGCGATCCCGGCAACCTGGGCACGGCCATCCGTGCAGCGGCGGCGGCTGGCACGGACGCCGTCGCCCTGACGCCGGGCACAGTGGACCCCTTCAACAGCAAAGCCCTGCGCGCGGGCATGGGCGGCCATTTCCGCGTGCCGCTGCTCTGGCACCGCTGGGATGCGCTGCCGGCGGCCTTCCCCGGCCTGCGCATTGTTGTCGCGGACGCGGCGGGTGAGGTGAGCTACGACCAGGTGGACTGGACGCAGCCCGCGCTGATCGTCGTCGGCGGCGAGGCGCACGGCCCGCGCGACTCCGCCCGCGACCTGCCCCACCTCTCCGTCTCCATCCCGATGGCGCGCGGCGCGGAGTCGCTCAACGCCGCGGTCGCCGCCAGCGTGCTGCTCTTCGAGGTGGCGCGCCAGCGGCGGGCGACGGTGAGGTAAAGGGACGCGCGCCAGGCCAGGCGCGTGCAGCGGCCCCGGACTTCTGTATACTTAGGTGCAAACGCGCCCAGCCGCTACAGGGGGACTCATGACCAGTCCAGTCACTCCAGAGGAGCTTGTTGAGGCATACCGGCTGCTCAAAGCCGGTCAGCGCCAGCAGGCGGGGGCGATCCTCAAGCCGTACCTGGCCGGGCACCAGGATGATGTTCGCGCGTGGTGGCTGATGGCCCACGCTGTCAGCAACCGGGACGTGGCACGGCAATGCCTGGAACAGGTGCTCAAGATTGACCCCACCCACGAGCGGGCGCGCGCCCGTCTCGCGGAGCTTGCGCCCGCCGCCAAGCCCGCCGGACCGCCGGACGATGAGCCGGACGATTCCTTCTTCGTCATCCCCGCCGGGGGTATCCCGCCCAACTCGGCGCACCAGGAACAGCCCACGACGCTCCCCCGCCGGCTCGATGCGTCCGCTCTGCCACCGGACGAGAACATCGCGCCCCTCTTCGAGGAGTTCGCGGCGCAGACCTCGCCGGGCCTTGACCCGTTCACCGGCGAGCCGGTAGACAGCCCCTTCGCGGGTCTTGCGGGCGCGAGCGCGCGCGCGTTGGTGCCCGCCGAGCAGCCCGCCGCTGGCGCGGAGGCCGCGCGCGCCTTCGACCCGGCGGCTCATGCCCGGCTGGGCGCGCACGGCTCCGGCGATGCCCAGCCGCCCGGCACGGGCAGCCAGCCGGAATGGGGGCCGGGCCTGGCTTTTGTGGTGGAAGGGCAGCCGGCGCCCGCAGCGCCCGCCGTCAGCGCGGCGGAGAAGAGCGCGGTCACGCGGATCATGGTCTTCGGCCTGGGGGGGTTCCTGCTATTCCTGCTGGTGATGGTGCTGGTGATGGTCGCCGACGATCAGGGCTGGCTGAACCTGTCAGGCGAGTCGGGGATCGCCATCACAACGCTGGACGGTGAGTTGTTCACGGTGAGCTATCCGGCGGGGTGGAGCGCGCGCTGCGAGCGCGAGGCGCTCGGTTATCCTGTCTGCGGCGTGGCCAACCACGAGTTCTACAACGAGGTGGACTTCTTCGCCGGGAAGGAGATCGATCTGGGCGCGCTCATCGCCGAAGGGATGCGCCAGTCACTGGCCGGCGAGGGCCTGCCCGACGAGCGGATGTCTATCATCATCATGGACGTGCCGCGCACCTCGCCGGCCTACGACAACGGAAGCTGGGCCAAGACCAAGTATGAGTGGCACCAGCGAGGTTTCAGCGCCAACGCCGATGCTGAAGTGACCTACGAGCAGCGCAGCATTGAGGTAGACGGAAACGCAGCCTACTACTACATCTTCACCAGCGCCGGCCCGATGTATGAGGCGGCGTGGGATGTTTACGTGGAGCACGGCGGCGTCGTCTTGTGGCTGCGCGTAGACTATGCCGCGCCGCGCCAATCGTCCACCCCGCAGGAGATTGTAGACCTCATGATCAAGTCGATCCGCTTCACGCCGGAGGATGCGTAGGCGGATCGAATCAGTGACCCTCTCGCTCGTTGGCCTGCGCAGCCTGGCAGGCCGGACAGCGCGCCGAGTCGGCGATGACGATGCCGGTCAGCACCTCGCGCACGCCTTCCACGCCCATTAACGCGGCGAGACACTGCTCGCGCTCGGCTTCGTTGTGCGCGTAGCCGGTGACCAGCACAAAGCCGCCCGGCTCCACGATGACGGTCAGATGATCGGGGGGACAACCGGCTTGCTTGAGCGCGTCGGCTATTGCGTTGTCGGAGATGGTGGCGGGCAGTCCCGCGTTGGACGAGGGCTGCTCACTCCCGTCCGGCGAGGCTGGGTACCAGGGATGGGCGTACTCTGGGGCAAGAGGATGCGCCCTGTGAGCGTTGGTGATTGGCGGATAGTACGGGCGGCCATGCTGCCAGGCGTGGAAACGGCCCAGCAGGTTATCGAGATACGCCTGCCTGATCTCGGCGTCCCAGTAGGCGGCGGGCGTAGCATGACCCCGCTGCCAGTGCAACGCCTGCGGAGCGGCTGCCTGGCGGATAGCGCCCTGCTGATGCAGGATCACCGCCTGCAACGACACGGCGTTGCTGTCCACCTGGCGCATGATCACCCTGTTCAATTGGTCGCGCTCCAGGTTGGCAGCGTGCAGCATGGCGGTCAGCCCGCTGGATTCCAGGCACTCGTCGCAGTCGTCCAGCGCGTTTTGCAGCCGCGCGATCTTTCGATCGGAGCTGTGCATCTGCTCGCGCAGAAACTCAAGTTCTCGCTTCAGGTCGGTTTGTGTATCCATCAGATATCGTTGGCGCCGACCGATTCCGACGTGCCGCGCAACCAGGTGCGGCGCTCAACTCCACGCACATTGTAGCTCAGACCACGAGCGACGGATGTATGTTCTGTGTTAGAACACTGCCATGCTCTGGCAGCGGGCGCGCGCAACATCTGCCAGATCGGGGCGTTATTCTGCTGCGCCCTGGTGGACCTCGCTCCCCGCGCAGAGCCGAAAGCGGGTTAGGAAGCTAAGCCTCACCGCAGAGGGGAGACAGGTGAAGAACTCTCTAGGGCCTTTCTCTGTGTTCTCTGCGCCTCTGCGGTTCAAGCATTTCGCCCCCATTGTGAAATGCACCCCCTGGCGGCAGGGCACTGTGCGCGCGCGCCCGCCGTCGGGTATAATGCGGGCAGAGTGGCGCGTCATGTGGGTGGGGAGAATGCGCGAGGACATGGCGGCAAACCAACCGTTCGCGATCTCTTTCGGCGAGCGCCAGGCGACAGCCATCCGCGTGGAGTCGGGCGAGCTGCCAGAGCGCGTCCTGCCCATGTTGGCGCTCCCTCCCTATCGCGGCGCGATCGTCGTGCACGGCGGCGCGAGCGCCCTGGAAGCGGCGGCCATGGCCCCCGTGCGCGCGTTCTTCGCCGAGGGGGTGGTGCCGCTGGCCGAGGAGTACCGTCTGCTGGTGGCCGACGGCGCGACTCAGACGGGCGTGGCCCGCCTGGCCGGCCAGGCGCGCGCCGCTGCCGGGGCAACCTTTCCGCTGGTGGGCGTGGCCCCACACCGCTATGCCACCTATCCCGGCGGGCCGTCCCCCGCCAGGGAGCGCTTTGCCCTCAACCCCGATCACTCGCATTTCGTCCTGGTGGAAGGCGGCGGGTTCGGCGTGGAGTCGGAGTTCCTGGTTGGGCTGCTGCGCGGGGCGGGCGTGCCGGGGCTGGCGCTGATCGTCAACGGCGGGAAGATCGTCCTGGCGGAAGCGCGCGCGCAGGCCGGGCAGCGCAACCCGATCGTCATCGTGCGCGGGTCGGGGCGCGTCGCCGACCGTCTGGCCGACTCGACCAGCGCCGAGCGGCGGACGTTGCCGCCGGGTACCCGCCTGTACGTGACCGACATCCGCGCGCCCCTGGCGTTCCGCGCGCTGGCGCTGCGCTTGCTGGCGCTGCCCGCGCCCTAGCAAAAACAGGCGCATCCGCGCCCGTCTCCCGGCGATCTGTTGAGCTGCGCGCTACAACTGCCGCAACTGGCCGCGCAATGTCTCCAGCCCGGCGACGCCCGTGTTCATGGCGCGTGGGCGACCCTCCCCGTCCAGCACGAAAGTCGTCGGGACGCTGAGCACGCCCCAGCGCCGCGCCGCGTCGAGCTGCTCTGCGGCGTTGACCTCGATGACCTGCACCCGGTCACCCAGCTCGGCCAGCAGGCGCTGGATCGCCGGGCGCTGGCGGGTGCGGCAGGGCGCGCAGGCGGGCGTGGTGAAGTAGAGGATGGCTGGGACACCAGGGCGCAGCGCAGCCAGCAGCGGGTCTGCCGGGGCGATGCGCACGGCGCGGGCAAGCTGCCCACGCCGCAGCAACCGGAAACCCAGGGTCAGCAGCGCGGCGAAAGCCAGGACGATCAGCAGGCGCTCGATCATCGCGTCATCTCGACCGGCGCGCGGTCAAAGCCGGGCACGCCCAGCCGGTGCAGCCAGTAGTACAGGGTGCAGCCGGCGCACCAGCCAGCGAATAGATTCAAGCTCGCCAGGACGATCACCAGCCCGATCAGCCCCCAGCCGGGCACGGTCAGCCCGGCGACCAACGCCAGCGATCCGGCAGCGACGACCACGCCGCCCACCAGTTGGGCGAAGCGGTGCGGCTCTGGGTTGTCGGCGATCGCCTGGGGGCGAGCCAGACCGGCGGGCAGCAGCAGGTGTCGGTAGAGGCGCGAGAACAGGCCCAGCGACGGCGCAGCAGCCGAAATGAGCATCACGGCGGCGGTGAAAGCGGCCAGCCCTGGTGCGTCCAGCACGAAGGCCAGCGCCAGCAGGACGATGGTGAACGCCTGGTTGGTGCGTATCTGGTTGTGGTCAACGCGGCGCTCGGCAGTCATGAAGTCCTCCTTGATGCAGCGCGGCCAGTGACATAACAAGGCCAACGGGCAGCAAAACGCGGCAGCTCCCGAACAGAGGCGCACAGCGAACATAGTCGCCGTGCCGGGGACGCTGCCGCGCGGTTCAGCCGTTGGCCTGAGATGATGCGGCGTATGGCCGATCTGAAGCCGTGCGCGCTAGCGCCCCCGCCTCAGACAGGTACAGAGTCGGATAGTCAGCATGGGATACCTGTATTGCGAATCATTCGCAATCTCGTTTACGTAGATTGTAGGTAAATTATCCGGCCATGTCAACGCCCGCTGAAGCATCTTGGCAGGATGAGCGTGTTGTCCGCGCACAAGACAGCCTTCGGAAGTCTGTTATCCTGCCAGCGCACACTCGATCACCGCAGCGGGTGTGTGCAACGGTTGACAGTGACTCGCCGGGCGCAGAGCATGGACCTCACCCCCGCGCGGCGCGTCAGCGCCGAGCGGGGGTGAGGTCAAAGGCGGCGCAGCAGCGCAGTGCCCCTACCGCCTGACAGGTTTTGCACGCACCCGCGAACGGAACTCCCAGGGCCAAGCGCGGCAATACATCTTGCGGTCTGGCATCCCCACTCACAGCATCCGGCTGTAGAGGTACTGCGCCGCCCCTTCGCGCTTGAAGTCCATTTCCAGCAGGGGCAGGGTGAAGTCCCAGGCGAAAGAGGCGATCTCGCTGTAGTCGTGGCGCTGCGCCCAGTCGCACAGCGCCATGATCAGCAGGCCCTTGACCGGGCGCTTGCTCCACACAAAGGCGTGCACCCGCGCAGGAAGGTCGCGGTCCTGCTGCATCAGCGCGTAAGCCTCGTGCCCGGTGACCAGGATGTGCAGCCGGTCGTTCTGCGTCTCGACGATCTCCGGCACGCTGTTCCAGAAGCCGGGCGGCAGCCGATCCCATTCCTGGCGGGCGTTCTGGTAACGGCCCAGCGGCATGTGCCAGCCCTCGATCTGCGCCGGGTCGAAGGACTTGAGGTCACTCGCCTGGTAGAAAACACGCCCCTCGCGAGCGGGCAGGACGATCTGCTGCCCGCTGTGAGCGCGGCTGAAGCGGTGATGCTCAAGCAGGGGGGCCTGCGCTTCCCCGTCGGCAACCGTCAGCCGCTTGCAGCGGATCGCTTCGCCGAGCTGCTGGATGTAGGTCAGCAGGGCGCTGCTCACCCCGGCGTCAGCATAATCAGGGTGGACGGTCAGCTTGGAGATGTTGACGTGATAGCCGAACGGCTCTGGCTCGCGCCCGATGAAAATCTCGGCCTCTGCGCCAACTCGCCCGTCTACTTCGGCGACGAGCGGGAAGCCGTCGCTGCCGCGCAGCAGGTTGGCCAGGTGGACGGCGCACATTTCGACACTGGCCCAGGGACCGCCGACCAGCCAGCGCTCGAAAAGGATGAGATCATCGTACTCTGCTGGCACCGTTTCGCCGGACGGCTGGCGGCGTGTCCAGGTAGAGATGGTCGCGTTGTGCAGGGCGGTGATGCTGGCTGCGTCGGCCAGCGTGGCCTGTCGCACGGTGATTTGAGACATGCGCTCGTTCCTTTGGATGGAACATCTAGCGATCAACGGGGGCGCAAGCATTCACGCCCGGCAGTGTAAAGCTGGTCAGAGATCAGTTGCCGGTTGTCAGTGATCAGCGAATAGAGCACCTGCCGATCGCTGCAAGACCCTCTGAGAAGCTGTTTATCCCCCACCCCAGGCCTTCCCCCCACGCTGCGCAGAGGAAGGGGCATAGTGGGTGCCCTCGTGGGGGAAGGGCCGGGAATGGGGGGCAAAGGCGGGCGCGCGACTTCTCGAACGGCCTCTGAACCAGCCACCAACCACCAACACCCTCTGCAACTACAACAGATCAGCCAGCCCGATCTTGGGATCGCGCCGGGGAAAGAGCACGCGCAGCAGGTCAGCGTGCCGCTCGTTGTAACCCATCGCCAGGTTGTCAATGCCGTACCAGCCGGTGAACAGCCGCAAAAGCGACGTGGAAGGTACCTCCAGCTCGACAACTTCCGGCTCGCCCATGCCCAGGAAAACCTCCGCCTGCTCGTGCTCGGTGATGACCACCAGGCGGTAGGGGCGTGGGGCGAAACGGCTGTTGAGCCGGCGCGATTCGAGCGTTGGCTCCAGCATGTAGAAAGCCAGCGCCAGGTTGTGCAGGCGCAGCAGCGCCGCCCCCGTGAAATGGCGCAGCCGAGCGCCGCGTACCAGGGCGTGCTGCATAAAGGCGCTCTGCGGGTGAACGAACAGGCCGATGCGCTCGACGTTGAGCGTTTGGGCTGTATGCGCGATCTGCGCCAGCAGCGCCTCCACCGCGTCCGGGTGATCGCCCGCTGCCTCGATGACGTTGAAGCGCGTGGCATTGGCGTCGCGAAAGACGTTTACCGGCCCCTGGCTGATCAGGCGTGCATAGGCCACCAGCCGCCCTTCAATCTCGGCGACCAGGAAATCATCCGGGTCGTTGCGGCCCGTGCGCGTCAGGTGCTCGATCTGCCAGGTCCACAGCTCTTCATCGCGGGCCAGGCAGTAGTGCCCGCACGCGCACGCCTCGTTATAGAGCGCCTGGACGGCGGGCAGATCGTCGCTGTAGTAGCGCCGCACGGTCACTGAGCTGCTGCGCGCGCCCAGCCGGTCGCCCATGCGCCGCTCGTAACTGTGCGCGGCGTTCCACGAGCCTGCCCCCAGCGCCTGCTCCAGGCTGATCTCCGACTCGAAATTGGTCAGGTAGAGGCCCACCGCGTACTCGTACAGCGACGCCTCGAAGAGCAGTGGGGCGCCGAAGGTCAGGCCTAGCGCGAACTCGCGCTCAGTCATGCGCCGGTGCAGCGCCTCCAGCAGCGCCTCCTCATAGCCGCGCCCCTGGTATGGCTCCAGGACGCTGAGCAGGCTGATCTCAGCGGTGGGCAGCGGGCTTTCCCCGATCTGGAACAGGCGCGGGACGAGATTCGCGTGCGCGGCGATCTCGCCGGGGCGATCGCCATCAATCACAAAGCAGTCCGCCGGGTCGAAGTTGGGCAGCATACCGTACCAGGTCGCCACCTGCTCGTACTCGTCCGGCCCATAGGCCAGGCGAACGTGGTCCAGGATGGCATCGCGCTCTTCCGGCCAGCGGATCGTGCGAACAGTCATGGTATCCCCCGGTAGCCCTCTTCAATGCGACTGTGCCTGATCAGCGATTATACTCCAGCGATGACAGGGCGCTACCGGGGTGGGCGCATACAGGTGCGGGGGCAGGCCAAGCGCAGCGCGGCTGGGGGTGGGGTCGCTGCCCTGCGCCCGGCGAGTCACTGTCAGCCTTTGCACGCACCCTTCCTCTCCGGCCCCTTGCGCATTTATCGCCAGACGGTAAAGTTAGGAGCAGGCAGGAATGCCGCTCAGCATCGAAGGAGGACGAGCTTGGCCGCCGATGATCTGTTCATCTTCTCTGGAACGTCGAACGAGCCGCTGGCGCGGCGCATCTGCGACTATCTTGGCGTTCCACTGCGCCCGACCAGCATTCGCCGCTTCAGTCATGGCACGCTGCGCATCCAGCTTGGCCAGAGCGTGCGCAACAAGGATGTCTACATTGTCCAGTCGCTCACCCGGCCTGTGCATCGGCACCTCATGCAGATGCTGATGATGATTGACATCGCCCGACATGGCGACGCCCGGCGGGTCACGGCGGTCATCCCCTATTTCGCCTATGGGCGGTCGGACAAGAAGGACGCGCCGCGCATCAGCATCACGGCCAAGCTGGTCGCGCAGCTTATCGAGGCGGCGGGCGCCGACCGCGTGATCGCCATGACGCTGCACTCGCCCCAGGTGCACGGCTTCTTCGATGTCCCGCTCGATCACCTGACCAGCCTGCGCGTGCTGGTGGATCACTTCAAGAAGGAAGACCTGACCGATACGGCCATCGTCTCGCCCGATGTGGGTTACGCCAAGCCGGCTTCTAAGCTGGCCGCGGCCCTGGGGCTGCCGCTGGCGATTGGCACCAAGATTCGCCTGACAGACACCGAGGTTGAGATCAGCTCGGTGCTGGGCACGGGGGCATCGGCGCGCCGCGCGATCATCGTGGACGACGAGATCGCCACCGGCGCGACGATGATCGAGATGATGAGCGTGCTGCGCGAGAATGGCACGGCGGAGTTCTGCCTGGCCTGCACGCACGGCCTGTTCACCGGCAACGCCATCGAGCACCTGAACGCGCAGGAAGACATCGGCCAGATCGTGTGTACGGACACCGTCTACGCGCCGCATGCCGAAGAGGGACTGGCCCGGCTGACCAATCTCTCGGTTGCCTCGGTGCTGGGCGATGCCATCCTGTGCAACCACGAGGGGCGCTCGGTTGGGGCTTTGTTCACCTTCTGGGAGGAAGGCGTCCCCGACGATAGCTCGCTGGGCTAAGCGCACACTACGACAGACTGGCTGCACCCTATGGCCTCAAGAAGCGCCCCGCTCGACGGGGGCATAGACTCCTCTCACCGGCTGGGCGGTGCCCTGGGCCTGGCCGTTCTGGTCCTGTTGCTCGCGGCTGGGATGCGTGTGCTTGGCGCTGCCGATCGGCCTGCCTGGACGGACGAGGGCTGGAGCGTGTGGGCCGCCAGCGACCCCGGCCTCAGCGCGATTGTGGACAAGGTCAAAGACGATCACCATCCTCCTCTCTACTTCGCTGCACTGGGCAGGTGGCGATCCGTCGCCGGGGACTCGCGCATCGCCCTGCGCTTCCTGGCCATCGCCGCCGGCGTGCTGACCACGGCCCTGGTCTTCCGCATCGGCACCGACTGGTTCGGCCAGACGGCAGGCAGCTACGCCGCGCTGCTCTATGCCGTGCTGGGCATTGCCGTCTACTATGCGCAGGAGATCCGCCACTACAGTTGGCTCATGCTCGCCACGAGCCTGATGTCGCTGTTCTTCCTGCGCTACCTGCGGCGTCCGCGCCCGGCCTGGCTCGTGCTCTATGCGCTCAGCGTGGCTTTCATGCTCGGCACCCTCTACGTGGGCGTCTTGCTGCTGGCCGTCCAGGGAATGATCGGGCTGCTGTTCTGGCGCGGGACATGGCGGGCCAAAGCGGGCCTGCTGGGCGCGTGGCTCGCCGCGCTGCTGGTGCTGCTGCCCTGGTGGCAGATCGTCCCCGACCAGATCACGCAGGTTCAGAACACAGCGGGCGTGCCAGGAGCCTACCGCACCACTCTGCACAACGTGCTGATCCTGGCCGACTTCCTGCTGGGCAACCAGCTGGCGTTGATGGCGGGGCTGTATCTGGTGGGCGTCTGCGGCATTCTCCGCCGATCCCACTGGCGGCGGATGCCCGCGCTGGCCCAGGTTCACATCGCCCTGGCAGGCGGCGGACTGTTCGTGGTCATGTGCCTACTTAACGCGCGGGTGGGTACTCTGACCCTGCGGACGCTCGTGTTCCTCACGCCCATGGTGATGCTCATCGGCGCCTATGGGCTGAGCCAGCTTGAGCGCCCCGTGCGCGTGCTGTTCGCCGTAGTGGCCGTGTTCACATTGGTGGCCCGCGCCGATGAGGTTCAGCCGCGCCTGGACTATGCCAGCGCGGCGCGGACTCTGGCCGCACAGTACAGCCCCGGCGACCTGGTGATCCTGGAAACCGGCTTTGATGACAACGCCTTTCACTACGAGCTATCCCTGGCCGTGCCTGACGATGCCCCAACGATCATCCGCACCCTGCCCTGGGTTGACCACGGGCGACCGGAGCGTCAGCGGCCTGTCGTGGCTCAGGTGGATGGTCTCCTGCAGACGCACCGGCGCGTGTGGATCGTCCACTGGCTCCAGCCCACAATGCTGATCCCGTTCCTGGATGCCGGGAACTACAGCTTCCGACGGGTGCTGACGCAGAGGACGCCGACTGGTGCGCGTTATCTGGAGCTGTATCCGGATCATCCGGCTGTGGAGGTTGTCCTTTACGAGCGTCCCGATCTGGAACGGCAGCCGCTGATCTTCGGCGACCTGCTCGTCTTGCGCGATGCGCTGGTGCCCGCCAGCCTGCCGGCGGATGGTACGCTCCACGTTGATCTGTGGTGGGCGGCGGTGGGGCCGCCGGCACTGGACTACTCGGTCGGCGTGTATCTCATGCCCACGGACGGGGACACGGTGCTGGCCCAGCACGACGGCCCGCCCGGCGCTCTGCCGACCAGCCAATGGACGCCCGACACCCTGGTCTTCGATCGCCACACGCTTACGCTCCCGGCAACGCTCCAGGCTGGCGTGTACCGCGTGGTGGTGGGCGTCTACTGGCACGGGGACCGACAGCCGCTCCTGAGCGGGGACCGGCCCTATGTGTCTGTGGGACAGATCGAGGTCGAGAGATGACAGACCTGTGCAGCCTGGAGTTGAGTGCGAGAACCACAAGCGGATCGCGCCGGTTTCTTTCTACAACCGCCGGACTCCGTCCTGCAAGGTTACACGCTTGTGGCTGAGACTGGCCCGGCCATCCGCGCCAGGATAGATCTCAGTGCCAGATCTCCTGTCCAGCGCCGATTTGCGCGGCTTCAGCAAGAGAGAGCATTATGGCCCTTGAGTCTGCGAAGAACCTTTTCGAACCGTTGGGTCTGGGCGAGCGCGCCCTGACCATCGGCGACGTGGTGCGCGTTGCCCGCCAGGATGTCCCCGTGCAGCCGCTGCCAGAGTCGGCGCCGCCGGGCAGCGACCTGGCCGCCCGCCTGGAGCGGGTCGCGCGCAGCGCCGCCTGGGTTCGCCAGGCGATGCAGGAGGTCGAGCAGGCCGACGCTGAAGGCCGCCCCGCGCGCGCCCTCTACGGCGTGAACACCGGCTTCGGCGACAACGCCGGACGGGCTATCTTCCGCCACCCGCAGCAGGCGGCGCAGCTCAGCCGCAACCTGCTGCTCAGCCACACCGTCGGGGTCGGGCCGTATCTGTCGCGGGACGCGGCGCGCGCGGCCATGCTCATCCGCGCCAATACGCTCGCCCAGGGCTATAGCGGCGTGCGCCGGACGGTGATCAACACGCTGGTCGCCATGCTCAACCGGGGCGTGCTGCCGGCCATGCCCGCCCAGGGATCGCTCGGCGCGTCCGGCGATCTCGCGCCGCTGGCGCACCTGGCGCTGGTGCTCAGCGCGCCCCTGCCCGGCGAGGAGCCACGCCCCGGCGCGAACGGTCAGGCGTTCTGGGAGGGGGCGCTGCTGGACGGGGCGGAAGCGATGGCCGCGGCGGGCATCCCCCGCGTGGAACTCGGCGCGAAGGAGGGCGTGGCCCTGATCAACGGCACGGCGGTCAGTGCCGGGATCGGCGCGCTGGCCTGGCACGATGCGTACCACACGCTGGCCGCCGCCGAGATCGCGCTGGCGCTGTCGGTCGAGGCGCTGCGCGGCTTCCGCGATGCCTTCCTGCCGCACCTGCACGCCGTGCGCGGCCACGAAGGCCAGGCGCAGGTCGCTCATTCCGTCTATCGGCTGCTGGAAGGCAGCACGCTGGTGCGCGGCGACGCGCACCTAGACCTCGACCCCGGCGAAGGCCCGCCGCAGGACCCCTACTGCCTGCGCGCCGCCCCGATAGTCTTCGGCGCGACGCTCGACACGCTGCGCCACGTCGAGGGCGTGCTGACGCGCGAGGTCAACGCCGTGACCGATAACCCGCTCATCTTCCTCGACGAAGAGGGGCCGCTGCACCTGCCGCGCGCCAGCAAAGCGGTCTCCGGCGGCAACTTTCACGGCGCGCCGGTCGGCTACGCGCTGGACTTCCTGAAGATCGTCCTGACCGACCTGGCCAGCATCTCCGAGCGGCGGACGTTCATGCTGCTCGACGGGCGGCTCAACCGGGGGCTGCCGCCGTTCCTGGTCGCCGAGCCGCCGGGCGAAGAGGGGCTGAATAACGGCCTGATGCTGGCCCAGTACACGGCGGCGGCGCTGGTCAGCGAGAGCAAGGTGCTGGCCCACCCGGCCAGCGTGGACAGTATCCCCAGCAGCGCCAACCGCGAGGATCACGTCTCGATGAGCACCATCGCGGCGCGCGGCGCGGCGGAGATCGCCCGCAACGCCCAGGCGGTGATCGCCATCGAGCTGCTGTGCGCCTTCCAGGCGTTGTCTCTGCGGCTGGAGCAGCAGCCGGACGCTCGCCTGGGGCGCGGCACGGCGGCGGCGCTGGACTTCCTGCGGACAGTGGAGATCGCGCCGGGCCATCTGCTGCGCCCGCTGCGCCGCGACGTAGCCATGCACCCCTACCTGGACGCGCTGATCGAGGTTGTGCGCTCCGACGCGCTGGTGGAGGCGATCCACCACGCGCTGTAATTCCGGCAGGAAGCGAGGCACTATGACTTCACCACCAGGGTCAGACCCAATCCTGCTCAATTTCCCCGACGAGTTGACGACGGAGCGGCTGCGGATCCGCCCGCCGCGCCCCGGCGACGGCCCGGCGATCAACGCGGCGATTGTGGAGTCGCTGGCAGAGCTGCGGCCCTGGATGCCCTGGGCGCAGCCGCTGCCCTCGGTCGGTGACACTGAAATGCTGTGCCGCTGCAAAGCCGCCGATTGGCTGCGGCGCGAGGATTTCATGCTCACGCTCTGGCGGCAGTCGGATGGGCTGTTCGTGGGGGCCAGCGGGCTGCACCGCGTGGACTGGTCGGTGCCGCGCATGGAGATCGGCTACTGGTGTCGCAGCAGTCTCAGCGGCCAGGGCTACATCACCGAGGCGGTGCACGCAATCACGCGCTTCGCCTTCGAGCAGATGGGCGCGCAACGCCTGGAGATTCGCTGCGACGTGGACAACGCGCGCAGCGCCGCCGTCGCCAGGCGCGCGGGGTACACGCTGGAAGCGCGCCGTCGCAACGCTGCGCGCGGCACAGATGGCACGCTGCGCGATATGCTGGTCTTTGTCCGGTTCCCGCAGGAATAAGCCGGGGGCTAGACGCTGGCGTTCTGCTCGATGCTTTGCAGGGCGTCGGCCAGGGTGGGGCGGAAGATGAAGTGGTGGGGGCTGTCGAAGCTGCCCAGGCTGAGCGCCAGCGCGCGCAGATAGGGGTTGGCCCCGACGACGATCACGCGGCACACCCGGCGATCGCTCACCATGTGCAGGCTTTGCAGGCGCGGGAACAACTCCGCGCTGATCGTGTGCAGGCCGGACATATCGGCGATCACTGTGATACGCTGGTCGTCGCCGAGCCGCGCGAAGCAGGACGCTTCGGCATTCTGGGCGCTGTCCAGATCGTTGTGCGTGATCTGCCCTGAGAAACGGTAATACAGGGCGTCCGAAGCGGGGATGGCTTCGACATTGATGGGCACGCGGACTTCCCCCTTTCTAGTTCCCAGGTACTATCAAAAATCATTTTAACGGCAGTACCGCTGTGAAACAACGGGCCTGGGCGAGTTTTCATGCGATTTTCGTTTCCGGCTGCTTCCGCAGAGGTTGTCCTGAATGTCGAGGTTTCACCAGGCGCGCCGGCGCTCGAAGGACGGCCCTGGGAAGCTGGCGCAGCGCCCGGCTCCCTCGTCCGGGCTTCTCTCCGGCAGAGCAGCGGGTGACGCCCTGCCACGCCCCTGTCTGACAGGCTTTGTGCGCATCCGCGCGCGAATGCTTTACAAGCAGGTCGAACCTGTTTATACTGGGACAGCACAGAGGAGAAAGACCCCATGCGGCAGCGCCACCATCATTCCCACCACAGTGCGAACGGCTGAGTGAGCGGCCCTGCCCGGCGCGTGTCGAGCGTGGACGGTGGACGCCACGCTCTTTTTGTGTCGGGTGGCGCTTGCTCGCGCCCGCTCGTCGGGGAGGATGGGGCGCAGCGGCGGCTGGGTGTGAGAGAGGGGGAGCGATGGCCCCAAAGGAGCGAGTCCTGGTGCTGTGCACGGGCAACTCGGCGCGCTCGCAGATGGCCGAGGGCTGGCTGCGCGCCAGGGCCGGCGACCGCTTCGAGGTCTTCAGCGCAGGCAGCCGGCCATCGGGGCGCGTGTTGCCCGGCGCGATCGAAGCCCTGGCCGAGATCGGCATTGACATCGGCGCCGCCCGCTCCAAGAGCGTGCGGGAGTTTCTCGGCCAGCCGTTCGACCATGTGATCACCGTCTGCGACAACGCCGCCGAGAACTGCCCCGTGTTCCCTGGGCCGGGCAAGCGCCATCACCGCGATTTCACCGACCCGGCCCGCTATGTGGGGGACGAACAGATGGCCGTCTTCCGCCGCGTGCGCGACGAGATCGCGGCGTGGCTGACTGAGTTGTTTGCCCTGGACATGCGCGGCAATCCGTCCGCGTAGGGGCGCGCTGGGCCGCGCCCGCCGGTTCGCGGGCTGGCTGCCCGCGCCAGACGAACTTCGATCCGCAGAAGTGGAGTGCTGACCTATGTCCAAGATAGACGCCCGCCTGCCTAAAGGGATGCGCGATTTCCTGCCGGGGGAGGTGCTCAAGCGCGAGTACGTGATCGGCGTGATCACTGATGTCTTCCAGACGTTCGGCTTCGAGCCGATCTACACGCCGGCGCTGGAGATGCTGGAGACGCTGCTCGGCAAGGGCGGCGAAGAGGCCGACAAGCTGCTTTTCCACGCGCAGCACCCCGGCGGCAAGGAACAGCTCGGCCTGCGCTACGATCTCACCGTGCCGCTGGCTCGTTATTTTGCCATGCACGAAAACGACCTGGCTATGCCCTTCCGCCGCTATCACATCGCCCCGGTGTGGCGCGGTGACCGCCCGCAGAAGGGCCGCTACCGCGAGTTCTTCCAGTGCGACGTGGACATCGTCGGCGTGGCGAGCATGGCCGCCGATGCCGAGATCGTCAGCCTGCTGGTGACGGCGCTGGGGCGGCTGGGCTTCGCCGATTTCACTGTGCACATCAACAACCGCAAGCTGCTGACCGGCATCGGCCTCTACGCGGGCGTGCCGCAGGCGCAGCTTGGCGATCTGTATCGCAGCGTGGACAAGCTGGACAAGATCGGACTGGACGGCGTGAAGCAGGAGCTGGCTGCCAGCGGCATCGCCGGTGATGCCATCGGGCGGATGACGGACCTGTTGCAGCACCGCGCCGGCGGGCTGGACGCACTGCGCCAGGTGCGCGCGCGGCTGGCCGGTGTGCCGATCGCGCTGGAGGGCATTGACGAGCTTGAGCAGATGGTCGAGTACCTGGGCGCGCTGGGGGTGGCGGAAGCGCGCTTCACGGTAGACCTGGCCATGGTACGCGGCCTGGGCTACTACACCGGCCCTGTCTATGAGACGTACATCACCAAGCCGGACAACCTGGGCAGCGTGACCGGCGGTGGGCGCTACGACGAGCTGGTGGGCATGTTTCGCGGCCAGAGCCTGCCGATGACCGGGGCCAGTCTGGGCATCGAGCGCATCATTGACCTGCTCGACCTGCTCAACCTCTACCCGCCGGAGCTGACCGGCACAGTGGTGCAGGCGGTCGTCACCGTCTTCGACGAGCGCACGCAGGGCGCGTCGCTGGCCCTGGCCAACGAGCTGCGCGCGGCGGGCATCCGCACAGAGGCGATCATGACCCCCAGGCGGGCTATCGGCAGGCAGGTGCAGTACGCCGACCGCAAGGGCGCACGGCTGGTCGCCTTCCTGGGCGAGGACGAGATCAGGGCCGGGCAGGTCAAGCTGAAGCGGCTGAGCGATGGCCAGGAAGTGGTAGTGCCGCGCGCCGAAGCGACAGCAGCGGCCCGCCGCCTGCTGGCCGGGTGACCGTGTGGCGCGCGCGGGGCGAGCCTCACCAGGCTCGCCCCGTGTTATATGGGGACAAGGCGGGAGATTCTGCTCTGAGCCGTTGCCAGATGAGTTCTGGCAGGCGTCCCCCTAACCTGCTTCATCCCACCAGTAAATCATCCAATCCTGCTCGAACGTCGGCGCGCCGAACTCGTACAGCAGGCGCAACACCTGGGCGCGGTGATCGGTGCCGTGATTGAGCACGTGCACCAGCACCTGCCAGATGGCACTGGTCACGCTGAGCGTCTGCGGCGGATCGAGGCGCTGAATCTCGTAGGTGATCGGTCGGGTGAGGTCGGCGTCGGACAGGGCGGCGACAGTGGCGTGCACGCGAGCCTGCGCGTCGCCCCAGATGGCGCGGACGGTGGCTCGGGTCGGGTAGTTATCGGGGCGCAGACGGTCGGGCAGCGGCGCGCCGGTTATGCGGGCCATCCAGCGCTGATCTACGCTGGCCAGGTGAACCAGGTGGTTGCGCACCGAGCCGATGCTGTAGGGCACCTCGCGCACGAACTGCGCGTCGCTCAGGTGATCAATGCAGGCCCACAGCTTCAAATGCAGGGCTTCGTTCGCCGCGTACAGGCGGCGGATGGCGTCGAGGTTCATGGTGTCTCTCCGGATCCATCTGGCTCATCGTGTGGGGGCGCGCCAGACAGGAAACTCTGGTGCTGGAGCCAGCCGAACGGCAGGTCAATGTTGAAGTAGAAATCCACCTCCTGGCCGGTCTTGGTGTGACGCCCGTGCAGCACGTCGTAGGCGTGATTGTCCTCCCGCACGAGCCGCTGCATGGTGCTCTGATAACCCAGCAGGCGCAGCACGGTGTATTCCTCGGCTGTGCTGAGCACGATGAACGCCGTGTCCTGGCTGCGCCCATCGCCCGTCGCCAGGATGGCGCCGATCAACCCCTGGGCGAAGGCGCGATGATAGGCCGCCTGCTCGCCGCTGCCGCGCAGCGTATGCACGTAGTCAGCGACCATGTGCGCCTCGATGTCGAGATAATTGGCAGAGAGCAGATCGTGGGCCGCTTCCAGGGCGGCGTCGAGATCTCTCGCTGTGAGGGCCTGGTGCAGCATCTGGACGCTGGCGCGGTTGAAGGTGTAGGGCGCGTAGGCACCGGAGCGTGCGTAGGCCATGCGCAGCGTGTGAAAGTCGGCCCCTGCCGGGCTGGCCTGAGCCGCAGCCAGCAATTCATCGTAGTCCACGAGCCACTCCTTTGCTCTGGAACAGGTATCGGGAGTCTAGAGCATGTGCTGCACTCCGCACGCTCGGCGCAGCGTGCAGCACATGGAGTGCGCTCCGACCCCATCCTGCGGTCTCTCCCCGCCGGCGGGGAGAGGCAGGCTTCTCCCCGTTCCCTGCTGACGGAGAAAGAGGTCGGGGAATAGGGGGTGAAAAGTGCCTAACATCCTATTCTACCTCACTTCCCGGCCTTGTTGCGCCCGGTAGAGGCTGGTGGGTGCGTGCAAAAGCTGACAGCGACTCGCCGGGGTGAGATAAACCAGGGCGCGGCGGTGGGAAACGAGGTGTGGTCAGTGGTCACTCCCAGGCGCGGCGACGTAGTCTGGCTTTCTTTCAACCCACAAGCCGGTTACGAGCAGGCTGGTTGTCGTCCGGCGGTGGTGCTCTCCCCCCAAGCCTATAATGCCAGAACAGGATTGGCCTTGCTCTGCCTGGTGACCAGCCAGGTGAAGGGCTACCCGTTTGAAGTTGCTATCCCGGACAATGGACGAGTCTCTGGCGTGATCCTGGCCGACCGGGTTAAGAGCCTGGACTGGCGGGCGCGCCAGGCAGAGTGGATCATCAGCCTGCCCATTCATACCGTTGAAGAGGTGCTCGCCAAACTGGGCGCTTTGTTGGGTTAGGCGCGGCTCACCGGTCCTGGCTGGCCTGCACCGTGCGCACCAACCCCGCGATCAGCGCTTCCTTTTCCGCGTCCGACAGGCGCGCAGCAGCGTGCGCCAGCCGGTAGGTGCCCGGTGGCATCGAGCCGTCGCGGATGGCTTGCGCAATGCGCTCGGAGAGCGGCTTGGGCGCGAACGGATCGTCCGGGTCTGCGAACTCGTCGCCGGCGTGATACTCCCATTCGGAGAAGTTGAGCGCCTGGCGACCCTCTGTCACGTCGTACCAAACCACCCACGCGGACGGCGCGACGCGCGCGTACCAGGGCCATGCGGTCTCGTTGCTGTGGCAGTCAAAGCACGCCCCGGCGGCCAGCTCGCGCGTCTGCGGAGAGTCCCACTGCGGCTCGCGCTGGACGGGGGGATTTTCGCGCGGGATGGGGATCGCCTGGATCGCTACGACGAAGACAAGCAGCAGTGCCGCGTTGATGACCAGTGTGCGCATCCACCAGCGGCGGGTGAGCGGTACAGGCGGTGGCGTGGGCAAGGGCTTCTCCTGGCGGGGGTGGGCGGGCGTCTGCGCAGATTATAGAGCAAAGAGGGCCGCCTGGCGCGGGCGACAGAAATGGCGAAGCGCTCACAATGAGCGCCCCGCCACTTTCTCACCCGCCGATTAACAGCGCCTGCTCTAGGGCGTGTTATGCACTTCTGCCGGGTGGACATCCTCCCATCCCCCGATCCCTTCCCCCACGCAAGCGGAGGGAAGGGGCCAGGGCGGGCTTCTTCCTTCCCCCCGTGCGGGGGAAGGACCGAGGATGGGGGGCAAGCACAGGAGCTGCCCGCCTGCCAAAGTTCATAACAGCCTCTAGACTTCCTTGGTCGGCTGCCAGACTTCCCACACTTTGCCGACAAGATCGGGATGAGGCTTGAGCGTCGCCTTGCCCGGCACCCAGCCCGCCGGGGTGACTTCGCCCGTCGCGCGCACGTGCTGGTACGCCTGCACCTGGCGGATCAGCTCCTTGATGTTGCGACCCACCGGCGGCGTCATCACTTCCATTGCCTGGATCACGCCATCCGGGTCAATCAGGAAGCGGCCCCGGATGTCTACGCCGGCTTCCTCATCGTACACGCCGTAAAGCTGCCCGATCTGCCCGCCAGCATCGGCCAGCATCGGCCAGGGCACGCCGCCCTCGACCATTTTAGAGAGTTCCTGCTCTTGCCAAATCTTGTGGGTGAAGTGGCTGTCCGTGCTCACCGAGTAGACGTGCACATCCAGCGCCTGAAGCTGCTCATAGTGGACGGCAACTGCCGCCAGCTCGGTCGGTCAGACAAAGGTGAAGTCACCGGGGTAGAAGCACAGCAGCGCCCAGTGCCCTTTGAGTTCGGACAGCGTGACCAGCTTGAAGCTGCCCTGGTGATAAGCCATCGCCTCGAAATCCGGGGCGAGCCTGCCAACACGTGCTATCATGTGCGGTACCTCCTTCGGTGGTTCTGCGGAACCTGCTGCCTCTGGTGCAGTCTGGGCGACCAGCGGGCCGCGCGCTGACTGCGTGCACGAAACGGGTTGGTCGGCCATACGGTATTCCCTCCTGTGCTGACCGTCCGTGCCGGATGCGGCTCCGGCGGGCCTGCTGTGGGTGGGGGGCGCAATGTGAGGCGGTGGTATCATCCCTTCTGTCAGTATAACGCAGGTGAGCCGGATGGTCAGTGGGCTTTCTCACCGAATAGAGGGGCCATTCGTCCCGGTCAGGGGTGAGGGCGGGGCAGTTCGCCCCACAGGCGAGCGAGTTTGTGGTACGCTCTCGCACCAGGGCAATCGCATCAACGGGCGTTTCGCCTGAGCTGGTAAGCTCCCCTCATCCCCCAACCCCTTCTCCCTCCAGGGGGAGAAGGGGAGCAAGGC
>JAHDWP010000036.1 GCA_023382715.1 Anaerolineae bacterium
CACATCCCCCTTAACCATGCGATAATTGTGTCCAGCTTTATGGGTCCACTACATACACCCTTTTAAGCCCCTCCCTCCTTGTGGGGAATAGGGTGGAAAAGCGCATAACACGCTCTGGCTCGGCTGGAGGGGGGACTCAGGGGCAGGCGTTCATCAGACTTCGGAAGTCTGCTCTCTGCCCCTCGCTCACAGCGGCGGGCGGCGCGAGTGCCAGCTTGTGACGCGCTGGTAGGCGTCGGCGGCGCGCAGCACGGTCGGCTCGTCGAACGCCGGGCCGATGATCTGCAGGCCGATGGGCAGGCCATTCTCATCGAAGCCGCAGGGCACGCTCGCCCCCACGATCCCCGCCAGACTCGCCGACAGCGTGAGCGTGTCCGACAGGTACATCGCCAGCGGATCGTCGGCCTTTTCGCCGATGCGGAAGGCGGTCGCCGGGGTGGTGGGCGCGGCGATCAGGTCCACCTCGGCGAAGGCCCGGTCGAAGTCCTGCCGGATCAGCGTGCGGACCTTCTGCGCTTTCAGGTAGTAGGCGTCGTAGTAGCCGGCGGAGAGCGCGTAAGTGCCCAGCATAATCCGTCGCTTGACCTCCGGGCCGAAGCCTTTGCCGCGCGTGGCTTTGTAGGTGGGCCACAGCGCCCCCTGCGCGTCGCGCAGGCCGTAGCGCACTCCATCGAAGCGGGCCAGGTTCGCCGACGCCTCCGACGGCGCGATCAGGTAGTAGATCGGCAGCGCGTATTCGGTGTGCGGCAGGCTGATCGGGCGCACCTCTGCGCCGAGCGCGGCGAGCTGGTCAATCGCCGCGCGCACCGTCTTCTCGACTGCCGGCTGCACTCCCTCAACGAAATATTCGCGCGGTACGCCCACGCGCAGCCCGCGAATGTCGCCGGTCAGGGCGGCGGCGTAGTCCGGGACGGGCAGGGTCATGCTGGTGCCGTCGCGCGGGTCGTGCCCGGCGATGACGCCCAGCAGCGCGGCGAGGTCGGCGGCTGAGCGCCCGAACACGCCCACCTGGTCCAGCGACGAGGCGAAGGCGATCACCCCATAGCGCGACACGCGGCCATAGGACGGCTTGAGCGCACACACCCCGCAGAACGACGCCGGCTGACGCACGCTGCCGCCAGTATCCGTGCCCAGCGCGCCGAGGGCCAGGCGTGCAGCGACG
This sequence comes from Anaerolineae bacterium, assembly GCA_023382715.1. Taxonomy (GTDB): domain Bacteria; phylum Chloroflexota; class Anaerolineae; order Aggregatilineales; family Aggregatilineaceae; genus UBA2029. The sequence continues at coordinate 1,163 of JAHDWP010000036.1, forward strand.
GCGGCGGCGCTGCCCCCGCTGCTGCCGCCGGGCACGCACGCTACGTCCCAGGGATTGCGCGTGGGGCCGTAGCCGGAGTTTTCGGTGGACGACCCCATCGCGAACTCGTCGGTGTTCGTCTTGCCGAGCATGACCGCCCCGGCGTCGAGCAGGCGTTGCACGGCGGTCGCCGTGTAGGGCGGGAGGAAGCCCTCCAGGATGCGCGAGCCGGCGGTGGTCGGCACGCCGCGCGTCATCAGCACGTCCTTGATCGCCAGGGGGATGCCCAGCAGCGGGGAGTCGTCGCCGTTGGCGCGGCGGCGGTCGGCTTCTTCGGCGGCCTGCAGGGCCAGGTCTTCGGTCACGGTCAGGTAAGCGTGCAGGTCTGGCTCCAGCGCGCGGATGCGCTCCAGGTGCGCCTGGGTCAGCGCGACGGCGGTGATCGTTCCCGCGCGCAGGGCAGCCTGCGCCTCGCTCAGCGTCAGATCGGTCAGCATCGGGTGGCTCATTCCCTTTGGGTGATCGCGTGTCTGTGTGTCGCGCGGGAGTATACCACAACCGCGCGCCGGCCGGTTGACCTCCCCCCACTCGGCGCGCGGCACAGGCGGAACGCCCCTCCCCCTGGCCCCTTCCCCCGCGCTGCGCGGAGGGAGGGGGGAGCAGGCCTGCCGCTTTTCTCCCTTCCCCCCTCGTGGGGGAAGGGCCGGGGATGGGGGGGGGACGGGCACAGCCAAAGATGTGGGTCATGTATAGCCGCGTGTGGAGAGGGGGCCAGCGGGTGAGGTCAATCGCACGCGCCCCCTTTGGTCGCTTTGCCCAAAGTCCTTGACAACCCTGCCAAACCCTGCTACCTTTTGAAGCACAGTCGCATACACGCAAAAGCGTTGATCTGGAATAGTACACACCGTAGCGGTGTTCAGAGAGCCGCCGGGGGCTGTGAAGGCGGTACAAGCGCCGGTGTGGAATGGGCCAGGGAGCTGTGCGGTCGAACGCGCTCGCGCGCCACTAGCCCGCACCGGAGACACCACCGTTAACAGGGTGACGGGTATCGAGGCGGCCCAGAGCAGGCGGGCTGCGTCCGTACCTCAACGAGTGAAGCTGGCTTCTCCTGCATCTCCGCGCATTCACCGGAGATGTTTTTGTTGCTGGAGACAGTCGCTTAATCAGGGTGGCACCGCGGGAATCTCCTCTTCTCGTCCTTGAGCGAAGGGGGAGATTCTTTTCGTTTCTGGCAATCCTGCGGGAGGCGCACTGATGGCACTGTCACCGGAACACCTGCGCACGCGCGCGCCGATCATCCCGGATCGGGCGGCGGCTCATCGCCTGTTCGAGCGCGGCGATCTGCTGCCCGTCTACCGTACACTGCTGGCCGACCTGGAGACACCCGTCTCGGTCTACCTCAAGCTGGCCGCGCTGGGCACGTCGTCGTTCCTGCTGGAGAGCGTCGAAGGTGGCGAGCAGGTCGGGCGCTACTCGTTCCTGGGCGTGAATCCCAAGGGCATGATCACCGTGCAGGGCCAGCGGGTGACGATCGCCCGGCACGGCCAGACGACGGTGCGCGACCTGGCCCCCGGCGAAGACCCACTGCACGTCATCGCCGCTGAGTTCGAGCGCGTCCGCCCGGTGCGGCTGGAAGGGCTGCCGCGCTTCGTCGGCGGGGCGGTCGGCTATCTCAGCTACGATGTCGTGCGCCATTTCGAGCGGCTGCCGGCCACCGCCAGCGACGACCTGAACGTGCCGGATGTCGCCTTTCTGCTGGCCGATACGCTGGTCATCTTCGACCACGCCAAACACCAGCTCATCGTCCTGGCCAACGCGCACAACACCGGCGATCCAGACGCGGCCTACGATGATGCTGTGCGGCGTATTGACCAGATTCTGGACGCGCTGGCTGCCCCGCTGCCCTACCTTGACGAGTGTCCCGCCGCGAGCGAGGACAACCTGCGCTCCAACGTCAGCCGCGCCCAGTTCGAGGCCAACGTCCGCGCGGCCAAAGAGTACATCGCCGCCGGCGACGCCTTCCAGATCGTGCTCTCGCAGCGTTTCAGCCGCCGGACGTGCGCGCCGCCGTTCACCATCTACCGGGCGCTGCGCGCGCTCAACCCCTCGCCCTACATGTTCTTTCTGCGCTTCAGCGACGACCTGGCGCTGATCGGCGCCTCGCCGGAGATGATGGTGCGCCTGGAGGAGGGGATCGCCACCGTGCGGCCCATCGCCGGGACGCGCCCGCGCGGGCGCGACGAAGCCGAGGACAGCGCGCTGGCCAGTGAGCTGCTGGCCGACGAAAAAGAGCGCGCTGAGCACGTCATGCTGGTGGACCTGGGCCGCAACGACCTGGGCCGCGTCTGCGAATACGGCACGGTGCACGTGCCGCACATGATGATCGTCGAGCGCTACTCGCACGTGATGCACATCGTCAGCCAGGTACAGGGGCGGCTGCGCGCCGGGCTGGGCGCCTTCGACCTGCTGCGGGCCACCTTCCCCGCCGGGACGCTCAGCGGTGCGCCGAAGGTGCGGGCCATGGAGATCATTGAGGAGCTTGAGGGCACACGGCGCGGGCCGTATGGCGGCGCGGTGGGCTACTTCAGCTTCGACGGCTCAATGGACACCTGCATCACCATCCGCACCATGCTCATGCGCGGCGACGAGGTGACTTTTCAGGCGGGCGCGGGCATCGTCGCCGACAGCGATCCGGCCCGCGAGTACGAGGAGACGGTCAACAAGGCGCGGGCGGTAGCCGTGGCCGTGCAGAACGCCGAGCGCGGATTGGGATAGGAGCAGGTGACGATGATCCTGGTCATTGATAACTACGACAGCTTCACCTATAACCTGGTGCAATTGATGGGCGAGCTGGGCGCTGAGTTGCGCGTGGCCCGCAACGACCAGATCGCGCTCGACGAGATACGCGCGCTGCGCCCATCGCACATCGTCATCTCGCCCGGCCCCGGCACGCCCGACGACGGCGGCATCTCGCTCGACGTGATCCGCGCCCTGGGGCCGACCACGCCGATCCTGGGCGTGTGCCTGGGCCAGCAGTGCATCGGCCAGGCGTATGGCGGGCGCGTCGTGCCCGCCCCGCGCCTGATGCACGGCAAAATCAGCCCCATCTACCACAAGAACGCCGCGCTGTTCACCGGCGTGCCCAGCCCGTTCGAGGCGACGCGCTACCACAGCCTGATCGTCGAGGAGCCGCTGCCCGCCGCGCTGCTGGTCACCGCTTTCACCGAGGCCGGCGAGGTGATGGCCCTGCGCCACAGGGAGCACCCGGTCGTCGGCGTGCAGTTTCACCCGGAAAGTATCCTGACGAAGTACGGCGCGCGTATTGTGCAGAACTTCCTGGAGCACCGCCTGTGAGGGGATGATCGGTGATCAGCGATCAGCTTCCAGCCTTCGAGATTACTTGTAACCGACAACTGATCACTGACAACTGACAACCGATCACCAACCACCAGCCACCAGCCACCACGAGGAGCCACCATGAACCCAGTCATTGACATCCAGCGCGCCCTTGACGTGATCAGCCGCTTCGGGCAGCTTCGCGCCGAGGAGGCCGAAGCGGTCATGAGCCAGATCATGCGCGGGGAGGCCACCGAAGCGCAGATCGGCGCCTACCTGATGGGCCTGCGCATGAAGGGCGAGACCGAGGCCGAGATTCTGGGCAGCGCCCGCGCCATGCGCGCCAACGCCATCCGGGTGCCCACGCGCTTTGACGGCGACCTGCTCGATACCTGCGGCACCGGCGGCGATCGGTCGGGCACGTTCAACATCAGCACGACGGTCGCCTTCGTGGCGGCGGGCGCGGGCGTGCGCATCGCCAAGCACGGCAACCGCGCCAGCACCAGTCGCTGCGGCAGCGCCGACGTGCTGGCCGAGCTGGGCGTCAACCTCGACCTGACGCCGCAGCAGGTCGGGCGCTGCGTGGACGAGATCGGCATCGGCTTTTTGTTTGCCCCGAAGCTGCACCCGGCCATGAAGCACGCCATCGGCCCGCGCCGCGACCTGCACGTGCGCACCATCTTCAATATCCTCGGCCCGCTGACCAACCCGGCAGGCGCGCGCCGCCAACTGATGGGCGTCTTCGCCCCCGACCTGACCGAGTACCTGGCCAACGTGCTCGGCGAGCTGGGAGCGATCTCGGCCATCGTCGTCTGCGGCTACGGCAACATTGACGAGCTGACTACGACCGGTCCCAACGTCGTCAGCCATTACGCCGCTGGCGCGGTGCGCACCTTCGAGCTGAATCCGCTGGACTATGACCTGACGCCCGCCCACATCTGGGAGCTGCTCGGCGGGGACGCGGCGGAGAACGCACGTATCCTGCGCGGCATCCTCAGCGGCCAGGTCAACGCCGCCAAGCGCGACGTGGTGCTGCTCAACGCGGGCGCGGCGCTGGTGGCAGCAGGGCGCGCGGATGACTTCGCCGAGGGCATCGCCCTGGCCGCTGACGCCATCGCCAGCGGCGCGGCGCTGGCCAAGCTCGACGCGCTGATCGCCTTCAGTCAGGAGCTGGCGCATGGTCAGTGAGTTCGTGCGCACACAGACCGTGCTGGACAAAATCCTGGCGCACAAGGTCGAGGAAGTCGCGGCGCGCAAGGCCCGCGCGAGTGCGGCGGCGATGAGCGCGGCAGCGCAGGAAGCGCCCCCGCCGCGCGACGTGCGGGCCGCCGTGCGCCGCGCGACGGTCACGCTGATCGCCGAGATCAAGCGAGCGTCGCCCTCACGCGGCGTGCTGCTGGCAGACTTCGATCCGCTCGCTCTGGCGACGACCTACGCCGCTCACGGCGCGGCGGCCCTCTCCGTGCTGACCGATGCGCGCTTTTTCGGCGGCGACCTGGCCCACCTGACCGCCGCGCGCGCGGCAGTCAGCGTCCCTGTCCTGCGCAAGGATTTTGTGCTCGACCCTTACCAGGTTTATGAGGCGCGCGCGGCGGGCGCGGATGCCGTGCTGCTCATCGTCGCCGCGCTCGACGACGCATGCCTGGCCGATCTGCACGCCCTGGTCACGGGGCTGGGCATGGCCGCCCTGGTCGAGGTGCACGACGAGGCTGAATTGGCGCGCGCCCTGGCCCTCGGCGCGCCGCTGATCGGCGTCAACAACCGCGACCTGCGCACTTTCGCCGTAGACCTGGCGACAACTGAGCGCCTGGCTCGCCTGCTGCCGGCAGACGTGACGCTGGTCGCCGAGAGCGGCATCTTCAGCGGCACGGACGTGCGGCGCATGGGTGCGGCGGGCGCGCACGCTGTGCTGGTCGGCGAGGCGCTGGTCACCGCGCCGGACGTGGCCGCGCGCGTCCGCGAACTGGGCGGCCAGCCGCGCGAGGTGAAGCCATGACCCGCGTCAAGATTTGCGGCGTGACGACGCTCGACGACGCCCTGCGCTGCGCGAAAGCCGGCGCTGACCTGCTCGGCCTGAACTTCTACCCGCCCAGCCCGCGCTACCTGCCGCTGGAGCGGGCGCGCCTGATCGCTGCCGGGCTGCGGAGCATCCTGGGGGCGGCCCGCCCGCTGCTGGTCGGCGTCTTCGTTAATGCGGAGACCGCTGCCATCATTCGCGCTTTCGAGGAAGTTGGCCTGGATGCGGCGCAGCTCAGCGGCGACGAGCCAGCAGAGACGCTCGCCGCGCTGGACGGGCGCGCTTTCAAGGCGCTGCGCCCCCGCGACGACGCCGCCGCGCTGGACACAGCCCGCCTGTTCGCGGCTCACGCGCCCCACGACGAACGCCTGCCCGCCCTGCTGGTGGACGCCTACCATCCGCAGCTTTACGGCGGCACGGGTGAGACAGCAGGCGAAGACGTGGCACGCGCCGCGTTGAGCGCCGCACCGCGCGTCATGCTCGCCGGCGGCCTGACGCCCGCCAACGTGGCCGGGCGGGTGCGCGCGCTGCAACCCTGGGGCGTGGACGTGGCCAGCGGGGTGGAGCGCGCGCCCGGCATTAAGGACGTGGCGCTCGTCCGTGCCTTCATTGCTGTGGTGAAATCAGTTGATCAAGGAATGGAAAGCTCATGATAACCGTACAACCCCCTGCGATGACCTCCACACTGCCCGATGTGCGCGGCTACTTCGGCGAATTCGGCGGGCGCTTCGTGCCGGAGACGCTCGTCCCGGCGCTGGACGAGCTGACCGCCGCCTTCGAGAGCGCCCGTCACGACCCGGCCTTCCAGCGCCGCTTCGCCGACCTGCAGGCGACCTACACCGGTCGCCCGACGCCGCTCAGCTACGCCGCCCGCCTCAGCGATCACCTGGGCGGGGCGCGCATCTACCTCAAGCGCGAAGACCTGGCCCACACCGGCGCGCACAAGATCAACAACGCCCTGGGGCAGGCCCTGCTCGCTGAGCGCATGGGCAAGCGGCGCATCGTCGCCGAAACGGGCGCGGGCCAGCACGGCGTGGCGACGGCCACCGTCTGCGCCCTGCTGGGCATGGAGTGTCACGTCTACATGGGCGTGGTGGACATGGCCCGCCAGCGCCCCAACGTCTTCCGCATGAAGCTGCTCGGCGCGGAAGTGATCCCCGTTGAGAGCGGCAGCCGCACCCTGAAGGACGCCATCAACGAGGCCATTCGCGACTGGGTGACCCACGTCAGCACCACCCACTACCTGCTCGGCTCGGCGCTCGGCCCACATCCCTATCCGCTGATCGTGCGCGAGTTCCAGCGCGTCATCGGCGAGGAGGCGCGCGCCCAGATGCTCGCCCAGGTCGGGCGGCTGCCGGACGCCTGCATCGCCTGCGTGGGCGGCGGCAGCAACGCCATCGGCCTCTTCCACGCCTTCCGCGACGACCCGCAGGTAGCCCTGATCGGCGTGGAAGCGGGTGGGCGCGGCATTGCCAGCGGGGAGCACGCCGCGCGCTTCGCCGACCCGGCGCGCGGGCGGCCCGGCGTGCTGCACGGCACGCGCTCCTTCGTCCTGCAGGACGCCGACGGGCAGATCACCGAGACGCACAGCATCTCCGCCGGGCTGGATTACGCCTCGGTGGGGCCGGAACACGCCTACCTGCGCCAGATCGAGCGCGCCTTCTACACCGTCGCCACCGACGACGAGGCCCTGGCCGCGCTGCAACTGCTCAGCCAGCTTGAGGGGATCATCCCCGCCCTGGAGAGCGCGCACGCCATCGCCGAAGCGGTCAGGCGCGCGCCGGCCATGCCCCGCGACGCCATCCTGCTCGTCAACCTGTCCGGGCGCGGCGACAAAGACCTGGACACCGTGATCAACGCGCTGGAGGGCGGCACATGAGCGAAACGACGCGCACGCAGACCGGTCTGGACGCCCTGGACGCCCTGTTCGCCCGCACCCGCGCCCAGGGCCGCGCCGCCTTCCTGCCCTACTACCCGATCGGCTATCCGACGATTGAGGCGTCGCTGGACACGATCCAGGCGATGGCCGGGGCCGGCGTGGACGGCTTCGAGATTGGGATGCCCTTCAGCGACCCGCTGGCCGATGGCCCGACCATCCAGGCGGCGACGCAGGTCGCGCTGGGCAACGGCGTCACCGTCCGGCGCTGCCTGGAAGCAGTTGCCGAGCTGCGCGCGCGCGGCGTTGCCCAGCCGCTGCTGCTGATGGGCTACCTCAACCCGCTGCTGGCCTATGGGCCGGACGCCTTCGCCCGCGACGCGCGCGCCACCGGCGCCGACGGGCTGATCATCCCCGACCTGCCGCCGGAAGAAGCCGATCTGTTCGCCCCCGGCTGCGCCCGCGAGGGGCTGGCCCTGATCTTCTTCCTGGCCCCCACCAGCACCGACGCGCGCATCCGCCTGGTGGCCGGGCGGGCGCGCGGCTTTCTCTACGTCGTCTCGGTGACGGGCGTGACCGGCGCGCGCGCGACACTGCCGCCCGACCTGGGCGACTTCCTGGCGCGCATCCGCGCGCAGACCGACTGCCCGCGCGTGGTCGGCTTCGGCATCAGCGGGCCGGAGCAGGCGCGGGCCATGAGCGGCCTGGCCGAGGGCTTCATTGTCGGCAGCGCGCTGGTGCGCGCCGGCGCGGGGGGTGTGGACGCCGTGCGCGACCTGGCCGCGCAGATTCGCGGGGCGCTTGGGGACGGGTGAGCGGTCCCGTCCCGCTGCGGGGCGCGAGAACGCGGGGGATGAGCGCGCGCGCAGACTTCGGAAGTCTCTGAAGACTTCCGAAGTCTTGTTTATCTACCCCCCCACCCCCACCAACTGCTCCCTCCCCGTGATCCCGCGCAGCGTGCGCAGGAAGTCCTCCAGCGTCGCGCTGTGGGCCAGAATCCCCTCGATGGCCGGGCCGGTGGGGTCGGTCCCGCCCGCGCCCGGCTCGCCCTGGTAGCCGCCGTAGAAGGCGAAATACGCCTGGTTCAGCTTGCGGATCGGGTAGCCGTGCCGGGCGAACTTGCGCTGCTGCGCGTCCATATACGCTTCCGCCGCCTCGACCAGGCCCTGCCACAGCAGGAAGTCCACGCGGGCGCGCGTGGCGCCCATCTCGCGGGCGTAGTCAAAGGGCGGTGGTGCGTCGGGATCGCCGGGCGGGGCCTGCGGCGCGGCTTCCTGGGATGTGACAGCGCTCGCAGCCAGGAAGGACGGGTACTGCGGGACAGGCAGCTCCGGGTAGTAGCGGGCGATGACCCGCTGCGCGACGGCCCGCCCGAAAAAGGTGGCCGTCGTCTCGTTGATGATGCGCGTCTCGGCGCGCGCGTTGTACTCCCAGCCGAGCGGATAGAAGACCAGGTAATGGTGCGCCCACTCGTGGGCGGTCACCTCGAAGGCGCGGGCCAGCGTGCGCGCCGTGTCGCGCGCGGACGGCTCGACGATCATCGCCGGGTAGAGGCTCAGCCCGCCCAGCGGCACGATCAGCGAGGACACGCCCAGCGCCGCGTCAATGCGCGCTTCGAGCGATTCCCGCTCTTCGACCGGCAGCGCGTCCAGGTCGAGGTTGGCGGCGACGGCGATTCGCTCGCGGGGGGAGACGATCAGCGCGACGGGCGTCTCGGTGAAGTGCATGGCGACGGGCGGCAGCACCTGCCCCAGCAGACCGAAACCCTCATCGGCCAGCACCGCCGACACCTGCCCCTCGATCAGGCGCTCGACGAGCGGCTGGTCGGCGCGCAGCCGCTCGCGCAGGGTGTCGCGCTCGGCGCGCAGAGGCGCGGCGGCGGCGTCCGGGTCGGGCACGTCCGGGTCGGCGTAGAGCCGCTCGATCTGCGCTTCGACCTCCTGCGCAGCGCCCAGCGTCTCCAGATAGGCCAGCACCAGGGCGCGGCCCTGCTCATCCTCCAGGTAGGGGCCGACGCCCAGCACAGACTCGCGCAGCTTGCCCCACAGCGCTTCGACCTCCCAGGCGGCGTAGTCGAACAGGTGATCGCGGGCCAGGGCGGTGATGCGCGCGCTCAGCGACGTGTCGCGCACCGCTCCGTCGCCGAGCACGACGATCAGGGCGATGGTCAGCGCCAGGCGCAGCGCGCCGATCCACAGCGCGCGCAGGCTGCGCCGGGCGCGTCGCCAGGCGATGCGCGCCGCGCGGATCGTCCGCGCGACGAGGGTTGTGATGCGGTGCAGGTGAGTCACAGCAGCCAGAGGCGCTAATTCTCCGAGAACAGGAATTGGTCTGGAGGGGCGCTGCTCCGCTGCGCCCTCGGCTGCGAGCGCCCCGGCATAGACTTCGGAAGTCTGCGAGACTTCCGAAGTCTGGTGGGAACAGTTTACCGCATAGTGGCGGGGGCGGCTGATAGCGTGCTCGTAGGGGCGTATTGATGCGCTCTAGTCATGACCTGGGGCATCTTGCTGTTCGGTTATGCAGGCGGCTTGAGGCGTTTTTGTAGGGGCGGGTTTGCAAACCCGCCCCTACACATGGGCGCAGCAGAGCAGCGCCCCTATGTGCCGTGCGCGCTATCCTCACCGCCTCTACTCGTAGCGGAAGCGCAGCAGCCCGAAGGCGAAGAACAGCGCGGCCATGCCCAGCAGCACGCCGAGCATCGGCGCGATGTCGGCCAGCGTCCCGCCGTAGAACATCATCTCCTGGAAGGCGTCCATGCCCCAGGCGACCGGCGTCAGGTGCCCGACGGCCTTCATGAAGGGCGGCACGATCTCCAGCGGCCACCACGCCCCGCCCAGCGGGGCGAGCGTCATGCCGAAGAGCATACTCAGGTTGACCGCCTGTGCCGAGGTGCGGGCCACCGTCGCCAGGGCCACGCCCAGCGCGGTCACGGCCAGCGTGTAGGTGAGCATGACCAGGACGACGCCCGCCACGTTATCACCCCACTGCACGCCCATCAGCGCCCCGGCCAGCACCAGCACGGCGAAGATGCTCAGCCCATAGACGTACTGACCCAGGATTTTGCCGGCGAGCGTCTGCCAGCGCGGCACGGGCAGCGTGAACAGGCGTTGCAGCGTGCCCGTCTCGCGCTCATAGATCAGCAGCGCCGCCCCGTTGAGGGTGAAGATGAGCACGAACATGGTGGCGATGCCCGGCCCGCTCTGGTTGAAGCCGAAGCGCGATACCTGGCTGGTGGTGCCCTCGGCGCGCACACGCACCGGGCGCTCGTCCCAGGCGGCGTCCACGCGGGCGCGCACCGTCTCGAAAGCGGCAGCACGATCCAGCGGGCCGAAGGCGCTCTCGGCGGCGTGGGCGGTCAGGTCGGCAATGGCCACCGCCCCACTCAGGCGGCTGACCGCCGCCTCGATCTTCTGCTCGGCCAGCGTCGGCGCGGTCAGGTCGGCGCTGCTCTTGTAGGTGACGGTCGCCTCCTCCCCGGCGCGCAGCGCGTCGCCGAAGCCCGCCGGGATGCGGATTGTCCCGAAGCTGTCGGTGTCTTCCAGGCGCTTGTCGGCCACCTGCTCCAGGCGATCCGGTGCGGCGCTGACCGCACAGCCGTCTCCATCGTCTGCGCCCAGGACGCACAGCCGGAACGAGTCGTCCACCTCCAGCTCGGCGCGCAGCGCAGCGATCAGCGCCCCCGACAGCGCGCTGTTGTCTTCGTCCAGCACGTCTACGGTGATCGTCGCCGAGTTGGCGCTGCCGCCCATCGCCACGCCCAGCAGCAGCATCATGATCCCCGGCATGAGCAGGCCGAAGAGGAACGTCTCGCGCTGCTTGAGCGAGCGCAGCAGGTCATAGCGGGCAACCGTCAGGATGGCGCGCATGGTGATCTCCCTCATAGTTCCTGGCGGCGGCTGAAGCGCCACAAACTGGCCACGAACAGCACGACGCCGATCACCGCCAGCGCCAGCAGATGGGTGCTGACGCCCGCCAGCGCCGCTTCGCCGGTCGCCACGTCGTAGAAGCCGCGAATGCCCCAATAGTTGAGGGTGAGCTTGGGCAGCCAGCTCAGCACGCCCGGCAGGTTTTCGATGGGGACGAACGAGCCGCCGAGCATCCCCAGCACCAGGGCGGCGATGCTGCTGTAGGTGTTGGCCTGCTCGGCAGTCCTGGATAGCGCGGCGATGAGCAGGCCCAGGCTCGTCGCCGCGAAGACGACAGCCAGCACCAGCAGCGCAATGGCCAGCCCGTCCGTGCCCCATAAGCTGTTCTGGCGGCCCATCAGCCGGGCGACGAGCGTCGTCGCGACGATGAGCAGGATCATCTGGGCCAGGCCGGTCCCGTACATGCCCAGCAGCTTGCCGCCCATGAAGGCCCAGCGCGGCGTCGGCGTGGTCAGGATGCGCTGCAGCGTCCAGCGCTCCCTCTCAAGGCGGATGGCCGTCGCACTCGCGCCCATGGCGAACGTCATGAACAGGATAGCCATCGAGGGGGCGAAGTACTGCAGGGCGTCGAAAGAGCGCGTCTTGCCCTGCAAATCAACCTGCTCCAGCCGGATCGGGGCGGCGGCGGCGATAGACGTGGCGGCGGCGCCCAGCTCGGCGGCGGCGCTGGCGATGGCCGCCTCGTCCGCGCCCACCGTCGCGCCGATCTCCGCCAGGGCCGCCGGGCCGAGGCGCTGGGCCAGGATGACGCTGTTCATGCCGTTGGTGATAGCGCTGACGATGCTGCGCACCACGCTGGGGCCGATGCTGCGCCCGCTGTCGTACAGGATGTCAACGGTGCCGGGGGCGTCCCCGCTCAGGGCGTTGGCGGTGAAGTCCGCGCCGCCGATGGTGATCAGCGCGGCCAGGTCGCCGTCGGCAATCTCCTCGCGGGCGCGGTCGGCGTCGGCATAGGCCGTGCCGTCCGTCAGGTCGTGGATGGCGGCAAACGGCTCGTCCTGGGCGGGATCGCCGCTAGGCACGAAGGCCCGCTCCAGCGTCTCGCCCAGACTCAGCGTCTCGCCGCCAGGCAGGGTGACGCCCTGATCCTGATTGACGACGGCGACGGGCACGGGATCAATGCTCACGTCACCGCCCGTCCCGAAGGCCAGGCCGACGATGGCGCTGAGCACGATGGGCAGCGCCACCAGGTAGGCAACGGCGTCGCGGTCTTTGAACGTCGTGGTGATGTCTTTCCAGGCGATGGCGATGATCTTGTGGTGCATGGCCGCCCCCTCAGTCGCGCAGGCCGCGCCCGGTCAGGTGCAGGAAGACGGCTTCCAGCGTTGGCTCGCGCACCTCGACCGCTTGCAGGCTCAGCCCGGCCTCGTTGATCAGGCGGATCGCGTCGGGCAGGGCGCGCCGCCCTTCGTCGGCCAGGACGTGCAGCTCGCCGTCTTCGCCGTCCGCGCGCACGCAGGCGCTCACGCCGGGCAGCCTGCCCAGGGCGCTCACCAGCTCCGGCGTGGCGTCCGGTACCTTGAGCGCCAGCGTGTCCTGCTCGCCGACGGTGCGCGTCAACTCGTCCTGCGTGCCCAGGGCGATGATCTGCCCGTGATCAATGATGCCGACACGGTGCGAAAGCTCTTGGGCCTCTTCCATGTAGTGCGTCGTATAGAGCACGGTGATGCCCTCGGCGTTGAGCGCCTTCACCGCGTCCAGGATATTGCGCCGCGACTGCGGGTCAATGGCGACGGTCGGCTCGTCGAGGAAGAGAACCTGCGGGCGGTGCAGCAGGCCGATGCCGATGTTGACGCGGCGCTTCATCCCGCCGCTGTACTGCTCGATCGGGTCGTCGGCGCGGTCGGTCAATTCGGTGAACTCCAGCACTTCACCGATACGCCGCTTCAGTTCGCGCCCGCCCAGGCCGTACATCTTGCCGAAGAAAGCCAGGTTCTGGCGGGCGGACAGGGTGGGATAGAGCGCCAGCTCCTGCGGCACGACGCCGATCAGCCTGCGCACGGCCAGCGACTCGCGAGTGACGGAGTGCCCGCCGACGATCACATCGCCGGCGGTGGGCGCCAGCAGGCCGCTGATCATGCCGATGGTCGTCGTCTTGCCTGCGCCGTTCGGGCCGAGCAGACTGAAAATCTCGCCCTGCATGATGCTGAAACTCACATCCTTGACGGCGATCACGCCGTCGGGTGGGTTGAATTGCTTGCCCAGCCCGCGCAACTCGATGATGGGGGTTGTAGTTGGGGTCATGGGAGTTTCTGCCCTCTGGCAACTCTTGATGGATGATCGGCAGCCGGGACGCGCTGTGCGCTCGCCTCCCGACAATGCCCGACTCGTGGCGGCTCGGATTAGGAGCGCATCACCTCTATACACTAATAGGAGCCGGGCGGTTACGCGAGGTAAGTATAGTGAGGGTGAATAGATGGCGCAAACCAGGGCCAGACCCAGCGGCGGGGCGATTTACCTCACCCTTCAGTCCCCTCTCCAGCCCGGCTGAAGGAGGAGATCGAGGGAGGAGCATAGACGGGGCGGGCGGAGAGGCCCCTGCCGCCTACTCAACCTTCTCCACGTCCCATACGCCGGTGCGCAGGAAGTGGTCAATCGAGCGCGCCGCTTTGCGCCCGTGCCCCATCGCCAGGATGACCGTCGCCGCGCCGATGGCGATGTCGCCGCCAGCGAACACGCCGCGCTTGGAGGTGCGCATCGTCTCCAGGTTGGTCTTGACCGTGCCGTGCCGCGCGTCCACGTCCAGCCCGGCGGTCGTCTTGGGCACCAGCGGGTTGGGGCCGTTGCCGATGGCGACGACGACCGTATCCACGTCAATAGTGAACTGCGAGCCTTCGACCGGCACCGGGCGGCGACGCCCGGAGGCGTCTGGCTCGCCCAGCTCCATGCGGATGCACTCCACCTGGCAGACGCGCCCGCACTCGTCGCCGATGTAGCGCACCGGGTTGTGCAGCAGCTTGAAGACGATGCCCTCTTCCCTGGCGTGGTGAATTTCCTCGATGCGGGCGGGCATCTCCGCTTCGGAGCGGCGATAGATCAGGTAGACTTCCTTGGCGCCGAGACGAGCCGCCGTGCGCGCCACGTCCATGGCCACGTTGCCGCCGCCGATCACGGCCACCCGCTCGCTGGCGGCGATGGGCGTGTCACTGTAAGGGAACTCGTAGGCGCGCATCAGGTTGCAGCGCGTCAGGTACTCGTTGGCCGAATACACGCCGTTGAGGTTCTCGCCGGGCAGGTTCATGAACCAGGGCAGCCCCGCCCCGGTGCCCAGAAAGACCGCGTCGTGGCGCTCCAACAGCTCGTCCACCGTCTCGATCTGGCCGATGACGTAGTTGTACTCAATCTGCACGCCCATGCGCTGGACGACTTCCACCTCGGCGCTGACGATGGACTTGGGCAGGCGGAACTCCGGGATGCCGTACATCAGCACGCCGCCGGGGGCGTGCAGCGCCTCGTAGATGGTCACCTCGTGCCCCAGGCGGCGCAGGTCAATGGCCGCGGTCAGCCCGGCGGGGCCGCTGCCCACCACGCCGACGCTCTTGCCGGTGGGCGCGCCGGTGGGCGGCGGCTCGACCAGGCCGTGCTCGCGCTCCCAGTCGGCGACGAAGCGCTCCAGGCGGCCAATGGCCACCGGATCGCCCCGCTTGCCCACGACGCACAGCGCCTCGCACTGCGCTTCCTGCGGGCAGACGCGCCCGCAGATGGCCGGGAGCATGTTCGTCTCCTTGACTTTGCGCACAGCGCCCTCGAAATCGCCCTGGACGATGAGCGCGACAAAGCCGGGGATGTCAATCCCGACCGGGCAGCCTTCGACGCAGGCGGGCTTCTTGCAGGCCAGACAGCGGTTCGCCTCCACGATGGCCGTCATAGCGGGCAGCCCGTGAGGGACTTCGCGGAAGTTGGCACGGCGCACGTCGGGCGCCTGCTCTGGCATCTGCTGGCGCGGGATCTGCATCCGCTCTTTTGGCTTGAGGGAGCGCAGTCGCTCGATCTCGTGGGGGTCCAGTTGGTCGCTCATCCACACTACCTTGTCAGCCCTTTTGCCGACGCTGAGATCATCATGAGGGGGTGGCCTGGGCCAGGGACTCGGCCTGGCAGCGCTCTTGCATCTGCTGATAGGCGAGCTGTTCCTGTTCCTTGTAGAACGCCTGGCGCTTGATCAGCTCGTCGAAATCCACCAGGTGCCCGTCGAAGTCCGGCCCATCCACACAGGCGAACTTCATCTCGCTGCCCACCGTCACCCGGCAGCCGCCGCACATGCCCGTGCCGTCCACCATGATCGGGTTGAGGCTGACCATTGTGGGAATGCCGTGCTCTTTGGTCAGCAGGCTGACGTACTTCATCATCGGCACCGGGCCGACGGCGAAGACGAAATCGGGCTTGCCGCGCTGAGCGATGAGATCGGCCAGGGCGTGGGTGACGAATCCCTGCAGGCCGCAGGTGCCGTCGTCGGTGCATACGATCACCTCGTCCGAGGCGCGGCGCATCTCCTCTTCCATGATCAGCAGCGCTTGAGTGCGCGCGCCGAGGATGGAGATCACCGTGTTGCCCGCCGCCTTGAGCGCCTGGGCGATAGGGTGCGCCGGGGCGATGCCGATCCCGCCGCCGATGACCACCGCAGTGCCCCGCCGTTCAATATGCGTGGGCGCGCCAAGAGGGCCGACCACGTCGCGCAGGCTGTCGCCGGGCTTCAGCGTCGCCATCTGCGCCGTGCTCTTGCCCACCGCCTGGACGACGAGAGTGATCGTGCCGCGCGCGGGGTCGGCGTCGGCGATGGTCAGCGGGATGCGCTCGCCGTGCTCGTCAACGCGCACGATCACGAACTGCCCGGCCTTGCGTCGCTGCGCGATCTTGGGGGCAGCGATCACATAGCGATTGACGCTCTCGGCGATCACCGTGTTTTCCAGTATCTCATTCACCTGTTTTGCTCCGTGTTCGGCCTGTGCCCAACGACAGCGGGCTGCTGAGAGAGCGCCGGCAGCGTGTTCCCTTCATCATACTACGGGGTTGCGCCGGACGGGACTAGTTCAAAAATAACCCTTCTGCGACGATTAATATCACCCTCATGACAAAATCTAACAGCAGGGTGCGAGGGTGTTTGCCCCGCGCCGATCAAAAAACCTGCCGAGGACGACAGGTTGTAGAGCAGGCTGGGGAGGCTGGATTCGAACCAGCGAATGGCGGCTCCAAAGGCCGCTGCCTTAGGCCCCTTGGCTACTCCCCACTGGCGGGCCATTATAGCACAGCCGCACGCCGCCGGACAGGGCAAATGAGATTGCGGATTGCGGATTGCGGATTGGAAAATCCTCGTTGCACACGGAGGGCGGAGGGAGGCTGTCAGATCCCCCCGCGGCTCTTCTCCGCGCCCTCTGCGCCTCTGCGGTTCAAGGTATCGCCCCCTGGGGGCCGTTTGCCCGCTGGGGCTGCGCGCGCTATCCTGAGCGCAGTGTCCACCCAGCCAGGGAGCGATCCCCCATGCCACCGACCATCGGCGCCAGCGCCAGCCGCACCAAGACCTTCAGCGACGAGGACGTGCGCGCCTTCGCGCACATCTCCACAGACGCCAACCCCGTCCACCTGGACGACTCCTACGCGGCCACGACACGCTTTGGGCGGCGCATCGTGCACGGGATGCTGACCGCCGGCCTGATCTCCGCCGTGCTGGGCAACGATCTGCCCGGCCCCGGCACGATCTACCTGAGCCAGTCGCTCCAGTTCAAAGCGCCGGTCTACGTGGGCGACACGGTGACGGCCACTGTCGAAGTGACGGCCATCCGCGAGGGACGAGGGATCGTCACGCTGGCGACGACCTGCACCAGGCAGGACGGCACAGTGGTCATCACCGGCGAGGCGCTGGCGCTTGTCCCGGCGGAGAGCGGCCCCTCGTCCTGATCGCTCCCCCGCCCTGTGCCCGGCCTACGTCCCCGGCGCGCGCAGCGCGGCCAGCCGCTCCTCCTCGCTGAGCGGGTTCCCGGCGCGATCTACGGCCCACACGGCCCCCTCCACGCTGCGCGTGCGGACGCGCCCCGGCGCGTAGGGGGAGTTGACCAGTTGCGGTGCGTCGAGCAGGCCCTCGGCCACCGCTCGCGCGAGCACGTCCGGGTTCAGCAGCGGGTCGTCGTCGCCGCTTCCCAGCGCGCGAATGGCTTCCACCAGCCGGTCGGTCTCGGCGATCAGCTCGTCGCGCCGGCGCAGCACCGCCGGGTCGCGGGTCATGTCGGGGTTGCCGCGCAGGGCCGTCTCGATCACGTCCTGGGCCATCACCGCGCTCTCGATCACTTCCTCGGCGCTGGCCGCGTGATCGGCCTCGCTGTAGCCCACCACGTGGACGATGTGCGGGCGCAGGGCCATCTGTAGCATGACGCTCTGCGCCAGGTGCGCGCGCGCCCGGCGCAAGTCCACCGGATAGCTGAGCAGGCCAGTGCGCGTCTGCCGCCAGATGTGGAAGTCGTCCGCCGCGAAACGCTCGCTGAGCGCAGCAATCGCCAGGGCGCGGGCCAGGTCCATGGCGTTGGAAAGCTGCGGCGGGCTTTGGAACATATAGGTCAGGATGTAGTCGCGCACGCCGCAGTGCCGGGCGTTGTAGGCGTAGAGATAGGCCGAGGCGCACACCACCGCGTCCGGCGCGTCGCGCATCCCCCAGTGATAGGACTCGTTGCCTTCCACAGGAATGCCGCGCGCGCCGTGCCAGGCCATCAGCGCCTGGTGCTCGGCGATGGACTGCGCCAGCGGCGATGGCCCACGCCCGTCCATCGCGTTGAACCAGAACAGCGACGTGGCGCACCAGGCGTTGTCAAGGGTGCGCACGAGCAGATCGGCGTAGCGCAGGTGATCGGCGGTGCCGGAGTACGAGCGCAGCAGCGGGTAGTTTCCCCGGCGGCTGGCCGCGTAGAGGCGGCGCAGATCGTCTTCCGTGCGGAAAGGCACGCCGCCCGCGCCCCTGCTGCGCAAGTCCTGGCGGCTGGGGTGAAAGAAGTGCTCCTGCGCGTCCTGGTCGGCGCCCAGCGAGATCACGTCCAGCGCGCTCGACTCGGCGATCTGGGCGATGCCCTCGACGGTCGGCTCGATGGTCGGCGCGGGGATGCCGAAATGGTGGCGCAGGATCGGGTAGGGCGCTTTCCAGCGGATGCGCTCGATGGCCCGCTGAGGGAAAGTGTCCGGGTCGCGCTGTTCGACAGACTTGCCCTCCAGCGCCAGCCGAATCTGGTGCGGCGACTCCTCGCCGGAGAAGATCGCGTCGAAGCAGCCCATCTCGCGGGCGATGGCCGCGACGGGCGGCGTCCCGCCGAAGAAGAGGCGCTTGCGGCCCAGCACGCCCGCCGCTTCCAGCATGGCGCGCAGCTCGGCCAGCAGCGTGCGCGCATTGTCGGGCGTCAGCCGGTAGCTGACGCCGATCACGTCCGGGTCGTAGGCGATGATGGCATCCATGAAGGCTTCCAGCCCCGTCGCCGGGCCGGTGAAGTGCGTCTCGTAGCCTGCTTCTGCGGCGGCAGCCAGGAAGCGCGTGACCCCGGCCACGTGCACGCAGTCGCCCAGGCTGCCCGCCAGCACTTTGCCCGTTTTGTCGTGCATACGTCCCTCCTGTTCTGTGATGATGTGCTACGGCAATCGAACGGTGTGGGGAGTGAACACTCCTGAGGGGGCCTGTTCAGGACGTGTATGGAAACCCCCTCACCCCTGCACCCCTCTCCCTCAACGGGGCGAGGGGAAACCCTGTGCCTTGCTCCCCTTCTCCCCCCGAAGGGAGAAGGGGTCGGGAGATGAGGGAGCAAGAACGGTCTACCAAACACACTCTCAGGGTCGCCCGTAGGGATCGCTGGGGGACGGCTCCGGGTCGGGGCTGCCCGTCTCGACCAGCCGCGTGATCTCGCGCAATGACAGCCCGACCAGCCCCATGCGCTCCAGCGTGCGCCCGCGATGGCGATAATCCACGCCGTCAATGACGCAGGCGATCTGGATCATGGACTCCATGCCCCACACGTCCACCCCGAAGCGTTTGCCCAGCTCGGAGATCGGCACCAGGCTGTAGGGCACGTCTTCGAAGATGTAGCGGTGGCGCAGCGTGCGCGGCGCGGTGATGCCGCGGTAGCCGGGGTTGGCGTGGATGGCCTGGTGCAGGTTGTTGCCATAGGCCGAATAGGCCCGCGCCAGCCAGTCCCGCGCGGACTGGGCGCGGATGCCCAGGGCGGTGGCCACCGTCACCCGCTCGCGGTCCAGCCGTTCCAGAAGCTGGGCGGTGGAAGGCGTGACGCCATCAATGTAGAACTCGAACTGCCCGCCAGTGGCCTCGATCCACCCGGCGTTGAGCAGGGTGAGGGCCGGGTGAAATACCGCACCCATATTGTTCAGGCTGGTATAGAGCACATTCGGTGCGATGATGAACTGCGGGTAGACCTCCTGCAACACATCGAGCACTTCGCTGGTGCGCGCAGAGGGCAGCGCCGCCAGGGGGACGGTGTTCTTGCGGCGGAAGATCTGCGCCTGGGCCGGGCCGTTGCTGCGGCTGGCAAAGAGGAAGGTCTCCGTCTCGGCGATGATCACGTCGGCGGTGCAGTTGTTCTCGCGCAGCACGCTGCGGAACTCCAGCGCCCCGCCGGTGCGCCCAGGATTGAGGACGACGATCTGCCCATCGCGCAGGTGCGGCGCGCAGGCCAGGGCAATGTCGCGGTGAGCCGACGCCGGGACGACGATCATGACCAGCTTGGCATCGGCCAGGGCGAAAGCCATGTCGCTGGTCACGTAAGGAATCGGGCCGAATACCTGCTGCCCATCTTCCAGCGTGACCTCGATGCCGCCGCGTGCGGCGATGTCTTCAATATGCTCGTAGCTGCGATTGTAGAGGCGGACGGTGTAGCCGCGCACGGCCATTTCGGCAGCCATCGCTTTGCCGCCGTGCCCGGCCCCAATCACTGCGATCTGAAGCTCGTAGTCAAGCATGAAGATACTCCTTCCTGATCGTTCGGGATGGGCGCGCCGGTCGCAGAGTCGTCGCGATAGGGGTTTGAAGGGCGACCGAGTCTCCGAAATGATTGCGCAATGGCAGGGGAGAACGCGCGAGAGGCCGACAGGCCCCTGGTGTGGCTGAAGCCAAAAAGAGCGTACAAGTGTACCGGTAGTATAGCGAAGCAGAGATCGAAAATAAAGTTTTAGAGACCATGGGGGGCGTGCCAGGATTGACCGCGTCTTGCCGGGCGTCGGGCAGTGACCCTACGGAACCGGCGCGAGGTCAATTCCTCTAGCTTTGCTGGAGGAAGGGGCCGGGGGATAGGGACATTCAGCTTTGCTGGGGATAGGGGCATTCCGGCAATCGCCCAGCAACTTGTTCGTGGACCCTGCCCGACTCCAGGCTCCCACCGCGCACCGCCTGTGTTATAATGCGCCCGCTGAGTCGTCCCACCCCTGAGGTCAAGGCATGTCCACCAAACCGCTGTCTTTCCAAGACGTGATCATGAAGCTGCACCAGTTCTGGATGGATCAGGGCTGTGTGCTGTGGCAGCCGCACAACGTCCAGGTCGGCGCGGGCACCGGCAACCCGGCCACGCTGCTGGCTGTGCTGGGGCCGGAACCCTGGCGCGTCGGGTATGTCGAGCCGAGCGTGCGCCCCGACGATGGGCGCTACGGCGAGAATCCCAACCGGATGCAGTACTACTACCAGTACCAGGTCATCCTCAAGCCCGACCCCGGCAACCCGCAGGAACTCTACCTGGCCAGCCTGGAAGCGCTGGGCATTGACCCGCGCCAGCACGACATCCGCTTTGTGGAGGACAACTGGGAATCCCCGGCGCTGGGCGCATGGGGCCTGGGCTGGGAAGTGTGGCTCGACGGCCAGGAGATCACCCAGTTCACCTACTTCCAGCAGGCGGGCGGCATCAACCTGGAGCCGGTCAGCGTCGAGATCACCTACGGGCTGGAGCGCATCGTGCTGGCTCTGCAGGGCAAAGACGCCGTGTGGGATATTGATTGGAACGAGGCGATCACCTACGGCGATGCGCGCCTTCAGCCGGAGATCGAGCACTGCCGCTACTACTTTGAGATCGCCGACGTGGACGGGCTGAAGCGGGTCTACGACATCTACGAGCGCGAATATCAGCGCGCGCTGGCCGCCGGCGCGGTGACGCCCGCTTATGATTACGTGCTCAAGTGCAGCCATCTCTTCAACGTGCTGGACACGCGGGGAGCCATCGGCGTCACCGAGCGCGCCGCCTACTTCCGCCGCATGCGCGACATGACGCGCAACATCGCCCGCGCCTACACCGAGCAGCGCCAGTCTCTTGGGCACCCCCTGCTGGACCGGGCGCGCGTCTGGGCCGCGCCGGTGCCCGCTGTGGCGGCGCCGGTGAGCGGCCCCGCGCCAACGACCCCTGCCGACGTGCTGCTGGAGATCGGCACCGAGGAGCTGCCCGCCGACGACCTGGCCGGCGCCCTGGAGCAGCTTGGGGCGCTCGCCCCGGCATTGTTTGAGTCGCTGCGCCTGGATCATGAGGGAATTGCGGTGCTGGGCACGCCGCGCCGCCTGGTGATTCACGCGCGGGACGTGGCTCCGCGCCAGCGCGACGCCGAGGCGTGGGTCAAGGGGCCGCCCGCCGCCCGCGCCTTCGACGCCGAGGGCCGGCCTACTCAGGCGGCAGCCGGCTTTGCGCGCGGCAAGGGCGTGCCCGTCGAGGCGCTCCAGGTGCGCGAGCTGGATGGCGGGCAGTACGTCGTCGCCCTGGTGCGCGAGGCGGGCCGCCCGGTGATAGATGTGCTGGCCGAAGCGCTGCCGGGGCTGATCGCGGCGCTCAAGTTCGGCAAGACCATGCGCTGGAACGAGAGCGGAGTCACTTTCTCGCGCCCGCTGCGCTGGATCGTCGCCCTGTTCGGCGAGCGGGTCATCCCCTTCGCTTACGCCGACCTGGCCAGCAGCCGCATCACGCGCGGGATTCGCCCGCTGCGCTCGCCGGAGATCGCGTTGAGCGACGCAGCGTCGTACTTCGCGGCGCTGGACGATCAGGGCGTGATCCTCGACGTGAGCGCGCGGCGTGCGGCGATCCGGACGGCGGCGGCGGCGCTGGCGGCGCAGGTCGGCGGGACGATCCCCGACGACCCGGCCCTGCTGGACGAAGTGACCAACCTGGTTGAGCGCCCGACGGCGCTGCGCGGCGCGTTCGACGCCAGGTACCTGGCGCTGCCGCGCGAGGTGCTGATCGGCGTCATGCGCAAGCACCAGCGTTACTTCCCGGTGGAAGATGCCCAGGGCCGTCTGCTGCCCTATTTCATCGCCGTGCGCAACGGCGACAGCGCGCACCTGGACATGGTAGTTGACGGCAACGAGCACGTGCTGCGCGCGCGCTTCGCCGACGCCGACTACTTCTACAGCACCGACATTCAGAAGCCGCTGGACGACTACCTGCCCCGGCTGAGCACGCTCGCTTTTCAGGAGCGGCTGGGATCCATGCTGGATAAAAGCAGCCGCCTGGTCGCGCTTGTCGCGCCGCTGGGCACGCTGATCGGCGTCGGCGGCGGCGACCTGGTGACGGCGGAGCGCGCCGCTGCCCTGGCGAAAGCTGACCTGGCGACGCAGATGGTCGTGGAGATGACCTCGCTGCAAGGCGTCATGGGCCGCTATTACGCGCTGCACCAGGGCGAGCCGCCGGCGGTGGCCGAGGCCATCTTCGAGCACTGGCTGCCGCGCGGCGCGGGCGACCGCCTGCCGCAGAGCGCGCCGGGCGCCTTGCTGGCCCTGGCCGACCGCCTGGACAGCCTGGTGGGGCTGTTCGCTGCCGGGCTGGCGCCCACGGCCAGCGCCGACCCGTTCGCGCTGCGCCGTGCGGCGTTGGGCGTCGTGCAGATCGTGCTGGAGCGCGGCCTTGACCTCGACCTGCGCGAAGCCGTCGCTCGCGCCGCCGCCGTTCAGCCGATCGAGGTGAGCACCGCTGTCCAGCGCGAGGTCGTGGACTTCATCGCCGGGCGGCTCGACGTGCTGCTGCACGAACAGGGCTGGGCGCACGATGTGATCGCCGCTGTGCTGGCCGAGCAGGGGCACAACCCCGCCCGCGCCCGGCAAGGCGTGCGCGAGCTGGCCGCGTGGGTGGCCCGCGACGACTGGGCGCCGATCCTGGATAACTACGCGCGCTGCGTGCGCATCACCCGCGCCGAGCCGCATGTCTACGCGACAGACCCGGCGCACTTCGAGGACGCCGCCGAGCGCGCCCTGTTCGTCGCGCAGCAGTCCGCCGCCGCCGCACTGAGCGCCGGGGGCAACGTGGACGCCTTCCTGAGCGCGTTCGCGCCGCTGGTGCCACTCATCCAGCGCTTCTTCGAGGCGGTGCTGGTCAACGCCGAGGGCGAGGCGGTGCGCCACAACCGGCTGGGGCTGCTGCAAGCGGTCGCCCGGCTGGCCGAGGGGCGCGCCGACCTGAGCGCGCTGGCGGGGTTCTAGCGCGGGGGTGGGGGCGTAGCGCGAAGACTTCCGAAGTTTTGAAAACTTCGGAAGTCTGGCGTCGGAGCGCCTGCATCCGTAGGGGCGTATCGCATACGCCCCGCTGCATTTTGTGGGGCGCTCAGTCGCTCAGCGTTGCGGCGAAAATGGCCAGGTCGTCGAAGGCGACGTGCACTGTCACGCCTTCATTTGCCCCGGCGATCAGCCCGACCTGCCCGGCCCGGCGATAGAGGCTGTCCTTCACCTCGCCCAGGAACTGGCCGTTGGCATACACAGCCAGGTAGTTCCTCGCGCACACGGCGCGGATCGTGTTGGCGGCCTGCCCCTGCTCAATCACGTCGGACTGATGCCATTTGAGCAGGAAGCCCAGGCTGCCGCGCGAAAGGTCGGCGATGCCATAGTGCCCGTCGCCGCTGATCAGCAGGGCGTAGCCGCTCCAGTTGCCGGCGTCGTCCTGGGCCAGCCGGCACAGCACGCCGTACAGGTTGTCCTTGCCGGCGCTGAGCTGTTCCGCCCGAACTTCCACGATCACCTCTTCGTAGTCCGCGCCGCCCGCGCCCCAGGTGAACGACGCGGCGCGCTCGGCGCGGTGCGCGATCCCGTAGCGCCCATCGGCGATGGCCAGGCGCGAGACCGGGTCTGCCGCGTCCGGCGGGTAGGCCCCTTCTTCCCAACTGCCCGGCGCGTCGAAGCTCTCGCTGAACAGCATCTCGCCGGCGACCGGCCTGTACGACGGGTCGCTCCCGCCGCACGCGGCCAGGGCGAGCGCGGCAGTCCCCAGGGCGATGAGCAGCTTGAACAGGGTGCGTGGCTTTGAGGTCATTGCTCTGTCAGTTCCTCTCCAGACAGCTTCTCGTCCGCTTCTTCGTTGGGCAGGCTAAGCTGAGTGACTCGATTCTGGAGCTTTTCGAGCCACCTCTGCACGGCGTCGAGGTTGCTCAGGCCGCGCGTGATCTGCTCGCGCGCCCGTTTCCACAGCTCGGCCTGCCTGTCCAGCATTTGCCTGAGCTGGGCCATCTCTGCCAGCGCATGGCGCACTTCGTCGGTCGAGCGCAGGTAATTCAGGCCGCGCGAAACAGTGAGCAGATAGGGAAACAGCGTGTTCGGGCTGACCGGGAACACGTGCCGTTCTAGCGCATAGGTGATCAGGTCTTTGCCGTCCACGACCGTCAGCGTATTGGTCACGATCTCATAATAGATGGCCTCGCTGGGGACGAACATAAAGGCGAAATCCAGCGTCCCCTGGGCCGGCGCAATGTATTTGGCAGCGATGTCATCAATATGTCGGCGCACATCCCCGGCGAACTGCCGCAGGTGACGCTGGCGCTCGGCGTCGTCCAGGGCCTTGACAAACCGCTGGAAGTTGTCGCGCGGAAACTTCGAATCAATGGGGATCAGGTGATTCTTTTCAAGCTCAATGATCGCATCTACCCGGTGGCCATTAGGGAAGCGGTACTGAGTCTTATAGCAGTCTTGGGGCAGCAGCTCCAACAGCTTTTCCAGCACGAATTCCCCGAATCCCCCGCGCAGTTGCGGCGATTGCAGCAATTGCTGGAGATCGGAGAGGTGCTGGCGTATCTCGACCATCTGCGTGGTGGTCGCCTTTAGCTCGCCGACTCCGGCAATCAGCGATTCGTTGCCGCTCAGCAGTTGCTGGGTGGCGTGGGTCAGCCCGCCGAACTGCTGGAACAGCGAGCGGGAATCGGTGTTGACCCGCTGCATCTCTGCCGCCAGCCGGGCCAGCGACTCGGAGAATTGCTGGTCGCCCCGCGCGCTGCGCCGTGTGCTGTAGATAGCCAGGCCCAGGAAGATACTGAACAGGAGATTGACCCCGACCAGTCCTATCACGAATACGAGCAGGAGATCGGTATCCATGCGAGAGCGCTTCCCCCTCTTTGATTCACACGTCGAACAGGCAGAGTGCGCGCGTTCGGCACCCTCGCCTGCCAGTATAGGGGATTCGCGTGCAACAGGCGAATATCTGTTCGACCGATCAGAAGAGCGGGCGGATGATGATGTAGAGCAGCGCGCCGAGCGCTGCTGCCGCCGGGATGGTCAGGAACCACGAGATAACGATATGGTTGACCACGCCCCAGCGCACTTTCTGCACGCGCTCCGCGCTGCCCGCGCCCACAATGGCCGAGCTGACGACGTGCGTCGTGCTCACCGGGCCGCCCAGCAGCGCCGCGCCCAGGATCACCGCGCTGGAGGCCGTCTGCGCGCTGAAGCCGTGAATCGGGCGCAGGCGGTAGAACCCGGTCCCCAGCGTGCGGATCAGGCTCCAGCCGCCGAAGAGCGTCCCCATGCCCATCACGGCGGCGCTGGCCAGGATCACCCACAGCGGGATATGAAAGGTCGCCAGATGGTCGGTCGCCACCAGCCCCAGGGCGATGATGCCCATTGTCTTCTGCGCATCATTGGTGCCGTGCGAAAGGGCCAGCGTCGCCGCAGTGGCGATCTGCCCGCGCTGGAACCAGGCATTGACGCGCGGCGTGGCTCCCCGGGCCAGGAAGAAGTTCAGCTTGATGATCCAATAGCCGGCGATCATGCCCAGGATGGGCGACAGGAACAGGGTCAGCAGGACCTTGAGCAGGCCGTTTGCCAGGATAGCCCCCGTGCCATAGCCGGCCAGCGCCGGCCCCACCATGCCGCCGATCAGCGCGTGCGAGGTGCTGGAAGGGATGCCCAGCTTGAGCGTGATCAGGTTCCAGAGAATGGCGGCCAGCAGCGCCGCGTAAACGACGGGCAGCGTCACGGCCTTCTCCGCCACCACTTCGTGACCGATGGTCTTGGCCACGGCCACGCCGAACAGCAGCGGCCCGACGCCATTGGCGAGGGCGGCCATCCACAGCGCCAGGCGAGGGCGCATGGCGCGCGTTGAGATGACCGTCGCCACCACGTTCGATGAATCGTGCAGACCGTTATAAAAGCCGAAAATGAGCGCGATCAGGATGAGCAGAATGGCTTCGAGCGAGAATGAAGACACAGACTTCCCTTGACCTCACCACGTGGTAGCAGGATGACCGGCGCGAGTCCGGCTTACCAAAAGACTCTGCTATTTTGGCCTGTGAGAAAGCTTCTGAGAAGCCCCGATCGGCGGGTTCGTCTCACCCTCGAATCTCCCCCGTGCGGAGAGGGGATTCGACCGCAGAACAACGCCCGCTCCACCTGGAAAGGAGCGGAGGTCGGATTTTCAAGGTCTCTCAGAGTGCGATGCCAGACTCCACAGACAGCCTGGCTGAAAAATCATCCTAGCACAAACACGTAATTGACATTACAATCATTCTACTGTGTTAAAAGAATTTTACCAAGCATCTATCGAGGAAACCGCAACATGATTGACCGCATCATCCGTTTCTTCACGAGCATCCCGCAGCGCATCCGGGAGTGGTTCAGCCGCAGGCCAGATCATTTTATCGAGCGGCTGCGCCAGCAGTGCACACTGGGCACTGAGGCAACGATGGCGCTCATTGACTATATGGAAAAGCCGAGCAAAAAGAACGCGCAGCGCGTCCGCCAGCTCGAAAAGGACGCCGACGAACTGCTGCGCATCCTGGTGGACGAGCTGAACCGCACGTTCGTCACGCCCATTGACCGCGAAGACCTGTACAAGCTCTCGCGCGCGGTGGACGACATCCTGGATGATACGTGGTTCACCATCAATGAGATGGACATCCTCGAAGTCGAGCCAAACCTGCACCTGCGCGAGATGGCCGCGCGCCTGGTCACCGGTGCCGAAGAGATCAAGCTGGCTGTTGAGCGCCTGAGCGATCACCCTGGCGTGGCCAGCACCCACGCGACCCGCGCCAAAGCTGTGCGCAACGACATGGAGCAGCTTTACGCCAGGGCTTTGGCCGACCTCTTCCGCAAGCCCAAAGACCTCGACAACGTGATCATGATGCTCAAGCTGCGCGAAATCTACCGCCACCTGTTTCACGCGGGCGGGCGCATCGGTGACTCCGCCGACATCATTGACGACATCATCGTCAAGTTCTACTGAACAGCCCGGCCCTCGCCCCAAAGCACAAGCCGGCAGCCGCGCGCTGCCGGTTTTCTTTGGTCCAGTACCCCCGGACGGATTTGAACCGCCGACGCCAGGTTTAGGAAACCTGCGCTCTATCCTCTGAGCTACGGGGGCAGATGTGTGGGTAGTTTACCACGCGCAGGGCGCTTTTCAAGGCTGGGCCGGTCGTTGAGTGCGCGCGAAGGTTGCCAGCGACTCGCCAGGCGCAGGCCAGTCCCCTCCCCTGATCTCTCCGCGCCCCCAAAACGTGATACGCCCCCTCATCGCGCCTGGCTTTCGCAAGCCGATCGAATGACCTATACTGGCCCCGATAAGCATCACAACCTCTCCCGATGACGAAAGCAAGTGATACAGAGCAGGAGCGTTCCCATGCGAACAAGAAGACTGCTGGCACTCAACACCTGCGCGCTCATCCTGGCCCTGACCGCGCTGAGCCTTCCACCTCGCGCCAATGTGGCCGCCGAGAAGCTCTGGCAGGGATCATCCCAGCTTGACGGATACCAGATTTACTTCTCCGAGTCGCTGGGCGAAGCGAGCCGCTTCGACCGCTCCGCCAAAGGGTTGTCGCGCCTGGCCGGGCTGGTAGACTTGCTCGGCGCGGACCTCTACACGCTGGAGTGGCGGACAGGCATCCCCGCCGATGCCGATCTGCTGGTCATCGCCGGGCCGGCCAATGACCTGTCGGCGGACCAGGTTGCCTGGCTGTGGGCCTATCTGCAGAACGGGGGCCGCCTGCTGCTGCTGGCCGATCCGCCTCCCGCCAAGGCGCTTCCCGCCACCAGCGGGCTTTTCCAGCTCCTGTGGGATGACATGGGGCTGCGCGGGCGCAACGATGTGGTCGCCACCGAGGGTGAGCTTCGCCCGGTGGTGCCGCCCCCGGCCAAGGTAGCGGCTGATCAGCCGACGCCCACTCCCCTGCCGCCCGTCGAGATCCCTGCCCTGGTGATGGACTTCACGACAACGACCATCAATACGTTCCACCCCATCGCAGTGGGGCTTGAAGGCGAGCTGGCCTTCTTCGGCGCGCGCTCGCTCGAAGTGGACGCAGCCCCGCGCGAGTCCCAGGTGACGCCGGTTGTCTATACGGACAGCGTTTTCTACGGCGAAAGCGACATCGCCACCTACCAGCAGTTTCAGTACGTGGAGTACAACGTAGACCAGGACACGGCGCGGGGGATGCTGCCCCTGATAGCGGCCATGGAGAACATCGCCAGCGGCACGCGCATCGTGCTGATCGGCGACCGCGACTTCGCCACCAACGGCGGTGGCTTCGAGACTTCGCCACCCTACAGCGGCGCATTCCTCCATCCCGGCAACGTGCGCTTCATGCTCAACGCCATCGCCTGGCTGCTGGATGCGGAGCCGGTGGCGGGCGCGGTTTCGTTCCCAGAGCCGGGGCCGACGGCCACGCCAACGCTAACCCCCACGCCGACGCCGCTGCCGCCGCCATCGCCCACGCCGACCGCCGGGCAGTGATGCTGCCCACAGCGATTGTGAGTGGCCAGATGCCTCTGCGCTCTCTCACGACCCTGGGCGTCGTGCTCCTGCTGATCGCGCCGCTGGTGCCCGCGCGCGCGCAGGAAAGCCTGCCGCCGCTGGTGGTCTTCATCGAGGATCAGCAGCTTCAGACCTCCTCGGTGATGGACCCCGGCCCGGATGGCCTGACGCGGCTGGAGCAGATCTTCCAGTCGTATGGTGCGCGCACGCGCTGGCTGGCGCTCTCTGACCCCCTGCCCAGAGACACAGCGGTGATCGTCCTGGTGCGCCCGCTGCGCCCGCTGCCGGCAGATCAGCTTGCCCGCCTGTGGGTGCAACTGACGCGCGGCAGTCATCTGCTGCTGGCCCTTGACCCCAGCGGCCTGGTCAGCGCCCGCCCGGATCGCTCGCTGGCTGCCAACACCGACAAGGCGAACAGCGGCCTGTCTATCCTGCTCGACCGATACTACGGCATCCGGCTGGAGGATACGTTCGTCGTCGCGCCCTGGTTCACGCACGGGTCCATCACCAGCCAACAGACGACTTTCTCGTATGTCTATTTCGAAGATTTCGCGCCGCACCCGGTCATCGAGCCGCTGGCAGCGCAGCGACTGCCCGTGCTGACCTGGGGCGCGCGCACGCTGGCTGTCGAGCCACTGGGTCTGGGCAGTCATGCCGCGCCGCTGCTCTACACCCTGTCCGGCTATGGTGAGACCGATGCCAAAATCTTCGCAGGGACGGATCCGGCGCCGCTGGAGGTGAACCTGGGTCAGGATCGGGTGGGGCGGCTGCTCCTCGGCGCGCTGGGCGAAAACACGCACCTCGGCTCGCGGGTGGTAGTCTTCGGCGATGCGGAGATCGTCCAGAACGGCTATGGCCTGGACAGCAACTCGCGCACGCAGGCCCCCTTGCACTGGGGCAATCGCCTGCTGACCGAGCGCGCCGTCGCCTGGCTGCTGGGCGTGCCCCAGGAGAGGTGGCCGGGACTGCCAGAGGGGTACACCTGGCTGGCAGTTGACGGAGACGGTGAGGACTGGCCGGAGGACGTGCTCGTCCTGGAAGACCCCTCCGACGTGCCCATCGCGCGTTACGACATCGAGCGCGTCAGCGCCTTCCAGGACGACGGCTACCTCTACCTGCGCGTGGAAACGGCCCAGCCGCCCGCCAGCGTCGCCCGGCTGACGGTGGACATCGAGAACACCTTCGACGGCGTTGTTGATGTCCGCTTCGCCCTGGATGAGGAGCAGAGAGTGGCCCGGGATTCTACGGGCACGTTCTCGCTGCCCGACGGGGCGTTCGCCGTGGGAGACGTGATCGAGGCGCGCCTGCCGCTGCGCGTGGCCGGCGCGGGCGGGCTGGTCAGCACGGTCTGCCTGGCCGACCGCCGCACAGACCCCGGCTCCGCGCCGGTGGACTGCACCAGCCAGTCCCTGGCGATTGTGGCGGTGGCGCGCACGCAGGCGCCGGTTGAGACGTGGCACGCGCCCATGCCCCTGGTGACGGTCTACTCCACCCAGGCCGAAGCCGTCAACCTGCGCGCACAGCCGAACACGGACTCCGCCGTGCTGGATGTGCTGGTCAACGGGCGGACGCTGGCCGCCGTCGGGCGCACCGAGTCCGGCGAATGGATTCAGGTACAAAATGCGCGGGTGACGGGCTGGCTGGCGACTTTCGTGGCACGGGCCAATGTGGAGGTTCAGGCGCTGCCGGTCGTCGCGCCGTAATCGGCACACTCCCGGCGTGTTCATCGCATAAGCCTGCCCCCGCCGGCAGGCTCATGCCGGTTATCCAGGCGGACAGCCTGCGCGCGGCTTCGGGGGCACAGGCGGCGGTCAGCGGTCGCCCGACTCGACGATCTCGCCGGTGACCATGAAGACCACGCGCTCGCAGATATTGGTCATGCGGTCGGCGATGCGCTCCAGGTTGTGCGACACCCACAGCAGGTACGTCGCCCGGCTGATATTGCGCGGGTCGGAGAGCATGTAGGTCAGCAGCTCGCGGTAAACCTGCTCATCGAGCTGGTCCACCTCATCGTCGCGCAGCGCCGTCCGCGCGGCCAGGTCTGCGTCGTAGTCCAGGTAGGCCTGCAGCCCGGCGCGCAGCATCTCGCGGCTGATCTGGGCCATGCGCGGCACGTCAATCAGCGGCTTGAGCGGCGGCTCGGCGGCCAGAGGGATGGCCAGCTTGGCGATCCCGCGCGCGTGGTCGCCGATCCGTTCCAGCTCGACGACGATGTGAATGGCGGTGACGATGGCCCGCAGGTCGCGGGCGGCGGGCTGGTGCAGCACCAGCAGCGCGTAGCACTCCTGCTCGATCTGGTAGCGCAGGGCGTTGATCTGCTCGTCGTCGGCGATGATCTGGCGCGCCAGGTTTACATCGGCCTCCCGGAGCGCCTGGATCGAGCGCTCGATAGCCCCATCCACAAGGTGGCTCAGCTTGAGCACATTGTCGCGCAGCGTGGTCAGCTCGCGGTCGAGCCTGGTGCGCGCTTTCAAAGGCATATCGCTCATCGGGTTCTCCATCCCTGGGGTGCGTGCAAAACCTGTCAGGGTGGGGCGCTGCTCTGCTGCGCCCTGGTTGACCTCACCCCCGCTCGGCGCTAACGCG
>JAHDWP010000037.1 GCA_023382715.1 Anaerolineae bacterium
CCCTGCGCCCCTCTCCCTCACCGGGGCGAGGGGAAATCCTGCGCCTTGCTCCCCTGCGCCCCTCACCCCTGCGTCCCTCTCCCTCACCGGGGCGAGGGGAAATCCTGCGCCTTGCTCCCCTTCTCCCCTGGGAGGGAGAAGGGGTTGGGGGGATGAGGGGGAGCCGACCAGACACCCTTTCAGGCAGCAACGAGCGGCCTGGCAACCCACACCAAGAGCATAGCGCAACAGAAGCGGCGCTGCACATGCAACGCCGCCCTCACCCGCATTTCTCCAAACAACCGTTGTCGTGTTCAGCGCAGCAGATAGCCGAACGATACAATGTTGAGCGCCGCCAGGATGCCAATCGCCAGCAAGTAGGCCATCCCGCGCCAATCCACGCCACTCTCCACCGGCTCGATGTCAGCGGGAATGTACTCATAGTACACATCCAAGTCCACCGCCGTTGGAAACTCTGCCGGGGTTGCTCCGGCTTCCGGCTCCTCTAGCGCGGCGAACACCGGCGCGGCGGTCTGGGCGCTGCGCTGGAACATCTCCGAGAGTTCATCCGACTCGGCCAGCCAGTCACCAGGCGGAGCGGACGCAACCGGTTGATCGTCCGGCAAATCGTCATCGTCGAAGGCGATAGTGCTGCGCAGCGACTCTTCGAGCGAGCGAGCGCTGTTCCCTTCCGCCGCTGGCGGCGGCGGGGCGGGTAGTGGCGCAGGAGTGGGATACGTTGGGCCAGCAGCCAGATTGAGGCCCGCCACCCAGTCGTCGTATTCCTGCTCAGACGGCAGGTCCACCTGCCGCCCGCTCCCGTAAACAGCGGAGCCGTCGTCACGGCCCCAGTCCACGCTGGTCGCGGGCGCAAGAGGGTCGCGTTGCGGCGGGTCGGTATGCTCTTCAGCATAGGGTGCGCCCGGCGGCCAGCCAACGTCTTCGGCTGGCTGAAGCGCATCATCGGCCAGGAACGGCGGTGTGTAAGTCTCTGCTGAGAGAGCCTGGCGCGCAGTCAGCGCCGCGTTGACACGCTCTAGCCCCAAGCGCGCCTTGTCGTTGGTGGGGTTGATCGTCAGCACGTTCTCCAGGCAAATCTGCTGCTCTTCAAGCGTATCAACCGCCGCGCTGAGGTAGAGCCAGGCGCGCTCGCTGTGCTCCTGCTCGTCCACCACCGCCACGAGAATCGCGCGCGCCTCGTCCTTGCGCCCGGCGCGCAGAGCCTGCGCGGCCTGCCTCAACTGCTGCTCAGTATCTGCCACCGCCGCCACTCCTCACACCCCCGCAGCGAATAAAACCACGTGCACCGGGTAAGCTCCCGGTGCACGTATCATACCACAGGCTGAATTGCGCAGACCAGCGAGGAAGCTTCTAGGACAAGCCGCGAATCTTCCCGTTCTCGTCCATGTCTATGTTCATGAATACAGGGAACGTTGACAGGCCAGGCATGGTGCTCATCGTGCCCAGCAGCGGATAGACGAACCCTGCACCCACGCTCGCGCGCACCTCGCGCACGGGCACGGTGAAGCCCGTCGGCACGCCCTTCAGGGCCGGGTCGTGACTCAGACTCAGGTGCGTCTTGGCCATGCAGATCGGCAATTTGCCGAAGCCGGACTGCTCATAGAAAGCGATCTGCTGCTCGGCCAGCGGCTCGAAGGCCACGCCGTCCGCGCCGTAAATTTCCCTGGCGATGGTCTCGATCTTCTGCTTGAGCGGCAGATCGAGATCGTAGAGGAACTCGAAATTGCTCGGTTTTTCGCACGCCGCGATGACTGCCTCGGCCAGCTCTATCGCGCCCGCGCCGCCAGACGCCCAGTGATCGGACATCACTGCCGCCTCAGCGCCCGCCTCTTCCGCAATGCGCTTGACCAGGGCGACCTCAGCGTCCGTGTCCGCCGAGAAGCGGTTCACAGCCACCACCACCGGCACGCCAAACTTGCGCGCGATCTTGATGTGATGGGCCATGTTCGCGCTACCCTTTTCGAGCAGCTCCAGGTTCTCGGTGGTATAGGCTTTGTCCAGCGGAGCGCCGGGCGTCACTTTGGGGCCGCCGCCGTGCATCTTCAGCGCGCGAATCGTGGCGACCAGCACCACCGCGTTCGGGATCAAGCCGGAATAGCGGCACTTGATGTTGAAGAACTTCTCCATGCCGATATCCGCGCCGAACCCGCTCTCTGTGACGACGTAATCCGCCAGGCGCAGCGCAACCTGGTCGGCCAGGATGCTGCTGTTGCCGTGCGCGATGTTGGCGAAGGGGCCGGCGTGGACGAACGCCGGCTGGCCTTCCAGCGTCTGCATCAGGTTGGGCATGATCGCGTCGCGCAGCAGCACGGCGACAGCGCCGGCCACGCCCAGGTCTTCGAGCGATATCGGCTTGTTGGCGCGCGACCGACCGATCACCACGCGCCCGACGCGCTCGCGCAGGTCCTTATATCCCGTTGTCAGGGCCAGGATCGCCATCAGCTCGCTGGACACGCTGATGTCGAACCCCGTCGAGCGGGGGAAGATAGGACTCGGCGATCCATCGGCCAGCTTGTCGTCGTTGAAGCCGATCTTGATCTGGCGCAGCGAACGGTCGCACACGTCCACAATGCGGTTCCAGGTGATCGAGTCCGGGTCAATATCCAGCCGTTTGACCCCGCGCCGCGCCAGACCCTCATCCGTCTGGCGACTCTCGTGATACATGCGCGAGTCGATGGCCGCCGCGACCAGGTTGTGCGCGACGCTGATGGCGTGAATATCTCCGGTCAGGTGCAGGTTGAAATCCTCCATGGGGATCACCTGGCTGTATCCGCCACCGGCAGCGCCGCCCTTGATGCCGAAGGTCGGCCCCATGCTCGGCTGGCGGATGCAGATGACGGCATTGCGGCCTAGCTTGCCCAGAGCTTGCGTCAGGCCGATGCTCGTCGTCGTCTTGCCCTCCCCCAAAGGCGTGGGCGTGATGGCCGTGACATCAATATACTTGCCCTGCGGTCTATCCTTGAATTTCTCCAGAACAGACAGGTGCACTTTTGCTTTATAGGCTCCGTACAGGTCCAGATCGTCTTGCGTGAGTCCCAGCTTGGCGGCAATCTCCAGGATTGGCCGCAAGTCGGCTGCTTGAGCGATCTCCAGATCGCTGGGGACGGGTGATGAGGTCATAAGGCATTCTCCCTGTTACAGACAGATTCCGGGAACATCAATCATGTGCGCGGCGCATCACCGCCAGGGACCCGGCCAGGCCCTCAACTGCCGGGGGCTGCCGTGCGCACAACCCTTAACTCTACGGGTGCCAGGCGGCGCGCGCAAGTGTCATTCGCCACATTGTGGCGCGCGGCACGTCCTAACTTGTGGGCTGGAGAATCAGGCCGAAAAAGCGACGAGGCCCGGCGCCGGGCAACGGCACAGGAGAAAGCCTGCGCGAAATGCGCGCGTACACGCGCACGACATGGGCTTCACCCGTTGCCGGATCGCCTTCGCTGAACTGCTGGACTTCCTCATAGCCATGCAACAGCACGGCCTCGAACTCCTCAGGCGTGGCATACTCAAGCGGCGGGGGCTGCACCCACACGACCATGGCCGGCTCGCGCTGGGCGATGCTGGCCACAATGTGCTTATAGACATCGCGCGATGCAGTCAGCTCATAGCCATACATTTGCGGGACGGCATTGCGCCGCTTGGCCAGGTAATAAATCTCGGCCTGGTAGAACGCCACATAGATCGTATCGTCTTCGGCAGTGTGATCGCTGACATAAGCAGCCACCTGCTCGTTGAGCACGTAGCCGGGCCGGTCGTAAACCTGCTCGGACACGGCTTCGGGCGTGCGGAACCACAGCGGCAGGTCTATGGCCACAAAAAGGATCACTGCGACCAACACTGCCCTGTGCGACAACAGCCGCCGCGCAGAGCGCAGCAACTGGCCCGCGCCCGGCCCGGCCATGAGCGACAGCACGGGGACAAGCTGCACGTAATAATGCCGTGACCAGTGCCCACCGATAGCCATCCCAAGCGCAGAGCTGATAACCCACAACCAGACGAACGCCCTGGTTCGAGCAGGCCACCGTTTGTAGGTGAGAGCGGCGAGCACCGCTGCCAGCAGCCAGGCTGGCGACGTATTGGCCAGCGACCCGGCCAGTTGCGCCACCTGCCCCACGAGATCGCGCGAGACCACCGTGTCGGTGACCAGCTTGCGCTCGACCACCGCGTGCCAGAAGTAATGCCAGCCGATCAGATACCCATGCACCAGCATGAACAGCGGCCCCAGCGAGAAGCCCAACACCGCCCGTAGGACGCTGCGCCACGATGCGCGCACCACCAGGGCCCACCCCACCGCGAAGATCACCCCGGACAAGCCAATGGGCTTGATCAGGAAAGCCACCCCAGAGAGCAGGCCGGCCCAGGCCCACTGTCTGCGCCAAGTCATCAGCGCGGCAGCCGTCAGGGGCAGGCTGGCGAACAGCTCTGCATTGGCTGTGAAACCCTCAATGCTGGGGCTGACGCTGATCACCGCAAAGAGCAGCGCGCTCGTCCAGGCCGTGGCCGCATCGAAAACCTGCCGCACGAGCAGCAGCAGCACCAGCGCCGTGCCCGCGTTATACACGGCTGCCGCCATGCGCAGCGACTCCACATCCGAGCCAGCCAGCCAGAAGATCAGCTCGTAGACGAAGAAGATCCCCTGGGGCCGGTCGAAGGGAATGTCGCGATAGAGCTGGTATTCGCTCGTCCAGAAATGGGCCACATACGCATAGCCCCCTTCGTCTGAGATCATCGGCACGTCGAAGAACGGCGCGCGGATGGCTATCGCGAACACCACAAGCAGCACCAACCCGACCACAAGCGCTGCGGGCGTCTTCCACAGGCCGGCGGGATAAGACGGCGCGAAGGTTTGCTGTCGAAACATAGGGCTACCTGGATACGTTTGCTGATCAGACTACCCAGAACGCGCAGGGTTTTGGCGGCTGCCGAGAGGTTGTCTCCCTTTGCCGGATCTCGCCAGGCCCGCCTGAGCGCGAGCCTGCAAGCACACAAAGAGCGTCCAACGCTTGGGGTGAGGGATTCATAGTCCGAGTGTTTCCTTTACGGTCCTGCACGGCGCTCGCCCTCCCTGCTGCGCTCCTGTCACGCCATTGTACCAGAGGAACCCGCAGCGTAAAGGCCGGCCCTGGCGATGGGCGCAAACCCAGGCAGGCATCGGGCAAGGTCAGTCGTCCAGGATGCCCATGTCAAGCGCGTCGCTGTAGCCCACCTGATTCGGATCGTCCGATCCGAGCGAGGCGGCCAGATGTCCCAGATCGTCGGGGTCGAAGGCGCTCGCCGCCAGGCTTTCGTCCACCATCTGCGCGAACAGGGCATCTAAGTCCAGATCGTCCGTCTCTGCCCCCAGTTCTTTCGGAGCCTCCACGTCAGCGTTGGCGCGACGCCCGTCCTCCACCTCCGGCACAGGGGGGACGATGTGCGCCGCAGGGGCGGGGGCGGGTACGGTCCGGCCCGCCGCCGATTCTGGCTCGCTCGCCGGGGGCGCCTGCCCCGAACTCGCCTGGTACGCAGCCGCGCCTAGCATCTGGATGATCTGGTCGGCCACGCGCCGCCCGTACATCATCACCGGGCCGAAAGCGCCGCGATTCGCGCCTTCGAAGACCAGCAACAGCGAGTAATGAACGCCGAGCGCCAGCCCAAAGACATCGAAACGCTCGCCGTCGTAATAGTGCATGGCCCAGGCGTTGCCCCCGATCAACGGCCCCACGCCTCCCGCGCGGGCCAGCCCCTGCCCCACCAGCGCCAGCAGCCTCTCGCGATCCAGCGCGCCCGCCGCCCCCACATCCACCACGATGCGCCCCGTCCGGTCGGCGAGGAGCGCGCTCAGCGCCCCCACGTCGCGCGCCAGCCCCCGCACGAGGTCGCGCACTGGCCCGGCATCCAGCAGCGGAACCGGATCGAAGACGCCGTCAGAGATCGGGGAAGAGCCTTCGGCGGCAGCAACGCGCTGCCCATCCAGGGCCGCACGCAGACTGCGCAGAAACGACTCGGCGACCGGGCGTATGAAGAACTGGCACGTCGCCGTTGCCAGGTCTTCGGGCGGTGGGATGGGGTCTCCTGCGTCCGCCAGGACGATGACCGGGAGAGTCGGGGTCTGCTGACCGATGCGCCGCGCCAGCTCAACGCCGTCCATGCTGCCCGGCGTGCGGTACGCCGCCAGCAGCAGGTCTACGCGCGCGCGTGCCGCTTCTTCAAGGGCCGCTTCCGCCGTCGGCGCCTCCACCAGGGTATACGGGCGGCTGAGCAGAGCCATCACCCCGCGAATGATCCGCGCCATATCAGGGGTCGCACCAACTACTACAATTCGGGGAACCATCAGCGCCTCGCTGATCGAGTCACTCTGCGCACCGCGCCGCCACTTTATCGGGCAGCCAGCCTGATCCTAACCCATTCGGGGCTGCGCGCAACCAGGGGCCGCCCTTCCCGGCACCCGCCGCCATGCTGCGCCAAATCCGCAATCCGCAATTCGCACCCGCCTCCTCTTCACCCGCGCAGCGTCGCCACGAGCCGGCGCGGGTAGAGCAGGCTGTCCAGGGCGTCGTCAATCGTGGCGAAGACTGCGTCGGCCACCAGCAGCGCCTGCATCGCCGCCCCTTCCGGGCCGAGGATGGCCAGCGCCAGCGCCGCCGCGCGCAGCATCTCGACGTCGTTGTGCCCGTTGCCGACGGCGACCGTGTTCTGCACGCCCAGCTCGCGCAGCAGAGCCAGCTTCTGCGCTGCGCCCGGCCCCGGTTCGGTCCGGCGAACGCGCACCGGCAATCCAGCGGTCTCGCGCTCCAGCGTGCCATGCGTGTCGGCGGACATGATGTAGATCGTCGCGTGCTTCGCCAGAGAAGCCAGCCGCTCGCGGGTGGGGGCGGCGATCCGCCCGTCGCAGGCCAGCGTGCCGTTCAGATCGAACAGCACATTTTCGAGGCGCAGATTTCTCCACCCTGGAACGGCGATCTCGATGCTCACGCGCTCTTCCTCCTCTCACAGCGGCGCCGACCGGCCCCACGTGTTGTACCACAAACTGCGAATGAGCGCCGCCGGAGTCTTTCAGCCCGGTTCGGCATTCACCTTTGGCAAGCAGCGCACAGCACAGTAGAATGGTGGCGTGGGGTGAGAGCCGCGCCAGAGCGCAGGCCACGTCCCTGGTGCGCCGCACGACCCGAAAGGAGCACTCTCATGGCCCGTTCGCGAACCGAGCTTATGGTAGATCGCTTGCGCGAGCTTCAGACCGCCACCACCGACATCGAAGCATCGGCCATCGTCAGCGTGGACGGGTTGATCATGGCCTCGGCCCTGCCCTCCGACGCCGAGGAAGATCGCGTGTCGGCCATGTCGGCGGCGATGCTCTCGCTCGGCGAGCGCATTGCCGGCGAGCTGGGGCGGGGCACGCTCGACCAGGTTTACGTGCGCGGGAACAGCGGCTACGTCATCCTGATGGCTATCGGCGAAGAGGCCGTCCTGACGGCGCTCGTCCGCGACAGCGCCAAACTGGGCCTGGTGTTTCTGGACATGAAGCGGGCGGCCAATGACCTGGCGAAACTGGTGTGAGCGGCGGCTCGTCGTCGCGCCTTTCACCGAGTTGTCAACGTAGCGAGAGCGGGGAGCAGGCTGGCAGCGCCGCAGGCTCCCCGCCACTCTTTTGAGCGGCCCCCAAAGGAGCGCAATTGTATATGCCTAAGTACATCTTCTGCACGGGCGGCGTGGTGAGTTCGGTGGGCAAGGGAGTCACGGCGGCGGCTATTGGCCGCCTTCTCAAGGCGCGCGGGCTGAAGGTGGCCATCCAGAAGCTCGATCCGTACCTGAACGTAGACCCCGGCACGATGAGTCCCTACCAGCACGG
Source organism: Anaerolineae bacterium (assembly GCA_023382715.1). Lineage (GTDB taxonomy): Bacteria > Chloroflexota > Anaerolineae > Aggregatilineales > Aggregatilineaceae > UBA2029. The sequence goes on from JAHDWP010000037.1 coordinate 7,826, forward strand.
CGAGGTCTTCGTCACAGTAGATGGTGCTGAGACCGATCTCGACCTGGGACACTACGAGCGCTTCACCGACGAAGCCCTGGATCGCACCTGCAATGTGACCGCCGGCCAGATTTACGCCGAAGTCATCGGCAGAGAGCGGCGCGGCGATTTCCTCGGCGGCACCATCCAGGTCATCCCGCACATCACCAACGAGATCAAGCGGCGCATCGCCCTGGTCGGCCAGGAGAGCAGCCCCGACGTGGTGATCGTCGAGGTCGGCGGCACCGTCGGCGACATCGAGGGTCAGCCCTTCCTCGAAGCGCTCCGCCAGTTGCGGGCCGACGTAGGGCGCGAGAATACGCTGTACGTCCATGTCACTTTCCTGCCCCACATTGGCGCCACCGGCGAGCTGAAGACCAAGCCCACCCAGCACAGCGTGCGCGAGCTGCGCAGCATCGGCATTCAGCCACAAGTGATCATCGCCCGCACGGATCATCCCGTCAGCCAGGACCTGGTCGGCAAGATTGCCCTCTTCTGCGATGTCGAGAAGCGCGCCGTCATCGCCTTGGAGACCACCGACAACATCTACGACGTGCCGCTGGTGCTCGAAGACGCCGGCCTGGGCGATTACATCGCCGAGTACCTGCACCTGCCCGCCTCGCCCCCCGACCTGGACGCCTGGCGGCACATGGTGGCGCGCATGCGCCAGGTCAACAAATCGCTGCGCATCGCCATCGTCGGCAAATACGTCGAGCTGCACGATGCCTATATGAGCGTCAAAGAGGCCCTGCTGCACGCCGCCGTCGCCCAGGATCGCAAAATCGAGATCGTGTGGGTGCCTTCAGGCGATCTGGAGAAGAACAAGCACTGGGACTTGCTGGCAGGGGTGAGCGGCATCATCGTCCCCGGAGGTTTCGGCTACCGGGGCGTCGAGGGCAAGGTGCTGGCCGCTCATTTCGCCCGCACGAACCGTATCCCGTACCTGGGCCTCTGCCTGGGAATGCAGGTGATGTGCATCGAATTCGCGCGCAATGTGCTCGGCCTGGAAGACGCCAACAGCACCGAGTACGATAAAGCGTGTGCCCACCCGGTCATTGACCTGATGCCCGACCAGCACGATGTCACCAACCTGGGCGGGACGATGCGCCTGGGAGCCTATCCCTGCGCACTGGCTCCTGGCTCCAAAGCAGCCAGCGCTTACCAGGCCGACGTCATCCAGGAACGGCACCGCCATCGCTTCGAGTTCAATAACCGCTACCGCGAGCAGTTCACCGCGCACGGCGCGTTGCTCAGCGGCCTGAGTCCCGATGGGCGCTTGGTCGAGATCGTAGAACTCGGCGACCACCCTTTCATGGTCGGCAGCCAGTTTCACCCGGAGTTTCAGAGCCGGCCCAACAACCCGCACCCTCTTTTCCGCGAATTCGTGCGCGCGGCCATCGCTTACGCGGCGCAGCCCAGCGCGCCCGGCGAGTGAGCGCAATGTGCGGGATGGGGGCCTGAAGACATCGTCACCGGAGGGGACACGTATGGATGATCTGGAATCTCTCTGGAGTGGCCTGCTCAGCCAGCGCGCCGAGCTGATTCGCGCGGCCTGGGCGGCGCTCTCTCATCACGAGCGGCGGGCTGTCCACGAGCACCTGATGCGCATGACCACTGAGGATGGCTGGACTGCGCCACAGCAGAAATCCGCCAGAATCGCGCTGGACGTTCTGGACGCGCAGCCCCCCCATGAGCCGGGCCAACAGCCCTGAGCACCGCAGATATAGCGGCGTATGTGGCTCTGCGCCATGCCTCTGTATGGGAATGGCGCAGACAGGATTTCCAGGCAGCGGCTATTCGTGGCCGCGCCTGAAGTCCGCGAAACGGTAGCCGACGCCGCGCTCGGTCAGGATGTATTTGGGGTTGGAGGGGTCTTCCTCGATCTTCTCGCGCAGATAATTGACATAGAGGCGGACGTAGTGCGTCTCGTCGCGATAGGCGTAGCCCCACACTTTGGCGAGCAGTTGCTCGTGCGGCACCGTCCAGCCGGCGTTCTCGATCAGGTGGTACAGCAATTGGTACTCGGTCGGGCGCAGCTTGATATGCTCGCCGTTGACGATGACCTCGCGCCGGTTGAAGTCCACGCTCAGACGATCGTCAATCTTGAGAATGGCCTGATCGGGCGTCGTGCTCGGCGTCTCGGCGCGGCGCAGCACGGCGCGCACACGGCTGGATAGCTCGCGCGAGCCAAACGGCTTGGTCACGTAGTCGTCAGCGCCAAGCTCCAGCCCGTACACTTTGTCGTCCTCTTCGCCCTTCGCCGTGAGCATGATCACCGGAATGCTGGAGAACTCGCGCAGCATCCGCAGCGTCTCAAAGCCATCCAGCGTGGGCATCATCACATCGAGCAGCACCAGATCTGGCAGTTGCGTGCGGATCATTTCTAGCGCTCGAATGCCCGTGTGCGCCTCTAACACCTGGTAGCCTTCCAGCTCGAGGTTCATGCGGATGAAGCCGATCATGCGCGGCTCATCGTCCACCACCAGGATTCGTTTGGCATCGCGCGGGATCGCGCGCGGCAGCTTGCTGGACATCCCCGGACTCTCCACTGATCAGATCGCGAACGGACTGATGATCTCTTCTTCCTGGCCGCTGGGCATCACTTCAACGAAGCTGATGCGATGCCAGGGCAGGATGATCGTCTGTACTTCGGGCAGCACATAGTGTACCTCGCGCCCGTCGCGCCGGCGCGGATGCAGGCAGACAATCGCCTGGTCCGTCGGCGCGGGCAGCGCCTCGACCTCTGCCAGGATCGGCTCTTCGTTGGTGATATGGATCAGCAGGGTGTGCATAAGCCATGCCTCTCTTGTGAAACCCCCACGCCCGCTCAGCGGAAGAAGATATTGAAGACCAGTCGCCCCATGCGCACTTCGTCGCCATCGCGCAGCACGCGCGGCTGGTGCGGAATCAGCCGCTGCCCATTGAGGAACGTGCCATTCGTACTGTCCTGGTCAACCAGGGTCAGCGTGTCCTCTCCGCGCCGGATCACCCCATGGCGACGCGACACTCCCAATTCTGCCGCATCGTAGGGAGCGAAGTCAATGTCGGGCGGCTCCAGCCCGCTGAGATCGCGCCGCCCTATGACAGTCTCTTCGCCCGGCGCGAAGACCAGCGGCTCCGCCACATCCCGAATCCGGATCAGCACAGAGGCATCTTCGCCGAACCGCGCGGTTCCCCAGGACATGTGTCCCTTGAACGCCTCATGATTCCCTGGGTCTAGCTGCGAGGTATCCGGTGACTCTGCCTGTCCGACAAAAGGCTGGCCGCATTCTTCGCAAAACAAAACACCTTCGCGGTTCTCAACACCGCAGTACGGGCATCTTTTCATGGCGTATCATTTCCTGGCGCTGGCAATGCGAGAAGCTGGCGCGTATGGAATTTAAGCGACTTACGGCCCTCTTGAGAGAACGCCTGCGTGCGCGACACCCGGCGCGCTTCGTGGATCGCCTTGTGCGCCAGCTCATCCTGGCCGGCAGCAAACAGGCGAGTCGCCAGGTTCTCCAACTGGCGCGCCGCCTCCAGCGGCAGCCCCTGCGTGAGCGCCCGCTCTGCCTTCTGCTGAATACGATACAGAGTGAGCTTGCCCAGAGCATCGAGAATCGCCGTTGGCGGCTGCTCTGGGCTTGGCTCATGCGCCAGCTCAATCGCGATGTCGCTGATGACCTTGTACTGATGCCGTTCGGCGACCAGCACATCCCCGGTCGCATCCAGCCGGACCACCGACCGGAACCCCGCCTTGCTGCTGGGCGGCATCTGGAGCTGGATGAGCACGCGGATCGGGCGATTCTTCTCCAGCGTGCCGAGCGGAATTGGCTGCTGCTCGGCCTCCAGCGGTTGAGGGTGTGGGTTCAGCCGGAAAACAGACTCCAACACCACGTCGGCGTCGGGCGCAACCGCCAGTTGCAGCCGCTCGGCAAAAGCGTCCCCCAGGCTGCGCACGCGATCGTCCAGGAATTGGAGCACCGCCCGGGGCGTGTTGATGTAGGCTGAGGAGCCGCCCGTGGTCGTCGCTAGCGCGTCGAGGAACTCGTCGTTCCACTCCTCTCCGATGCCCATCGCGCTGATGCCGATGCCATCTTCGGCTGCCTGGCGGGCTACCGCCAGACAGCGCTCCTCATCGCCAAACGTGCGCCCATCCGTCAGCAGGATGACGTGATTCACCATGCGCGGCGCGAGATATTTGCGACACTCGGCCACGCCTGCCGCCAGGCCGCGATAGATTTCCGTCCCCCCCTCGGCGCGCATGACGCTCACGGTCGAGCGCAGCGATGTCTTGTCCGTCACGGCGGTCGCCGGAATCAGCACGTCGGCGCGGTCGCTGAAACTGACCACCGCCAGGACATCCTGGGGCGAAAGCTGGTCAATGATGTGGTGCGCCGCCACCTTCACTTTGTCCAGCCGTGCGCCGCGCATGGACGTGCTGCGGTCCAGCACCAGGGTCAGATTCATGGGCGCGGTGCTGCGCCGGTTGGCGACCGCGCGTTGCGTCGGCACAATATCGAGCAGCAGGTAGAGCACCTGCGGCTCGACCAGCGTGCCCAGCACCCGTTTGCTGGGGATGGCGCGCAGAGAGAAATAGGCTGGCTCGTCAGAGAAATGGCGGCGCGCATCGTCATAGCGCAGGCGCTCGCCAGGATCGCTCAGGACGCTGTAGGCGGTGGCGATGTCTCGGAACTGAACCTCCGCACCTGAATTGCGGTTGGCGTCCGGGTGAAACCGGCGCGCCATCACCCGGTAGGCTTCGCGGATGTCATCAGCGGTCGCTTCGGGGGCAACCCCTAAGATCGCGTAGAGATTGCGCGATGCGTCATTCACGGCTCATGCTCTCGCTTCCGGTCGCTAACCGGGCATCTGCACCAGAATCGCACTGATGTTATCTGGGCCGCCTCGATTGTTGGCAAGCTCCACCAGCTCGGCGCAGGCGCGCTGGGGATCGCTGTATCTCTCAATCACTTCAGCAATTGTCTCTTCGGCAACCATATTCCACAGCCCATCACTGCACAGCAGGAGATGCGAACCTGGGGGAAGCCGGCGCGTGATGGCGTCCACATCGAGCGTCTCGCTCTGCCCAATGGCCCGGTAGAGCACATTGCGCTGCGGGTGTTCCGCAGCTTCTTCGGGCGTCAGTTGATCCAGCTCAATCAGCCGCTGCACGAGCGAATGATCGCGCGTGATCTGCTCCAGCGACCCCTCGCTGAGCAGGTAGGCGCGGCTGTCGCCCACATGGGCAATGTGGGCCAGATCGCCCAGAATGACCGTGACAGTAGCCGTCGTCCCGCCTTCAGGAATCTGCTTATTGACCGAATCATTGGCGGCGTGCACCGCCGCGCGCAGCACCTCGGCGATGGAAGCGCGATCCGGGTCGTTCAATCGCTGCTCCAGCAGCGCCAGCACCACCTCGCGCAGCACGTAACGCGCTACCATCCGCGTCGTGATGGCCGACGCCCGCTCGCCTTCCTGGTGGCCGCCCATGCCATCGGCGACCATGAATACCCCCACATCGGGCAGATCGTCGGTGCTCGCGCCCGATAGCAACAGGCTGAATACGGCGTCCTGGTTGTTGCTGCGCACCATGCCGGGATCGCTGAGCTGCCCGAAGCGAATGCGCTGACCGGGCTGAGGGATGACCGTCTCCAGGGGTGGCAGCGGGCGCGTCGCCACAATACCCCCGTCGCCCTGGCCGATTTCGGTGGCGTCTCCCTCGTCCGCAACGGACAGCGCGGCAGGGCGACTGGCGGACGGCGGAGACGAAGGGCGTTCGACAACTGGCTCAGGCGGCGCGCTCACTGCGACGTCGTCACCCTGTGTGATGACCACCTCATCACCCGCGGGCGCATCTGTGCGCGCCGCAATACCGAAAATACGCCGCAGCAAATCCATAGTTTATCTCCGGCACCTCATGCCTTCAGCGCGTAGACCTTATGATCCATCGAGCCAATGTACACCACACCGTCGTAGATAACCGGCGATCCGGGGATCGGCCCGTCAGTCTTGAAACTCCAGCGTAAGTGGCCGCTCTTGGCCTCAACGCTGTACACGTTGCCATCCACGCCGCCAAAATACACTGCGCCGTCCGCATAAGCGGGCGACGAGGTGATCTGCCCCTGGGTCTCGAAGCGCCAGCGCTCCTTGCCGCTCGCCGCTTCGATGGCGTACAGCGAGCCATCCACCGACCCAACATAGATCTTGCCGTCGCCAAAGGCGGGCGAGGAGATGACTGGCCTGCCCGTGCGGAACTCCCACACCTTCCATCCATGCTCCAGATCGAGCGCATAGACCTGCCAGTCCATCGAGCCGAAGAAGACCAGTCCCTCGTGCTCCAACGGCGACGAAGGCACGGCGCGTTTGGTGCGGAAGCGCCAGAGCATACGCCCTGACAGGTCCGTGCTCACCACCTCGCTCGATTCCAGCCCGACGACGATCTTCTCGCCCGTCACCAGCGGGCGCGAGCGTATAGCGCCCCCAGCAGCGAACTTCCACTGGACGCGCCCGGTAGCCAGGCGAACCGCGTACAGATGTCCATCGTCGCTGCCAAAGAACACGTGCCCGTGCGCGATGCTCGGCGAAGATAGGACCGGCCCCTGGGTGCGCACCGACCATTGCAACTGGCCGATGCGCGCATCCACTGCGTAGAGCAGGTTGTCCACCGAGCCGAAGAACACCAGGTTATCGGCGTCGGATATGGCGGGCGTGGAGACAACACGCTGCTCTGATGGGTATTTCCAGCGGAAAGAGCCGTCGTTAGTGTTGAGAGCGTACAGGTTGTTATCGTGAGCGCCCACATAGAGCACTCCGCGATGCACGGCTGGCGACGAGCGCACTTCGTCCTCGCACTCAAAGACCCACAGCGGCTTGACGCCCCCGCCGGACCAGTCTTCACCCTCTTCATCAGCCACATCGGGCACAACCACGTGGATGGCGGGTGACGCGGGCCGGTCAAGCTGTTCCAGCGCGTCCTTCATGGCGGCAGCGTTGGGGAAGCGATCCGCCGGCTTGAACTCCAGCGCCTTGATGATGATCGCTTCAAATTCCGGCTGCACAGCGGGATTCACGTCGCGGATGGGGCGCTCGTGAAAGGTGAACGGCGGCTCAAGGCGCGGGTCGCGGCGCGTCAGCAGGTGGTGGATCGTCGCGCCGATGCCGTACACATCGCTGGCCGGGCTGGCCTCGCCGCGATACTGCTCCGGGGCCGAATAGCCCTCGGTGCCGATCATCGTCCCCTTCTGCCCTTCCTGGAAGATCTTGGCGATGCCGAAGTCCACCAGGCGAATCTGCCCATGCTGATCAACCATGATGTTGGACGGCTTCACATCGCGGAAGATGATCGGCTCCGGCTCCTGCATATGCAGATAGCCCAGCACATCACATACATCCAGCGCCCAGCGAAATACCGTCTCAACGGGCAGGAAGTCGGTCATCGAATTGAGGATCATCTCCACGTCGCGCCCGTTGATGTATTCCATCACCAGGTAGGCGCGCGTCTTGCTGGGGAAGTACTCGTAAATCTTGGGGACCGCCGGATGGCTGAGCGAGGCCAGCATGTCGCTTTCGCGCTCGAACGTCCTGAGCGTCATCTCGCGCATGTTGGGATCAGTGGAGAGATTGAGCATCTCCTTGACGGCGACATAGCGCGTCACATTGGGAAAGCGCAGATCGCGCGCCTGGTAGACCGACCCCATCCCGCCGACGCCGATCACCCCCGTGATGCGGTAGCGTCCCTGCAAGACCGAGCCGGGTTGCAGGGTGCCTTCCCCTTGAGGTTGTTCTGGCAGATTCGCCGATATTTTCCGTGTGTCAACCATCCACCCTGCCCCAAGCGGAAATGAGTTGCGACCATCATGGCTGATGGATTGCAGCTTCGTTTGCGTTATTATAGTGAGGCCCTAAAGTTACCGCAATCGCCGTAAACCTGGACCTGATGCCCCTCAATTCTGCACCCGCCCCCGTGATCGCCACCCCGCCAACCGCGCACCCTGCGCCGCTGGCCCTCTACGCGCACATCCCCTTCTGCCAGACGCGCTGCACCTATTGCGCCTTCAACACCTACGCAGGCATGGCCAGCCGCATCCCGCCCTACGTGAGCGCCCTGCTGAGCGAGATTCGCGCGGTGGGCAGCGCGGGTGGGCACCCGCCCGCCAGCACCCTCTACTTCGGCGGCGGAACACCGAGCCAGCTTCCGGCAGACTCCGTCCGGCAGATCATCCAGGCCTGCGCCAGGTTTTTCGCCCTCGACCTGTCAGCGGAGATTTCGCTGGAGACGAATCCCGGCGACGCGGACGGCGAAACCTTCCGCGCGCTGCGCCAGGCGGGCGTCAACCGGCTGAGCGTCGGCATGCAGTCTGCCCACGCCGACGAGCTGCGCCTGTTCGCCCGGCGTCACAATTTCGCCGCTGTGCAGAACACCGTGCGTCTGGCCCGAGAAGCGGGCTTCTCCAGCATCAACCTGGATTTGATCTATGGCATCCCCGGCCAGAGTATGAGCCAGTGGCAGCACAGCCTGGAAGCAGCCCTGAGCCTGGAGCCGGATCACCTGTCGCTCTACAGCCTGAGCATCGAGGAAGGCACGCCGCTGCACGCTCGTCTGCTCAGCGGGCGCCTGGCGGCGCCCGATCCTGACCTGGCAGCGGATATGATCGAGTGGGCTGCGGATCGCCTGCCCCACGCCGGGCTGGCGCAGTACGAGATCAGCAACTGGGCCGCGCCGGGGCACGCCTGCCAGCACAATCTGCACATCTGGCGTAACGAGCCATATCTGGGTTTTGGCGCGGGGGCGCACGGCTGCGCCGCCCGCGTGCGCTACGAGAATATCGCCAGCCCGGACGCCTACATCGCGCGCCTGAGCGCCCCGGCGGAGACGCCCTCTTTCCCGCTGTCGGCGGCAGCAGCAGCGACAGCCGTCGTGGATGCCGCCGAAGAGATGGCCGACACGATGATCCTGGGGCTGCGCCTGACGGCAGAAGGCGTAGACCAGGCGACCTTTCGCGCTCGCTTTGGCCGGGAGCTGTGGGACGTTTACGGAGCGGCGCTCGACCGCCTGCTGGCGCACGATCTGATCGAGCGCAGCGCCACTGGTGCAGTCCGGCTGACGAAGCGGGGGCGTCTGCTGGGCAACCATGTCTTCTGCGAGTTCATCTAGGAGCCGCCGATGAAGCTCTCACGCCTGGGCCTGTGGCTGTTCGGCTGCGCGCTGGCCCTCACCTGCGCCGCCTGCGGCGGGGACGCTGCTGCGCCCGCCCCCCGGCCTGAGATCGCGCCCCAGGAAACAGAGACGCCCCCCTACACAGCGCCCTTTGCCACGCTGTCGCCCGTCCTGATCGGTCTTCAGCGAAGCTACGAGGCGCTGTCCGATGCGCACGCCTCTTTGACGCGCATCTGGGAAGGGCTGGCCAGGGGCGAGCAGGTGCGCTGCGGGGAAATGCCCTTCGTGCCCGATCCGGCAGGCATCAGCCATCAGGGCCAGGATGACTACGCGAACCTCGCCGCCTTGCTGCGCCGCGCCGCCATTGATCTCACCCGCAACCGCCAGTTATGGCAGGCGGAATGCGCGACGACGCGCCCGATCCCGCCCGCCAGCGTGATCAGCGAAGGCCTGCTATCCGTGCGCAGCGCGGGCGACTTCCTGCGCGAGGCCGGCGCGTTGCTCGGCGTCGTCCAGTGACCCTCTGCCGCCTACACGTCGCGCCCGGCAAGCCTTCGCCGCAGACCGCTGGCGGCACACTGCCTTGTTCACCCGCCAGGGGTATACTTACGCAGGAGCGGCAGGGGGCTGCTCTGCGTGCCGGGTACCGCTCGCTGCATTTCGGGTGCATGCCAGGGTTGACAGCAACTCGCCAGGCGCAGAGCATTGACCTCCCCCCTAGCCTCGCTACGCTCGGTTTGCCCCCTCTCCGCGTGTGGAGAGGGGGCAGTGAGACGCGCTAACGTCGAGCAGGGGTGAGGTAAACCAGGGCGCAAGGGAGCAGCGCTCCTGCCTGGCAGGTCTTGCACGTACCCGCGTCCTGCTGGACGCTTGGCTTGCCAGCGCTTTGTGGTACACTCCGCCCGCTTATCTTATGGCATCATGAGCAGAGGGGCACCAAAAGAGGATGCGCATCCTGATCACCGGCGCTGCCGGGTTCCTGGGGTCTCACCTGTGCGATCGCTTCCTGGCCGAAGGGCACCAGGTGATCGGCATGGACAATCTGCTGACCGGCTCCACTGACAACATCGCTCACCTGGCCGGAAACGAACATTTCTCGTTCATCAAGCACGACGTGACCAACTACATCTACCTGCCCGGCCCGCTCGATGCCGTGCTGCATTTCGCCTCGCCCGCCAGCCCCATTGACTACCTGATGTACCCGATCCAGACGCTCAAAGTGGGGGCGCTGGGCACGCACAACGCGCTCGGCGTGGCCAAGGACAAAAAGGCGCGCTTCCTGCTGGCCTCGACCTCCGAAGTCTATGGCGATCCGCTGGTGCACCCCCAGACCGAAAGTTATGTGGGCAATGTGGACACCATCGGGCCGCGCGGCGTCTACGACGAGGCCAAGCGCTTCGCCGAAGCCCTGACGATGGCCTATTGCCGCGCCCATCGCGTAGATACACGCATCGCGCGCATTTTCAACACCTATGGCCCGCGTATGCGCCTGGATGATGGGCGCGTCGTGCCCAACTTCGTCGGGCAGGCGCTGCGCGGTGAGCCGCTGACCATCTACGGGGATGGCTCGCAGACGCGCAGCTTCTGCTACGTCTCCGACCTGATCGAGGGGATCTACCGGCTGCTGCTCGCCGACTTCAACGAGCCGGTGAACATCGGCAATCCCAGCGAGATGACCATCCGCCAGCTTGCCGACCTGGTCAACGAGATGACGGGCAATCCCGCCGGGATCATCGTCCGGCCCGACCAGCGCATCAAGGGCGACCCGCAGACACGCCAGCCGGACATCGCGCGGGCGCGGGCGGTGCTCGGCTGGGAGCCGCGCGTGGGCCTGGACGATGGCCTGCGCCAGACGATTGAGTACTTTCGGGAACGGGTATGAGCGCGGCGAGCTGGTCTGCCGGTCGCTGGCTGTTCTCCGGGCAGAAGGCGACCCTGTGGGTTGGTGCAGCCATCGTCACGGGCGCGCTGGCGGCGCAGCTTCCGCTGCCGCTGGCCTGCGCCCTGCTTGGCGCGCTGATCGGCGGCGCGGCGCTGCTGGTCGAGCCATCGCTGAGCGTCATCCTGATGCTGGCCATCGCGCCGCTCAAAACGCTGATCGCCACCGAATCCCCCCTGCCGCTCCCGCTCGACGTGGGACAGATCGCGTTTGCCCTGGTGGTCTTCGTCTGGGGCATCTGGCGCGTGACGGCGCGGCGACATCTTCCGCTGCCGCGCTCGTGGGTGCTGCTGGCCCTGGGGGTGATCCTGGCCGGGTTTGCCCCGTCCCTGTGGGCGGCGAAATCGGCGGGCGCGTGGCTGGCGGAGTGGGCCAAGTGGGTGGAGATGGCCGCGCTTGTGCTGATCGTGCGGGACTATGGCCAGGCGGGCCGCTGGGCCTGGATCGCCTTTGGTGTCGTGTGGTCGGCAGCGCTGCAGGCCATCATCGGACTGTACCAGTATTCTGGCGGGTCGGGCGCGGCCCACTTATGGATTGACAACTTCCGCCATTTCCGGGCTTTCGGCACCTTTGGCCAGCCCAATCCCTTCAGCGCGTTCATGGGGCTGGCCCTGCCGCTGACGCTGGGCCTGGCCTGGGGTCACGCCGGGCGCGCCTGGCGGAGCGCGCGCCGGTGCGCTCCGCGCTGGTGGGCTGGCGTGGGGGTGCGCCGGGAATCCTTCCTGGCCGCGCTGTATGCGCTGTGCGCCGGGCTGCTGCTGGCCGGGCTGATCGCTTCCTGGGGACGCGGTGCGTGGCTGGGATTTGGCGGGGCCGCTGCCACAATGGTATTCTTTGCGCCACGCCGCCGCTGGCAGGGAGCCGCCCTGATAGGCGTCGGGATGCTCCTGGCAGGGGGACTCTGGCTGGCGGGGATGCTGCCCGCTGCGGTGCAGGCGCGCATCAACAGCGTGTCTGGCGATTTTGTGGGCTTGCAGGACGTGCGCGACACACCCCTCAGCGATGCCAACTTCGCCACCGTTGAGCGGCTGGCGCACTGGCAGGCGGCAGCAGGGATGGCCAGCGAGCACTTGTGGACAGGAGTCGGGCTGGGGAACTACGAAGTGGCCTATCCGGACTACGCCCTGCTGCGCTGGCCGCACGCGCTCGGTCACGCTCACAACGACTACCTGAATATCCTGGCTGAGGCCGGGCTGGTGGGGCTGACAGGCTACCTGCTGGGGTGGGCGTGGATCGTCCGGGGGACTTGGCGCAGCCTGCGCCAGCGCGACCCGCTCCTGCGCGGGCTGGCGCTGGGCCTGCTGGGAACCTGGGCGCACCTCGCCATCCACAGCCTGGTGGACAAGCTCACCGTCAACAATCTCTTTCTCCATCTGGGGGTCATGCTGGGGCTGCTGGCCTGGGTGAGCAGCGCCTCTGTGCATCACATCACGGAACCTGACTATGCTGAGCACCGAAACGACTGAAGAGATGGCCAAGCAGAGAGGGGACTGGCTGGCGCGCGGATTCGCCTGGTGGAACCAGGTGATCGCGCGCGTGAGCCAGCGCGCCGGGGCCGGGCGTGCCCGCGAGGTCGAGCGTTTCCTGAAGTTCGCTACGGTAGGAGTCCTGGGGGCGATCATTGATTTCGGGATGCTCAACCTGCTCCAGGCGACGATCCTGCGCCCGACTGAGCCGAACGCGACGCTGAAAGTGGCCCTGGCGACAGGCACTGCTTTCGTCACGGCAGTGTCGAGCAACTTCATCTGGAATCGCTACTGGACGTACCCGGATTCGCGGACGCGCTCCGTCCGGCGACAGTGGGTGCAGTTCTTCATCGTCAGCGTCCTGGGGCTGGCCTTCCGGCTGGTATGGGTGCGCACGCTCTACGGCCCCTTCGGCACAATCGGCGTGGATGTGCTGGGCGGTCTCGGCCTGATCGGGACGCTGGAAGAGACGGCAACGCGGCAGCTTGGCACGAATATCGCGCAGTTCTTCGCCATCTGGATCGTCATGGTCTGGAACTTCTTCGCCAATCGCCACTGGACGTACAACGACGTGGAATGACGCCGGGCGACGAGCAGTCTGGCGAGCGCATCCCGTCGGCAGATCGCCGCACGCCGCAGTGGAGGAGCAGCCGGCCCGGTGATGACAGCCATCGGCGTTGACTATACCGCTGCCCACGAGCAAGGCGCGGGCATTGGCCGCTACGTGCGCGAGCTGGTGCGCGCGCTGGCCGCCCTGGACGATGCTACGCCCTATCGTCTCTTTGTCGCCGGGGCGCAGCGCCGCGCCCTGCCGCCCCCGCCCGGCGCGAACTTCACCTGGCGCCCCACGCGCATCACACCCCTGTGGTTCGCCCGGCTGTGGCACCGCCTGCGGCTCCCGCTGCCCGTCGAAGCGTTCACGGGCCGGGTGCGGCTCTTTCACGCCACCGACTTCACGCTGCCGCCCACCCTGCCGGGCACGCGGACCCTGCTCACCGTCCACGACCTGTCGTTCGTGCGCGCGCCGGAGACGACGACGCCCGTCCTGAAAGCATACCTGGACGCGGTGGTGCCGCGCTCGGTGCGCCGGGCGACGCACGTGCTGGCCGACTCGCAGGCGACGAAAGACGATCTTGTTGAGCTGTACAAGACGCCGCCGGACAAGATCACGGTGCTGCTCGGCGGCGTGAATCCCGAATTCAGGCCCGTCACAGACGCACATGCGCGCCAGGTGGTGCGCGCTCGTTACAGCCTGCCGCCCAACCCGTACATCTTCTCGGTGGGGACGGTGCAGCCGCGCAAGAATTACGCCCGCCTGGTCCAGGCGCTGGCCGCGCTGGGGCCACAGCACGCAGATGTGCACCTGGTCATCGCCGGGGGGCGCGGCTGGCTGGACGCGCCGATCTACCAGACCGTGCGCGACCTGGGGATGGGCGAGCGCGTGCATTTCACCGGCTTCGCCCGCGATGAAGACCTGCCTGTCCTATACTCCGACGCCGTCTGCCTGGCCTACCCCTCGCTGTATGAGGGCATCGGGCTGCCCGTGCTGGAGGCGATGGCCTGCGCCACGCCCGTCGTCACCTCAACCATCTCCTCGCTGCCCGAAGTGGCCGGGGACGCAGCCCTGCTCATTGACCCTTACGATGTGGAAGCGCTGGCGGGGGCGCTGCGCCGCCTGCTGGACGATTCGGCGCTGCGCGAGACGCTGGTCGCGCGCGGCGTGCGCCAGGCGGCGTTCTTCACCTGGGAGCGAGCAGCATCGCAACTTCTGGCGGTCTACCGGCAGATGGTACAATAGAACGCATCCTGTGAAAGCAGAAGCCGTTCTACGGGGTGCGTGCAAAGGTTGACAGCGACTTGCTGGACGCAGGGCATTGACCTCACCCCCAGCCTCGCTGCGCTCGGCTTGCCCCCTCTCCATTCGAATGGAGAGGGGGCGGCGAGGCGCGTTAGCGCCGAGCGGGGGTGAGGTCAACCAGGGCGCAGCAGAGCAGCGCCCCTACCTGGCAGGTTTTGCATGCACCCGTTCTACGGGCAGGTTTGCAGCCCTGCCCCTACAGCAGCGCCCAGCGGCGAGGTCAGCATGAGCACTCCAGCGCACAATCCCATTCGCCCCGCGTTCATATTCGACACGCACGGCGACTGGCAGGCGACGAAGTTCGGCGATTTTCTCTTCAACACGCGCGGTGAGTACATCGGCTTTGTCGAGACAGGCGAGGTCTATAAGCGTGATGGCGAATGGATCGGGCGGCTGAGTCGTGACGGGCGCATCCTGCGTAAACGCAGCGAGCGCCGCCGGCCTTTTCACCCTCATCCGCCCGCCGCCCCGCCTCGCCCGGAGCGGCTGCCACCACGCGCGCCGCTGCCGCCAATGATGGCTGAGCTGGACTTCAGCACGATAGATGTGCTCGACGAGGAGCCGGACATCTTCAAGCGCATCTCCGACCTGCGCCCGGACATGGATTGATGGGTGGTGGGTGATTGGTTGCCAAATGCCGATGATCAACAGGGGCGCTGCCCCCGCTGCGCCGGGCGCACGGAGCACCCAACACGCTCCAGCCAATCCCCAACAACCAATAACCAGTAACCAATCAGACTGAGGAGTAGCTATGGCCGACGAAATGCCCGCGAAAGGTGTTGCCGAGTCGCGCGTGGTGCTCAACGCGATGCTGAACCCCGAGCACGCCAACCGGCTGGGCAATGTGCACGGCGGCGTGATCATGAAGCTGGTGGACGAGGCAGGCGGGCTGGCCGCCATGCGCCACTCGCGCTCACCGGTGGTCACGGTCGCCATTGACTCCATGACCTTTGACGAGCCGATCTACGTCGGCAGCCTGGTGACGCTGACGGCAGAACTGACCTACACGGGCCGCACCTCCCTGGAAGTGCGGGTGACGGTCGTCGCGGAAGACCCGCTGACCGGCTCGCGTGTCCACACGAACACGGCCTATCTGGTGTATGTCGCCATTGACCGCCAGGGCCGCCCGCACCCCGTCCCGCGGCTCTCTGTCGAGACGCCGGAGGAACAGCTTCGCTTCCAGGAGGCGGCAGAACGCCAGCGCGCGCGCAAAGAGCGGCACCAGCGCGAGCAGGTTGACTCGCAGCCCAACAAGGGGTGAGAACCTCATGTCCGACGACCTTTCCGAAGTGAGCGCAGGCGAGCAGCGGTCGCGCCTGCTGGACCTGCTCGATCAGGCGGGCGCACACCGTGTGCTGCGCGAGCCAGCGCCCGACCTGGGCCTGGCGGAGCACCTGCCCTTCCCTTTCCTGGCAATCGTGGGGCAGTACGAAATGCGCATGGCGCTGCTGCTGGCGGTGATCAACCCGGCCATCGGCGGCGTGCTGCTGATCGGGCCGCGCGGCACCGGCAAGACGACCTGTGTGCGCAGCCTGACCGACCTGCTGCCCTATGTCGAGGTCAGCCTGTGCCCTGAAGGATGCCTGCCCCCCGGCGCTCATGGCGACGGCGCGACGGATGTCTGCCCGGACTGTCAGCGCAAGCTGACAGCGGGGGAGCCGATCAGCCACTATGAAGCGGTCAAGCTGGTGGAGCTGCCGCTCAACGCGCGGCTGGAAGACGTGGTGGGCGGCATCAACGAGCGCATCGCCGTGCAGCAGGGTCGCGTGCGGCTGGAGCTGGGCATCCTGGCCCGCGCCGACCAGAACCTGCTCTATATTGACGAGGTGAACCTGCTCGACGATCTGATTGTGGATGCCATCCTGGATGCGGCAGCCCAGGGCAGCTACACCGTCCGGCGCGGGCCGATGGTCGGCACCTACCGGGCGCGCTTCGTGCTGGTGGGGTCCATGAACCCGGAAGAAGGCCGGCTGCGCCCGCAGATCATGGATCGCTTTGGGCTGCGCGTGCCCGTGCACGGCCTGGCAGACCAGGCGGAACGCTACGAAGTTTACCGGCGGGTACGCCGCTACCAGGACAATCGCCGCCGCTTCCTGATGGAGTGGGCCGAAGTCACCGCGCAGGCCCGCGACGAGATCGGGCTGGCGCGCGAGCTGCTCAGGCAGACCGGGCTGAGCGCTGAGACGGTCGAGGTTGGGCTGGCGCTGGTGCAGGCGCTCGGCATTGACTCGCACCGCGCCGAGTACGCCATGTTCGAAGCGGCGCGGGCGCACGCTGCTGCCGATGGCCGCGATATGGCCGATGTGGGCGATCTGCGCGCGGTCGCTGCGCTGGCACTGCGCCAGCGGCGCAGCCAGTTCATGGCCGAGTTCTTCGCCCAGCAGGGCGAGGAAGACGCGGCCATCCGCGAGCGACTCGATGCGCTCATTCACAACGGGCGCTGAGTGGGCAGCGGGGGAGGCAAGGAGTCGTGCAACATAAGTGGATCGGGCCGATGGGGGTGATCGGGCTGGCGCTGGCGCTGGCCTGCATCTACGCGCCCTGGTACACCCACAGCACGGCGGCCTTCACCCTCAACGCCTTCGACCTGGCCGAGTGGACGAGCCTGCACCCGGCGGTGCGGGCGAGTTCTCCGGCGCTGCTGACCAGCTTCCTGCTGCGCGCGCCCCAGCTAACGCTGGTCGCGGCGCTGGCGCTGCTGGCCAACGGCTTTGGCGATGCGCGCGCCCGCTGGCTTCTGCGGGCCGCTGCGCTGCTGATCGCGCTGCGTTTCCTGCCCCCGCGCGAGTTCTTCGGCAGCGCCGCCAGCGACCCGAACTTCCGCCAGATGATGCTCCTCACCGCGCTCAGCATGGGCAGCGTGCTGGCGGCGATCCTGGTGCAGGGGCTGGCGCCTCGCTGGCGCGGGCTGCTCGTGGCGACTCTGCTCGCTCTAGGGGTAGGCGCGGGCTGGTGGGGCCTGGCGCGGGCGCACACCCTGCTGGATAACTTCGAGATCGCGGTGAGCGTCGGCGTGGGAGCAGTGGGCTATACGGCGTCCAGCGCCCTGGTCGCGCTGCTGGGGCTGAGCCTGCTGCGCTGGGCGGAGCGCCCTGGCCCGGCAAACAAAAAGGGCGGTTGACAGATGTCAATCGCCTGGGGGGTCTTGCCTGGTTGGATGCGCGAGCCGGAGAGCTAGCCGCCCATCTTCTCGGAGATGTACTTCACAGCGTCGCCGACGGTGGCGATGCTCTGCGCTTCTTCGTCGGAAATCTCGCCGCCAAACTCGTCCTCGAAAGCCATGATCAGCTCGACGAGGTCAAGCGAGTCGGCCTCCAGGTCCTCACGAAAACTCGCATCAAGCGTGACCTTCTCGCGATCCGCCCCTAGCAGCTCGACGATAATATCGGTCACGCGCTCTTGAGTCGTAGCCATGTCTGTTGCCTCCTAGATATGTGGCTTGTCTTGGCAAGTCCAGGTGCCCAGCAGTGCTCGCACGTATTCTACACCATGTGTGCCGCGCCGAACAGGGCATTGGTATACTCTGTCCCAGGCGTAGAGTCTACACGGTCCCGCAACGGCTGTCCAGACTGTGTACAAGACTAAGGAACACCACCTCATGACCAAAGTTACGCAACCTTCGCTCACCGAGCGCCGCAAGGACGATCATATCCGCATCAATCTCGACGAGAACGTGCAGTTCCCGCGCGTGACGACCGGGCTGGAGCGGCTGCGCTTCATGCACCAGGCGCTGCCAGAGCTGGACCTGGAGGCCGTTGACACGCGCACCCACATCTTCGGCAAGTCGCTGAGCAGCCCGCTGCTCATTTCCTCGATGACCGGCGGCACCGAGCGCGCCCGCCAGATCAACCTGGCGCTGGCCGAAGCCGCCCGGAGCGCCGGCATCGCGCTGGGGTTGGGGTCGCTGCGCGCGGCACTCGAAGACCCGGCGCTGGCGCCCACCTACGACGTGCGGCGGGTGGCGCCGAACATCCTGCTCTTCGCCAACCTGGGGGCGGTTCAGCTTAACTATGGCTACGGTCTTGAGCAGTGCCAGCGCGCAGTAGACCTGGTGGGAGCGGACGCGCTGATCCTGCACTTCAACGCGCTGCAGGAAGCCGTCCAGCCGGAAGGTGACAGCCGCTTCAGCGGGCTGCTGGCGCGGGTGGAGACTATCTGCCGGGGATTGACCGTGCCGGTCGTCGCCAAAGAGGTCGGCTGGGGATTCTCGCCGCAGGCAGCCCGCCAGCTAGCCGACGCGGGCGTGGCCGCCATTGACGTGGCCGGTTCCGGCGGCACGTCGTGGTCAGAGGTGGAATATCACCGCGCGCCGACGGCCCAGCACGCCAACGTCGCCCGCGCCTTCGCCGACTGGGGCATCCCGACGGCGGACAGTCTGCGCTACGTGCGCGAGGCAGCCCCCGACCTGCCGGTTTTCGCCAGCGGCGGCCTGCGCGACGGCGTGGACATCGCCAAATGCATCGCCCTGGGCGCGGAGCTAGGGGGTATGGCCGGGCCGTTCCTGAAGGCCGCCGCGCAGTCCGTGGAAGCGGTGAACAAGCTGATCTGGGAGATCACCACGCAGCTCCGCGTGGCGATGTTCGCTGCCGGGGCCGCCGACATCGCCGCGCTCAGGCAGACGCCCCTCTATCCGGTGTCGTAGGCTGCCGCGCCCCCTCAGCGCCAGGGGCCAGAGTCTCCAGGCGATGCAGCAGCCCCAGCGATAGAAAGAACACAAACGCCAGGTTGATGGCGAAGTAGCCCACGTCCACCAGCCCGTGCGCCAGGAAGTCGGCCATGCTGCCGGCCAGCCCCAGCACCAGCATGAACGCAGCGGCATCCGATCCTGCCACCTGCCCCCGCAGCCGCCATAGTCCCCGCCAGTACGCGACCTGCAGGGCCAGCATGAGGATCACGCCGAGGATGCCCAGGCTCACCCAGTGGTTGAGCACCAGGTTGTGCGGGATGGACAGGTTTGGCTCCTCCCACGCTTCGGGCAGCAGGTAGCGGCTGCGGTACCAGTACAGGAACTGGTCGAGACCGGCGCCGGTCAGCGGCCGCTCGCGAATGAGCTGCCAGGCGCTGTACCACAGGTGCCGCCGGAAAGTCGCCGTGCTGCCCAGCAGATCGCCCAGGCGCGGCAGCAGCAGCGTCAGCGGCACCAGCGCGATCAGCCCAGCCAGCGCCGCGCCGACCAGCGGGACCAGCGCGCGCCGCCCGCGCCAGAAGACCAGCGTGACGATCAGTGCCGCCGGCAGGCCGAGCAGAATCGCGCCCCGGCTCTGGCTGAGCAGCACCGCCAGCAGCATCACCGCGCCGCTCAACGTCCCATAGAGCCAGCGCCACGAGCCGCGCGGCGCGACCAGGGCGTAAGCCAGCGCGAAGGGCAGGCAGCGCCCCAGGTACATGCCCACGCCGTTAGGCGATCCGTAGACGCTGATCAGCCGCCGCGCGCCATCCTCGGCCTCCACCACCGACTCGCCTGTCGCGTACAGATACAGCCCCACGATAGCGATAGCCCCGCCCGTGAAAAGCAGCGCGTCGCCCAGCCACAGCAGGTCGCGTCGCGCGGGGCGCAGCCAGCGGATCAGGAAGTAGAACAGGGCCGGCTCCAGCAGCACCACGCGCCATTGGCGCAGCGCAGAGGCCGGGAACTCCGCCCAGCTCAGCGAAGCCGCGCCCAGCGCAGCGAAAGCCAGAACCAGCCAGTCCAGCCGCGTGGGCCGCCACGCCAGGCGCAGCGCCTCCCCCTGTTGGCGGCGGCGCGCCCAGTCCACCGCCGCCCGCGCCAGCAGCGCCGCGACGGTCAGCGCCAGGTAAACCTCGACCGTCGTGAAGGCGCTGAACAGCAGATCGAGCGTGGAGAGAAAGAACGCCGACCAGAAGATGATCAGCAGCAGGCCGAGCAGGGGCCGGTTATAGACCAGCACGAAGAGCACAGCTAGCGATGCCAGCGTGATCACAAATGGCGGCGACAGCGCGGCGATCCCTGCCGTGAGCACAGTCGCCACCAGCGCCGGCTGATCGCGGCGCAGCAGCGCCGGCAGCGCCTCGCCCCATGTGACCAGCGTGCCCAGCAGCAGCACAAACGAGACGAGCAGGCTCAGCAGCCATTCCAGGAAGCGGCGGAAGGTCTGCGGCGCGGGCACAGCGAGCTGTCCCCAGGGCAGGCGCCGCGCAGTGAGCGCCAGTCCCAGCAGCGCCAGCCCGCCGACGATCCCGCACGCCCACAGCGCCCGCTCCGTGGCCGCCGTGTCCGGCGCGACGCTCACCGCGAACCCGGCAATAGGCCAGCGGTCGTCGCCCTGGGCGGGCCGGTGCGCGATCTCGACCCAATGCGGCCCCTCGGCCAGCCCCGCCGCCACGCGGATCAGGCTCAGCTCCGGCGTCCGTTGCGGCGAGGTGAGCACGATGAACGCTTCGCCCTGCCGGTTGCGCGGCAAGGCGCTGGCCGGGTGCCCGTCCACCGCCACGGTCAGGTAGGCCAGGTAATCATCGCGGCGCAGGGCGATGGCGAAGTCCGTCCCCTCGAACTGCACCGCGATCCGGTTCTCCACTCCAGCGACATCGGCCCCGGCGGGAAGCTCGGCATCGGCGCCCAGGTCGCTGAAGCGCCAGTTCGCCGAATAGGCCGCGTGCGCGTTCTGCGCCGGGTAGCGGCCAGGGACCAGCGCGTCGTCGCGCAGGCGCAGCCCGCCCGCCAGCCACTTTGCGATGCGCGGCGCGACGGCAAACCCCTGGATCGGGTCGTCCGCGAGGGCATCCGGCTCCCAGTGTTGCAGGATCAGCCCGCCGATCCAGGGCCACTCGCGCCGGGCGCGCTCGTAAGCCATCTGCGTATAGCGCGCCTGCTCCTCGGCGCTGACGCTGCCCCAGATGGACGGCGGGCCGCGCCAGTCGTCGGGCAGCGCGTTCCAGCCAAAGTTGCTGCCCCACAGCGACTTGTCGCCGTCGCCCTGGCGCACCATCTCCTCGCGCAGCAGGATCAGGCGCGAGAAATTGAGCGTGCCTTCGCCCACGCGCCGGTCGTCCGGCCCGGTGCTGAACCCGTAGGGCTTCCCGGCAGCCGCGTCGAAGTAATCGCGCCCGCCCAGGTCGTAGATCGCGCGCAAATAGAGGACATCGCTCAGATTGTCCGGCCCCCGCTCCACCGTGGGGGCCAGCGCCGCCGCGATGACGCTCGCCGTCGCGTCCGCTGCATGAATCGCCGTGTACGCCTCGCGCAGCATGGCGACGTAATGCGCCGGGCGCGGGTCCAGCCCGCCCCAATGCGTGGTGATGTTCGGCTCGTCCCATAGCTGGTAGTAGGCGATCTGCCCGGCATAGCGCGCGGCGACCGCCCCGGCGAACTCGCCGTAGGCGATCACGCTGGCGGGCGGCGCGTAGGGGTGATCGGGGGCCAGCTCGTGGCGCGCCCAGGGCGGCGTGCCGTCCAGCACGGCGACCAGGGTCAGCCCCTCGCGCGCGGCGACGGCCTGCACAAGCGCGTCGTAGGCGTCCCAGGCGAAGACGCCCTGCTCCGGCTCGATGCTCGCCCACAGGAACGGCTGGCGCACCCAGGTGAAGCCGGCAGCGGCGATGCGCTCCAGCTCGCGGGCGAGGTCATCGGGCGCGTACTGCGTCAGCTCGACGTTGACCCCGGCCAGCGGCAGGCGATACGGCAGATCGAATGTCTCAGTCGCCTGCTCCCAGCCGCGCACGTCATCTGTGCGCGCCTGCAGCGTCGCCCATGCGCCAACAGCGCTCCCCGCGATCAGGATCAGGCACGCCCAGAAGACGAGCCAGCGCGCCCTCATCGCACCCCGGCCCAGCGCGGGCGCGACGCCTGCCCGTCGCTCGTAATCTGGTACGCCTGCCCCGTCTTCACGTCAATCACCCACAGGTTGCCCTGGTAAATC
Source organism: Anaerolineae bacterium (assembly GCA_023382715.1). Lineage (GTDB taxonomy): Bacteria > Chloroflexota > Anaerolineae > Aggregatilineales > Aggregatilineaceae > UBA2029. The sequence goes on from JAHDWP010000037.1 coordinate 30,123, forward strand.
AGCGCGATTCGCCGCGCAGAGGGACTCCAGGCGATGCCATCTTCCGGGTCGGGGCGCAGGCCGGGCCGCTCGCTGCCAGGGAAGAGGACGCGCGCGTTGCTCCCATCGCGGTCGGCCACCACCAGATCGTACTGCGCACCGGGACTGTTGAGCGGCTCGCGCGCCTTGAAATAGGCCAGGGAATACTCTGGCGCGCCATCCGCCCCCTGTGACACCGGCGAATAGGTCGGGCTGGCCCAGATACCGCTCCGCTCCAGGAAGGGGTTGATCTCCAGCCCCATCTCCGGGTTGATCACGGCCACGTCAAAGATGATGCTGTCCTGGGGCGCTTCGTCGGCGTAGGGCGGCCCGTGCACCGTCGCCACCAGGTAGCCGTCTTCCGACCATGAGAGCGTGGGAATCCACACCGTCGCGCCGCTGAAACGCTCCAGCAGCGGCCTGTATTCGGGGAAGGTCAGCAGCGTCTCGAACCCGCCGGTTTCGAGGTTGACCACGCCCACGCTGTCCGCGTTCGCCCAGGCGACCTGCGTCCCGTCCGGCGACCAGGCGAAGCGCCGCCCCCAATAGGCGTAGATGCCCAGGGCATTGGCCGACACGACCTCCTTGAACCCTTCGGCCAGCGCCTGGCCGGTCGCCGGGTCAATCTGCATCAGGAACAAATCATTATAGGCCCGCCAGCCCGCACCCTCTGCAGAGGGGCTGGCCGACGAATAGCTGAACGCCGCGCCGCGCCCGCCGGATACCCACTGGGCATAGCGCACATCCGAAGGGGCAAGCTGCGCCGCCCGCGGGAAGGGCGCAGTCGTGTCCAGAATGGCCCATAGCTCGTTGGCAAATTCGGGGTCGGTCGTGTCCGCCGTGCGCCGTGTGTAAAGCAGCCGCCGCCCGTCCGCTGACAGGTCAAATACGCGCCCGTCGAGGGTGCCCCCCTGCGTGAGCGGGTTGAGATTGGCGGTGTTGCCCTCGATGATCCAGGCCTGCCCGCCAGAAATGAACGTGATCACGCCGTCAATAGGCACCAGCGTCTCCGGTGGCTGGCTGCCCACGTAGACGATCTCGTTGCGCGGCTCTTTGATCACGATGCGGCTCACCTCAACGCGGCTCGTCTGCACGCCGTCCTTTTCGGTGACGCGGTAGCATACCTGCACGACGCCATTCTCGCCGGTCTGGGCGATGCGCTCCTCACCGGGCGGCAGGCTCTGGGTGAGCTGGCGCTCGGTGCCCGGTGGAATGTCGCTGTTCTCGCATTCCTGGCGCTGTGCGACGCGCGTCACGGTGATAGTCATGCCGTCGCGCACCTGCGCTTGCAGCAGCGGGTTGACCTCATCGAATTCGCCCAGCGTCACGCCGATCTCGCTGAG